>NZ_VHKO01000124.1 GCF_015223435.1 Vibrio hibernica
TGAACTGACCCCCAATAGTTGGACAATCAACATTGGGGGGTATTTATGTCTAAATACACCAGAGAATTAAAACTCTGCATCGCACAACGCTGTCTTGACGGAGAATCTTCTGGAACTCTTGCCAAAGAGTTCTCTATTGATTCTAAGCAAATCCGATACTGGGCTTCAGTCTATCTAATCCATGGCACATCTTCATTTTTACCGCTTCATTATAATAATAAGGTTGATTTTAAATTATCCGTATTAAAATCAATGTGGGAAAATAATTGGTCTATTAGACAGACTAGTGCTGCCTTCAATTTATCATCACCTGGGACTATCTCTGTTTGGTTAAAATATTATAATCAGTCAGGTATTCAAGGCTTACATTCCCGACCCAAAGGTAGACCCTCTATGAAATCTCAATCCAATAAACGACCGACTAAATCTGATGAAGAAATGTCTTTAGATGAATTAAAAGAAGAGCTGGTTTATTTGAGGGCGGAGAATGCTGTTCTAAAAAAGTTAGAGGAGCTGGACAGGTTAAAACGTCAAGCAACAAAGAAAAAGCGTTGACTGTTCAAGCTCTAAAACACAAACATAAAATTCAACACTTGCTGCAATCCATAGGATTGCCTAAAAGTGTGTATTACTATCAATGCAAAGCTTTGAAGTCTCCGGAACCTTACGCTAGCGAGATGAGGAGTATTGAAAGGATATTTCATCAACATAAAGGTCGCTATGGTTATCGACGTATTCGCTATGCTTTGCATAGAGAAGGTATCTATTTAAACCATAAAACGGTCCAGCGTTTAATGGCAAAACTAGGACTAAAATCGACCGTAAGACCAAAGAAATATCGTTCTCATAAAGGTGCTATTGGACGTATCGCACCGAATATTATTAAGCGAGATTTTGTCGCGACTAAGCCAAATGAAAAATGGGCGACGGATGTGACTGAGTTTAAGGTGGCGGGTGAGAAAGTGTATTTATCTCCTATTATCGATTTATTCAACCAAGAAGTGATTAGTCATACTGTCGCGACCTCACCTAAATTGCCTATCGTCACCGAGATGTTAGAGGAAGCTACGATGAAATTAGGTCAAGCATCATCACTGATTCTACATAGCGATCAAGGGTGGCAATATCAACATCAAGGATATCGTAATCAACTGAAGGAAAAAGGGATTAAGCAAAGTATGTCGAGAAAGGGAAATTGTCTTGATAATGCTGTAGCGGAAAACTTTTTCGCCCTTTTAAAAACAGAAATGTACCACGGTTACCATTTTGACAATGCAAAGCAG
>NZ_VHKO01000125.1 GCF_015223435.1 Vibrio hibernica
CTAAAAAGTTGTTCATGAATGAAAATGGTGGTTTTTGGATTCAGGATGTCCGTAATAATATTTATTTTTACGATGGGCAGCATGTACTTAAAAAAGCTGAAAATAATTTTGGTATTAGTACTGAAAACCTTACTTATGCAGAAGGTGATTTTTGGTTCTCTCAAGGTAATAAATTATTTCGTATGTCACCTTCAGGAAAACGTGAGGTGATATTAAACTTGGTTAACACGGAATCATTTAAAAATGTTGGTTATTCCAATCGACATATTTGGACGTTTTCTTCACATTATTTCCATAGTTATGATCTCGAGACGTCGAGAGTATCTTCTATTCCTACCAGTCAAATCACGCAGGGTTCTATCAATGAAGACACCCAGATTAAATCAGCGATCTTTGTTCACGGCCAATGGGTTGTTGCCACTAAAAGTGCGATATTCTCATTCAGTCCTAATGGCGTAAAACGACTAGCCTTTAATCAACATTCCACTGTGTATCAGCTGTATTATGATCAAGGCCGAGAGCGTATTTTGGTGGCGACTGATAGAGGCTTAGATATCATAAATGCTGCTGATTGGAGATTACTCCATAGGCTTAAGAGTGACGGTGTTGTGAGCGTAGCAATAACCGCTACCGATTATTGGATTGGTACTAAAAATAGTCTGTTAATTTATAATTTGAAGCAAAAGTATGTTTCAAAGATCAGTGCGAATTATCAAGATGATTATTCACTCGCCAGTAACCAAATTTTTGATATAGCACTGGATACTCATGATGGAGTTTGGATTGCTACTGCGCGGGGAGTGAGCTACTACTCACTGCGTAGTCATCGGTTTAAGCGTGCCCGATTTGGTAGTGCGATGAATCAAGTTCCAGTGGGCAAAATTAATGACATGCTACTTAATAATGAAGGGGACAGTTGGCTTGCGACAACAACTGGGCTATATCGGGTGCATTTTTCGGAGAATAGTCAATATAACACCCCCCAAGTTGAAAAAATCATGGATGGTGATATTCGGAATATCGTTTCTTTGAAAGGTGAGTATTGGATCTCGAGTAAGAATCAATTATGGCGGATTGATCCTGTTACCTACCAAAGTCGTCCAGTAAGTCTTACTCCTAGTTTACTCGATAATCCTATCACCCATTTGAGCGTCGATGCATCTCAAACGCTATGGATTTCAACTAATACAAGACTGTATCGTTATTCTCCTATTTATGTAAACCGTTTTGGCTT
>NZ_VHKO01000126.1 GCF_015223435.1 Vibrio hibernica
GGGCGAGTTTCAGATATCAACAGTCAACTATTGAATATGCAAAATTTATGTATTAGAATGTGATTATAGGCTGATAATCAGCATTTTAGGGAATAAATGGAAGGAAGATAGATGTCAAAGGGAATAAGAATATTCATTAAAGTAATATTGATATGGATCTTACTATTACTCTTAGGTCTTGTTAGTCGAATAGGTCACAATAGCCCAATATTAATGTCAATCATAGCTCTTGGTATTACCTCCGCTATTTTCGGTATTTATCGGTATGGCGGTAAAAAAAATGATGATTCAATCAAATCAGAACCAGAAAAAGATGATTAAAATTGCTTATTTACTGAACTACTATCTTTAAGTCGAAAAAAAAGCCCTAACCTTTTTAAGATTAGTGGCTTTTTTAACGATAAGACTAAGCAACCTGAAACTCCATCCATAGCATTTCGGCTTCTTTCTTTTGCTTATCAATATATCTAACAAGATCATCTATGTGAACCATCATTGGTGATCGTTGGTTATCACCTATGCGTATAGTGGGAAAGGGTAAAGCATAAGCATTAGCCTTTCTCCTTGCAGTAGCGACCGCCATTCCCAAGTAATTTTCTGCAATTTCTTCAATCGGTATTAACAGTCTATGACTAAATTGAGCCAAGAGAAGATGATGTGTCATTGTTAGTGATTTTTCTTTCTTTTTCATTTTTCACGCCTACTTTATGAGTTGGAGTGATGAAAAAAGCTCAATCCGTTGAACTAAAAATCCTTTTTAGATTAACAAATAATCAAGATCTATCAACAGTTTTATAATGAAACTTGTAATGCTCGGCTAACTGTTCAGCATTAGGGTTTGCAGGGTATTTATAAACATATTTAATATTTTTTAACTTGTTGAATGCTCGTTTTATCTCTCTTATCTGTTCACTTCTTGATATTTTTTTGTTGATATTCAAAGCCTTTAACAAGTAGTTTAAAGATAGATATCCATTGGGTTTTGCGGTTGTGAGAATAGATAATTTAGTAGTTCTTAAATCTCTCTGTTTCTTAAATTCTTTCAGATCAATTTTTGTAAATCCACGCTTCAATGTTGATTTTTCATAGAGATCAGACAATTTAAAAGATATGGTTTTTTGTTCGATTTGAAGATGATCAAAGAATGGTGATCTCATCTTTTCAATAATTTCAGTAAGTTTTTCAAGATTGATCGACTTTGGAAGAAGTCCATTTTTTC
>NZ_VHKO01000127.1 GCF_015223435.1 Vibrio hibernica
GTAGATACCATCTCTCAGAAGCGATAACAAACTTAATTTAAGGTTAATTCAGACTGATATCTTGTCTGATTTTTTATAACCCCAAAGCATATTTGAATTAGCTTTCTCATAGCAGCACATAACGCTTGCATTTTTGTTTTACCAGCGGCTAATAGCCTCTTTTTTTGTGCTTTGATATCGGGATTGTATTTACCAGCGCTAACTGCGGCCAAGAATATTTTGGATCTAATTCGTGATGGGCCAATTTTACTCAATGTGGTTCTACCTTTAAATGATCCTGATTCATTTAGCCTTGGCGTAAGGCCTACAAATGCAGCTGCTTGTTTGGCTGTCGAGAAATTCTTAGCTGAAAATAAATACACCAGTTCTCTCGACATTACCTTTCCGATACCTACAACACTCATAAGTAAATCATGATTTTTACTCATGACAGGACAAGCAGAAATGAGGTCATCAATTTCACGTTCAATGTCCTTAATTTCATCATCTAAAATGTGGATAATTCGTTTGATTGATAACAGAACTCGCTTATGAGAATCACTGATTGTGTAAGCTTCCAGCCGATTGCTTTCTCTCAAACGATCTTTTTCCAACGCTGATAGCCTACGAACTAACGCTTTGATTGACCTAACATTATCGGCATCTGGTTTCCACAAAGGAGCATGCTCATATTGAGCATTACCATATCTTGCGAGCATATATGAATCTGATTTATCTGTTTTATGAATTAACCCTAGCGACTGAGAGAATTTCTTCGCTTTGCCAGGATTTGAAATTATGATTTGAAAACCAGACGTGTGTAAATATAAAGCGATTGCTTCATGATAAACGCCTGTAGATTCCATCGTTATCACGATTTCGTTGGGTTGGCATTTAGCTTGCTTTAACAACCAATCATTGATGGTTGCATAATCGATTTTTCGATTTTTAAAATTCCTAAATTTTCGACCGCTCTTGGTTTGATTTAATAATAAACAGAAATCTAAAGAATCTTTGCTTACATCAATTCCAACATTTACTCTCATATCAACGACTCCACTTGTGCATACAGCATCATTAGTTAATAACTAAGCGCTCGGATACCATCCAGTATTAGAGAAAGTAAAATCAGGGGATAATCTACAGCTCAATGTTAAACATTACGTGGTCAAACATCCTCACTGATTTTAGAGCTTGGAGGATAGCTAATCATCCAAAACTTCAAGATACAAGTGGT
>NZ_VHKO01000128.1 GCF_015223435.1 Vibrio hibernica
GTCAGGCCTTTTAATTTAACCTTAATTCGAGCGTTGTTGTAGTAATCAATATACTCATCAATGCTCGCCATAAGTTGCTCTACGCTGTCAAAGTGGTAACCGTGGTACATTTCTGTTTTTAAAAGAGCAAAAAAGTTTTCCGCTACAGCATTATCAAGACAATTCCCCTTTCTCGACATACTTTGCTTAATTCCTTTTTCTTTCAGTTGATTACGATAAATATTATGCTGATATTGCCACCCTTGGTCGCTATGTAGAGTCAATGATGATGTTTTTCCTAATTTACTCGTCGCTTTCTCTAGCATCTCGGTTACGAGATGTAATTTAGGCGAAGTCGCGACAGTATGACTAATCACTTCCTGATTGAATAAATCGATAATAGGAGATAAATATACTTTCTCTCCCGCCACCTTAAATTCAGTTACATCCGTCGCCCACTTTTGATTTGGCTTGGTTGAGACAAAATCTCGCTTAAGGATATTCGGTGCAATACGTCCCACATCACCTTTGTAAGAACGATATTTCTTTGGTCTTACGGTCGATTTTAGCCCTAGCTTTGCCATTAAACGCTGGACCGTTTTATGGTTTAAGTGAATACCGTCTCTATGCAAAGCATAGCGAATACGTCGATAACCATAACGACCTTTATGTTTGTGGAATATCTTTTCAATACTCGCCATCTCGGTTGCATAAGGCTCAGGAGACTTCAATGCCTTGCATTGGTAGTAATACACGCTTTTAGGCAATCCAATGGATTGCAATAAGTGTTGGATTTTATGCTGGTGTTTTAGAGCTTGAACAGTCAACGCTTTTTCTTTGCTGCTTGACGTTTTAACTTGTCCAGCTCCTCTAACTTTTTTAGAACAGCATTCTCCGCTCTCAGGTAAGCCAGTTCCTCTCTCAATTCATCTAAAGACATGTCTTCATCAGATTTAGTCGGTCGTTTATTTAATTGAGATTTCATAGAGGATCTGCCTTTGGGTCGGGAATGTAAGCCTTGAATACCTGACTGATTATAATGCTTTAACCAAACAGAGATAGTCCCAGTAGATGAGAAATTGAATACAGCACTAGCATGAGTAATCGACCAATTATTTTTCCACATTAATTTTAGTACAGATAATTTAAAATCAGCGGTATTGACATAATTAAGTGATTTAAATGCTGATGTACCATGAATTCGATAGACTGTGGCC
>NZ_VHKO01000129.1 GCF_015223435.1 Vibrio hibernica
CACGGCTAGAGCATTTTAATTCCAGATTTTAAAAGAACCGAGCGGTACTCATCATCAAGAGCCGCTATCTTCTTCTTTCTTACCATGCTGATGTTTTTACTTGTGTCTTGTTTAAAAAGGCTTAGTGCGATTTTCCTCAGGACATTGAAAGCTAAAGCTCCTGTGCCTCTGCGGATGCGTGACTCATCTTCTCTAAACGTTACATCTAACATCCAATGCATACTTTCTACCTGCCAGTGGCTTCTTACTGCATCCAATGCTTGTTGCGCGTTGAGGGCTAATGAACTGATATACCATCGAGTTTCTTCCGATTTTTTACCACTTAATTTTTCTTCAACTGTGGCGGTTACTTTGATTACACTCTGCAAGCCATCCCAACGAAAACCTTTGTCTAACCAGCTTCTATCAATGATTAACTGCGCACAATGACGAGTTTCAATGCGTCCATGACCTGCACTTACGTCGCTGAACTCGTCATATGTTTCAGGCGTTGTACCTTCTCGCATTGATTTGTGCCACCAAGCTTCAAGCTCTGCCTTCATTCCTGAGTGATTGCCTTTTAAGGCCAATACGTAATCCGCTTTACCTTTAACAATCTGCTTCGCAATGTCTTTTTGACACCCCATAGCGTCTAGCGTGATGATACAGTTCTCAATATCAAGTAATGTGAGTAACCTTGGGATAGCCGATATCTCATTGCTCTTCTCATCAACCGCGACTTGCCCGAGAACGAGCTGATGTTGACAACTCCAAGCGCTGACCGCATGGAGTGGATTTCGCCTGTCGCGCGTATCAAAAGAGCGTCGAGCTGTTTTGCCATCAATGGCAATAACATCACTCCCTGTAGACTCAATAAGACAGCTCATCCAGCGCTGAAACGCTGTCTCTATTTCTTCTGGCTTAAGACGGCATATAACGCGAGCGATGGTATCATGGCGTGGAATACCATATTCAAAGGGACGATAACGTCGAAGCCAATCTAGACGATGAATGCCAAAATCTTCAATTTGCTCCCAGCCTTCGGCTCCTGATAGAACAGCACTGACGGCTAAAAGGATAATATCGAGAAGCTCATGTCGTTTGCATCGGTCAATACGTGGGTCTTCAATGGCTTCAAAATGTTGGAGAAAAGAGTCGGTCATGCTTTAAACGCTACAATAAGTGATTACTCATTGCTCTGATCGCCT
>NZ_VHKO01000013.1 GCF_015223435.1 Vibrio hibernica
CGCTTAATTGCTGATGCTTTTAATAAACAAGATTAACAACCGTTAGTACAAAAAAGAGGGGAGCTTAGGCTTCCCTTTTTTAGATCTAAAAAATAAAATATTCTCCGCATTCCGTATAGCCGATTAATTTTCATCCCACCCTTGCATCCATTCTTTCGTTCTGTATAATGCACCGCACTGGTTAAGCCAGTTGTGAACCAATGAGCAGCGAGGATTCGTGTTAACACTCTTAATCTTATAGAGATTATTCGGTGATTAGCCATAATGTATACTCAGCTTATGTTCGCAGTTAATAAAATTAGTTATCTATTCATAGTTGCTGATCAATTTTAACTGACAATGTACCCAATAAGGGCACTACGGTTTCACATAAATCAATCGACATTCCTGCGAACTTACGCAGTTGAGTGGCGATATTGTTTGTGTAATTAATTAATTGGAGCTCTGTCTCATGCAGAACCAACGTATTCGTATCCGTCTTAAGGCTTTCGATTATCGTTTAATCGATCAGTCTACAGCGGAAATCGTTGAAACAGCAAAGCGCACCGGCGCACAGGTTCGTGGTCCTATTCCACTGCCTACTCGTAAAGAGCGTTTCACTGTTCTTACTTCTCCTCACGTCAACAAAGACGCACGTGATCAGTACGAAATTCGTACTCACAAGCGTTTGATCGACATCGTTGAGCCAACAGATAAAACTGTTGATGCATTGATGCGTTTAGATCTTGCTGCTGGCGTTGATGTTCAAATCAGCCTAGGTTAAGGGAGAAGAGATAATGATTGGTCTAGTCGGTCGTAAAGTGGGTATGACCCGCGTATTTACCGAAGAAGGCGTTTCTATCCCTGTAACAGTTGTTGAGGTTGAAGCGAACCGTGTTTCTCAAGTGCGTACACTTGAAAACGATGGTTACTCAGCTATTCAAGTAACTGCAGGTGCTAAGAAAGCTAACCGTGTATCTAAGCCTGAAGCTGGTCACTTTGCGAAAGCGGGTGTTGAAGCAGGTCGCGGTCTTTGGGAATTCCGTTTAGAAAACGGTGAAGAGTTTGAAGTTGGCGCTGAGCTAAACGTAGAACTTTTCAATGAAATCAAAAAAGTAGACGTTACTGGTACATCTAAAGGTAAGGGCTTCCAAGGCGTAGTTAAACGCTGGAACTTCCGTACTCAAGATATGACTCACGGTAACTCTTTGTCTCACCGTGCACCGGGTTCAATTGGCCAATGTCAAACTCCAGGTCGCGTGTTTAAAGGCAAAAAAATGGCTGGTCACATGGGTGCTGAGCGTGTAACGACTCAAAACCTAGAGATCGTACGTGTTGACGCTGAACGCAATCTGCTTCTTATTAAAGGTGCAGTACCGGGTTCTATCGGCGGCAGCGTTATCGTAAAACCAGCTATTAAAGCATAACGTCTAGGAGTAAGTAATGGAATTGATGGTTAAAGGTGCTGATGCACTAACTGTTTCCGAGACTACTTTCGGACGTGAGTTTAACGAAGCTCTTGTACATCAAGTAGTTGTTGCATATGCAGCAGGTGCTCGTCAAGGTACTCGTGCTCAAAAGACTCGTTCTGAAGTATCTGGTGGCGGCGCTAAACCATGGCGTCAAAAAGGTACTGGCCGTGCACGTGCTGGTACAATCCGTAGCCCAATCTGGCGTACAGGTGGTGTTACTTTTGCTGCGAAACCACAAAATCACAGCCAAAAAGTTAACAAAAAAATGTACCGTGGTGCTATGAAAAGCATTCTTTCTGAATTAGTTCGTCAAGAGCGTTTAATCGTTGTTGATAACTTCTCAGTTGAAGCGCCAAAAACTAAAGACCTAGTTGCTAAGCTTAAAGATCTTGAGCTAAACGATGTATTAATCGTAACTAGCGAAGTAGACGAGAATCTATTCTTAGCTGCTCGTAACCTTTACAAAGTTGATGCACGTGATGTTGCTGGTATTGATCCAGTTAGTCTAATCGCATTTGACAAGGTTCTAATTACTGCTGACGCAGTGAAGCAAGTTGAGGAGATGCTGGCATGATCAGTGAAGAGCGTCTACTAAAAGTTCTACGTGCTCCACATATTTCTGAAAAAGCGACAATGACTGCTGAAAAAGCAAATACTATCGTTTTTAAAGTTGCTATTAATGCAACTAAAAAAGAAATTAAAGCAGCTGTAGAAAAGCTATTTGAAGTTGAAGTTAAGTCTGTAAATACCCTAGTTCTTAAGGGTAAGACCAAGCGTTCAGGTGCTCGTGAAGGTCGTCGTTCAGACGTCAAGAAAGCGTACGTGACGTTGAAAGAAGGTCAAGACCTTGACTTCGTTGGCGGTGCTGAGTAACAGGAGTAGTTAAAAATGGCTATTGTTAAGTGTAAGCCGACTTCCCCTGGTCGTCGCCACGTTGTTAAAGTAGTTAATGCTGACCTTCATAAAGGTAAGCCTTACGCACCACTTTTAGAGAAAAACTCTAAAAACGGTGGTCGTAATAATAACGGTCGTATTACAGTTCGTCATATTGGTGGTGGTCATAAGCACCATTACCGTCTGATTGACTTTAAACGTAACAAAGATGGGATCCCTGCAAAGGTTGAACGTCTAGAATACGATCCAAACCGTAGTGCAAACATTGCTTTAGTATTGTATGCAGACGGTGAACGTCGTTATATCATTGCACCTAAAGGCATTCAAGCCGGTGATGCGATCCAGTCTGGTGTTGATGCCGCAATCAAAGCAGGTAATACCCTGCCGATGCGTAATATCCCAGTAGGTTCGACTATTCACTGTATTGAACTTAAGCCTGGTAAAGGTGCACAGCTGGCTCGTTCAGCTGGTGCATATGCTCAACTTGTCGCTCGCGACGGTTCATATGTAACTTTACGCTTACGTTCTGGTGAGATGCGTAAAGTGTTATCTGAAGGCCGTGCAACTATCGGTGAAGTAGGTAACTCTGAACACATGCTTCGTGAACTTGGTAAAGCTGGTGCTAACCGCTGGCGCGGTGTTCGTCCTACCGTTCGCGGTGTGGTAATGAACCCAGTAGATCACCCACACGGTGGTGGTGAAGGTCGTACTTCGGGCGGTCGTCATCCAGTTTCTCCATGGGGTATGCCAACTAAAGGCTTCAAAACCCGTAAGAACAAACGCACTGACAAGTACATTGTACGTCGTCGTAACAAATAATCTATAAAGAGGAATCGCCATGCCACGTTCTCTCAAGAAAGGTCCTTTTATTGACCTACACTTGCTGAAGAAGGTAGAGAAAGCGGTGGAAAGCGGAGACAAAAAGCCTATTAAGACTTGGTCCCGTCGCTCAATGATCATACCATCAATGATTGGTTTGACCATCGCTGTCCATAATGGTCGTCAACACGTTCCAGTATTTGTAACTGATGAAATGATCGGTCACAAACTGGGCGAATTCGCACCAACTCGTACCTATCGCGGCCATGCTGCAGATAAGAAAGCTAAGAAGAAGTAAGGAGTAAATAATGGAAGCTATTGCTAAACATAACTTTGCTCGCATTTCTCCTCAGAAAGCTCGCTTAGTTGCAGACCAAATCCGTGGTAAATCAGTAGACCAAGCTCTTGAAATTTTGACATTCAGCAACAAAAAAGCTGCTGAATTAATTAAGAAAGTTCTTGATTCTGCGATTGCAAATGCGGAACACAACGAAGGTGCAGATATTGATGATCTTAATGTCGCTAAAATCTTCGTAGATGAGGGTCCTATCATGAAGCGTATTATGCCTCGTGCTAAAGGCCGTGCCGATCGTATCTTGAAGCGTTCAAGCCACATCACTATTGTTGTAGCAGATCGCTAAAAGACTAGGAGAGTAAGCAAATGGGTCAGAAAGTACATCCAAATGGTATTCGTCTTGGCATCGTTAAGCCTTGGAATGCTACATGGTTTGCTAATACCAAAGAATTCGCTGACAACCTAGACGGCGACTTCAAGGTACGTCAGTTCTTAACGAAAGAACTGTCTAAAGCGTCTTTATCTCGCATCGTTATCGAGCGTCCAGCGAAAAGCATTCGTGTGACTATTCACACTGCTCGCCCTGGTATCGTTATCGGTAAAAAAGGCGAAGACGTTGAGAAGCTACGCGCAGCTGTAGCTAAAATTGCAGGTGTACCGGCGCAAATTAACATTGCAGAAGTACGCAAACCAGAGCTAGATGGTCAATTAGTGGCTGATAGCATCTCGTCTCAACTAGAACGTCGTGTTATGTTCCGTCGCGCTATGAAGCGCGCAGTACAAAATGCAATGCGTCTAGGTGCTAAGGGTATTAAAGTAGAAGTAAGCGGCCGTCTTGGCGGTGCTGAAATCGCGCGTACTGAATGGTACCGTGAAGGCCGTGTGCCACTACATACCCTACGTGCTGACATTGATTATGCAACTTCTTCGGCTCACACCCAATACGGTGTGATCGGTGTTAAAGTTTGGATCTTCAAAGGAGAAATCCTTGGTGGAATGCCTGACGCAAACGCTGTTGAGCCAAAGGCTGATAAGCCTAAGAAGCAGCGTAAAAGCCGTAAGTAAGGAGACGACTGATGCTACAACCTAAACGTACTAAATTCCGTAAGGTTATGACTGGTCGTAACCGTGGTCTAGCTAAAGGTACTGATGTGAGCTTCGGCGAATTCGGTCTTAAAGCTGTAGGCCGTGGTCGTATGACAGCTCGTCAAATCGAAGCGGCACGTCGTGCTATGACGCGTCACGTTAAGCGTCAAGGTCAAATCTGGATCCGAGTTTTCCCAGATAAACCTATCACAGAAAAGCCTCTTGAAGTTCGTCAAGGTAAAGGTAAGGGTAACGTAGAATATTGGGTTGCCCAAATCCAGCCTGGTAAAGTGATGTACGAGATGGGTGGTGTACCTGAAGAGTTGGCACGTGAAGCGTTCCGTCTAGCGGCGCGCAAACTGCCTATAAAAACAACTTTTGTAACTAAGCAGGTGATGTGATGAAAGCACAAGACCTACGCGAAAAAAGCGTTGAAGAGCTTAACGCTGAGTTATTGAACTTGCTACGTGAACAGTTTAACTTGCGCATGCAAGCTGCAACTGGTCAACTTCAGCAAACTCATACTCTGAAAGCTGTACGCCGTGATATCGCACGTGTTAAGACTGTTTTGACTAGTAAGGCAGGCGCATAATGAGCGAAACTACTCGTACGACTCAAGGTCGTGTAATTAGTGACAAGATGGATAAGTCTATTGTTGTTGCTATCGAACGTTTTATTAAACATCCAATTTATGGGAAGTTTATTAAACGTACGACAAAAGTACATGCACATGATGAAAACAACGAATGTGGCCAAGGCGACAAAGTTGAAATCTGTGAGTGTCGCCCACTATCTAAGACTAAGTCTTGGACATTGGTAAAAGTTCTAGAAAAAGCGAAAATTTAATTTTCTGTTATTTTTTAGATCTTTAAGACGGCTCCAAAGGTTTTTTTGGAGCCGTTTATTTTTTGACTACCTTTCTAAAAGAAACGGTGGTACAATTCGCAGCCCTTGTAAAAGAGGCAGCCCGACCCGTGATGGGTCTAGTTTTAATATTTAGCGGAGCACTAACATGATCCAAATGCAAAGTACACTCGACGCAGCGGATAACTCCGGCGCTCGCAGAGTAATGTGTATTAAGGTTCTGGGTGGCTCTCACCGCCGTTATGCACATATCGGAGACATCATTAAAGTTACTGTTAAGGAAGCAATTCCTCGCGGTAAAGTTAAAAAAGGTGATGTCCTGAAAGCGGTAGTGGTGCGCACCCGTAAAGGCGTTCGTCGTCCAGACGGTTCTGTCATTCGCTTCGACCGTAATGCTTGTGTCTTGTTGAATGACAATACTGAGCAACCAGTCGGTACACGTATCTTTGGTCCTGTGACTCGTGAACTTCGTAATGCGAAATTCATGAAGATTGTATCACTAGCACCTGAAGTTCTGTAAGGAGCGACAATAAAATGGCAGCTAAAATCCGTCGTAATGACGAAGTAATCGTTCTTGCTGGTAAAGATAAAGGCAAGCGCGGTAAAGTAACTAAGGTTCTCGAAACTGGTAAAGTTTTCGTTGAAGGTATCAACCTTGTTAAAAAACACCAAAAGCCTCAACCGGCTACTGGTCAACAAGGTGGCATCGTTGAACAAGAAGCAGCTATTGATGCTTCTAACGTTGCAATCTTTAACGCATCTACTGGTAAAGCGGATCGTATCGGTTTCCGTTTGGAAGAAGGCACTAAAGTGCGTTTCTTCAAATCAAACGGTGAATTAATTAAGTAATTTGGAGTTCTACTATGGCGAAACTGCATGATTACTACAAGTCGTCTGTAGTCGCTGAACTGACCAAAGAGTTCAGCTACACAAGCGTCATGCAAGTCCCTAGGATTGATAAAATCACCCTAAATATGGGCGTTGGTGAAGCAATAAACGATAAGAAACTTCTAGAGAATGCTGCTAGTGATATGGCGACCATTTCAGGTCAAAAACCATTAATTACAAAAGCACGCAAATCTGTAGCTGGTTTTAAAATTCGTGAAGGCTATCCGATTGGTTGTAAAGTAACCTTGCGTGGCGAGCGTATGTGGGATTTCTTTGAGCGTTTGATTTCTATCGCTCTTCCACGAGTACGTGATTTCCGTGGTGTTAGCGCTAAGTCTTTTGACGGACGCGGTAACTACAGCATGGGCGTTCGCGAGCAAATCATCTTTCCGGAAATCGACTACGATAAAGTCGATCGTGTACGCGGTCTTGATATTACTATCACGACGTCTGCTAGTACCGATGAAGAAGGCCGAGCTCTGCTGGCTGCCTTTAACTTCCCATTCCGCAAATAAGGTGAAGGGTTACTGTTATGGCTAAACAATCAATGAAAGCACGTGAAACTAAACGTGCAAAGCTTGTAGCGCAATTTGCTGAAAAGCGTTTTGCTCTTAAAGCAACAATCAGCGATGTAAACGCATCTGAAGAAGATCGTTGGAATGCAGTTCTTAAATTGCAATCTCTTCCTCGTGATTCAAGTGCATCACGTCAGCGCAACCGTTGCAACCAAACTGGTCGCCCACACGGTTTCCTACGTAAATTCGGTCTGAGCCGTATCAAAGTTCGTGAAGCTTGCATGAAAGGCGAGATTCCTGGACTTCGTAAGGCCAGCTGGTAATTGCCACTTAATCATTTGGAGTAAATCTTATGAGCATGCAAGATCCGATCTCGGATATGCTGACCCGTATTCGTAACGGGCAGTCAGCAAATAAAGTTGCTGTGAAAATGCCTTCTTCAAAGCTTAAAGTTGCACTTGCTACTTTACTCAAAGCTGAAGGTTATATCGCTGACTTCGCTGTAGATAGCGAAGTAAAACCGGTGCTAGAAGTTACACTTAAGTACTTCCAAGCTAATCCTGTAATTGAGCAAATCCAACGTGTATCACGTCCTGGTTTACGCGTCTATAAGAATAAAGACACGTTACCGACTGTGATGGGTGGTTTGGGTGTTGCTGTTGTGTCCACTTCCAAGGGTCTGATGTCTGACCGTGCTGCTCGTAAAGCAGGTCTTGGTGGTGAAATCATCTGTTACGTTGCGTAAGGAGTAGACTATGTCTCGTGTTGCTAAAGCACCAGTTGCTATTCCTGCCGGCGTTGAGGTGAAACTGAACGGCCAGGAAGTCACTGTCAAAGGTGCTAAAGGTGAATTAACTCGCGTTATAAATAACGCTGTAGTTCTTTCACAGGAAGATAACAACCTAACATTTACACCTAAAGATGGTGTATTTAAAGCAAATGCTCAAGCAGGTACTGCTCGTGCGCTAGTGAATAATATGGTTGTTGGTGTTACTGAAGGCTTTACTAAGAAGCTAGTTCTTAAAGGTGTAGGTTACCGTGCTACCATTAAAGGTAATGCAGTAGGCCTGACTTTAGGCTTCTCACACCCTGTAGAGCATGCTCTACCAGAAGGTGTTAAAGCAGAATGTCCAACTCAAACTGAGATCATTTTAACTGGTTGTGATAAGCAACAAGTTGGTCAAGTTGCAGCAGACATTCGTTCTTACCGTGAGCCTGAGCCTTATAAAGGCAAAGGTGTTCGTTACGCAGATGAAAATGTGCGTACTAAAGAAGCTAAGAAGAAGTAAGGTAACACTATGGATAAGAAAGCATCTCGCATCCGTCGTGCTACACGCGCACGTCGTAAGATTGCCGAGCTAGGCGCAAACCGTCTAGTAGTACACCGTACTCCACGTCATGTGTACGCTCAGGTTATCGCACCAAACGGCTCTGTGGTTATCGCTTCTGCTTCTACTGTAGAAAAGGCGATCCGTGAGCAAGTTAAGAATACTGGTAACGTTGACGCTGCTAAAGCTGTAGGTAAAGCTATTGCTGAGCGCGCTATCGAAAAAGGCATCTTAGATGTTGCTTTCGATCGTTCTGGTTTCCAATACCACGGTCGAGTAGCGGCACTTGCAGATTCTGCACGTGAAGCTGGTCTGAAATTCTAAGGTAGGGTTGGAAGATGGCTAAACAAGAACAACAAGCTTCAGATTTGAACGAAAAGTTAATCGCTGTTAACCGTGTTGCAAAAACGGTTAAAGGTGGTCGAATCTTTAGCTTTACTGCACTAACTGTTGTTGGTGACGGTAATGGTCGCATTGGTTTCGGTTACGGTAAAGCCCGTGAAGTACCAGCTGCGATTCAAAAAGCAATGGAAAAAGCACGTCGTAACATGGTTACTATCGCGCTTAATGAAGGCACTCTTCACCACTCAGTGAAAGGTCGCCATACAGGCTCTAAAGTTTACATGCAACCAGCTTCAGAAGGTACAGGTATCATTGCCGGTGGTGCAATGCGTGCAGTACTTGAAGTTGTAGGTGTTCATAACGTTCTTGCAAAGGCGTATGGCTCTACAAACCCAATCAATGTCGTTCGTGCAACGATTGATGGTTTGAGCGGCATGAAGTCACCAGAAATGGTAGCTGCTAAACGTGGTCTAACTGTTGAATCTATTTCGGAGTAAGAACACGATGGCAACTATCAAGGTAACTCAAACTAAAAGCTCAATCGGCCGTCTACCGAAGCATAAAGCTTCTTTGCGTGGTCTAGGCCTTCGTCGTATCAACCATACAGTTGAACTTGAAGATACTCCGTGTGTACGCGGAATGATCAACAAAGTTTACTATATGGTTAAAGTTGAGGAGTAATCAGAATGCGTTTGAATACTCTATCACCGGCTGCTGGTTCTAAACCTTCTAAGAAGCGTTTAGGTCGTGGTATCGGTTCTGGACTAGGTAAAACTGGTGGCCGCGGTCACAAAGGTCAAAAATCACGTTCTGGCGGCTCTGTTCGTCCAGGTTT
The DNA here is from genome assembly GCF_015223435.1 of Vibrio hibernica. Lineage (GTDB taxonomy): Bacteria > Pseudomonadota > Gammaproteobacteria > Enterobacterales > Vibrionaceae > Vibrio > Vibrio hibernica. The sequence goes on from NZ_VHKO01000013.1 coordinate 9,318, forward strand.
TGAAGGCGGTCAAATGCCTTTGAAACAACGTCTACCAAAATTCGGTTTCACATCTCGTAAGAGTCTTGTGACTGCTGAAGTTCGTCTAGCTGAGCTAGCGAAAGTAACGGCTGACGTTATCGATCTTGACAGCTTAAAAGCTGCTAACGTAATCACTAAGAATATCGAATTTGTTAAAGTTGTTCTTTCTGGTGAAATTAGCAAGTCTGTCACTGTCAAAGGTCTACGTGTGACCAAAGGTGCTCAAGCTGCTATCGAAGCTGCTGGCGGTAAAATCGAAGCTTAATCTTCGAAGGATAGGTACAGATGGCTAAAAAACCAGGACAAGATTTCAGTACTGCTAAACAGGGTACTGGTGAATTAAAGTCACGTTTATTATTCGTAATAGGTGCACTTTTAGTATTCCGAGCTGGCTCTTTTGTGCCGATTCCTGGTATTGATGCGACTGTACTTGCCGATTTGTTCGAACAGCAAAAAGGTACCATCATTGAAATGTTTAACATGTTCTCTGGTGGTGCTCTTTCGCGTGCATCTATATTAGCGTTGGGTATCATGCCGTATATTTCGGCATCGATTGTTGTCCAACTGTTAACAGTAGTTCATCCAGCGTTAGCTGAACTCAAGAAAGAGGGTGAAGCCGGCCGTCGTAAGATTAGCCGATATACACGCTATGGCACGCTTGTGCTGGCAACTTTCCAAGCAATTGGTATTGCAACTGGTTTACCGAATATGGTCCAAAATTTGGTCGTTATCGATCAAACCATGTTCACAATCATTGCTACCATCAGTTTAGTAACTGGCACCATGTTTTTGATGTGGTTAGGTGAACAAATTACTGAGCGAGGAATTGGTAACGGTATATCATTGATTATTTTTACTGGTATCGTTGCAGGGTTGCCTGCTGCAATCGGACATACAATTGAGCAAGCGCGTCAAGGTGAATTGAACGTGCTTCTTTTGTTGTTGATTGGTGTAATTGCGTTCGCTGTAATATATTTCGTAGTTTTCATGGAGCGTGGTCAACGTCGTATTGTCGTTAATTATGCAAAGCGTCAACAAGGTCGAAAAGTATTTGCAGCTCAAAGCACGCATTTACCATTGAAGATAAATATGGCTGGTGTTATTCCTGCCATCTTTGCTTCAAGTATTATTCTTTTTCCGGGGACTCTAGCTCAATGGCTTGGTCAAAATGGAGAAAGTCCAACATTTGGTTGGTTAACGGATGTGTCTTTAGCTTTAAGCCCAGGACAACCTCTATATATAATACTGTATGCAACAGCAATTATTTTCTTCTGTTTCTTTTATACTGCGATGGTATTTAACCCTCGTGAAACAGCAGATAATTTGAAGAAGTCCGGTGCATTCGTACCCGGTATCCGCCCAGGTGAACAGACAGCAAGATATATAGATAAAGTAATGACACGCTTAACGCTTGTTGGTGCTTTATATATTACCTTTATTTGTTTAGTCCCACAGTTTATGATGACCGCTTGGAACGTTAAGTTCTATTTTGGTGGTACATCACTACTAATTGTAGTGGTTGTAATCATGGACTTTATGGCACAGGTACAGACTCATCTGATGTCTCAGCAGTATGATTCTGTGTTGAAAAAAGCAAATCTGAAAGGCTATAGTCGCTAATAATAGTGGTTATAGTTCAGATTTCATTTACGGAGTTTAGCAATGAAAGTTCGTGCTTCCGTTAAAAAAATCTGCCGTAACTGTAAAGTTATCAAGCGCAACGGTGTTGTGCGTGTAATTTGCAGTGAGCCAAAGCATAAACAACGCCAAGGCTAATTAGCAGAAATTTTTACTTGAAATATGAAGGCAGGCCGAGTATATTCCTCGGCCTACCTTTTGCGTGCAAAAGAAGTAGTATGCCGCTGCGTATCCTCGACGGGCTCTGCAGCGGATAATTCTTTATATAAGTACTAGGAGTGAATAGTGGCCCGTATAGCAGGCATTAACATTCCTGATCAAAAACATGCAGTAATCGCTTTAACCGCGATTTACGGCATCGGTAAAACTCGTTCTCAAGCTATTTTAGCTGAAGTGGGTATTGCTGAAGATGTTAAGATCAGTGAACTAACAGATGAGCAGATTGATCAACTGCGTGATGGTGTAGCTAAATACACTGTAGAAGGTGATCTACGTCGTGAAGTATCGATGAACATTAAGCGTCTTATGGACCTTGGTTGTTATCGTGGTCTTCGTCATCGTCGCAGTCTACCACTACGTGGACAGCGTACTAAAACCAACGCTCGCACCCGTAAAGGTCCGCGCAAGCCGATCAAAAAATAATCGGATAAGGTAGAGAGTACAATGGCAAAACAACCAACACGCACGCGTAAACGCGTTCGCAAGCAAGTAGCAGATGGCGTAGCGCACATCCATGCTTCTTTTAACAACACAATCGTGACCATTACTGACCGTCAAGGTAACGCACTAGCTTGGGCTACTGCAGGTGGTTCAGGTTTCCGTGGTTCTCGTAAATCTACGCCGTTTGCTGCACAGGTTGCTGCTGAACGCGCAGGTGAAATAGCCAAAGAATATGGCTTAAAGAACTTGGAAGTTATGGTTAAGGGCCCTGGTCCTGGTCGTGAGTCTACTATCCGTGCTTTAAACGCATTGGGTTACCGCATTACAAATATTGTAGATGCAACTCCGATCCCTCATAACGGTTGTCGTCCACCTAAGAAACGTCGCGTTTAATTCGTTTCTAGGAATATTGGAGAAAGATCATGGCAAGATATTTGGGCCCTAAGCTTAAGCTTAGTCGTCGTGAAGGTACTGACTTATTCCTTAAGTCAGGTGTCCGCGCGATTGATACCAAGTGTAAAATTGATAACGCACCAGGTGTACACGGCGCTCGTCGCGGTCGTCTATCTGAGTTTGGCGTTCAGCTTCGTGAGAAGCAAAAAGTTCGTCGTATGTATGGCGTACTAGAAAAACAATTCCGCAACTACTATAAAGAAGCTGCACGCCTTAAAGGCAATACAGGTGCAAACCTGCTTCAACTTCTTGAAGGTCGTTTAGATAATGTTGTTTACCGTATGGGTTTCGGTGCTACTCGCGCTGAATCACGTCAACTAGTTAGCCATAAAGCTATCTTAGTAAATGGCAAAGTAGTTAACGTTCCTTCATTCAAAGTTTCGGCGAATGACGTTGTTTCTATCCGTGAAAAAGCTAAACAGCAATCACGTATTAAGGCTGCTCTAGAAGTTGCTGAACAACGCGAAAAACCAACTTGGATTGAAGTAGATGGTGGCAAGATGGAAGGTGTGTTTAAACGCATCCCAGAACGTTCTGATCTATCTGCTGACATCAACGAACACTTGATCGTCGAACTTTACTCTAAGTAAAGTTTAAACAAAAGAGAGGACACAATGCAGGGTTCTGTAACAGAATTTCTTAAGCCACGTCTTGTTGACATCGAACAGATCAGCACGACACATGCAAAAGTAACTCTTGAGCCTTTAGAGCGTGGCTTTGGTCACACTTTAGGTAATGCACTTCGCCGAATTCTTCTATCTTCTATGCCAGGTTGTGCTGTGACAGAAGTAGAAATTGATGGCGTTCTACACGAATACAGCACCAAAGAAGGTGTTCAAGAGGATATCCTTGAGGTTCTTCTTAACCTGAAAGGTTTAGCTGTAAGTGTTGCCGAAGGCAAAGATGAAGTGTTCATTACACTAAATAAGTCAGGCTCGGGCCCTGTTGTTGCAGGTGACATCATCCATAATGGTGATGTAGAGATCGCTAACCCAGAACACGTTATTTGTCACCTAACGGATGACAATGCTGAAATCGCTATGCGTATTAAAGTAGAACGTGGTCGTGGTTATGTTCCGTCTTCAGCTCGTATCCATACAGAAGAAGATGAGCGTCCAATTGGTCGCCTACTTGTTGATGCTACTTACAGCCCAGTCGATAAAATCGCCTATGCAGTAGAAGCAGCGCGTGTAGAGCAACGTACTGATTTAGACAAGCTCGTTATCGATATGGAAACGAACGGTACTTTGGAACCTGAGGAAGCAATTCGTCGTGCAGCTACAATTTTAGCTGAACAACTTGATGCGTTCGTAGATCTACGTGATGTACGTGTACCTGAAGAGAAAGAAGAGAAAGAAGAGAAGCCGGAATTCGATCCTATTCTTCTGCGTCCTGTAGACGATCTTGAACTAACAGTTCGCTCTGCTAACTGCTTAAAAGCAGAAGCGATTCACTACATCGGTGATCTTGTACAGCGTACTGAGGTTGAGCTTCTTAAAACGCCAAACCTTGGTAAGAAGTCTTTAACAGAAATTAAAGATGTTCTAGCGTCGCGCGGTCTTTCTCTAGGTATGCGCCTAGAAAACTGGCCACCAGCGTCGATTGCTGAAGATTAATTGATATTAGTTAGAAGGATTAGGTCATGCGCCATCGTAAGAGTGGTCGTCAACTCAACCGCAACAGCAGCCATCGCAAAGCGATGTTTAGCAACATGGCTGGCTCTCTAGTTCGTCATGAAGTTATTAAGACGACTTTGCCTAAGGCAAAAGAGCTTCGCCGCGTAGTTGAGCCTTTGATTACATTAGCTAAGACGGATAGCGTTGCTAACCGTCGTCTAGCATTTGCTCGCACTCGTGATAACGAAGTTGTAGCAAAATTGTTTACTGAACTAGGTCCACGTTTTGCGAGCCGTCAAGGCGGTTATACTCGCATCTTAAAATGTGGCTTCCGTACTGGTGATAAAGCTCCAATGGCTTACATTGAGCTTGTAGATCGTCCAGCATCAGCTGAAGAAGCTGCTGAATAATACGTAAGTTCATTAATAAAAAACGCTGAGTCGATGACTCAGCGTTTTTTTTGTCTGTAAAATATGATTTGTGTTTAAAAGAAGTCGTCAGCCTATTTATTTCCAAAGACCTGTCAGCGAATCCATTAACCCACTACTTGCCCCTTCTTTATTTAAATAATCGAGCACAATTGGTGCATATTGTTCGACCATCGAACTATCTAAGCCTAGTTTCTCGAATGCACTTTTTACGGCTGCCATGCTATCTAGCGAACCGCTGGCTGATTTTGCCGTATTGAGTAATCCTCCAAGTTGAGAAGATAACCCATCCAATTCATTGCTATCATCGGCTGGCAGCTTATTTGATGCTAGGGCTAAAAGAGCTCCAGCACCACCAGCGGCTTGAGTGGTAGATACTCCAAGCTCACTTTTTAATGTATTGACCAACTCAGAACTGTTTTTAGCGGAATTACTAATTTGTGAGCTAAGCTTATTAACCGAGTTTGAATCTTTATCGCTAAGACCAAACAGTGCATAACTTGGTGCTGATATAAGCATGCTTAATGTGATAAAACCAACTGTTATTCTCTTCATGGAAGTACCCTATTTTATTGATGTTCTGATATGTTTTTTATACAACTATATTAGTTTATACGTTAGTTAATACAATTTGTCATTATGGTTAAAAATAATGTTGTTAGGTGGTTGTTTGGTTATAAAAAAAGCAGCCAACGGGCTGCTTTTACTTATAATATTATTTCTAATATTAAAGAATAGCTAATAATTCCACTTCGAATACAAGTGCGGCGAAAGGTGGGATTGCTGCACCGGCACCACGCTCTCCGTAAGCAAGATCTTGAGGGATATACAGTTTCCATTTTGAACCAACAGGCATCAATTGTAATGCTTCAACCCAACCAGCAATAACGCCAGTTACAGGGAACTCTGCAGGCTGACCGCGTTCTACTGAGCTATCGAAAACAGTGCCATCGGTTAATTGGCCATGGTAATGGACGCGAACTTGCTTATCTGATGTAGGAACGTCACCAGTACCTTGGGTCATTACTTCATACTGTAGACCTGATTCCAGAGTCGTAACTTCAGAACGAAGTGCGTTATCTTTCAAAAATTCTTCACCATCTGCTGCTGCTACTTTAGCAAGTTCAGCACGTTGTGATTCCGCTCGAGTGTGTAAGTCACGTAGTGCATTGTTAATGTCATCAACTTCGATTTCTGGCATGTCACCAGTTAATGAGGTTGCGATACCTTTTGCAATCGCTGCTACATTTAGACCTTCTAGACCACTTCCTGCAAGCTGTTGTCCCATTTGAAGACCAATACCGTAACTTGCTTTTTGTTCAACTGTTTCTAATTTAACGTCAGACATGCGAATCTCTTGTTTGCTTAAATGAAGCGTTAAGAATACCAGTTCTGCTATAGAGATGAAACTTTGTAAGAATAAATTGGTTTTACTATCGGAGGAGTCTGAAATTTTGTACTCTACTTGACACAGGTTTAAGTTAAATAATTATGATGATGAAAAATTAATATGAGGTTTGGCTGTGAATCAACGACATCGACAACCATCGTCCTTTAAACATCAAATAATCAATAGTTCCTTTTTTATTACTTTCAATAGGTATTGGAATGGGTTACCAAGGTGGCATCAGCGCGGTTTAATGGTTCTTATACCGATTGTTTTGGTATTGATGTGTCTTCCTGTTAGCCATTCTGAGCCTGATGTGGCTAAATCAACTAACAAGGCCCGCAATCCACAGCGCGTTTCGGTACCCGTAATGATCAATGGTGTTGAGACGAGTGCATCCAAACCGCAACCAAAAATAAATGATAATAAAGATGAAAAGCGCATTAGCTTAGGTGGCAATACTGATGACGTAAAATCGGAATCAAAAACCAAGCCTACGGTGAGTGATAATGCTGGACCTGAACCTTGGCATAGTTATACCGTTGAGGAAGGAGATACGCTTTCTCAGGTTTTTAGAAATAATGATCTATCGTTGTCAGATTTAAACCAGTTGGTTGCTATTGAAGGTAAAGATAAACCGTTGAGCCAGATTAAAAATGGTCAGTTAGTTCGTTTCAAACTGACTAATCGTGGTGATCTTGATATTCTTCAGATCGAAAAAGAAGCTAGCACTGTGTTATTTTTCCGCCTTTCAAGTGGTGGTTTTGAACGAGGTCAGTAATTAAGCGATTCTGGTCATATCAATATGGGGGATGTCATCTTCTAGATATTCCTCACTGATTTTTTTAAATCCATGCTTTTGATAATAATGCTCTAAATGCGATTGTGCACCGATGCTCACATCACACTCCCCCCAAAGTTTTTGGCAATGCACTAATGCCGTTTTAATTAATTCATGTCCTAGACCTGAACCCCGATGATTCTCTTTTGTTGCTACACGGCCAATGCTGACGTTTGAAAAACTAATACCTTGGGGTAGTAATCGCGCACAGGCAATGATCTCATTCTCTTTATAACCTATTAAATGGTAAACCCCAGATAGGATGTCTTTTCCATCGAGTTCGGGATAAGGGCAAGTCTGTTCTACAACAAAGACATCAACACGTAACTTCAATAGCTGATAAAGCTCTATTGGTGTTAAGGCTTCAAATGGTACACATTTCCATTGCATAATATTTCTCTTTAAATTGATTAGAGTCTTATTTTTTGATTACCCTACCAGCTTACCGTTACCCCGCCAATACGATATTTCTGATAGATTTAATATTCATAGTATTTCCCCTCTCTTAGCAGTTATTCGAATAACGAATGAATTTTTGGAATTTCAGCTAATTCATACAGATCGTCATAATGAATTCTCATTTAGGATTAATGGTGATTCAACGGTATGGATACGATTAAGCATTTCCCAGTACGAGACAATAACCAAGGTCAAGTGGCTCCAAATATCCATGCCTTGCTGACTAAAGCAACAAGTCAACTTATACGTGGGCGTGTAGCTTTAATCGGTGCAGGCCCTGGCGATGCAGAATTATTGACCTTGAAAGCCTTATCTTATCTCCAGCAGGCCGATGTCGTGCTTTATGACTATTTAGTTTCTGATGAAATTATGGCGTTAATACCAAGCGACACGATTTTAGTGTGTGTAGGTAAAAAAGCAGGTCATCACAGCGTACCACAAGATAAAACCAACCAGCTCTTAGTCGACTTCGCAACCCAGGGTTATAAGGTGGCACGAATTAAAGGTGGTGATCCTTTTGTATTTGGCCGCGGTGGCGAAGAGTTAGAGGTACTTGCCGATGCTGGAATTCAATTTGAAGTGATCCCCGGTATTACTGCGGCTGCAGGAGCCACTGCTTATGCTGGTATTCCATTAACTCATCGTGATTACGCTCAGTCTGCGATGTTTATTACCGGTCATCTTAAATCTGAGCAAGATTCCCTGGAATGGGGAACGCTAGCGCGCGGTAATCAAACGTTAGTTATTTATATGGGTTTGATGAAGTCGAGTCATATTCAGCAGCAACTAATTGAAAATGGCCGTGCCACCAGTACACCAGTTGCCATTATTGAACGTGGTACACAGAAAAATCAAAAAGTTTTCATTGGTGAGCTTTCTGAGCTTGCTAGCTTAGCCACGTATGCTGAGTCGCCATCATTAATTGTTGTGGGTGAAGTGGTAAAACTTGCGAATAAATTGAGTTGGTTTAATCAAGATGCTCAATTGAACAACGGTGGCGTAATTACACATTTAAATTTACATCAAGCCAAGGTGCTAGCTGTCTAATCGCAGTGTTTAAGTGCAGTAATCAATCCTTGGATATAGATAGAAGCTCTTAGAGCGATAAGGAAATATAACATGGAACAAGAACGTTTGACCCACTTACAGCAACTCGAAGCGGAAAGTATTCATATCATCCGTGAAGTTGCTGCTGAGTTTGATAATCCAGTCATGATGTATTCGATCGGTAAAGATTCAGCGGTTATGTTGCATTTAGCTCGTAAAGCTTTTTACCCAGGCAAGTTGCCATTTCCACTTCTACATGTTGATACCGATTGGAAATTTAAAGAGATGATTGAATTTCGTGATCGCACCGCTAAAAAATATGGCTTTGATCTTTTGGTGCATAAAAATCCAGAAGGAATGGCGATGGGGTGTAATCCTTTTGTTCACGGTTCGTCTAAACATACCGACATCATGAAAACTCAAGGTTTGAAACAGGCGTTAAATCAACATGGGTTTGATGCAGCATTTGGTGGTGCTCGTCGTGATGAAGAAAAATCGCGCGCTAAAGAACGAGTCTATTCCTTCCGTGACAAACACCATGGTTGGGATCCTAAGAACCAACGCCCAGAATTGTGGAAAACCTATAACGGCCAAGTAAATAAAGGCGAAAGCATTAGAGTTTTTCCTCTATCGAATTGGACAGAGCTTGATATTTGGCAATACATCTACCTAGAAAACATTGAAATTGTACCTTTATATTTATCGGCTGTTCGTCCGGTTGTGAATCGTAATGGCATGTTGATCATGGTAGATGACGATCGCTTTGTATTCGAAGAGGGTGAAAAAGTTGAGCATAAGAGTGTTCGTTTTAGAACGTTAGGGTGTTATCCATTAACGGGAGCGGTTGAGTCTACAGCAGCCACGTTACCCGAAATTATTCAAGAAATGTTAGTAGCAAGATCAAGTGAAAGGCAGGGTCGGGCGATCGACCACGATCAGTCCGGATCAATGGAATTGAAAAAGCGTCAAGGCTATTTCTAATTCCATTATTTTTGCTTAAGTGCGCTTACTACCATGCTATTAAAACATGCATTTGCATAAAAGGATTTAACTATGAATACGGTGATTGAAGCTGAGTTAGCTGAATTGGGAGTCGAAGGTTATTTGACCCGACATCAATACAAATCATTAATGCGCTTTCTAACTTGTGGCTCCGTTGATGATGGTAAAAGTACCTTAATTGGTCGTTTACTGCATGATTCAAAACAAATTTATGAAGATCAATTAGCTGCGGTCAATAATGATAGCCAACGTGTTGGCACTACGGGTGATCGCCCTGATTTAGCACTATTGGTGGATGGTCTGCAAGCGGAGCGTGAGCAGGGTATTACTATTGATGTGGCGTATCGTTATTTTTCGACTCAAAAGCGTAAGTTTATCATTGCAGATACTCCAGGGCATGAGCAGTACACGCGTAATATGGCAACTGGCGCCTCTACGTGTGATGTGGCGGTTATTTTAATTGATGCTCGTAAAGGTGTGCTCGATCAAACTCGTCGTCACTCTTTTATCGCTAGCTTATTAGGTATTCGACATTTTGTTGTGACCGTTAATAAAATGGATTTAGTGGAGTACTCACAAGCGCGTTTTGAAGAAATTCGTCAAGAGTATTTTGAGTTCGCTAAAAACCTTAACCAAGATATTGATATTCAATTGATCCCCATTTCGGCTCTGGAAGGCGATAACGTGGTCGATCAAACTGAAAATTTGGCTTGGTATCAAGGTTTACCATTACTACAAATTTTAGAAAATATTGATTTAAGTCACGCGCATACTCAAGGTGAATTCCGTTTGCCGATCCAATATGTTAATCGTCCTAATTTGGATTTCCGCGGTTTTTGCGGAACGATTGCGAACGGAACCATTGCTGTTGGTGATAGCGTGACAGCACTGCCTTCTGGTAAAAGTTCAAAAGTGGCCCGTATTGTGACTTTTGATGGTGATTTAGATTCGGCGCGTGCAGGACAAGCCATAACATTAACGCTTGAAGATGAAATTGATATCAGTCGTGGTGATCTGCTCGTCCCTACAGGTGCATCGATTAAAGCGACTAATCAGTTTTTAGCGGACGTGGTATGGATGACGGATCAACCGCTCGTAACTGGTCGTCAATACGATATTAAAATTGCGGGAAAACAAACGGTTGGTCAATTAGAGTCCATTAAATATCAATACGATATTAATAATCTTGAGCAATTTGAAACCCAAGAGCTACCACTAAATGGTATTGGTTTATGTGAAATATCACTAACTGAAACCGTCGCGCTAGATGAGTATAACGATTGTGAAGACACGGGTGGTTTTATCTTTATTGATCGATTAACCAATGTGACGGTGGGGGCAGGAATGATCCGTGAGCGCTTACTTTCACAAGATCTTCAACCTAAAACCTCTGCCAGTTTTGAAGTTGAATTGAATGCTCTTATTCGTAAGCACTTCCCACAGTGGGAAGCGAAAGATATCAGTCAAATTTTTGATGTCAAACCTGTGAATCAGCAGCAATAAGGTTGGGTGTTGGCATGTGGGAAAAATGGGTTGTCTTATTATTGTTAGTCAGCATTATTGGTAGTTTAGTTTTTACCAAGTGTAAGCCTAGCTTGATTTTTTCCACAGCCACACTTGTCGCCTTTATGATTGGCGCGGTTGATCTTAATGGATTAGCGAAAAACTTTACCAATTCCTCGTTACTTACTTTGGTGTTATTAATTTTAGCATCTTGTGCGTTAGAGAAAACCCGCCTGATCAGTTGGATTAGTCGTTATATCTCTAAAGGTAAGCTTGGAACGGTGGTAACTAAGCTAGGTTTATCAACCGCATTTTTATCATCTTTTACCAATAATACCGCAGTCGTCGTCGCATTAATTGGTGCTATTAAGCGTAATCAGTCCCATGCCCCATCAAGGTTATTAATTCCACTTTCTTATGCGGCGATCCTTGGTGGCACGTTAACGTTAATTGGCACGTCAACCAACCTTATTATTAATAGTTTTGTTGTGGATGCAGGGTTACCAAGTTTGGGCTTTTTTACCCCGACCTGCATTGGTCTCGCAGTGCTAGCGGGTGGCGTTTTAATGTTAATTCCACTGAGTTATCTCTTACCAAGCAGTGATTCAAACGAGCAAGATGAATTGCCTTATTTTTTAGAGGCTCGGGTTGAAAAAGAGTCGCCATTGATTGGTAAGAGCATTGCGGAAAATAACTTGCGTGCGTTGCGTAAATTATTTTTAGCTGAAGTTATTCGAGATGGTGTGACGTTGGCTTCTGTTACACCAGATCTTATTTTACTCGAAAAAGACAGATTACTGTTTTGTGGCGATGTGGAAAGTGTTGCGACGTTGCAAGAGATCCCTGGCATTACCTTGTTTGGGCAGCATCATTTAAATGGGCAAAGTTTTATTGAAGTGGTGATTGGTCAATCGGCTTCGGTTTGCAATAAAACCTTAAAATCGACACAGTTTCGTGACCGATTTGATGCGGTTGTGGTTGCCATTCGTCGTGGGCACGAACGTCTTGAGGGAGGCTTAGGTAACGTAACTTTAGCTGCTGGCGATACTTTAATTCTGGTTCCTGGTAAAGGTTTCCATCGGGCGCGGGAAACGCACGGCAAAGAGTTTGTGCTGACCAATGATTTAGACAGTAGCGCGAAACTAGATAGCAAAAAATCGGCCATTGCTTTAGTCGGTTTTGCTTTGGCTATTAGTGTGTCTCTGCTCGGGTTCGTCCCAATTATTAAAGCGCTCGCCGCGTATATCGTATTAATGTTGGCGATTGGCGCTGTTGGTATGACTGAATTACGTCGTCGTTTTCCTTTAGATATTGTCGTGATTGTGGGTTCGGCGTTATCTTTAGCGCAATTAATGATGTCATCGGGTTTGTCGCAACAAATGGGTGATTTGTTCATTTACTTGTTTAATGGTTGGGGACCAATAGGAGCTTTAATTGCGACCTATTTTTTTACTCTTATATTAACTGAGTTGATCACCAATAATGCGGCTGCAGCGCTTGCCTTTCCTATTGGTTATAGCATGGCAATGGCATATGGCATCGATCCTATGCCATTTGTTATGGCGGTATTATTTGGCGCGAGCGCCAGCTTTATTTCTCCTTATGGGTATCAAACTAATTTGTTGGTATACAGCGTAGGGAATTATCGAATGAAAGATTTTATTAAAATTGGGGTGCCAATATCTTTGGTGTATTCAACATTAGTGTTGAGCCTGATCCCTTATTTTTTCCCTTTTTAAGATGGAATGTAAATAATGAGTCTAATTGAACAAAATGCAACTGATGCGGAGATTGAAAAAGACGAAAATGTGATTTGGCATCAACACCAAGTGACAAAACAAACACGTTCGCAATTGAAGCAACAAAAACCTGTCGTACTTTGGTTTACTGGCTTATCGGGTGCTGGTAAATCAACAGTCGCGGGCGCTCTGGAATCGGCTTTAGTCCAACGTGGCTATCACACCTATTTATTAGATGGTGATAATGTTAGGCATGGGCTTTGTCGTGATTTAGGTTTTTCAGTACAAGACCGACGTGAAAATATTCGTCGTATTGGTGAATTGGCTAAATTGATGGCTGATGCAGGACTGATTGTTTTGTCGGCCTTTATTTCACCTCATCGAGCAGAGAGACAAATGGTGCGTGAATTACTGCCAGAAAGTGAATTTATTGAAGTGTTTGTCAATGCACCGCTTGAAGTGTGCGAACAACGTGATCCTAAAGGTTTGTATAAAAAAGCTAGAGCGGGAGAGTTAACGAACTTCACCGGTATTGACTCAGAATATGAAGCACCATTACAAGCAGAAATTGATTTACTTGCTGGAGACAAGTCCATCGGTGAGTTGGTTTTACAGTGTTTAAATACGTTGCAAGCGAAAGGCATTATTAGCGCATAACGGTTTCGTACTTTTTTCGTTATATCGATATCAATACCAACGTTATGAGCTAATTACTCTGCTCATAATGTTGGTATTTTATATAAAAGGAAAATAACGTTTTTTCTCTTCTATTTTGATTAACTTACAGTGATTTTTTTATTAACTGCAATACTTGTTGTATATCTTGGTCGGTTAACTTGCCTTGTTTAGTATATAACACCTGACCCATTTTATTTTGAACTATAATGGTGGAAGTGCTCTCATCAAGTTGCCATACTTTCGATACGACGCCGTCGCTGTCTAGCACCATTGAAGACCAAGGGAAATCTTGTTTACCATCCTCAGCTGAAGATTTAACAAATGATCCTGTACCCCAAATTGAATCATTTTGGTTCACAATCGTAGTCGTTTGATAATCATCTTCAGGGAAGTGTTCATTAGTGATGGCTTCCATCAATGGGGCATTCATTGATTTTGCACTTGAACGACCTGCAATAGCTTGGATGACGCGAACTTTGCCAAGCATTTGTTCCGTCGTCCATGGTAAATAAGAGGTAGTATCATTTTCAATAAAGATTTCACCGCCCTCGTCAACGCTGACTGCCGCGACACTTTGGCCTACCTTAATATTATTCGCGTGAGTAATAAAAGGAGTGATGGATAATAATAAAATAGCAGTGATTTTTTTGAACATAATGAATTACCTAGTTTAAACACTAATAATGAAGAATCCTTTACATAATAGCGTAACAATTGTGTTTTAAAGTGTGTATTTGTCGCCTAGATCTAATTTTCATTTCATTTTTTGTCTATAACAGGTATTCACCGATTTTAAGTAGAGGCGAAACCTTACCGCTACAATCGCTTTATTCGTTGAATTTGATTCACACCAAAACAAATGGGTTAATATCATGAATATGAAACCAATTTTTCGTCGCTATCGTCCAACTAAAATTGCACGTTTTGTAAAAATGCTGTTTAGTGGGGAGTTTATCATTCAAGGGGTTGGATATTTCCGTTTTGACCAGGGTAAAGTATTGTTACCAGCCATTGCAGATAAGAAGCAATTAAAGGTAATGAAAGAGATAAATTTAGCGATTAAAACACTATCGTTGGACTGCTAAATTTATACTGCTATTTAGTGATAGAGCGTTGTAGTTCTTATGGTAGAAGCATCGACTACAACGCCGTGATTGTTTTTCTGTGTTAGCGTTTATTTTTGTGGAGGGAAGCAAACTCCAGTACCACCAATACCACAATAGCCTTGAGGGTTTTTGGCTAAATATTGTTGATGATAAGTTTCGGCCAAGTAATAGTCTTGGATAATACTGATTTCTGTGGTGATGCTGAGTTTATTTGCGTGCTCTAGCGCCTGCTGGTACCTATCTTTACTGGCGATAGCCACGGCTTGGTCTTGTAAGTTTTCGACTAAAATTATTGAACGATATTGGGTTCCGATATCATTACCTTGACGCATTCCCTGAGTAGGATCGTGACGTTCCCAAAATACGGTTAAAATCTGATTTAACGTAATTTTGCTTGGATCAAATATAACGCGTACAACTTCGGCATGTCCGGTTTGACCAGAACATACTTCTTGATAGGTTGGGTTAGGAGTATAACCACCGCTGTACCCAACCGATGTACTAATAACGCCTTCCAGTTGCCAAAAAACACGCTCCGCTCCCCAAAAACAGCCTAATCCTAAAAAAACTTGCTGGTAACCATTTGGTTTTTCTGCTGTTAAATCAGTTTGGTTTATAAAGTGCTGTTCAGTTATCGGCATTTTTTCGCTTCGGCCTACCAAAGCCGTTTCTTGAGTGATTAATTTATCTTTATTTGACATGTTTTAGCCTCTTGTCGCTTTAGAGAAAATAGAAAGTCTGGTAGTTTAGCAAACAGTTATACTACCAGACCTGATGGTCTCATCCGTTATTTCAAATAAACGAAAGTTTCAATTGTTTCAAGGATAGAGTCGCAATCACCTATGAATAAAATCCACTTTTCTTTTTTACTCAGTATATTGCTTATTTTGCCTGTGACGGCAAGTTATGCGGCAACTGATCTGACTATAAAAGGTGTAGATGGAGAGGTGGAAGACAATATCTCCGCGTATTTATCCTCGATTAAGGAAGATGAGTATTCCGTATCTTTGCGCTTTCAATCTCAAGTCGAAGATAATATTCGCGACGCTTTAAAAGCATTAGGTTACTACAATCCTGAGATCCACTTTAGCGTTGAAGGGGACGAGACTGCAAGCGATAACGAATTGATCGTTCAGGTGGATAAAGGTTTACCTAGCATTATTTATGTTAGTGATATTGATATTAGCGGTGAAGCCGCGGCAGATGTCGATTTTGTTCACTTAGTCGACCGTGCGAAGTTAAATTTAGGCCAAGTGATCAATCACGGTCATTATGAGAGCTTCAAAGATGCAGTGAGAAATTTAGCACTGCAAAAAGGCTATTTTGATGGTGAATTTACCGATGCGAGATTGCAAGTGTCTCCAGAGCGTAATCAGGCTTTTATTCACTTGCATTACCAAAGTGGCCCTCGTTATGTTTTTGGCAGTACGATGATATCAGGAAGCCAAATTGAAGATCCTCGAGTTCGCTCATTAATTCCTTATAAAGAGGGCGATCCCTATCAGTCGGTTACGGTGGGTTTATTAAACCAAAACTTATCTAGCACGGAGTGGTTTTCATCTGTTTCGGTTTTACCCGATCTTGAGCATTCAGGAAAAACAAAAAAATTACCGATGACAGTCAATCTTGCGCCGCAAACTAAAAACCAGATCGAAACCGGTATTGGTTACTCTACTGACGTAGGACCAAGAGCTAAGTTATCGTGGAAAAAGCCGTGGCTAAATGAATACGGCCATAGTGTTGGTGCCAGTGTTATGGTTTCGAGACCAGAAAAAACCTTTATCGCTAACTATAAGATCCCGCTTGAAGATGTTTTGCATGATTATTATTTAATGCAGTATGGTTTTAAAGATGAAAATGAAAACGATACTGATAGCCAAGAACAAAACCTCTCATTTGAAAGGCATTGGCTGTATGACAATGGGTGGCATCGTAGTATTTACCTTCGGCTCTTATATGAAGATTATGTACAGGCTTCTGAGTCTGGCAATTCTCTTTACGTTTTACCTGGTATCTCATTTTCGAGAGTGAGGACTCGCGGCACCAGCGCAATGCCAATGTGGGGAGATAAGCAAAGTATTAATGTTGAATATGGCGATCCAATGGCTTTTTCTGATACGCGTTTACTTAGAGTGATTGGTCATACTGCTTGGGTGCGTGGATTAGGGCAAAATCATCGTTTTTTAACTAGGTTGGATGCTGGCGGAACTTTTGCTGAAAATTGGGATGAGGTACCACCGTCATTACGATTTTTTGTCGGCGGGATAAACTCTTTACGCGGTTATGGTTATGAAGAAATTTCACCAAAAAATAGCAAGGGTGAATTAGAAGGCGGTGCTTATATGGCAACCAGTAGTTTTGAGTATCAATATCGAATTACTGGCAATTGGTGGTGGGCAACGTTTGCCGATTTTGGTGATGCATGGACCGATACACCTGAACTTAAAACTGGGTTAGGAATGGGGCTCCGTTGGGGATCACCAGTTGGGCCTATTCGCTTGGATTTTGCTTACGGTAAAGATGCAGCTCAAGGTGATCAATTCCGTATCCACTTTACCTTAGGGCCTGAGTTGTAATGAAACGACTATTGAAATGGCTATTAGGCATTATTCTAGTAATACCGACGACAGTGCTGGTGGTATTGCTATTGGTTGTCGTTCTCTTATTTACTAATGTTGGGTTAAGCACTTCGTTATGGGTGGCGCAAAAGTTTGTGCCTGAATTGAAAGTGGGTGAGATGCAAGGGAGTTTATTGCCAGCATTTACCTTGCATGATGTGCAATACAATAACACTGATATTCCAATTAATGTTCGGCTTAAACAATTTGACTTTTCGGTGACTCTAGATTGCTTATTACAACGTTCAGTGTGTGTCGATACTGTTGCTATACAGGGTTTAAAGTTAGAACTCCCTTCCTTACCTGAACCTTCGGATACACAAGAAAATGCTAAGAGTTCTATGCCTGCATTATTCTTGCCGATTCCAATTTCGTTAACCCATTTAACCTTAAATGATATTGATCTAAACATTTTGGGCAATAAGGTGAGTTGGAAATCATTCTCTAGTGGTTTATATATGCAAGGCAAAACACTGACGATCAGTCCAACGCAGTGGCAAGCTATTCGTCTATCGCTAGCATCCACTAAAGAACAATCATCAGGAGCCAAACCCTCATCTAAAGAGAAAGCCATTCCGTTATCACAACAGCCTGATATTAAACTTCCCAATATTACATTGCCTTTGAACTTGAATATTGAATCGTTTGAAGTCAAAGATTTTAAGATGGCTGGCGAGACGCCAATAGTGGTTAACCGTTTAGCATTAATGGGTGATACCAGAGGCAGTAAAGTTAATATAATGCGCTTGCAGTTAGACGCTCCACAAGCCGATGTGGATGCCAAAGCGAAGGTCACACTTTCGGGGGATTACCCACTGAGTCTGCGCATGAATAGCCAACTAAAAATCCCTGAGCTTAATGGACAAAAGATTCGCTTGGAAGCCGATGGTAGTGCGGCCGATTTATCGTTACGCACGCAGTTGTCTAATGGCGCACAAGCTCACCTGCAGGCAAAACTACAACCACTGAAGGCAGCCTTGCCGTTTGATATTCAATTGAGCCAAACAAAAGTTCGCTGGCCTCTAAAAGGGCCATCAGACTACCAACTTAGCGTGCCTGATTTAAGTGCCAAAGGTTCATTAGAACAATATCACTTTACTTTTCAGGCGGAGGCTTCAGGAGGCGATATTCCATCTACTGGGCTAGAGGCAATAGGTTCTGGCAATATGTCTCAAGTAAGCATTAAAAGAATCACTCTTGATACTTTAGGCGGGCATATTTCTGGGCAAGTAATGGCCAACTGGCAGCATTTATTTTATTGGACTGCCACGCTCGGCTTGACGGATATACAACCGGGCTTGCAATGGCCACAAGCAGAAGGAAAAATTAGCGGCAGTATCGTGAATTCTGGCTCATTAACGAAGCAAGATGGTTGGCAAGTCAAGGTTCCAAGCTTAGATATTAAAGGCGTTTTAAGGCAATATCCGATTGTGATTAAAGGGCAACTGAATGCCAGTGATATCAATGGTGATGGCAATGTAAACTTGAAAACTCGAGGGTTGCGTATTTCTCACGCCGATAATGGCTTATTGATGAAAGGTGATCTAGGGAAGAAATGGCATATGGATTTGGATGTTTCTGCACCGAAATTATCACAATCTATTCCTCAAGTTAAAGGCAGTGTTAAAGGCATGGTTCGGCTGCGTGGATTGCAAAAACAGCCGAAGATTTACACTAACGTAGAAGCGAACAATATCGCTCTACCTGAAATGGAAGCAACATTAAAGTCGTTAAGTATAAAAGGAGAAGTGAGCCCGCTACCTGCGCCTAGTGGCGATATTTCATTACTGGCGAGCCAAGGTAAATATCAAAATCGTACTTTAGAAACATTAAAATTACGATTTGTGGGAGATGAAGCGAAGCATCAATTAGATTTTGATGCCATCACCGATATTGTTGCTACCCATTTTGTATTAACTGGGGGGGTTAGTGATAAATCAAAAACACACTGGAAAGGTCAATTAGAGTCCGCATTAATTGAGCTTAAGCAGCCAGAACTACAATCTCAGCGCTGGCAACTCGACCATCCTTTGCCATTGGCTTATCAAATCGATAAACAAACCGCTCAAATTGATGCGCATTGTTGGTCAAATTCTCCAGCAAAAATTTGCTTAGAAAATAATGCCACCCTGGGAGAAAAAGGGGAAGCCGCTATTTCAGTTAAGCATTTTGTTTTTTCCCAGCTAAAAGCCTTTATTCCTGCTGATACTGTAATCAGCGGTGAGCTCAATGCGACAGCTTGGGCTAAATGGGCACCCAATACCGCTCCTCAAGTTAAGCTTGATGTCATGATCCCCAAAGGATATGTGACGCAAAATCTTGCTACACCGGTAACCCTTGGTTGGGAAGATATAAAACTCAGTGCGAATTTACGCAACAATACGCTCGATCTTAATTGGTTACTGGATTTAATCAATAACGGTGACATTAAAGGAAATATTTCAATTAAAGATGTGCAAGGTCAGCGCCCTATCATGCAAGGTAAGAATGTCATTAAGCACATTAACCTGTCATTTCTATCACCATTATTGGGTGAGCAAAACCTCATGCAAGCCGATATTAATTCATCACTCACCTTTCAAGGGCCGATGTTAAAACCTAAGGTAGTCGGTGATTTTAGAGTGTTAGACATGAAGCTGAAAGGTCAGATGTTTCCTGTCGATGTGAATAGCGGGGAAGTGAATACTCAATTTAATGGTTATTCTGCGAAGTTAAACTCGAACCTTCATACTCCTGACGGTGAGCTTAACTTAAAAGGGGATGCGGACTGGTCAAATCTTGAAAAATGGAGGGTGAATTTACGCGTCTATGGTGATGAATTAAAAGTGGAAGCGCCGCCAATGGTGCGCTTAAAAGTTAAACCAGATCTTACCATTACGATTACCCCCACGTTAGCCAAAATCACGGGCAATATTGATATACCTTGGGGACGTATCTTGGTGGAAGAGCTACCAGAAAGCGCTGTGAGCGTTTCAAAAGATGAAGTCATTCTGGATCAGAATCTTAAGCCTATAGAGAAGAGCACCGGCCTACCAATGGAGCTGGAAACCGACATTACTATCAATATTGGCAATGATGTGAGTTTATCAGCCTTTGGTCTACGTGGTAATTTAGTCGGTAGTTTGAAAGTTTCTCAAAAGAATAAAGGGCCTTTTATTTTTGGTGAGATACGAATAGAAAATGGTTCCTATCGATCCTTTGGTCAAGATCTGATCATTAAGGAAGGTAAGATCTTAATGAATGGCCCAGCTGATCAACCTTATGTTTCGATAAAAGCGATCCGAAACCCTGATAACACGCAAGATGATGTTATTGCAGGGATCACGGTGACCGGTCCTGCAGATGCGCCAGAAGTCGTGGTGTTTTCTGAACCCGCAATGCCACAAACGAATGCATTATCCTATTTATTACGCGGGCAAGATATAGAAGGTGGTTCTGGCGGCAGCGCCATGACGACAGCATTAATTGGCCTTAGTTTGGCGAAGAGCGGTAAAGTAGTCGGCCAAATTGGTGAAAAGTTTGGCGTGCAAGACTTGCAACTTGGAACAGCAGGATCGGGGGACGATTCACAAGTCACCGTGAGCGGTTATATTGCGCCAGGTCTACAAGTGAAATATGGCGTTGGAATTTTTAACTCATTAGGTGAATTTACGGTTCGTTATGAATTAATGAGTGATTTTTATGTTGAAGCGGTGACAGGACTCGACAGTGCGGTTGATTTCATCTATCAGTTTAGTTTCAACTAAGCTTACTTAAAATAAGGCGCTTTCTAGTAATCGGTGTTATCTATTAATTACTTTGAATAAAAAGTGAACAAAAAAGCCATGAGAGCCGTATTGGTTAAGGTGTTAATGATGGAGAATAGCTATGAAACGTTTATTTTTATTCGTAACCATCATCATTCTTGCGGGTTGTGCATCGCAAAATACAATGCCAAACAGTAGCAATGCTCAAGCTTGGCAAGCTTATGGTCAAGAACGTGCAAGCAAAGGTTTTGTTGAACACTCTAAGCAAGACTTAGCGACTAAAAGTGGTTTGACGATGCTGAGCAATGAAGCATCGGATGCTTATCATCAAGGTTATCTTATTGGTCAAAAACAATATTGTGGTCAAAATGCATCATGGCTAGGCTCAACAGGACAGCCTTACCGTGGCATTTGCGATAATATGGATCCTTTCTTCCGCCAAGATTATATGTCGGGAATGCAATCTAACCATGGTGGTATGTAGTCCTTTTGAACACCTATTCTAATGATATGGTATCTATATAAAAAACCCTCAATGATTTAAAAATAATTATTGAGGGTTTTATGTTAATAGGTGTATTGAGTAAAAATTATTTTTTAGCGCGCTCAAAAGATTCTAAAATCTCTTGGCGGGCAGAAGCGACATCTTCCCAACCATCGACTTTTACCCACTTGCCTTCTTCAAGATCTTTGTAACGCTCAAAGAAATGGGTAATCTGAGCTTTTAATAGCGTAGAAACATCGCCAATATCTTGAATGTGGTCGTATTCTTTCGATAGCTTACTGTGTGGGACCGCAATCACTTTTGCATCTTCACCAGATTCATCTGTCATTTTCAATACGCCAACTGGACGACAGCGAATGACTGAACCTGGCATTAATGGAAATGGAGTTGGAACCAATACGTCTACTGGGTCGCCATCTAAAGATAAAGTGTTGTTTACATAGCCATAGTTACATGGATAAAACATTGGAGCTGACATTAAGCGATCTACAAATAGTGCACCGCTGTCTTTATCGACTTCATATTTAATTGGGTCAGCATTGGCTGGGATTTCGATAACCACGTAAAGATCATCGGGTAGTGATTTACCTGCTGGGACATGATTTAAGCTCATTGGGGCTCCTTTTATAAAAGTAATTAACCGCCAGATTATAACGTGACTTGTCGATATTTTGTAGCAGGAAGGTTATCAGTGTGCGGTTGAAATGATGAAAAAGAATACATGACCCTCAAATAAAACGAATATAGAAGATCGCAATGAGAGCGAGAGTTGCTCACATTGCGATTATAATAATAGCTTAGAGGTATGCTAATACCGCTTAGTCTGGAAATTGCTCCAGGAATGATTCTACTTTTTCAACCATGACAGGTGATCCCACTACAAAAGGCACACGTTGGTGTAACTCCGTTGGTTTGATATCCATAATACGTTGATAACCATCGGTCGCTTTACCACCTGCTTGTTCCATTAAGAAAGCGATGGGGTTGCATTCATATAATAAACGCAGTTTGCCGCTAGGGTGACTTTCAGTACTTGGATATAAGTACACACCGCCTTTTAACAAATTTCGATGAAAGTCAGCGACTAATGAACCAATGTAGCGAGATGTATAAGGGCGATTGTCTTCAGGCACGTTTTCTTGGCAATATTTAATGTACTTCTTAATGCCTGTTGGAAAACGAATATAGTTACCTTCGTTAATCGAGTAGATAGAACCAACCTGTGGGATCATCATTCTTTCATGAGATAAGCAGAACACACCAAGGGATGGATCATAAGTAAAGCCGTGTACACCATTTCCTGTGGTGTACACCAACATGGTGGACGATCCATAAATAATATAGCCAGCCGCCACTTGTTTATGACCTGGTTGCAAGAAATCTTCTTGAGTCGGTGCGCTGCCAATGGGTGAAACTCGGCGGTAAATAGAGAAAATAGTCCCAACGGATACATTGACATCAATATTAGATGAACCATCGAGTGGATCCATTAATACGACGTACTTTGCATTTTTATTGAGATCTTTATTAAAAGCTACGGCTTCATCTTCTTCTTCGCTTGCGACTCCGCACACTTGATCGCGTGCTTCAAGTGCAGCCTTGAATTTATCATTGGCATAAAGATCGAGCTTTTGTTGCTCTTCACCTTGAATGTTTTCCGCGCCAACGGAGCCAGTAATATCGACTAATCCAGCTTTATTTATTTCACGATTGACAATTTTTGCAGCCAGTTTGATGGAGCCAAGCAGGGAAGAAAGATCACCACTGGCATGTGGAAAATGATGTTGGTTTTCAACAATAAACTCGCCTAAGGTGCGGGTTGTCGACATAACAGATCCTTTTTGTCGTTTAATTTGTCATAAGTAATAAAGGGGGAGCGCCGTTGTATGATGTTTTGAATATTTGCTTCCGGATTGTAAATCTAGAATCTTATTTATGGTAATGAAGTAAGCGAGCAAATTAGATAAATGTGGACTTAAGCAAGTGAGCTTTTATTGTCTCTAGTTTTAACGATAAAATTATTGAAATCCACCATACATTTTCTTGTGTTTACGTTACTATTCACCGCAATTTTGACAATTTATAATCAGCTCTACGGTTATGGGCAGGAAACCTTATTATGCATATTCATATTCTTGGTATTTGTGGCACTTTCATGGGCGGAGCCGCGGTATTAGCGCGTCAGCTTGGGCATAAAGTGACGGGTAGTGATGCCAATGTTTACCCACCGATGAGCACCTTGTTAGAGTCGCAAGGTATTGAAATAATTGAAGGATTTGACCCGTCTCAATTAAATCCTGCGCCTGATTTAGTTGTGATTGGTAACGCAATGAGTCGTGGTAATCCGTGTGTGGAATATGTCTTAAATCATAACCTTAAATACACCTCTGGTCCGCAATGGTTGCAAGAGTTTTTGTTGCATGATCGCTGGGTACTGGCGGTGGCGGGTACCCATGGTAAAACCACAACCTCCAGTATGCTGTCTTGGATTTTAGAAGATTGTGGTTACGCTCCTGGTTTCCTTGTTGGGGGAGTACTTGGTAATTTTGGTGTGTCGGCACGTTTAGGCGATAGCATGTTTTTCGTGGTGGAAGCGGATGAATATGACAGTGCTTTTTTCGATAAGCGTTCTAAGTTTGTGCACTACCATCCTCGCACCTTAGTGATGAATAATCTTGAGTTCGATCATGCGGATATCTTTGATGATCTGGAAGCGATCAAGCGTCAATTTCACCATTTAGTGCGTACTATTCCGGGTAATGGTCGCATTCTTACTCCAACTAATGATGCAGGGTTAGAGGATGTGATTAAGCGTGGTTGCTGGAGTGAGCTTGAGCATATTGGCGATGATGGTCACTGGAAAGCAGACAAAGTGAAAAAAGATGGCAGTCATTTTAATGTTTACCTTGATGGTCAACTTGGTGGTGAAGTGAAATGGGAGTTGGTTGGCGATCATAATGTCAATAATGCCTTGATGGCGATTGCTGCCGCACGTCATGTAGGAGTCACTGTTGATCTTGCTTGTGAAGCGTTAGGGAAATTTATTAATACCAAACGTCGTTTAGAGCTTAAAGGCATTGAAGCTGGCGTGACGGTTTATGATGATTTTGCTCATCATCCAACCGCGATTGATCTCACCCTTGATGGCCTGCGTAATAAGGTGGGTGAACGTAAAATTATTGCCGTATTTGAACCACGTTCAAGCACCATGAAGATGGGAGTACATCAACAAACTCTCGCCGCGGCTTTTAAGCATGCCGATGTAGTGGCGTTATACCAACCTAATAATATTAAATGGTCAGTTCAATCAGTTGCTGATCAATGTAGCCAAACGGCTTTTGTTGAAGATGATATTGATGAATTAGTGCAGCGAGTGGTGGCACAAGCTAATGAGGGCGATCAGATCTTAGTGATGAGTAATGGGGGCTTTGGAGGGATCCATGCCAAGCTATTACAAGCATTAGCCGATAAAAAGTAAAAAGATCATCATAAGTAAAAAGGTGTCTTAGCAAAAAGATCATAATAGGCAAAGAGATCATGATGATCTTTTTGCTAAGTTAAGAGTTAAGGAAGAATAATGAATCAATCATCAAATAAACATATTACGTTAGCTTTCACTGGAGCCTCAGGCGCACCTTATGGCCTGCGTTTATTGGAGTGTTTGCTTGCCGCCGATTATACGGTGTATTTATTGATTTCTTCCGCTGCGCGAGTGGTGATGGCAACGGAACATGGTTTAAAACTACCGAGTGGCCCACAAGCGGCGCAAAAAATATTGATTGAGCATTTAAATCGCAATTTCGACCAGATGAGCACGCATAAAAAGTTGATTGAGAGTGAGAAGCTTATCGTATGCGGCAAAGAAGATTGGTTCTCGCCGGTGGCCTCAGGTTCGGCTGCACCAAAACAAATGGTTGTGTGTCCTTGTTCGGCAGGTAGTGTGGCATCGATTGCGCATGGCCTCTCGGATAACTTAATTGAACGGGCTGCCGATGTGGTGATGAAGGAGCGTGGTCAACTGTTGCTGGTGGTACGTGAAACGCCATTCTCGACATTGCATCTTGAGAATATGCATAAACTTTCTCAAATGGGGGTGACAATTATGCCTGCTGCACCGGGTTTCTATCATCAACCTAAAACCATTAACGATTTGATTGATTTCATGGTCGCGCGAATGTTAGATCACCTGGGTATTGAACAAGGATTAGTACCGCGTTGGGGATATGATCAGCGTGATTAACACGCCGTTTATGAATGAGTCGCTAGCCTAATAATCGACAATTTAATACAATCAAAATACTCATCGGGGAGCCTTGTGCTGAGATCTTTTTTTTCTTTCGGTTGAAAAAGAGACCCGTGAACCTGAACCAGATAATGCTGGCGTAGGAATTGAGTCTGGATCTCCCTACTTATTCTCCTGTGCCGCTCACTAAAAAGGATATTCTAGTGAACGACATCTTTTCTACTTCGATTACACATTTACATTCACATTCTATTGGCTCAATAACCACGAAAGCCAAAATGGTTTTTAGCGCGTTAGCCTTGCCTGTCTTGTTATCTTTTTCTTTTAATGCACAAGCGGCTGACAAAGAAGTCTTAACCGTTTATACCTACGACTCTTTTACTTCTGATTGGGGGCCGGGGCCTGCAGTAAAAAAAGCGTTTGAAGCTAAGTGTGGTTGTGAACTGAATTTTGTCGCATTAGACGATGGTGGTTCGGTATTGAGCCGTTTACGTTTAGAGGGTAAGAATAGTAAAGCCGATGTGCTGCTTGGTCTAAATAACAACATCATGGATCAAGCCGAGCAAACGGGGTTACTGGCACCACATCATGTCGATATGTCTAACATCACCATGCCGGGAGGTTGGAATAATTCGTTATTTGTCCCGTTTGATTATGGCTATTTTGCTTTTGTGTATAACAAGCAGAAAATGAAGAATCCGCCAAAGAGTTTAAAAGAGTTGGTGGATCGTGATGACTTCAACATTATTTATCAAGATCCCCGCACCTCGATTACAGGGCAAGGTTTATTGTTGTGGATGAAATCAGTGTATGGCGATAAAGCGCCCCAAGCATGGCAAAAATTGGCCAAGAAAACCGTCACGGTCACAAAAGGTTGGTCTGAATCTTATTCGATGTTCTTAAAAGGCGAGTCGGATATGGTGCTCTCTTACAGCACATCTCCGGCTTATCATATTATTGCTGAAAACGATGATAATTATGCGGCGGCGAGTTTTACCGAAGGGAATTACACCCAAATTGAATTGGCCGCGAAAGTGAAAAGTAGCCAACACCCAAAACTTGCCGATGAGTTCATGCAGTTTATTTTGAGTGATGATTTCCAAAATCAAATGGCGACCGCCAACTGGATGTACCCAGTCACCGGTATCACCTTGCCAAAAGGCTATGAGCAGTTAAGTGTGCCAAGCAAAATGTTGAGTTTGGATCCTAAACAAGTGGCAAAAGAGCTTAAGCCATGGACGAGAGAGTGGCAATCGGCGCTCTCAAACTAATATGATGATGCGCGGTAATACGACGGGAATAGTAAGCTAATGGGAATAGGTTTGTGATGAATGGGTCTATTCCTAAGTTAGGAATCTGGATTGCGATTGGTATTGGCTTGTTTGTACTCGCCAGCATCGGCGCGTTAATTCAATATGCGCCAACTCTAAATCTAAGCTGGATATGGCAAGATGACTATTATCGGCACATTACCTATTTTAGTTTTTACCAAGCCTTTTTCTCCACGCTATTGAGTGTAGGGCTTGCGATCCCCGTGGCGCATGCTTTATCTCGTCGTCAATTTAAAGGTAAAGGCTTATTACTGAAATTGTTTGCATCGACCTTAGTGCTGCCAGTATTAGTTGGTGTGTTTGGGATCTTGGCTATTTTAGGCAACAGTGGTTTATTGGCTGATTTATTTACACTATTTGACCGTAAATTACCTTTTTCTATTTATGGTTTAAATGGCATCTTAGTTGCTCATGTCTTTTTTAATCTTCCGTATGCCAGTCGTTTGTTGCTGCAATCATTAGAGTCGATTCCGTTTGAGCAACATAAATTGTGTGCGCATTTAGGAATGAACCCATGGCAAAAATTTTATCTTGTGGAATGGCCACGTATCAAGCAGCAATTACCGCATGTGGCGGGATTAGTCTTCATGCTGTGCTTCACCAGTTTCTCAACGGTAATGGCGTTGGGGGGCGGGCCGAAATCCACCACCATTGAGCTGGCTATTTATCAAGCGATAAAATTTGATTTTGACTTGCAATCTGGCGC
This sequence comes from Vibrio hibernica, assembly GCF_015223435.1. Taxonomy (GTDB): domain Bacteria; phylum Pseudomonadota; class Gammaproteobacteria; order Enterobacterales; family Vibrionaceae; genus Vibrio; species Vibrio hibernica. The sequence continues at coordinate 37,045 of NZ_VHKO01000013.1, forward strand.
GATTTTAGCATTGTGGCAAATGGTATTATGCGGATTATTAAGCCTCACTATTTTAAAGTTTAGCCGTACACTTCCAGCCAGTCAGGCTCATTCTGGACTGATATTAGGCACTCAATCGAATTGGGCATTAAAGTTATGGGATGGTGTGTGGATTGGATTCTCGATGCTGGTGGTATTACCGCCGTTAATCATGGTGGTGTGGCAAGGAATCAACCCCAAAGCTCTGATCATCTTGCAAAACAGCCAGTTTTGGCAGGCGTTATGGTCTTCCGTTCAAGTGGCTATTTTAGCCAGTAGCCTCGCATTATGCTTAGGTATTGGAATCTTAATGACCAGTCGAGCATGGCACTTAAAAGGTCATGTGAATCGATCGCATGGCATTGAGTTACTCGGCACGATTATTTTAGTGACGCCCGGTATTGTGATAAGCACGGGATTGTTTTTATTGCTTCGTGATCAGGTGGATGTATTCAGCTTAGCTTTCTGGGTGGTGATTCTGGTCAATAGCTTGATGGCGCTGCCCTATGTGATTAAAACACTGGCCCAACCTATGCTGCAAATTGCACAGCAATATCAATATATTTGCGCCAGTTTAGGGATGAAGGGTTGGTCACGTTTTCGCTTGATCGAATGGCGAGCGTTGAACAAGCCGATTGCCCATGCTTTTGCGATCAGCTTTATGTTTGCGATGGGGGATCTTAGTGCTATTGCCTTATTTGGTAGCCAATCTTTTACTACCTTGCCGCTGTATTTATTCCAATTATTAGGCAGTTATCAAATGCAGTCAGCAGCGGTTGTCGCATTATGTTTATTGCTATTTAGTGTGTTGTGTTTTGCACTAATAGAAACGGTCTTTAAACAAGCGAATAAGCCTCAAAACAATAAGCCTCAAAGTAATAAGTCTCAAAGTAATAATCGCCTTAGTCCGAAAAACAACACTGTCAGTAATCAAGAGGAAAGTCATTGATGAGTTGCGTCTTATCATTACAACAAGTGGTTTATCATTATGAACAAGAACGTTTTGAATTTGATTGCCAGCTCGAACAAGGACAAATCCTCGCTTTAATGGGGCCAAGCGGTTCTGGGAAGTCAACTTTGCTGAGTTTGGTTGCTGGATTTATCGAACCCATAAGCGGTGATATTCAAGTGCAAAGAAAAAGTGTTTTAGGATTACCGCCACATCAACGTTCAGTGGCAATGCTGTTCCAAGAACATAATTTATTCACTCATTTAAGCGTGCGCGATAATATTGGTTTAGGTTTGCATCCCGGGTTGAAGCTAACAGCAAGCGACAAACAACAGGTCGAGCAAGCCGCGCAGCAAGTAGGATTGGAAGATATGCTAGATAGACTGCCAGAACAGTTATCTGGCGGGCAAAAGCAGCGTGTTGCATTGGCACGTTGTTTTGTTCAGTCGCATTCAATTTGGTTATTAGATGAGCCCTTTTCAGCACTGGATCCGGTATTACGCGAAGATATGCTACAACTCGTTAAGCGGTTAGCAGATGAGAGAAAAGTGAGCGTAGTTATGGTCACCCACCATGTTTCAGATGCTAAAAATATGGCGACACATTTTGCTTTTATGCAGCAGGGGAAAATCTGTGAAAGTGGAAGTATGGAGATGTTATTTTCTAAACAAATCACACCTCAGCTGGCCGCTTTTATTCAGTGATTTTGTGTGCAGGTAATAATGAAAAATGGAGACTGCGAATGGCCTCCATTTTTTATCGATCTTTATTAATCTATTTAACGTTAGGTATTCTCGTATATCGGATTAGTTATTCGGTTGCGTCGTTTTATCTAAAGTTTGGCTACGCTTAAAGTCCATGAAGTAACACAGTGCGGAATAGAACATAATGACATAGCCGAGAACTTCCGTGCCTTCTTCCGCCACTATTTTTACCGCCCTGACAGATGCGTCACCCATGAGCCCGTCCCATAAGCTACCCATCCCAAAGATGCGAGAGAAAACAAGTAAAATACAAAGCCCGACAGTCATCGAGACACTGTTTCTATCGAGGATATGTGCGCATAAACCATCAAGCGTTTTTTGTTTATCACTCCAAGCGTAGCCGATGGCAGTTGCCGCAACGATTAAGGCTGGAACAACCCAAAAACCATGGAATATGAGGTCAAGAAATTCGTCAAATTCTCGGATCAATAAGCAAGCAAAAAAACCAGTTACCAGCACATAAGCGTGACGGGTTGCGGGTTCTTTTTTGGCAATATAGCCAAATAGACAAACTGAAATAAAGAGGATTGTTTCTTGTAATAGTTCGGTGAGGGAAATTTCGCTAAGTCCATTATGCAAATAAAACATATCAATACGGACACACATTACAGGTAAAGACACCAAAACCGATAACACTAAAAATCGTAGTGTTGCGCGTCGAATCACTTGCAGTTTTTGGGTATTGTTCATATGAAAACCTAGGTAAACGCTGTAAAAATGTGATGGGTATATCAGTTTTTACGAGGGGAGTGAAAGAAGCGGACGATTCTAGCTACGTTTTATTGTTTAAACCAATGTTAAGTTTAGATTCATTTTTCATATGATATTCCTATAAATCATAAAAAATTGATATTATCTCAAATGAAATAGACTCAAACAGCTATCTATTTTGTTGTGTTAAGTTTTTAAAAGCGGTTTAGCTTTTAATATAATTAACGTTGCAGCCTGAATTAGCTGCAACGTTAGACACTATAAGTTCTCTTCAGCAAACTCAGCCAAGCGGCTTCGTACTACGCCATTTAAATGGACGTTGACACTACCTTCAAAGCTTTTAAATCTCTCAACAATATAAGTTAAACCAGAGGTGACAGGGGTTAAGTAGGTAGAATCTATTTGCGCCAAGTTACCAGAGCAAACAATTTTGCTGCCCTCACCACAGCGAGTGATGATGGTTTTAATTTGTGAAGCGGTGAGATTTTGACATTCATCCAGAAGCACAAAGGCATTTTGGATGGAACGACCACGCATAAAGTTAATCGATTTGAATTGAATATTGGCTTTATCACAGATGTATTTTAGTGATCCCTCCGTATTGTGATCATTCTTATGCAGTGCTTCGAGTGTGTCAGTGATGGCGGCAAGCCAAGGCAACATTTTTTCTTCTTCCGTTCCCGGTAAGAAACCAATTGCTTCCCCGATATCGGGTGTGTTTCGGGTCACGATGATCTTATCGAATATTTTCTTTTCTATAGTCATTTCCAGTGCAGCCGCCATTGCAAGTATGGTTTTTCCGCTTCCTGCTGCTCCAGTTAAAATAACTAAATCGATATCCGGATCGAGTAAGGCATTCAGTGCCATGCCTTGATAAATATTTTTAGATCGAACATCCCAAGCTTGCCGGTGTAATAAATGTTCTCGGCCTAAATCACGAATTTTGGCCGTGGTTGGCGTGAGTTCTTCAACGCGGCCAGCAAAGTCGCTATCTTCATCTATTAGATATTGGTTGATGTAGGTTGGCTCAAGCCCTTCACGATCGACAGTATGAAAGGTTTTACTGCCGATATTTTTGCTTTCAACTTGTTTAAAGTTATCCCAAAAGTTGCCTTTATATTCAGTAAAACCTTTGGTAAGAAATTGCACATCATCAATCAGTTGGTCAGTGCGGTAATCCTCAACATGCTCAACACCGGCGCCTTTAGCACGCAAGCGCATATTTATATCTTTGGTGATTAACACGACTTCTCGCGGAGCGCTGCTATTTTGCAGTGAAAGTACACCATTGAGGATTCGATTATCACCCGCTTTATCGGCAAAGGCTTTGTCGCTGTCTTGGATGTCAAAATCAGCCAAAATGGAAATAGTTCCGCTGACATGATTGCTATCGGTTATCTGCTTTCCAAATGGAATACCGGTCGATATTTCTTCTGGCGTAGCGTCGTGAAAAATGGCTTCTAATGCACGAATTGCGACTCTGGCATCTCGCGCTACATCGCGCTTACTGTCTTTTATTCGATCAAGTTCTTCTAATACGGTCATCGGAATGACGACATCGTGTTCTTGGAATGAGTAAATAGCGTGGGGTTCGTGTAGTAGAATATTGGTATCAAGGACAAAGAGTTTGCGCGATGATTTATCGTGCTGAGTATCGCAGTTTTGCGTCTTTTTGATTGTGCCCATAGCATCTCCTTTTTCCACCAAGCGGAAGGCAAGCAATGTACTTTCTTAGTATATGAAAGTTTTTTGCTTTCGACCTTACAATAGCGCTTAAATATTGACACTTTTATGTCAGTCCACAAAATTAATGCGATTCAAGGTGATAAAAAAGGCGCTGTGCAGTACTATGTGCGGCTTTTTATCGATGAGCGTTATGCTTGTCTTTATTTTTCTTGGATCTTTGCTTTTACGAGAAAAACAGCTTATTTAGCACTAAAATAATGGTGTGTTTAGGCGTATTAATAAGAATTTTTTGATTTGGTTAGAGGTAGTCGATTACATGATATTTGCGTTAGGTCAGCGTTGGATTAGTGATACAGAAAGTGATTTAGGTTTAGGTACTATTGTCGCATTAGATGCGCGTACCGTGACTGTGATGTATGCCGCTTCTGAAGAAAATAGGCTCTATGCTCGTAGCGATGCGCCGATCACTCGTGTGATTTTTAATGTTGGCGATGTGATTGAAAGCCAAGAAGGCTGGAGCTTAAAAGTTGAGACATTAAAGGTTGATGCTGATGTGTTGACTTATATTGGTACTCGCCAAGATACGCAAGAAACCGACGTTGTATTACGTGAAATATTTCTTAATAACCAAATTCGTTTTAATAAACCGCAAGACAAATTATTTGCCGGTCAAATTGATCGCATGGACAATTTTGTGTTGCGCTATCACGCACTCTCGAATCAATACCAACAACATAAGAGTCCAATGCGTGGTCTTTGTGGTATGCGTGCTGGCCTTATTCCGCATCAACTTTATATTGCCCATGAAGTGGGTCGACGTCATGCGCCTCGTGTTTTACTCGCCGATGAAGTGGGTTTAGGTAAAACCATTGAAGCGGGGATGATTATTCACCAACAAGTGCTGACTGGTCGCTCTGAACGCATTCTTATTGTGGTGCCTGAAACCTTGCAGCATCAGTGGCTTGTGGAAATGTTGCGTCGTTTTAACCTGCATTTTTCAGTGTTTGATGAAGAGCGTTGTATTGAGTCTGAATCAGAAGGCAATCCATTTGATACTCAGCAGTATGTATTGTGCTCATTAGATTTCTTGTGCAAGCATTCGAAGCGTTATGAGCAAGCTCTAGCGGCTAAATGGGATCTGTTGGTGGTTGATGAAGCGCACCATTTAGAGTGGAGCCGTGAAGCGCCAAGTCGTAAGTATGAAATGGTTGAAGCGTTAGCCGCAAATATTGCCGGGGTGTTATTGCTGACTGCAACCCCAGAGCAGCTTGGGCATGAAAGCCACTTTGCACGTTTGCGCTTGCTTGACCCAGATCGCTTCTTTGATTACCCAACGTTTGTAAAAGAAGAGCAACAATACGCGCCAGTGGCAGAAGCGGTCACCAGTCTAGAATCTGGGAAATCACTCACCAACGATGAAAAAAATAGCATTACTGAATTATTGTCAGAGCAAGATGCCGAACCACTCTTTCGTATTTTAGATGGTTGTAGTTCACAAGCAGAATTTGATATTGAGCAAAAAGTGCTAGCGCGCCAAGAGTTAATTGATAACTTAATGGATCGCCATGGGACTGGGCGTATTTTGTTCCGTAATACCCGCGCCGCGATTCAAGGTTTTCCAACTCGTAATGTGCATCTACTAGAAATGCCAATGCCAGAGCAATATACGCGAGCGATGCGTGTAGCAAAAATGATGGATGGCGATTTACCCGAAACCACCCAAGCCATCAAAAACCTATATCCAGAAGAAATTCTTCAAGACTTAGAAGGCGATAAATCTTCTTGGTGGAGTTTTGATCCTCGCGTCAGTTGGCTGTTGGATAAAGTGCTGGCGAAACGGTCGGAAAAGATATTAGTGATCGCCTCGCGTGCCACAACCGCATTGCAGCTTGAGCAAGCATTGCGTGAACGTGAAGGTATTCGCGCCACGGTATTCCATGAAGGCATGTCGATTTTAGAACGAGATAAAGCGGCGGCTTATTTTGCACAAGAAGAAGGTGGGGCGCAGGTTCTTATTTGTTCAGAGATTGGTTCTGAGGGGCGTAACTTCCAGTTTGCCAATCAACTTGTGATGTTTGATTTGCCGTTTAATCCCGATTTACTTGAACAACGTATTGGTCGTTTAGATCGTATTGGGCAAATGCGCGATATTGATGTGTTTGTACCGTACCTTACGGATTCTGCACAATCAATTTTGGCGCATTGGTATCATCATGGGCTTAATGCTTTTGCAGAGACGTGCCCGACAGGTCGTTCGGTTTATGACCAATATTCTGATCAGCTGGTGGCAATGTTGGCCGCGATTAATATCGATGATTTAAATGAGTTGGTAGAAGATTCAGCCAAGCTAAATAAAACGCTGAAATCCCAGTTAGAGCAAGGTCGAGATCGTTTACTCGAAATTCACTCCAATGGTGGTGAAAAAGCGCAGAAAATTACCAAAACGATTGCCGCGGGTGATAATGACACCAATCTGGTTACGTTTTCTTTAAGCCTGTTTGATACGATTGGTTTAAATCAAGATGACAAAGGTGAGAATGCGTTAGTGGTGACACCATCTGAACATATGATGGTGCCAAGCTACCCAGGACTACCTTATGAAGGCGCAACGATTACCTTTGATCGTGATACGGCATTGTCGCGTGAAGATATGCACTTCATCAGTTGGGAGCACCCAATGATCCAAGGCGGGATTGATTTACTGTTGAGCGAAGGTGTTGGTACTAATGCGGTATCTTTACTTAAAAATAAAGCATTGCCTGTCGGTACTCTATTTTTAGAGCTGGTGTATGTTGTGGATGCACAAGCTCCAAAACGCAGTGGAATCAATCAATTCTTACCTAAAACGCCAATCCGTTTATTAATGGATGCCAAAGGCAATGAATTATCAGAACAAGTACCGTTTGATACCTTTAATCGTCAACTTAGCCCAATTAATCGTCATATGGCGAGTAAAGTGGCGAGTTCGGTGCAAGACCAAATTCACGCCTTGATTGAACAAGCCGAGCAAGCGGTATTGCCTCGTTTAGATGAGGTTCGTCATAGTGCGAATAGCGAAATGCAGCAAAAACTCAATGGCGAATTAGAGCGCTTGCTGGCATTAAAAGCGGTGAATCCGAATATACGAGATGAAGAGATTGACATTCTTGAGCAACAAATGCAGCAGTTGTCGGGCTATATTGAAAGTGCTCAACTGCAACTGGATTCATTGCGTTTGATTGTGGTTGCCCATCAATAGGCAATTTTTAATAGATAGAGACCTTAGCTCTGCCGCCTTGATCTTCATTGTTATTGGATTTTAGGCGTCAGCGCTCATACCTAGAGACGTTTGGTTATGGCTTTACTCGAATACTTTCCTCCTACCGATCCTTGGACTGAAATTGTCTACCAAGATAATCATATTTTAGTGGCCAATAAGCCGGCTGGTTTACTGTCTATTCCTGGGCGTTTACCTGAGCACCACGACAGCCTGTGGAGTCGCTTGCGTGAAGATTATCCAGATATTCAAGTGGTACATCGTTTGGATATGGCGACTTCTGGTTTAATGCTATTTGCGTTGACTAAATCAGCAGAGCGACATATTAAGAAGCAGTTTCAATATCGCTTAACCCATAAAATGTATTACGCCCGTGTGTGGGGATGTGTTGAGCAAGATGAAGGTGAGATTGATTTGCCCTTAATTTGCGATTGGCCAAATCGACCACGACAAAAAGTGTGTACTCAAGATGGCAAACCATCGCTTACTCGTTATCAAGTCGTTGCGAGAGAAGACAAAACCACCGTTGTACGCTTACTGCCTATTACTGGTCGTTCTCATCAGCTTAGAGTGCATATGATGTCGATTGGTCATCCTATTGTTGGTGATGAATTTTATGCGACTCCTGAGGCATTTGCTTTTTCGGATCGTTTACAACTGCATTCGGCTGAGTTAGGTTTTTACCATCCGCGAAATTTGAGGTTGTCGACGATTTTTGTTCAGTGTGATTTTTACCCTGATGTTGAAGCTCAGCTTTTAGAACATTATAACCCGCCCTCTAAATTGCCCGATTATAAAACATTGCCTTGTCCTTAATTGAGCAGGGCTGAATCTTAGAAAGGATTTTTTATGACGATAACGCCGCGTAACCTACCAAGTAAACCTACGGTAGTTTTTCTTGATGTTGCCACTATTCCGAACCAAATCAGTATCCCTAACTTAACCTTTGAACATCAGTTTCAGCAGTTTGATTTGACCGAGCCAGATCAAATTATTGAGCGTATTCAAGCGGCTGATATTGTGATCACCAATAAAGTCAAACTGACCGCAGAGGTTTTAGCACATGCACCCAATCTACGTTTAATTGCAGTGGCGGCAACCGGAACCGATAATATTGATTTAGCTTATTGTCGTGATAAGCAAATTGCAGTCGCCAATGTGCAAGGGTACGGCACTCGTTCTGTGCCAGAGCACGTGATCGCCATGATGTTTGCGCTAAAGCGTAACTTAGTGGGATATCACCAAGATATTGCAGCGGGTGTTTGGCAACAACAAAAGCAGTTTTGTTTCTTTTCTCACCCGATCGGTGATGTCGCGGATTCTACATTAGGTATTATCGGCAGCGGCAGCTTGGGTCAGGCGGTGGCGAAGCTGGCTAAATCGATAGGGATGCGAGTGATATTCGCTGAGCGTAAAGGGGGCAAACAATGCCGACCGGGTTATGTGCCGTTTGAGCAAGTATTGTCACAAGCAGATGTAATAACGTTACATTGTCCATTAAGTGACAGTACTCATAATTTGATTGCAGAGCCTGAGCTTCAATCTATGAAGCCGAGTGCGATTCTTATTAATGCGGGCCGTGGCGGTTTGGTCAATGAAGCCGATTTAATTGCAGCACTAAAAAGTAAACACATTGCAGGCGCTGGTTGTGATGTCTTTACTCAAGAGCCCGCGGATGAAACCAATCCATTAATTGCTAATATGGATCTACCTAATTTGATCTTAACCCCACATGTAGCTTGGGGTAGCGATTCTTCTATTCAAACCTTATGTAATATATTGATGGATAATGTAGTGAAATTTCAGCAAGGGATTGAGCAAAATAGAGTGGTGTAGTGCCTCGTTTTTTAAAGCATAGGTCGTTCAATATTTCCCTTGCCTAAAGTGATTGCCTCTTATACAATTCGCCGTCCTGAAATCTCGGTCTTTTATATTTTTCGTTCCTTGTTTCCTCCGGACGGCCGAGCCCATGTGGAAACTAATAATCCGTAAGGAGCAACCTATGCGTCATTACGAAATCGTATTCATGGTGCACCCTGATCAAAGCGAGCAAGTGGCTGGCATGATCGAGCGTTACACTGGTTCTATCACTGAAGCGGGCGGTACTATTCACCGTCTAGAAGATTGGGGTCGTCGTCAAATGGCTTACCCAATCAACAAACTTCACAAAGCTCACTATGTTCTTATGAACGTAGAAGCTGGCCAAGAAGTGATTGACGAGCTAGAAACTGCTTTCCGTTTTAACGATGCAGTTTTACGTAACATGATCATGCGCACTAAAGGCGCTGTGACTGAGCAATCGATTATGCTTAAAGTACGTGAAGAGCGTGCTGAACGTGCTCCACGTCGTGAAGATCGTGAAGAGCGTTCTGAAGTTAAGCCAGAAGCTAAGCCAGAAGCAGACGCTGAGTAATATTTGATGACCAATCGATTGGAGTTAAGCGGCCATGTCGTTAAAGCTCCAGTTAGAAGCCTAAGTCCTGCTGGCATTGCCCATTGCTTTTTTAGCCTTGAGCATCGTTCGACAGTGATGGAAGCCGATTTACCAAGGCAAGTTTATTGTCGTATACAGGTAGTCGTTAGTGGGCAAAGGTCACAAGCATTAACTCAACATTTAGTTCTAGGCAGTAACATTAAGGTAGGCGGTTTTGTCGCTTATCAGACTGGCCGAAATGGTTTAGGAAAATTAGTGCTACATGCTGACAACATTACTCAAATTTAAGATCAGGAGATAGCCCATGGCTCGTTTCTTCCGTCGTCGTAAATTCTGCCGTTTTACTGCAGAAGGCGTACAAGAGATTGATTACAAAGACGTATCAACTCTTAAAAACTACATCACTGAAGCTGGTAAAATCGTACCTAGCCGCATCACTGGTACTAGCGCTAAATATCAGCGTCAGCTAGCTCGTGCTATCAAACGTTCTCGTTATTTAGCACTTCTTCCATATACAGATAAGCATCTGTAATTGGTCGCAGTTAAATAATTTAAGAGGACTAAGATAATGCAAGTTATTCTACTTGATAAAATTGGTAACCTAGGCAACCTTGGCGACCAAGCAAACGTTAAATCTGGCTACGCTCGTAACTTCCTTATCCCACAAGGTAAAGCAGTTATGGCAACTAAAGCTAACGTTGAAGTTTTTGAAACTCGTCGTGCTGAACTAGAAGCTAAAGTTGCTGAGCAACTAGCTGCTTGTCAAGCTCGCGCTGATCAAATCAATGCACTAGAAGCCGTTGTACTTGCTTCGAAAGCAGGTGATGAAGGTAAATTGTTCGGTTCTATCGGTACTCGCGATATTGCTGATGCAATTACTGCAGCTGGCGTTAAAGTTTCTAAGAGCGAAGTTCGTCTTCCTGAAGGCGCACTACGTAACATCGGTGAGTTTGACATTAGCATCCAACTTCATTCTGAAGTTTTTGCAGATGTTAAATTACAAGTTGTTGCTGAGTAACTCTCAACGCAATACAAAAAAACCGACTTTTTAAGTCGGTTTTTTTTCGTCTATCGATTGGGATCTCTGGTTGATATTATTTAAAGGAAAATAAGATATTGATCGTGATCGTACTATTCGTTTTTTCTAAATTATTTGGAACATGGCTTAAATGCTGGCGAGATTGTGCAATTTTCAAAGCGATGCTTTCGGTAATATTATTAATGATGCTAATTTCAGTATCAAAACGTGTATTACTCGATCCCGTTACCACCGTTCCATCAAAGTTAAATCCAATACGTTCAAACGGTTTCCAAAGAGCGGTTAAATTAGCCCGGATAATAGGTTCTTGGACATTATCTGGGAAGATAGGATCGTCATCATCAATTTCATCGGTATTGGGTTCTTGATAGCGGTAACCCGGGCCGAGCTCTGCTTCTATTTTTAAAGTATCAGTATTGGTGATTTGGTAACCAAAGCCAGTTGAAACCGTATAATCTTGATAATAAGATTTGTACTTAGAGGTAATCCCTTTAAAGTTTCCGTAAAGGTAGGTTTTGGGACTTAACTTATAGTCACTTTGTAATTGATAGGTTTGATCTCGTTCGTCCTCCTCACCATCTTTATCTTTCATGTAAACTTTGACTTCACCAGTATTACGAAGTCGACCCTTGATGTAAGAAATTGAAACGCGAGCATTTAATGATTTTTTATCTTCATTGCCTTGTTCGGAGCGATAACCGAATTCTACCTCTGATTCCCAAGGTGACGGTTCTTCTTCCTGAACGCTACCATCACTATTCTCATTCAATAATTTAGAGATTGCAGCATCATCCACCTCTGAATCTGCTTCTTCGCTTTTTTCTATTTCTTCCTTGGCCTTTTGTTCTTCAGCCGTTTTAGGATCTTTAGTGTCATCTTTATTTGGCTGTGTTTTATCTTGCTCTGTTGTTTCTGGGGCTTCGGCAGATTCCGGCTCTTCAAAGGTGATTTCTTGAGGCTGATCTGGCTTACTTTGCGTATCTTCTTTGGTCTGTTCCGCGTTACTTTCTTTAAGCTCAGGCGTTTCAGAGGCGGCAATATCCGCACTTTGAGGAGCACCAGAAAGTGGAAGCGTTTGAGGTTGACTATCATCCGTTGATATTGTCGCTGATTCCTCACTGTAGCTATTGGCGCTACAGAGTAAAAATAACAGCGGTAATATACGTTTTTGCACGAATTTGCTTACCTAAATGAGTAAAAGTTCACAATTATAACGGAGTATAATTATAGTGCAGTCATTAGCGAGTTAATTTTCTATTTTATTCAATAGTGTGCTTACAAATCCATACACTCCGTTATAATGGCTGGCTATAGTTTTCAATGAAGTGATCCCATGGCAGACAATCAAACTCGAAAAATCGTAGACGCTCAAGTCGACGCGCTTAAAGTGCCCCCGCATTCTTTAGAGGCAGAACAGTCAGTTTTAGGTGGGTTATTACTTGATAATGAACGCTGGGATTCTATTTCTGGAAAGGTTGTGGGTAAGGATTTTTATAGCCGACCACACCGTTCTATTTTCGCAGCGATTAAAGCGATTTTAGACGATAACCAACCTCTGGATCTTATTACTCTCTCTGAACATCTTGAACAGCGTGAAGAATTAGAGTCGGTAGGAGGCTTTGCTTACCTTGCCGATCTAGCCAAAAACACCCCAAGTGCTGCCAATATCAATGCTTATGCCGACATAGTATGCGAGCGTGCCTTGGTTCGAAGTTTGATCGGTGTGGCTAATGAAATTGCTGATGCTGGATACGATCCACAAGGGCGTAGTTCGGCTGATTTGCTCGATATGGCGGAAAGTAAAGTTTTTGCCATTGCAGAAGAGCGCACAACGGAAAATGAAGGCCCTCAAGGGGTTGATAATATTCTAGAAAAAACGCTTGAGCGTATCGAAGAATTGTATAAATCACCACAAGATGGTGTGACGGGTGTGAATACTGGGTTTGCTGACTTAAATAAGAAAACGGCAGGTTTGCAAGGTTCCGATTTGATCATTGTGGCAGCGCGTCCATCAATGGGTAAAACCACGTTTGCTATGAACTTATGTGAAAATGCGGCGATGGATCAAGACAAGCCCGTTTTGATCTTCTCACTAGAGATGCCCGCGGAACAATTAATGATGCGTATGCTGGCTTCACTTTCTCGCGTTGATCAAACTAAAATCCGTACTGGTCAACTTGATGATGAGGATTGGGCGCGTATTTCATCAACGATGGGTATTCTGATGCAGAAAAAGAATATGTACATCGATGATAGTTCTGGTCTAACACCGACCGATTTACGTTCTCGCGCTCGTCGAGTTGCACGTGAAACCGGTGGCCTTTCCATGATCATGGTCGATTACCTCCAATTAATGCGAGTGCCGGGTATGAAAGATAATCGTACCTTGGAAATATCCGAAATATCACGCTCGTTAAAAGCGCTAGCGAAAGAACTTAATGTGCCGGTAGTGGCGCTTTCTCAGCTCAACCGTTCCTTGGAGCAACGAGCGGATAAGCGTCCAATTAACTCAGATTTGCGTGAATCAGGTGCGATTGAGCAAGATGCGGATTTAATCATGTTCATTTATCGTGATGAAGTTTATAACCCAGATAGCGCATTGAAAGGGATTGCGGAAATTATTATTGGTAAGCAGCGTAATGGTCCGATTGGTTCAGTACGTCTGACTTTCCAAGGGCAATATTCTCGTTTTGATAATTATGCGGGACCAGCATTTGATGATGAGTAATCCAGTCCAATGAATGAGAAACAATTAACTGAAATGAAATTGATGCAAGCAGCAACCGCGTATATTAATTTAAATGCACTGCAATCTAATTTGCGGAAGGTTAAGAACAAAGCCCCCTTTAGTCAATCGGTGGCGATTGTTAAAGCCAATGCTTATGGTCATGGTGTTGTTCCTGTTGCATTAAGCCTCACGGATGCTGATGCATTCGGGGTTGCTAGATTAGAAGAAGCGCTTGAATTACGCGCGGCAGGGGTCGAAAAACCGATTTTGTTATTAGAAGGCTTTTATTCTGCGAATGATGTAAATATTCTTTCATCTTATGATTTACAAACCGCTATTCATTGTGAAGAGCAGTTACTTGCTTTAGAACAAGCCTGTTTAAGTAAACCTATTACTGTGTGGCTAAAAATTGATACGGGTATGCACCGTTTAGGCGTTCGCCCTGATCATGTTCAGCATTTTATTGAGCGCTTAACGGCATGTAATAATGTTCAAAAGCCACTGTGCTTTATCAGTCACTTTGGTTGTGCAGATGAGCTTGATAACCCCGTTACCGCCGAACAAATTGACGTTTTTAAATCGCTTACTGATGCTAAAGGGTCTCGTTCTTTAGCGGCATCTTCGGGTATTTTATCTTGGCCAGATAGTCATTTTGATTGGGTTCGCCCTGGTATCATTATGTATGGCATTTCTCCTTTCTCTGATTCCAACGCGCAACAATTAGGCTTCCAACCGGTGATGACGTTAACTTCTCATTTAATTGCAGTGCGTGATATCAAAGCCGGTGAAAGTGTTGGTTATGGCGCGACGTGGACTTCTACGCGAGATAGCAAAATTGGGGTCATTGCGATGGGGTATGGGGATGGTTATCCTCGAACCGCGCCAAATGGGACGCCTGTATTGGTCAATGGTCGAAAAGTGACGTTAGCTGGTCGAGTGTCGATGGATATGATCACGGTTGATCTTGGCCCAGACAGTCAAGAGAAAGTGGGTGATGAGGCCATTTTTTGGGGGGAGGCATTGCCTGTCGAAGAGGTGGCACAACATATCGGTACGATTGCTTATGAGTTGGTCACTCAGCTGACAGGGCGAGTGATACTAAAATATTGTCACCATGATTAATCATACATGATATTTAAATGGATGAAATTTCATTGGAAAGTAGTGTTATCGTTTTTGATCGTTAACTTTCCTTTCTCCTTTTCTATTTATGCCGATGACTTGTCTTCTGACAGCAAGGATAAAACGTCATCTTGGTATTCCGATTTCAAAGTGGTCCCTTTTGGTTTTGTTTCAGACAGTATTGGTAATTCAATTGGCGCAGCAGGATTATTAAAAGGAGCGGGTCAGCCACAAGCTGCTTTACTTGGTGCGGCATTCGTATCTGATAAAGGAAGCTACATGACTTACCTTGGTGGTTATAATTACCAAGTTTCGGAGAGTTGGTTATTTAATTTTGATGGTTACAGTGCTCAATTTAAAGATTACGATTATTATTTAGGCGTGAATTCGAGTAATGATTCTCACTTTAAAGATTCGGTTATCACTGACGGCCAAGAATCACGCTTACAGGCGTCTTTTCGTTATGTTTTACCTATCGGCTTGGGCTAAAAGTTAGGCGGAGCAGCGGGCTATGCAACGACCCGAGATATTACGTCAGCCAACCCTCTCGAAAGCGGCGTTTCAACATTATGGATAAAGCCTTTTTATAAGAGCCGTCACCTCGATGATTATGATGGTTTTGAACCAGAATCGACTTGGGGAGTTGAACTGAGAGCGGATTGGGATAACCGAGATACTCTTCGAAATACCACGACGGGTTCACGTACTCAATTAGCATTGACCTACGCTCCGGATATTGGCAACGATAATCCGTGGTCTACGTGGGAGTTTCAAAATAGTCAGTTTTGGGACTTAGGGGCACTTGGTACCCTTTTTAATAAGCAAGTATTGGCCTTTGATTTTTATACCGCAGGTACACCCAGCTGGGATAACGGTACTTCTGGCAATGAGAATCGACCTCCTGAATATGCAGGGGTTCGTTTAGGTGGCTTGTATCGTCAGCGAGCTTTTTCTGGCGGACGATTTACTGGACAAGCGGCGATTAATTACAGCCTTGAATATCGAGTGATGCCTGATTGGCAACCACTGCAAAATTGGCCAATATTTGATTTATACAATGTCCCTTGGTGGCAATGGGTTGTGTTTACCGATGTTGGCCGTGTTGCCGATGAGTATAACTTAGCAACACTTCATCAAGACATGCGTTCTAGTTTTGGTGGGGCAAGCCGTTTTCAGATTGAAGGCATAGTGGTTCGAACTGAAATGGCTTGGAGCAGTGAAGAGAGCGTGTTTTGATGGTAAACCAACCCTTTTAGAGGGCTTGATTTAGCTTGGTCATTACTCTTCAGTTTCAGCAATCTTGTTTTGATATTAAGTAAAAGGGCGATAACTGATATAGCGCAATACTAATAATAAAAATCGTTGCGATAATTTAGTTATAGAATAAGTACTTCGAGCCAATCATTTTTTGGTTGGGGGATGGCAGTACGAAATTGTATCTAATGATCTAAACCTATCATTAGATCAAAAATATTAGATCAGAAGATTTTTAATCGGGGGGGACATCTTATCGATATTTTGTCGATAGATGTTAATCAATCCAACACACATCGGGATCATCATTATGTTGAAAAATATTAACCCAACTACGACACAGGCATGGAAAGCGTTAACCGCACACTTCGAAAGTGCACAAGATATGGAATTGGCTGACTTGTTTGCGCAAGATAATGCACGCTTCACTGAATTTTCAGCTAAATTTGGTTCAGATATTCTGGTTGATTACTCAAAAAACCTGATCGACAAAGAGACATTGACTCACTTGTTCTCTTTGGCTGAACAAACAGAATTAAAATCAGCAATCGATGCGATGTTTAGTGGCGAAACTATCAATAAGACAGAAGGTCGCGCAGTACTGCATACGGCATTACGCAACCGCAGTAACACTCCGGTTGTGGTCGGCGGTCAAGATGTGATGCCAGCGGTCAATGCGGTATTGAAAAAAATGGAAACGTTCACTAACCGTATCGTATCGGGCGAGTGGAAAGGTTACACAGGTAAAGAAATTACCGATGTGGTTAACATTGGTATTGGTGGTTCAGACCTTGGTCCATATATGGTATCTGAAGCATTGACGGTCAACAAAACGCGTTTAAATATGCATTTTGTCTCTAATGTCGATGGTACTCATATCGTAGAAACCTTGAAAGGATTAAGCCCTGAAACAACTCTATTCTTGGTGGCGTCAAAAACCTTCACGACTCAAGAAACGATGACGAATGCGCATACGGCGCGTGATTGGTTCTTAGCAGAAGCGGGTGATAATGCGCATGTCGCGAAACACTTTGCGGCGCTTTCAACTAATGCAAAATCCGTGTCTGAGTTTGGTATCGATATCGACAATATGTTCGAATTTTGGGATTGGGTTGGTGGACGTTACTCGCTTTGGTCGGCGATTGGTTTATCTATTTCGCTTGCGGTTGGCTTTGATAATTTTGTTGAGCTATTAGAAGGTGCTCATGAAATGGATAAGCATTTTTCAACAACGGAATTTGAAAGCAACATTCCTGTGATCTTGGCGTTAATTGGCATTTGGTACAACAACTTCCATGGCGCAGAGTCTGAAGCGATTCTTCCTTATGATCAATATATGCACCGCTTTGCTGCTTACTTCCAGCAAGGGAATATGGAATCAAATGGTAAATGTGTTGATCGCAATGGTGATGATGTCGATTATCAAACTGGCCCTATTATTTGGGGTGAGCCAGGAACTAATGGTCAGCATGCTTTCTACCAATTGATCCACCAAGGAACAAAATTAATTCCTTGTGACTTTATTGCTCCAGCGATTAGCCATAATAAAGTGGGTGATCATCATCAGAAATTGATGTCTAACTTTTTTGCTCAAACTGAAGCACTTGCTTTTGGTAAGAGTAAAGCAACCGTTGAAGCTGAATTTGCCGCGGCGGGTAAAACAGCAGAAGAAGTGAAAGACTTAGTCGCGTTTAAAGTGTTTGGTGGTAATCGCCCAACAAACTCAATTTTAGTGAAGCAAATTACCCCTCGAACATTAGGTAACTTGATTGCTATGTACGAACATAAGATCTTTGTACAAGGTGTAATTTTAAATATTTTCAGCTTTGATCAGTGGGGCGTAGAGCTTGGTAAGCAACTAGCAAATCAAATCTTGCCTGAATTGGCTGACAATAAAGCGGTTGATTCACACGATAGCTCAACGAATGGTTTGATTAACGCTTTTAAAGCGTTCAAGGCTTAGTCGTTAGGGGAGTTGTTATGATAGAAATTATCTATTAAATACTGAACCTAATAAAAAGGTTGGCGAATATGCCAACCTTTTTTGTACCTCAAACTCACGATTGAATAAGTAAAACTAGACACAGTTTTTACAGGTTCCATGGGTTTCAATGACATGGTTGGTTAAGGTGAATCCATGATCTTCAATATTCTTAGTCAAAAGAGCAATAAGATCATCGTCTTGTAACTCACTGACATCACCACATTGATCGCAGATCAGTAAGTGCGAAAAATGTTTATGCTCATGGGGATGATCACCAAAAAAGCAGCATGAGACGAAGCTATTAGTGGATTCCACTCGATGAATAAAACCTTGCTCTAATAAAAACTCAAGTGCGCGATAAACGGTTGGGGGTTTAGCTTGAGGTTCATTAACTTTTAGCTTATCCAGTAATTCATAAGCGGTGGATGAACCTTTCTGTTGCCAAATTAATTCAAGCACTTGTTGTCGTTGCGAGGTTAACCGAACCCCTTTTTGTTGGCAGCGTTCAAGAACTTGCTGTAATAAGCGTTTATTCAAAATAAGAGCCTTTATGGTTAAATTGAGATGATACTAATTGTCGTTATTATCTGTGTATCGACAGTAGAAGCGATGGTTTATCAGTTTAGCGACGTACTCTAAAGTGATGGTTCCCAGCCGCTTATTTATCCGTTGTCATTAAACTTAATGCTTTACGCGAGACATCGCCCGCAGCTTGATGCATATTTTGGTGCTCTAGTGCATCTGCAAGATAAGAGTAGTCGGAGATATTCACTCGTTGTTTTAGTGCTTGCTCGAAAGCGTGTTGAGCTTCTGCCCATTTATTTTCCCTTAGATAAAGCTGGCCAAGAGCACTATTTGCTTCTGCATGGTTATTATTTTTTAGAGTAATACCTTCAAGTAAAACAATCGCTGGGTGAGTATCAGGCAGTTGAATTTCAGTGAGTAATGGCAGTAATTTTTCGGAAGCTGAAGATTTTAAAACATCGCGTAATATAACATAAGCCTCAGAATCGCCTTTATGTAGCATCAATTGTTTAATCATTAAATAGACGACTTGCTCATCTTGTTTCAACTTTTTCGGCAAGTTGCTCCAATACGCTAATAATCCACTTGTACCTTTTTGTTGTCCAACTTCTTCCATTTTACCAAGTTGAGCTTGGTAGTATAAAGATTGGTATTCTTCATCTTGTATGAGTTTGGCTTTTTTTAATTTAGGTAATAGCTCATCCAGTGCTATCCATAACCGTAGCCGTTGATAGGTTTTTTTAAGTAGATTAAGGATAATCGTGTTATTTGGATATTGGCCTTTTAGCTTTTCTAAGTGGGTATGTGCATCCGAATATTGGTTATTTCTTATCATTTGGCGAATTTGTGTTATTTCTACCGCCAGTGACGTTTTATCTTGCTCTAGCGCTAAGGCGAGATATTTTTTCCGTTTGTTTTCATCACCCATGCCTTGAGCAGCTTCTGCAGCAATTAAATAGCAAAGCAGTGGCATATCATGGTGGTTAGCCCAGCGAGTGACCTTTTTCTCGGCCGTTTTCCAATCACCTTCTAATAATTTAATGATGCCTTCATTGGTGTACCGACGAGCTCGTTTTAGTTTGCGCACACTGAACCAATTCCACGTGACACTGGTTGCCCGTAAACCGCGTTTGATTATGTTTTCAGCTAGAAAAAGAGCCGCAAGTGCTGCAATCACAAAAATGACCAAAGTGGTCACACTCATTTCGGTCGTGGTATCGGCAACCGAAATTAGCACATAACCTTGTTGGTCTGAAAATTGAGTGCCGACAAATAACCCGAGGCCAAGAACAATAAATAGAAAAATTAATCGAAACATTATTTATCTCCCTTACCTACGGTCGTAACTGAACGGCGTAATCGTTCGGTGATGATATCGTTTAATGGCTTTTGAGATTGAAGTTTGATCGGGTAATTAACAGTAATATCTTTCTCTTTCAATTGACGTAATGCTTGTTCGAATTTCTGCACTTTCAACGAGTTTTGATTAAAGTATTTATTCGACCAGTCATGAGCAACTTGTAATGAGGTTTGATAAATATCGTTATTTTCAGAATAAACGCCTTTAATAGCGCTCTCTAATTTCGCTTTCATGTTTTCTTTGAAATAAAAGTGCTGTTCTGGTGTGAGTAGCGGTGTGGCGCTTCCTTCACGAGTTCTAAAGGTAATAAAATGACCTGCAAAATCTTTCAAAGACGTGGTTAAATTACTTTGCCAATCATTAATATTGCCAGATACCGCGATCTCTTCTTGTTTTTCTTCTTTAGGTAGCAATGAGTTGGCTAAAGGTAGTTGATCAACCTCGGCTTGCAAGCTGATTAGATTGAGAATCAGTCCATCTCTATCAATGATCGGGAGGGATTTTAATTGGGTAATATCCTTAGCAATTGCTTTACGCAAACCGACCAAACTTGGATCATTGAGCGCTGCAATACGTTGATCCGCTGATTGAATAAGCTGGGTTGCTGATTCGATATCATGTTCTAAAAAGAGCTTTCTTCCTGCCATCTTTGTCAGATAATCGGCTTCAGCGAGTAACCAGTCATTTGGACTACGACCTTTAATATCAGCAAGGGCAAGCTGTAAGCTTTTAATGCTTTTCTCTTGCTGTTCAGTGGTGGTGGTTAGGCTATGAGTTAGATTTTGATTGTCTTTTTTTAGCTGGTTCTTATTGTCATCAAGCTGTTGGTTTAGGCTACTTTTTAAGTTAGTGACTTGAGCGCTCAGTTTATCAATGGTTTTTTTGTTTTGAGTATATTGATATCTCTCGTAGGCAACCATGGAACCTGCAACTAATAATGCCAAGATAATAACAACTGCGACTCGCTTTGTTCCTGGTTTTTTTGTTTTTTTGTCAGCATTAGTTGAGTGAGTATTGTGGGAAGAGCGAGCTTCGTTATCTACGGCAGTTTTATTCGAATTATTATCTGTCATGTTGTCGTCCTGTATTAAGTTTCCCACTGAGGTGTGCCAATAAAATGGAGTTAGCAGCACTGCCTGTGTTAATTATACGCGAAAAGCCAAATTCTTTAGCTTCTTGTTCAATGCGTTGGCTTGGAATGTAAAGTTCGCGTTGTGTCAGCCAATGTTTAAAATCATTTGAGCTTTGGGTTA
Source organism: Vibrio hibernica (assembly GCF_015223435.1). Classification (GTDB taxonomy): domain Bacteria; phylum Pseudomonadota; class Gammaproteobacteria; order Enterobacterales; family Vibrionaceae; genus Vibrio; species Vibrio hibernica. The sequence continues at coordinate 58,128 of NZ_VHKO01000013.1, forward strand.
TAAGGTAGCTAAGTTGGTCGCCACTGGTTATCACTAATTGTTTGATATTTAGCTGTTTCCAATAAGGGTATACGATGGATTCATCTATCGGAATATAAGCCCTTTGATAGACTTCGCTGTAATCAACATCCGCTCCTCGTTGCTGTAGTGTTTGATAAATTAATTCGCGACCACCATTGCCTCGCAGTATTAAAATACGCCGATTTTTCACTAACTTCAAAGCTGGTAAGTCCAGTAGGTGTTCACTATCACTAATTTTTGGAGATATGACGGTTTTTCCACAATATTGCTGTAGTAATTGAGCCGTTTTGTTACCAATAGCCAAGTAAATCGGGGCAGTCGGAAATGAAGCATTTTGGTGCTTTAAGATATGTTGCGCCCAATAAACGGCATGTTGGCTGACTGCGATAACTAGGTGGCAATTTTTCAAATGATACTGAAGGGAAGCGGCATCTCTGCCTTGTATAAAGGTAAGTAGAGGATGATGCAAATTGCTTATGCCTAATGTGGATAATTTTTGGCATAAGTCAGCACCATCCTCTCCTGGGCGAGTTACCAGAACGGTCATGTTTAGTCGTGTTCTGAGTACAATTTTTCAAGGATGTCTTTGGCACCATCGTTGAGTAATTGATTGGCTAGAGTAATACCAAGTTGCTCTGCGTCCTTACGTAGACCGTGAATTTCGCCTCGAATAATAATAGAACCATCTGGCTCTCCGACTAAACCGCGTAACCAGATATTATCGCCATCTAGCAGGGAGTAACTTCCAATAGGAACTTGGCAGCCGCCTTCAAGCGTGAGATTCATGGCGCGTTCACACAATACTCGGTCTTGGGTATCTTGATGGTTAAGAGGCTCTAATAGTTTACGTAGGCGATCATCATTTAAACGACATTCAATACCCACTGCACCTTGACCAACAGCAGGAAGAGATTCTTCAGGTTCAATAAAGCTGCGTATACGCTCTTCAAGCTTTAGGCGTTTTAATCCAGCGGAGGCTAAAACGATGGCATCGTATTCACCTGCATCTAATTTGCCTAATCGTGTCCCTACGTTGCCACGTAAATCTTTGATAATAAGATCAGGGCGACGCTCTTTTAATTGGCATTGACGACGCAAACTACAAGTGCCGACAATGGCGCCTTGAGGTAGTGCATCGACATTTAAGTAAGTGTTTGAAACGAAAGCATCTCTAGGATCTTCACGCTCACAAATTGTCACCAGACCTAATCCTTCAGGGAAATCGACAGGAACATCTTTCATTGAATGAACCGCGAGATCGGCTCGACCTTCAAGCATAGCAACTTCTAACTCCTTAACAAATAAGCCTTTTCCACCGACTTTAGCAAGAGGAGTGTCTAAAATAACATCGCCCTTGGTTACCATGGTCACTAACTCAACTTCTAGACCTGGATGAGCTTTTAATAGTGCATCTCTTACGAAATACGCTTGCCATAATGCTAGCGGGCTTTTACGAGTCGCGATACGAATTGGTGCTGTTGACATAAGTAACCTTTTTAATCGATTTTGTTATGACTCATCCTATCATTCCTGAGATAAAATTCTTACTCTTAGCGATACATTTTTAAGTCAAAACATAAATGCTATAGAAATAGGGGGCAGGCGACTAAAGTAGTAGATGTCATCAACTTGTATAATGTTTACCCGCTTGTAAAAAAATGTTAGATTGATCACGTTTTTCTTGTTACTGCTCATCTCCGTCAAGGTTATCTTATTCATATAGTCGTACTAGGAATTTATCTTGCAGGCATACACCAAAAAATTAATTCAAAGGCTTGATACGCTTAATTCTCTGAGGATTGAGCGTGCTTTGTCGTTAATGGATAAAACCAGCCAGCAAATTTTCCAGCTGATCCCAACCTTATTGCATTTCAATCACCCTCAATTACCCGGCTTTTGTGATAAAGCTGCGCCTTGTGGCATTGTTCAATTTCAGTTAAGTGATGTGCAGCATCAGCTCATGCTAGACCTATTTTCTTGTGATTCTGCTAGCTTGAATTCGAATTTGGTATCAGAAAATATTCTCGCTTTATACACGATGGGAAGTACTTCATCGGTAGGGCAGAGCTCTTCAAGTGATTTGGATATCTGGGTTTGTATTTCACCGAATATGCTATTGGCTGATCGGACGCTTCTCAGCAATAAATGTTTAACGATCACGGAGTGGGCGAAAGATTTTGGCGTTGAGGCAAATTTCTTTTTGATGGATGAAAGCCGTTTTCGTTCGAACCAATCGGAAGAAATGACGGGTGATAACTGCGGGTCTTCACAGCATCTTCTATTGTTAGATGAGTTTTATCGTTCTGCTGTTCGACTTGCTGGGCAACGATTACTTTGGCAAATTGTGCCGCCAGAAATGGAAGGGTGCTACGACGATTACGTTAAGCGACTTTGCAATAGCGGACACCTCGATTGCTCTGAATGGATAGATTTTGGGCAACTTCACCATATTCCGGCTGAAGAGTATTTTGGTTCTAATTTATGGCAGCTCTATAAAAGTATTGATTCTCCTTATAAATCAGTATTAAAAGCTATTTTACTTGAGTCCTATTCGTGGGAATACCCAAATCCACAATTATTAAGTATAGATACCAAGCGTCGTTTTTTTGCGTGCGAGCAAAAAGAATATTGCATGGATAGTTATTATTTAATGCTGGAAAAAGTAACACTTTATCTTGAACGTATTGGCGATCAGCGTCGCTTAGAATTAGTTCGTCGCTGCTTCTATTTGAAAACCCATGAAAAATTATCTCGACCGGCTGGGGATCATTTTGTTGCTTGGCGTCATTCAGCATTGCAAGATTTAGTGTCAGATTGGGGATGGTCTAACGCTCTTATTCAAGAACTGGATAATCGTCGCCACTGGAAAGTTGAACAAGTGAAACAAGTGCATCATGAGTTACTTGATGCCTTAATGCTGAGTTATCGTAATCTTATTCAATTTGCTCGTCGCAATGACATCACTTCGGCTATCAGTCCTCAAGATATTAGTATTCTGGCGCGTAAACTTTATGCGGCATTTGAAACGCTTCCGGGTAAGGTGACATTACTTAACTCTCAAATTTCTCCAGATTTACACGAACCTAATTTAACCTTTATCCAAGTGCCAGAAGGAAGAACGAACCCGGCTGGTTGGTATCTATATAAACATGCACTTGATCCTTATGAGATTCTGGGTCAAGCGCCACTAGAGCATAATCAGTATTTAAGTAAATTAGTCGCATGGTCATTTTTTAATGGCTTAATTACGGAAGGCACTCATCTTGATGCTGTTGTTCGTCATGCGCAGCTTGATATGGATAAGTTGTATCAAATGGTGAGCGATTTACGTAATACCTTTTCTCTACGTAAGCGCCAACCAACAATGCAAGCGTTAGGTAGCCCATGCGAAGTGAGTCAGCTTTCTATTTTTATTAATTTAGAAAGTGATCCAACCGTAAATCTAAAAGCCAGTCAGCTGAAAGGCGATCAGAAACATGTGGATATTTTTAGTTTTTCGGATGAGAAAAAATGTTTAGTGACCAGTGTAGACTTGGTTTATCGTAACTCGTGGCATGAAGTGAGAACGCTGCATTTCTCTGGTCAAAATGCGATTATCGATACCTTGAAAACTATTCTAGGTAAGATGCATCAAGATGCTAGGCAACCAGAATCAGTAGATGTTTTCTGCTATAGCAAAAATATGAGCGGCATGATGCGTAACATGGTGTATCAATTGCTAGCTGAGTGTATTGATCTTAGATTGAAGCCTGTGGAAAATGAAAAACGCCGTCGATTCAAAGTGCTAAAAGTAGCCGATCAGATGTATGGCTTATTCTTTGAGCGCCGTGGTGTCTCGGTGATGAAGCTAGAAAATTCGATTGATTTCTACAGCAGCATTTCGACGAATAAGCTACAAGGCGCGGTGCTGGTGGTCGGTAAGAATCAAGAACTTCCACCGCCAGATGTGGTTGATGGTTTTGCCAGTGAAGGTTTAATCCAATTCTTTTTTGAAGATGATGCGGATGGCTTCAATATTTATGTGTTAGATGAAGAAAATCGCGTGGAAATTTATCGTCAATTTGATGGTAATAAAGACGATATGGTCCGCAATGTGAATCGTTTCTACACCACAAATACTAATGATGAAGGGACAAAGTGCAATTTTAATTTACCACAATATTACCAAGTGATTCATCCGAGCGAGGGTGAGAGCTATGTAGTGCCTTATCGTAGTAATGGCTCCTCATCACCTTGCAATGCTGAGGCGAATGTTTCGTAATAAATGGTGGCAGAATAGAAAGAAAAAGGCTTCTGAATTAATAATCAGAAGCCTTTTTTATGTCACGAGTATTAAGTGACTCGATTAGTCTACTCGCTCAAATACGGTCGCTATACCTTGTCCTAATCCTATGCACATTGTGGCCAAACCAAATTGTACATCGTGGCTTTCCATTAAGTTAATTAAGGTGGTGGAAATTCGAGAGCCAGAGCAACCGAGTGGGTGGCCAAGTGCAATTGCGCCGCCATTAAGATTGACTTTATCTTCCATCACATCAAGTATGCCAAGATCTTTAGCGCATGGTAGAGCTTGGGCTGCAAATGCTTCATTGAGCTCAATCATGCCCATATCTTGAATGCTTAAGCCTGCACGTTGAAGTGCTTTTTTCGTGGCAGGGACTGGACCGTAACCCATGGTCGACGGATCGCAACCAGCAACGGCCATGGAGCGAATGCGAGCACGAATAGGAAGGCCTAATTCTTTAGCTTTTTGTTCGCTCATGATCAACATGGCAGAGGCCCCATCAGAAAGTGCCGATGATGTACCAGCTGTTACGGTGCCATTGACTGGGTCAAAAACGGGACGTAGTTGAGATAAAGTTTCTACTGTGGTTTCAGGGCGGATCACTTCGTCATAGTCAAATAGAGTTAATGAACCATCAGGTGCGTGGCCTTCAATCGGTAGAATTTCATTTTTGAATCGCCCTTCAATGGTAGCAGCATGAGCACGGCGATGTGAACGAGCGCCAAAAGCATCTTGATCTTCGCGGCTAATACCGTGCATTTTACCTAACATTTCTGCGGTAAGTCCCATCATGCCAGATGCTTTAGCTATGTTTTTAGCTAATCCTGGATGAAAGTCCACACCATGATTCATCGGTACATGCCCCATATGTTCAACGCCACCGATCAAGCAGATTTGAGCATCACCGACCATGATTGCACGTGAAGCATCATGTAATGCTTGCATGGATGAACCACATAAACGATTCACGGTGACAGAGCCAACATTTTTTGGAATGCCCGCAAGTAATGCAGCATTGCGTGCAATATTAAAGCCTTGCTCTAGTGTTTGCTGCACACAGCCCCAATACACATCTTCAATTTCTTTAGGATTAACGTTGGGGTTACGCTCTAAAATGCCTTTCATTAAATGCGCGGATAAATCTTCTGCGCGAACATGGCGGAAGGCTCCTGCTTTTGAGCGGCCCATTGGCGTTCGAATACAATCAACAATTACTACATTATTCATTTTTATTTTCCTTAAACTGATCGCTTATCCAAAGTCGTTATACGGCCACTTGCTGGTTTGAGTAAAAAGTTTCATTTTTCTCTGCCATATCAAGTAATAACTCAGGAACGTGATACATCGGGCTAAGATTTTGGTATTGAGATGCCGATTGGATATAAGCTTGAATGCCCATGCTGTCTAAGTAACGGAATACACCACCGCGGAATGGCGGAAAACCTAACCCATAAACGAGTGCCATGTCAGCTTCCTGCGGTGAGGCAATAATGCCTTCTTGCAAACATAGTACTACTTCATTAATCATGGGGATCATGGTGCGATTTATGATGTCTTCATCCGAGAAACTTTGACTGTTCTCTGTGATGCTTTCAAATAAGCTGAGTACGCTTTTATCAAAAGTTTTCTTTGGCTTGCCTTTATGATCAACGGAGTAAGTATAAAAGCCACTGCCATTTTTTTGCCCAAGTTTATTGGCATCATATAAAGCATCGATGGTATCGCGACCATTTTTACCCATTCGCTCAGGAAAACCTTGTGACATTACTTCTTGAGCATGATGAGCTGTATCCAGCCCAACAACATCTAGCAAGTACGCAGGTCCCATCGGCCAGCCAAATTTACGCTCCATTACTTTATCAACTTGTGTAAAATCAGCTCCATCACGCAGTAATAGACTAAATCCTCCAAAGTATGGGAACAATACACGGTTAACAAAGAATCCTGGGCAGTCATTGACTACGATTGGTGATTTACCCATTTGAGCTGCATAAGCCACTACTTTATCAATGGTTTCATCTGAAGTGTGTTCACCACGGATGATTTCTACTAAAGGCATGCGGTGTACAGGGTTAAAAAAGTGCATACCGCAGAAGTTTTCTGGATGTTTTACGGATTTTGCTAGTAAGTTAATTGGAATCGTTGATGTGTTCGAAGCTAATACCGCGCCTTCTGCAACATAAGTCTCGACTTCGGCTAATACAGCGGCTTTAACCTTTGGATTCTCAACAACGGCTTCGACCACTACATCTGCTTGTTCGATACCCGCATAATGAAGACTAGGCGTTATTGAAGCGATAATTTTTGATAATTTAAATCCATCTATCTTGCCGCGCTCGAGTTGTTTGTTAAGAAGTTTTGATGCTTCTGTCATACCTAAATCAAGCGAGGGTTGAGCGATGTCTTTCATTAAGACTGGCACGCCTTTAGATGCTGATTGATAAGCAATACCTCCACCCATTATCCCAGCGCCGAGTACCGCTGATCGCTTAATTTTCGGGGCTGATTTAGTGGATTTTTTAGCCAACCCTTTAATATATTGGTCATTTAAAAATAGCCCGATCAGTGATTGAGCCACTTCAGTTCGGGCCACTTTAATAAAGTATTTACGTTCAATCTCTAGAGCTGCATCACGACTGGAAGTTGATGCTTCTTCTATCGCTTTAACCGAAGCAATTGGCGCTGGGTAATGTGGCCCTGCTTTTTGGGCAATCATGCCTTTTGCCATAGTGAAGCTCATTAAAGATTCTATTTTACTCAGTGATAGCGGTGAGGTTTTTTGAGTTCGGCGTGCTTGCCAGTCAATTTTACCTTGTTGAGCTTGCTGAATAGTATTAATAGCAGAAGCTTGCAGTGCTTCGGTTTCGATAATGGCATCAAGCAAACCAATTTTAATCGCTTCATCGGCGCGTAACTGTTTTGCGGTGGCGATTAATTCCATCGCGTTATCTGCACCAATCACACGTGGCATACGAACGGTACCGCCAAACCCAGGAATAATCCCAAGCTTGGTTTCAGGTAAGCCAATAACTGCAGTGGCATCACCAATACGAAGATCGGTGGATAGAATCAATTCGCAACCACCACCTAAGGCGAAGCCACGAATGACTGATAGGGTAGGGAAAGGAAGATCTTCTAGTTTACAAAAAATATCGTTGGCATATTTTACCCAATGATCAAGCTCAACTTCTGGCTTTGCAAATAAACCTAAAAACTCTTTAATGTCTGCACCTACAATAAATGAATCTTTGTCCGATGAGATAATCAAACCTTGAATGTTATCATTCGACTTAATGGCATCGAGTGCATCACTGAAGGCGCTAAGAGTTTTGGTATTAAGGGTATTGATAGATGCTTCAGCATTGAAAATAAGCTGTGCAATACCATCTTGTAATTCTTTCACGTATAAGGACGAGTCTTGGTAAATCATTGTTTATCTCCATGACGAACAAAGGTGTTGCTGATAGCTCATTACCGCTTTGCCATTTTGGATGACTTCAAGCAACCTGACGTTTTGGATGGGCTATAGCAAATACATTATAGTTGTTCTCTGGTTAGACCAGGTTCTTTTAGTGTTGATCGGTCAAATGTTAACTGCAATACATTTTTCAAACATATGTTTAACTTTTGTGCGCGCGGTCATTCTGTGAACGAGTAAGCGGTTGATTTATGTTAAACTCATCTAACAATTTTTAACTGTTAAGTACTATGAACGACCATCCTTATCTCATTCCTTTGGCTAGCGTTGTATTTGAAGAAGAAATTAAAAAAAGTATCTTTATTACCCATCTCGCTCATACTCCAAGTATCGAAATGGCCAAAATATTTATTGCTCAGATTAAAAGTTTGCACATTAATGCTGGTCATAATTGTTGGGGCTTTGCGGCAGGGAGGGCAGAAGATTCATTATTATGGGGTTTTAGTGATGACGGTGAACCTTCGGGAACGGCGGGAAAGCCTATTTTAGCTCAAGTGTCAGGCTCGGGTGTCGGTGAGTTAACGGCTGTTGTGACTCGTTATTCGGGTGGAATAAAGCTTGGCACGGGCGGATTAGTGAGAGCATACGGGGGTGGTGTTCAGCAAGCACTAAAGCAACTTCAAACAATTGAAAAGAAAATCACCGCTCAAATACACCTAGAGTTAGACTACGCCGAAATGCCTTTAGTACAATCAATGGTAGCGAAATATCAAGCATTTCAAATGGAGGCCGATTTTAGTGATCGTATTCGGTTAGTTGTTGAAATCGATAAAAGAAAGTTGACTTCATTTAGACAGATGTTAATTAATCAATCGGGCGCAAGAGTGAAAATTCATGAGCTTTAGAGTTAGAAACTATTTTTATTAAAGGAATTTAGAAGCTAGCCTTCATTATTTTATATGCAATTTCGTTCAATTATTCGTATCGTTGGTTTATTGTTGGCTCTTTTTAGCTTAACTATGCTAACACCTGCATTGGTTGCCTTTTTATACAGAGATGGTGCTGGCGTCCCTTTTATAATAACTTTTCTTGTATTGTTATTGTGTGGAGGAGGATGTTGGCTTCCTAATCGTGATCAAAAGAAAGAGCTCAAATCTCGCGATGGTTTTTTGATTGTGGTGTTATTTTGGGTTGTTATTGGCAGTGCTGGCGCATTACCCTTCTTATTAGCTTCTGATCTTAATATATCGATTACGGATGCTTTCTTTGAATCTTTTTCAGCATTAACTACAACCGGTGCCACAATATTAGTTGGATTGGATGAGCTGCCTAAAGCCATTTTGTTTTATCGACAATTTCTACAATGGTTTGGTGGCATGGGTATTATTGTGTTAGCGGTCGCGATCTTACCTATTTTAGGTATCGGTGGCATGCAGCTATATAGAGCCGAAATACCTGGCCCAGTAAAAGATAATAAAATGACACCGCGCATTGCAGAAACGGCCAAAGTACTGTGGTACATCTATCTAAGTTTAACGATAGCTTGCGCGACTGCATTTTGGTTAGCTGGAATGAGCTTGTTTGATGCGATCTGCCATAGCTTCGCAACTATTGCTATAGGTGGTTTTTCTACTCACGATGCGAGCATGGGATATTTTAATAGTCCGATCATTAATATGATCACGGTGATATTTTTACTTATTTCAGCGTGTAACTTTTCTCTCCATTTTGCTGCTTTAGCGTCTGGTGGAGTACATCCAAAATATTATTGGCGAGATCCGGAATTTAGAGCATTTATTTTCATTCAGCTAATGTTGTTTTTATTGTGCTTTGTTATTTTATTGGCTCACAAAAGTGAATTAACAACATTTGAAACCTTTGACGAAGTATTATTTCAAACGGTATCTATCTCAACAACCGCAGGCTTTACCACCACGGGGTTTTCAGAGTGGCCATTATTTCTACCTGTACTATTACTATTCTCTTCTTTTATTGGTGGTTGTGGCGGCTCAACTGGTGGTGGATTGAAGGTTATTCGTATCCTTTTACTTACCTTGCAAGGTGGCCGCGAATTAAAGCGCTTGGTACATCCTAGAGCGGTATATCCAATTAAGGTTGGAGGTAAAGTGTTGTCGCAGAGAGTCGTAGATGCGGTTTGGGGCTTTTTCTCGGCTTACGCACTGGTTTTTGTTTTATGTATGTTAGGGGTCATTGCTTCTGGTATGGATGAATTGAGTGCTTTTTCTGCGGTAGCAGCGACTTTAAATAATCTTGGTCCAGGATTAGGAGCCGTTTCCGTTCATTTCGCTAACATTAATGATAGTGCAAAATGGGTATTAATCGTTTCTATGTTATTTGGCCGATTAGAAGTATTTACGTTACTGATATTATTCACCCCTACATTTTGGAAGAGTTAATCATTGTGAAAGCATACCTTATTTTATATTCAACCCGAGATGGACAAACTCATAAAATTGCCAATCATATCGCTAATCAACTAGGGTTCGATGATTGTGAGTTGATGAACATTATTGAGGCCGATGAAGTTGATTTAACAAAGTATAAAAAAGTTATCATAGGTGCATCAATTCGTTACGGGCACTTTAATAAAAACCTATATAACTTTATTAAAAATAACACTCAGCAATTACAAGATATGAAATCCTTCTTCTATAGCGTCAATCTTACTGCGCGTAAAGAAGGAAAGGACACGCCTGAAGGCAGTAGCTATATCCAAAAGTTTTTACAGCAATCTCCGTGGCAACCAATATATATAGGTGTGTTTGCGGGAGCGCTTTATTATCCGCGTTATCGCTGGTTAGACCGAGTAATGATTCGTTTTATTATGAGCATGACAGGAGGGGAAACCGATACCAGTAAAGAAATTGAATATACAGACTGGGAAAAAGTATCTCAATTTGCTGCTCAAATAAAAGAAAAGTAGAGAAAAGCATCAAATATAACGTTTTTAGTGCGTTTTTTGCGCGAACAGTAAATAAAGTAAAATTAATTGAAAAAAGCCCTTGCCAATGTGAACTTGATCTCTATAATGCGACCTCACTGACACGGAGCACACAGCCTAACGGCAGCAACGAGTCAGAGGTCACAACCTTTTCAAAAGGGTAACGAAAAAAGATTGCAGAAAGTGTTTGACACGCTCAATCAAATCGG
>NZ_VHKO01000130.1 GCF_015223435.1 Vibrio hibernica
TGTCTAAAGAAAAATTTGAACGTACGAAACCGCACGTAAACGTTGGTACTATCGGCCACGTTGACCACGGTAAAACAACTCTTACTGCTGCTATCTGTACTACACTTGCAAAAGTGTACGGTGGTGTTGCTAAAGATTTCGCCTCTATCGATAACGCTCCAGAAGAGCGCGAACGTGGTATCACAATCTCTACTTCTCACGTTGAGTATGATACTCCAGCGCGTCACTACGCACACGTAGATTGCCCAGGACACGCCGATTATGTTAAAAACATGATCACTGGTGCTGCTCAAATGGATGGTGGTATCCTAGTTGTTGCTGCAACTGATGGCCCTATGCCTCAAACTCGTGAGCACATCCTACTTGGTCGTCAAGTTGGTATTCCTTACATCATCGTATTCATGAACAAATGTGACATGGTTGATGATGAAGAACTTCTTGAGCTAGTAGAAATGGAAGTTCGTGAACTTCTTTCTGAATACGATTACCCAGGTGATGATTTACCAGTAATCCAAGGTTCAGCTCTTGGCGCTCTAAACGGCGAAAAACAATGGGAAGATAAAATTGTTGAGCTTGCAGAAGCACTAGACAACTACATCCCAGAACCAGAGCGTGCTGTAGACCAACCGTTCCTACTTCCTATTGAAGATGTATTCTCAATTCAAGGTCGTGGTACTGTTGTTACTGGTCGTATCGAGCGCGGTATCCTACGCGTAGGCGACGAAGTAGAAATCGTTGGTATCAAAGATACAACGCTTACGACTTGTACGGGTGTTGAAATGTTCCGTAAACTGCTTGATGAAGGTCGTGCAGGTGAGAACGTTGGTGCACTTCTACGTGGTACTAAGCGTGATGACGTTGAACGTGGTCAAGTATTGGCTGCTAAAGGTTCAATCAACCCACACACAACTTTTGAATCAGAAGTTTATGTTCTTTCAAAAGACGAAGGCGGACGTCACACTCCATTCTTCAAAGGCTACCGTCCACAGTTTTACTTCCGTACAACGGATGTAACTGGCGATATTCAACTGCCAGAAGGCGTTGAAATGGTAATGCCTGGCGATAACGTACAAATGATCGTAACTCTAATCGCACCAATCGCGATGGATGAAGGTCTACGTTTCGCAATCCGTGAAGGTGGCCGTACTGTTGGTGCTGGTGTTGTTGCGAAAGTTAT
>NZ_VHKO01000131.1 GCF_015223435.1 Vibrio hibernica
TGACGTGGTCAACTAAATTCAGTCACCCTAGTTAAGAAACCATATCTAATGTTTCGGTTCGTTCTTCAAAGTCATTTGGGCTTTGATAATTTAAGTACGAATGTAAGCGACGACTGTTGTACCACATGCAGATGTAATTCATTACATCCTGTTGAGCTTCATAACGCGTTGGGTAATTTTTCCAATGCACGCGCTCTTGCTTCAAACTACCGAAGAAGCTTTCTGCAACAGCATTATCCCAGCAACAACCTTTCTTACTCATGCTACCAATGAAGTCGTTTGACTTGAGCAATCTACGATATTGGTGGCTTGCATATTGAACCCCTTGATCTGAATGGATAATTAACCCTGCTTTGGGTTGGCGTTGCCACATCGCCATAGTCAGTGCGTCACAGACAAGCTGCGCTTTCATTCGTGAGCCCATGCTCCAACCAACGACTTTACGCGAATATAAATCAATCACTACCGCCAGATATAACCAACCTTCTGCAGTCCAAACATAAGTGATATCTTGTACCCAAGCTTGATCAGCGGCTTCAACGTTGAAGTTTTGCTCAAGTACATTGGGATAAATAGGCTTGTTATGGTCACTATTCGTTGTTACTTTGTATTTCTTTTTATAACGCACCCAGACATTTGCCTCTTTCATTAACTGTGCTGTTTTGTGACGGCTCACCGGAAAACCGAGTGCATTTAAGACTTTCTGAATACGCCTTTCACCGTAAGTATTATCACTGAAGTGCGCTATGTCCTTGACCCAATCAATCATTTCTTGATGTGTTGGATCCTCTGATTTAGTTGAATATCGCTTTTGATAACTATAGTAATTGTTACTTTTTACACCCAGTATTCGGCACATTACCGCCACAGGCCAGGTCTTCTTGTATTGGGTTATGAACGAGTATTTCACTTCGTTTCTTTGGCAAAGAAGACCGTCGCTTTTTTTAATATTTCACGCTCCATTTCTAGGCGTTTCACTTGCGCTTTTAGCTCTCTGATCTCTTCTTGCTCAGGGGTTAAATTACCATTCCCTCTAAAAGCCTGCCCATCATCATTTTCAGCTTCTTTTATCCACCGACCAAGCATGTTGGGATTTACCCCTAAATTTCTAGAGGCTTCTGCTTGAGAGTAGTTTTGCTCAACAACTAATGCGATG
>NZ_VHKO01000132.1 GCF_015223435.1 Vibrio hibernica
TATACCCAATCAACTTGAAGATGCAGGCTTGAGCACCTGAAAATTATCATTTATTCGAGACGTCAAAGAGTCTGCGATCTCAGGCAGGGTCACAGTGCAAAAATTCTCGATGGCTTCTCTGAATTCCCGTTTCGTTTTGAAATAAACGTTGTTCCTTGAATATTCATTCATCACCTTCCAAAGCCGCTCGATTGGATTTAGATTCGGGCTATAAGGCGGAAGGTAGTGAAGCTCAATATTCAAGACAAAAGCAGAATTTCTGACTAAATCACTACGATGGTACCCCGCACCATCTAAGATGATGTGGAGCTTGTGTTCTAATGGATAACGCTCTCTAATTTGGCAGAAGAAGTGAACGATACTTTCACTGTTTATGGTCTCGTAATCATTAATAATAGTGTCGCCAATGTCGTTAAGATTCAAAGCACCAATGAGATTGAGGCGACTTCGACTTCCCGTTGTTTCAACGGCTTTATCATGCCCCGTTCGTATCCAACCATGCGATATTTTGGTCGCTTGAGTTGGGTGAACGGCATCAATGAATAAAATCGATTCATCGTTGCTACAGCTTGCTTTAAGCGCTTCATAAGCCTCAATAAAAGCTTGCTGTTTGGTTTCATCGAATTTATGAGGTACGCCTTTGGGCATCTTGTAGCTGAAACCATTGTGGTGAAGCCACTTGTTCATCCCTGCAACACTATATTGCACTCGATAAACACTGAAAACATGAGCAACAATCTCACGCGTATGATGATAGGTATGCACGGTTAAATGTGTGATCAAGCTTTGGGTTTGCTGTTGAGATAGATAGCTTTTTGAGCCACCATTTTCAGGCTTGAGCTTGTTCGACAGTGAGTAATCTTTGAGGTGCTGTCTAACCGTTGTTTCATGGATAAGCAGTGCATCGGCAATTTCTTCAGGACTCCACCCATTACTAGCATGAATAACGGCTTTGATACGATCGCGAACTCGTCCATCACGAGTCGTATCGTGTTGGTTAATCAACGTAAGCTTTTGTTCATTGGATAGAGTTATTTTCATATCACCTAGCATGATCCTCATTTTGGCTAAAATCAAGCACCTTCAATGATCACGGGTATA
>NZ_VHKO01000133.1 GCF_015223435.1 Vibrio hibernica
TGGCTCTGTTAGCATTAAGTGTTGAAGTCTAAAAAATGAGCTATAATTTCATGGTAGAGATAGGAGTCTTTGCTATGAAAACTGGAAACTTTACCCAAGTAATCAATATATTATCTGAGCTAACGCGTCACCAACTTACTTTACTGAAAGATAAGGTCGATTCAAAGGTCAATGAGTCGGAAACTTATAGGCAAATAGATCAGTGCAAAAAGAATGAATCGGTAGCCTGTCCTCATTGTGGTTCGATGTCCATTGGTCGTTGGGGTATGGCTTCTGGTCTGCAACGCTATAAGTGCAAAGAAGATGGGTGCGGAAAAACATTCAACGCTTTGACTAAAACACCATTTACAAGACTACGCAAAAAGCACCTTTGGGAAGCTCAAGTTGATTGCTTAAACGAATCCATAACAGTGAGGCAAGCAGCGAAACGACTAGGGGTTAATAAGACAACTGCGTTTCGTTGGCGACATCGCTTTTTGAAAGCCTCCGCAACAACTCAAATGACTGAAGTATCAGGCATTGTTGAAGTTGATGAGATGTTCTTTGCTGAGAGCTTTAAAGGTAAGAAGACTATTGCGCACCGAGACCCACGCAAACGTGGGCAAGAGGCAGATAAACGCAAAAAAGAAGATCAAATACCTGTCCTTATAATCAAAGACAGAAGCGGTGGCATTGTCGATGCTGTACTCAAGCGTAATAGTAAGAAAGAAATTAGTGAAGTATTACAACCACTTGTTACTTCTGACTCGATTCTCTGTTCAGATGGCGCAAATGCTTATAAGAGCTTTGCTAAAGAGAATGATTTAACTCACTACAGAATGATCGCTAGCAAAAACCAGCGCGTTATTGGAAAGCAGTTTCATATACAAAACGTGAATAATTATATGATGCGGTTACGGAAGTGGATAGGTAGATTCTATGGTGTTGGTACAGCGTACCTTCCACATTATCTTGGTTGGAATCGCTTAATGACTTCATCTAAAGATGAAGCCCCATTAACATTAACCAATTTGCTATGTGATGGATTTTACTGGAAACCATTAGAAGAATGACGAGTAAAATATCAATCAACAGTTAACGCTAACAGAGCC
>NZ_VHKO01000134.1 GCF_015223435.1 Vibrio hibernica
TATAGTGAGATTTTTCATGAATGTCGGCGGCGAAGTCAGACATAAATGTTCTGATCGCCGCCTCCATAATTGAGTCCATCTAATTACGCAACAAAGTCATTATTTGACGCTTAAATAACGGATGTAAGCATTTCTTAAACGTTGTGTATTACTTTCGAAATAGCTTGGAGTTAGGCGGTCTCGATTGAAATACTGGCGTTTTAAGTTGTGCTGAAATTCAAGCTGAGTGCCAAGCCCTGAGTTTAAATTATTATGACTATTACCGACTCGAGTTTGTGCCGACAGTGTAAATTCATCTATGCCTCTCACTTGTACATATCCTGGTTTCATACTACGCCAAAAAGAAAGCGGGAAAGAAACGCCAACGGTAACGAACTGTTCATCATCACTATTAAGATATGAGGCATAAACTTTAGCATCACCTAACCAATGGTTAGTGGTTACTTGGTATCCATTATCACCCTCCCAGAATTCACCGGCAGTAAGGTTAAGCTGCCAACTATATTCAGGAATAGAAAGGGTGTAGCTACCTAGCATGGTGCTTTTATCTTCCATTTTATTGTCATATTCATCAGTATCATCTTTATAGGTAAACTGGCTCATTTGTACGCCCAAAGAATGATAGCCTTCAGGCGAATACCATATAGTTTCATTGGCAGCGCCTATATATCCAGCATTGACATAGCCTGCGGAAAACTGAGTCATTAAGTTAAAAGGAAGACGGAATGCTTGGTGAACAACCGCGCGATCGATTTCGCTTTCATACTGGCTGCTTGCCCACAGACCACCTTGTTGATAATCATCACTATCATCGACAGGTAATAAATAGCGAATATCAATTGCAGAACCTTGCCATAGTGGGACATAAACATTACTTGCGAGTGCTAAAGAATAGTCTAAAACACCATATTCGGTTGCTAAAGAGTAACGAACTGCAGGAGATAAGATAACTTGGGCACGGCCTACACCACTATTAATTTTTTGATGCTGCCATTGAGTCTTATCAAGGGTAGTCGTTAGGTTTTTAGTGGATATTTGAGTTTGTTTGCAGTTAATTCCAGATAATAAAAAC
>NZ_VHKO01000135.1 GCF_015223435.1 Vibrio hibernica
CTGGATTAATTAAGTTAGTTAGCATTTAGCTATAGTTGTCATGATAACCATCAATTGCAGGGCAATACTGTATATCATCTCCGAGGTCTAACGCTAAATTTATTTCATCATCGATGCGGTTATTTACATATTTTCCATCGATGAAAAAGAATTTACGGTAGCAAGAGCCAAATTTAGATCCTATGCGTTCTTTTGCAATTTTATTAGCGTCTTCAATGGTCCAAGGGTTGTTTTTGTTTCGCAAGAACTCAACACAGATGTATCCCCACTCGTGTAATCTTGAACCGTAACCTATATCCAAGTTACGGTGCTTAACTTCAGCGAAACTTAGTATCCTTGCACCTATATCAGTTGCAAAACCTTTATCGAGATACTCGGTCTTAAAGTTACGTCTAATAAGTTTGGGAGTCGTGCCTTCATACTCTAACTCATTGACCATTAGATCATCGTCAAATATAACCAATAGAGAGCTGTACTGATTCGGATTAAGCTGCATACCTCTATTGCCTTGAGCCATCGCGAATTCTTTATTAACGCCATCCATACCTTTATTTGCATTCACTATGTTAGCTTTGTGGTTGTTAGCTTTTTTAGAATGCTGTAATAGTGCATAGTAATTTGGAAAACAAGCTTCTTTTGCCGCTAATTCAAGTGCTTGGGTATGCTTAATATCTAAATCAACTTGAATTTTTTTAGCTCGTTTTTTGATATTTGAAATGAAAGATTGAGTAATATTCATATTCTTAGATCCCTAGACGAAAAGCTAAGTAAATCCACTCCTAATTTTCTTCTTCCCGCCGAAACAAATAAGAACAAAATATACAATTTAGGATTATGGTTCTCGAAAGAGTTTGCCTTATTGGAGTGAGCAGGCTTCCATCTAGCCTCAAGTCAATAACTTATCTCATACTAACTCATTAGTCAATCTGACAAAGCCTATACCTTGAGGCACCACATGGATGATAAAATCTATGGCAAACTTTCATAACGAGACTGAGCGAATCGTCGTTGCTAACAAATTTT
>NZ_VHKO01000014.1 GCF_015223435.1 Vibrio hibernica
CATAATAGAGCATCGTTTTCTATTCTGGCTGTAATAACAAATAGGTAAGATTAATCGACTGGGCAAATGATGTAATGGAATAGAGAACAATAGAATGATGCCAACAATATCAAATGAAGCCGACATTTAATGAATATTTTTTCATCAAAAACCTTGACGCCACCAAGGTAAATGCGGTACTAATTTAGACACTAACTATGTGGAAGAAAATAAATGACTAAAAATGTTTCAACTCTACTCAACCTCCTCCTTATCGTGAATAAATCGCGCGGGTAGGCAGTGGACGAAACATACCACATAAGAATTCCAAAAAAGCCCGCATTATCATGCGGGCTTTTTTATTGCATTTAGCTCACCAAAGCTAAATATTTAAATCGCGTTGGATCGCGTACTTAACACCAAAAGGAAGCCACTATGAATGATCAAGTAATTATATTCGACACCACTTTACGCGATGGTGAACAAGCACTTTCAGCCAGCCTAACGGTGAAAGAAAAACTGCAAATTGCTTATGCACTGGAACGCTTAGGTGTTGATGTGATTGAGGCTGGCTTCCCTATTTCCTCTCCTGGTGATTTTGAATCCGTTCAAACGATCGCTAAAAACATCAAACACAGCCGTATTTGTGCCCTATCTCGCGCCGTAGAAAAAGATATCGATGTTGCAGCAGAAGCTCTAAAAGTCGCCGAAGCATTCCGAATTCATACCTTTATTTCAACCTCAACGATTCACGTCCAAGACAAACTTCGCCGTAGTTATGATGATGTAGTTGAGATGGCTGTTCGCTCTGTTACTCGTGCTCGAAAATACACCGATGATGTTGAATTTTCTTGTGAAGATGCTGGCCGTACTCCTATCGATAACCTATGCCGTATTGTTGAAGCTGCAATTAATGCAGGCGCAACCACGGTCAATATTCCAGATACAGTCGGCTACACTTTAGCTAACGAATTCGGCGGCATTATCGCCACTTTATTTAACCGTGTACCAAACATTGATAAAGCGATTATCTCAGTTCACTGTCACGATGATTTAGGCATGTCCGTAGCAAACTCCATGGCAGCAATTCAAGCGGGTGCTCGTCAGGTTGAAGGAACGATTAACGGGATTGGTGAGCGCGCCGGTAACTGTGCGCTTGAAGAAATTGCCATGGTGATTAAAACCCGTGGTGACTTCTTAGGTGTGAATACAGGACTTAAATACGATGAAATTCACCGTACCAGTAAGCTTGTTAGTCAGCTTTGTAATATGCCGATTCAAAGTAACAAGGCGATTGTGGGCGCCAATGCCTTTAGCCACTCCTCTGGTATTCACCAAGATGGCATGCTAAAAAATAAAAATACCTATGAGATCATGACACCGGAATCTATTGGCCTTAAAAACCAAGCGTTGAATCTAACCAGTCGTTCGGGTCGCGCGGCAGTGAAAAGCCATATGGATACCATGGGTTACAAGGATTCAGATTACAATCTAAATACTTTGTATGAAGACTTCTTGAAACTTGCGGATCGCAAAGGACAAGTATTTGATTACGACTTGGAATCTCTAATGCATTTTGCCAACTTGCGTGATGAGGACGACTACTTTAAGTTGAACTACTTAAGTGTCCAATCTGGCAGTGTGATGGCGACCACCAGCATTAAATTATTGTGTGGCGATGAAGAAAAATGCGAAGCGGCTGTCGGTAATGGTCCAGTTGATGCTCTATACCAATGCATCTATAAGTTAACAGGTTATGACATCGTGCTAGATAAATTCGACCTAACCGCTAAAGGTGAAGGGGAAGATGGCTTAGGTCAAGCCGATATTATTGCCAATTACAAAGGCCGTAAATATCATGGTACTGGTTTAGCGACCGATATCGTTGAAGCTTCAGGTCAAGCACTGCTTCATGTTATTAATAGCATTCATCGCGCCGATCAAATCGCAGAAATCAAACAATCAAAAAGAATGGAAACCGTATAACCCAACCTTTAGAGCAAGTGATACAACTATCACTTAATCTAGTTTATCGGTTAATTTTATACTCAAAGTAATTGGCGTTACAGTGAGGCGACAAGAGAACGAAGCCCCATGAGCATAGCTTGCCTATGTAACAGGGGTGAGTAAACGTAGTCAACAAAACTGTATCTTCAAGTACGAAGAGTATACATAATTTTAAGGAAGAGAGACCCCCATGGCAGCTACGTACAAAATTGCAGTTTTACCCGGTGATGGCATTGGCCCAGAAGTGATGCAACAAGCACATAAAGTTCTTGATGCGATAGAAAAAAAGCACGCTATTACTTTCGAACGTGAACAACATGATGTCGGCGGAATTGCGATTGATAATCACGGTACACCACTTCCAAGTAGCACACTAAAAGCTTGTGAAGAATCGGATGCCGTTTTATTTGGTTCAGTCGGCGGCCCTAAATGGGAAAATCTACCACCGAACGAACAACCAGAACGCGGTGCATTGCTTCCCCTGCGTAAGCACTTCC
Organism: Vibrio hibernica; assembly: GCF_015223435.1. Lineage (GTDB taxonomy): Bacteria > Pseudomonadota > Gammaproteobacteria > Enterobacterales > Vibrionaceae > Vibrio > Vibrio hibernica. The sequence goes on from NZ_VHKO01000014.1 coordinate 2,484, forward strand.
AATTATTTTGTAATCTTCGCCCTGCACAAATCCATGCTGGTTTAGAAAAGTTCTCACCATTACGCGCGGATATTTCTGAGCGTGGTTTTGATATTGTGGTCGTGCGTGAATTAACTGGCGGGATCTACTTTGGACAACCTAAAGGTCGTGAAGGCGAAGGCCCTGAAGAAAAAGCATTTGATACTGAAATCTATCATCGTTACGAAATTGAACGCATTGCGAAAATTGCCTTTGAATCGGCTCGTTTACGTGGCAAAAAAGTCTGCTCTGTCGATAAAGCCAACGTTCTACAAAGCTCAATCTTATGGCGTGAAGTAGTAGAAGAAATCGCCAAAGGTTACCCTGATGTCGAGTTGTCACATATCTACATCGATAACGCCACCATGCAACTAATCAAAGATCCTTCTCAGTTTGATGTGATGCTTTGCTCTAATATTTTTGGCGATATTATTTCTGATGAATGCGCCATGATCACAGGCTCGATGGGCATGCTTCCTTCGGCCAGCCTAAATGAAAGCAAGTTTGGTTTGTATGAACCAGCAGGCGGCAGCGCACCGGATATTGCAGGTAAAAACATAGCTAACCCAGTAGCACAAATACTATCGGCAGCGTTAATGCTCCGTTATAGCTTAAATGAAGAAAAAGCTGCACAAGATATCGAAAATGCAGTATCTAAAGCCCTAGAAGCCGGAGAGCTAACGGGTGATTTAGCCGGTGATAAACCAGCGCTGTCTACTTCAGAAATGGGTGACAAAATCGCGCAATATATCCTTAATTCTAATCAATAAGCACGAGCAGGTAGAAGCAATGTCAAAATCTACGTCTTTATCAAAAACACTATACGAAAAAGTCTACGATGCTCATGTGGCAGTAGCAGCGGAAGGTGAAACACCTATTCTGTATATTGATCGCCATTTAGTACATGAAGTCACTTCACCGCAAGCTTTTGATGGTTTGCGTGAGAAAGGTCGCCCGGTACGTCAAGTAAGCAAAACGTTTGCCACGATGGATCACAACGTGTCCACCACCACCAAAGACATTAATGCATCAGGTGAAATGGCACGAATTCAAATGCAAACCCTAATGCAGAACTGCCTAGAATTTGGCGTTACCCTTTATGATTTAAACCATAAATACCAAGGTATCGTGCATGTTATGGGACCGGAGCTTGGGATAACCTTGCCAGGTATGACCATTGTTTGTGGTGACTCTCACACTGCCACCCACGGCGCATTTGGATCCCTTGCTTTTGGTATTGGAACGTCTGAAGTTGAACATGTCTTGGCGACTCAAACGCTAAAACAAGCGAAAGCCAAAACCATGAAGATCGAAGTTAAAGGCAAAGTCGCCGACGGCATTACCGCGAAAGATATTGTACTCGCGATCATTGGAAAAACTACAGCTGCTGGCGGTACTGGTTATGTGGTCGAATTCTGCGGTGAAGCCATTACCGACCTTTCGATGGAAGGCCGCATGACAGTTTGTAACATGGCGATCGAACTTGGCGCTAAAGCAGGCCTTATCGCTCCCGATCAAACTACATTTGACTATGTTCAAGGTAAAAAATTCTCACCAAAAGGCGCAGAATTTGATGCTGCGGTTGAATATTGGAAAACACTTCCATCCGATGCCGATGCGAAATTTGATGCAGTTGTCACATTAGACGCATCCGAAATCACTCCACAAGTAACTTGGGGTACCAACCCTGGTCAAGTAATGTCGGTCGACGGCATTATTCCTGCTCCAGAGAGTTTCTCAGATCCTGTAGAACAAAGCTCGGCTAAAAAAGCACTAGCTTACATGGGATTAGAAGCCGGTAAGAAATTGTCTGATTACAGTGTCGATAAAGTATTTGTTGGCTCTTGTACCAATTCTCGCATTGAAGATATGCGCGCTGCCGCTGCGGTAGTAATAGCTGCCAATGGCAAGAAAGTGGCTGCCAATGTACAAGCTTTGATCGTTCCGGGTTCTGAACAAGTAAAAGCTCAAGCTGAAGCTGAAGGTTTGGATAAAATTTTCATCGATGCTGGCTTTGAATGGCGTTTGCCGGGTTGCTCTATGTGCCTTGCGATGAACAATGACCGCTTAGGGCCTCAAGAGCGTTGTGCCTCCACCAGCAACCGTAACTTTGAAGGTCGCCAAGGTCGTGATGGTCGTACTCACTTAGTGAGCCCTGCCATGGCTGCGGCCGCCGCGATCGCTGGCCATTTTGTTGATATTCGCCAATTCAACTTATCGTCACAAACAGAAAAAACACAATAAGGAGCACACTATGTCACAAGGATTTCAAAAACATACCGGCTTAGTGGTTCCATTGGATATTGCTAATATTGATACCGATGCAATCATCCCAAAACAGTTTCTACAAAAAGTGACTCGTACTGGATTTGGTCAACACTTATTCAATGATTGGCGTTTCTTAGATGATGCAGGGCAACAACCAAACCCTGAATTCATTATGAACAAACCTCGTTATCAAGGCGCGAGCATTTTGCTATCACGTGAAAACTTTGGTTGTGGTTCATCACGTGAGCATGCTCCTTGGGCTCTGGCGGATTACGGTATTCAAGTAATGATCGCACCAAGTTTTGCGGATATTTTCTATGGTAACTCGATCAATAATCAGCTTGTGCCAGTAAGATTAAGCGAAAGCGAAGTTGATGAACTATTCCAATTTGTTGAAGCCAATGAAGGTGCACAAATCACCGTTGATTTAGAAGCTATGAGCGTATCCGCTAACGGAAAAACCTACTCGTTTGAAATTGACGAATTCCGTCGCCATTGTTTATTAAATGGTTTGGATAATATCGGCTTAACTTTGCAACACGCCGATAAAATCACGGAATTTGAAAATAACATTCCCAGCTTTTTGAGATAATAGAAGTCGTACTCATTATAAAATCCTAGTATTTAAATCAGCATTAGCTGACTAATTAAATATTAGGATTTTTTATGAAAGATCCATTGCGCTTTATTGGTCTATCTTTACAGTAATCATCAATGAAGGCTTACCATGTACCGACTCACGCTTTTACTACTTTCTCTTTTTTCTTTTAGCTCTTTTTCGGCGCCCAAATCTGAGCTTTGGCCTTATTGGAATGCCAGCAACGAAAACAGCACTCAAGTTATCGATCATTCCGCATGGCAAAATATTCTCGATCATAACCTCGTTACCGAGGGTGAAAACCACTTATTTCGTTATGCCACCATTAATGATGAAGACAAACAAATTCTGAATCAATACCTGCAATCTTTGGCCAAGTTAGATCCGCGCCGACTGAACAGACAAGAACAATTTGCCTATTGGATCAATCTATACAATGCGTTAACTGTAAAACTTATTATTGATAATTATCCGATAGAATCGATCACTAAGCTTGGTGGTTTATTTTCATTTGGTCCTTGGAATGAAAAGGTCATATCAATCAATACTGTTTCTTTAACACTCAATGATATTGAACACCGAATTTTACGCCCTATCTGGAAAGATCGACGTATTCATTATGCGGTGAACTGTGCCAGCTTAGGTTGCCCGAACTTATCCAGTCAGGCTTTTACTGCGAAAAATACCGAAGCCTTGTTAACTCAGTCAGAGCATGAATTCATCAATAGTAAAAAAGGTGTCATTATTTCCAGCAACGATCAGTTAACTCTATCTTCAATTTATGATTGGTATGCGACTGATTTTGGAGGAGAAAAAGGAGTATTGAACTATTTATCTCACTTTAAACCAGAAATAAAGCAGATAAACAAAAAGCCCAGCTACGATTATAACTGGGCTTTAAACGAGAATAGATAGAACTACCAAGTGCTATTTCTTTACTTAAATCCTTTCTCTTTTTTGATAAGGTCATAAGCACTTTGAATTTCTTGCGCTTTTTGCTTAGCAACTTCCATCATTTCCGTAGGTAAACCTTTAGCCACCAATTTATCAGGATGATGTTCATTCATTAATTTACGGTGTGCACGCTTAATGGTTTTTGCATCTGCATCTTTATCAACACCTAATAAGTCATAAGCATCGTTAAGTTGTGATGCTGACGTTTTTTGCTGCCATTGTCCGCCAGATTGCTGACCTTGCTGCTGATATCCACCAAAACCACCGCCTTGCTGAAAACGAAATGCAGCTTCTTGCATACGTAAACGCTGTTGTAAATATTGAGCCGTAAATCCTAATTCTTGCGCTACCGTTTGCAGGACTTGTATTTCACTAGGGTGTAATTCACCATCAGCAAAAGCCGCTGAAATTTGCAACTCAAGGAAAAACTGCAACAAGTCACGTCGGCGACCCGCTGAAAAACGCACTTTACGTAACGTATCATGCAAAGGGAACCCTGACTCTTTACCTTGACGAAAAGCTTCTTGAGCGATCTTTTTTTGCTCCGGAGACAGATTCATTCGATCCATCATCACTGTCGCAAGTTGAATTTCTTGCTGTGTCACCTGCCCTTTAGCTTTAGCAACATGTCCCATTACCGCATAAGCAGCCTGAAAAAACTCCGTTTGCCTTTCCGCTTGTGATGCCCCGGAGCCAAATGCAGATTGGAATCCACGCTGATTTCTTCGCGCTTTATCAAATTGATGCCCAATAAAGCAACCAATAATAGCGCCGGGAATAGCACCTATCATTGAACCAAACAAAATACCCAGTAATTTACCTATCATCTAGTTACCTAATTCTCCAAACTATGAATTTTTATTCTTAACTATTGTCTGTATAGTGTCGATGAGCTTTAAAACCCCTCTTAGGGATAATTTTTACCATACTCAACTTACAATCTTAATGTTATAAAACGTGTCTTTTATCTAGTTGAACAATGTATATTAAAGCCGTTTACCTATATGATATAGAAATCTTTATACAGTTCGTCTTATTTCTGAAAATTTCTAAAAAAAACAATATTAACTAAAGTTTCACAGGACTATTTTACTCAATGTTTCGAATTTCTCGCACTTTTCTTGCCACTCTTATTAGTGCTGCCTTCCTACCTTCTGCTTTCGCCGACGAAAGTAGTAGTGATAGTGCGCAAGAAGAAATAACCGCTCCTGTAGAGCAATGTATAGCGCCAGATGCAAATAAAGCAGATCAATCCAACATCCCTGTGAACATTCAAGCGGATAATGTTACCACTCAAGGACAAAACCAAGCTATCTACTCCGGTGATGTAGTTGTCACCCAGGGCCATAAAACCATCACTGCCGATAAAGTAACGATTAATCAATCGAACAATACCGCCATCGCTGATGGCAATGTTCAAACCAATGATGGCCAAATAAAATCGACATCAAAAAAAGTCAACTCGGATCTCATTGGTAATCGCATTGAATTGTATGATACTCAGTTTAAATTACTGTGCCAAAGTGCTCGTGGTGATGCAGCTTATATATTAAAAGACGGACAAGCCATTTATACAATGCAAGATGGCACACTAACAACTTGTCCTGAAGATAACAAATCTTGGCGTGTAAAAGCGACCGATATTGATATTGATAATAATGAAGAAGAAGCGACATTTTATAATACTCGCTTTGAAATTCTCGATGTGCCTGTATTTTACTGGCCTTATATTACGGTACCAATCGGCAAGAAACGTAAAACCGGTTTCCTTTACCCAAATGGTGCCTATGACACTAAAAATGGCTTGGAAGTCAATATCCCAATCTATTTTAACCTTGCTCCAAACTACGATCTCACCACCACCGTTAACTACATGCAAAAGCGTGGTACTCAATTAGAGAATAACTTCCGTTACCTTACTGATGGGTTCGGATCAGGCTCTGTCGCTTTTGAATATTTAAATGAAGATGATCTCTATTCAGACAAAGGACATCGTTGGGGTGTTAACTGGCAACATGAAGGCATCTACAAGCGTAACTGGAAATTTTCTGTCGATTACGCCAAAGTCAGTGACAAAACTTATCTTGATGATTTAGATTCAAATATTGGTGAACGTGAAGACGGCCAATTAAATCAAATGGGTGAGATTAGCTATCGTACTGATTATTCTGATACCACATTGAAAGTTCGCAACTTCCAAGTCCTCACAACTGCAACACCTTACCGTTTAATGCCTCAACTTGGCTTTAAGTATTATCGCCCAAGTGTTATTCCTAATGTCGATTTTGAATGGGATAGCCATATCAGTAAGTTTGAGACTGATAATAGTGAATTACCCGACGCCACACGTGTGCACGTAGAACCGGGAATCGTTCTTCCGTTGTCAGCGCCTTGGGGTCAGTTAACCTCTGAAGCTAAAGTTATGTACACCTACTACGATCAAGATTTAAAAGATGGTGACGTATCAAATACTAATTTAAAAGAAAACGCTCAACGAGTGGTGCCAGAGTTTCGTATTAATGGTTCATTGTATATGGACAGTAACGAGAAGTTTTTTGGTGATTATACCCAAACCATAGAACCAAGATTACAGTACCTATATATACCAAAAGTGAATCAAGAGGATATATATGATGGCTACGACACGACATTAATGCAGCAAGATTATTACGGCCTATTCCGTGATATGAAGTACAGCAGTGTGGATTATATCGCACCATCAAACCAAGTAAGTTATGGTGCAACCTCTCGTTTTTACGATCAAGACTTTAAAGAACGTTTTAATATTTCGGTTGGCCAGATTGTCTATTTGGATCCCAACGAAAATGAAAATTCAGACGAGCACTTATCCGCTTGGGCATTAGAAAATGAATGGAATATTAGTGATAAATGGCAATATAAGGGTGGCATTCAATACGACACAAACCTATCAAATTTACAGCAAGCCAATAGCACTATTGAATATAAGCTGCCAACGGGTTACACCCAACTAAACTACCGTTACACATCAAAAGAATATATTGAAACTAGTGCACCTAACATTGGCGATCGTTTAGATACATACACCCGTGATGGTATCTCTCAACTTGGTATGTTAACTCAATTTAAAATAGTGGATCGTTGGGACTTCAATGCCAACTATTACCATGATTTAACTGAAAACCAAATGTTAGAAGGCTTGGTTGGCTTAACTTATAACGATGATTGCTGGTTCTTGGGCGTCACTTATTCTCGTCATATGATGTCGTCAGGCGATGTAAGAAACATTTATCCTGAACCAGGCCCTGAATATGAAGGCAAAATTAGCGTAAACTTTGGTATTAAAGGTTTAGGTACTTCGACAGGGTTAACTTATAGCGATGGTGATAACGCCTTGGGCTATGGCAGACCATTTAGCTTGAATTAATAATCAATCAAACATATAAAATGAATAAGCCAGCACCTCACTTTCTGGCTTCTCTTTAAGTACTATTTTGGACGTAATAATGAAAAAATGGATCCCTGCGATATTAAGCTTATTCACATTAGGTATCGGTCATTCTGCTTTGGCTGCGCCACAAGAATTGAACCGAGTGATTGCTATTGTTAACATCGGTGTAATTTTACAAACTGATGTTGATAACGCGATGAAAACCGTCAAAGCGAATGCGGGTGAAAAAGGCTTACCTGATGAAAAAATTCTCCAAGAGCAAGTACTAGAAAAACTGATCACTGACGAAATTCAACTTCAAGAAGCTCAAAAAATGGGTATTCAAATTGATGATGAACGCTTGGAGCAAGCAATAAAAAGTATCGCCAAAGATCATAATCAAACAATCGAAGAGCTCACTGCATCGGTCAAAAATGAAGGTCTGACTTATTCTATTTTTCGTGAACAGATCCGTAAAGAGATGGCGATAAGTGAAGCGCGTAATGCTCAAGTGCGTCGTCGTATTAACGTCTCACCTTCAGAAGTCGAAACCTTAGCTGGATTATTAGCCGATCAAACTACCTCAACGGTTGAATATAAAATATCGCAACTGCAACTTAAATTTGGAGATGATAAACAAGCCACTGAAAAACAAGCAGAAGAATTAGTCGCGCGTTTGAAGCAAGGAGAGGACTTTTCAACACTTGCCTATACTTATTCAAAAGGACCTAAAGCATTAGAAGGTGGTGACTGGGGCTGGATGCGAAAAGAAGAAATGCCGACTATTTTTGCTGACCAAATCACCACGCAAGGAAAAGGCGCTATCATTGGTCCATTTCGTAGTGGCATAGGCTTTCATATCATGATGATTGAAGATGTAAAAGGCCTTCAAACCGTTGCCGTTACAGAAGTGAATGCTCAACATATTTTAATCAAACCATCGATAATATTAAGTGATGAGGGTGCAAAAGAAGAACTTAACGATTTTATTGACGAAATAAAATCAGGTAAACGAACTTTTGGCCAGCTTGCCCAACAATACAGCCAAGACCCAGGCTCTGCTGTTGCTGATGGAAAGCTGGGTTATCAAGCCTCCGATTCATACGCACCCGAATTTAAATACCAAGTTGATCATTTAGCTATTGGCCAAATCAGTGAGCCCTTCAAAACGACTTATGGTTGGCATATTGTGAAAGTACTTGATCGCAGAACCGTAGATAGAACTGAATCATCAATGAAAAATAAGGCTTATCAAATACTGTTCAAACGTAAATTCAATGATGAAGCCGTCGCGTGGTTACAAGAAGTTCGAGCCGGCGCTTATGTTGAAATATTAGATGATAATGCAACCGGAGAAAATGACGATGCTAAATAGTAAACGCATTGTCATCACCGCAGGTGAACCAGCAGGCATAGGTCCTGATTTAGTTTTAGCCTTATCACAAAAAAGTTGGCCACATCAATTGATCGTCTGCGCGGATAAAAACATGCTGATGCAGCGTGCTGAGCAGCTTAATATTGATGTTGTACTTCTCGATTACCAAGCGCAACAAGAGGCAATGCCATCACAAGCAGGGCAATTATATGTTGAGCACATCGATGTAGCCTCTCCTGTTGTAGCCGGGCAGCTTAATGAAGCAAATAGTCATTATGTATTAGAAACGCTAAAACGTGCATGCGAAGGTTGCATGAGTAAAGAATTCGATGCTTTAGTTACAGGGCCAGTTCATAAAGGTGTAATTAATCGTGCAGGCGTTGCCTTTAGCGGGCATACCGAATTTTTTGCTGAGCAATCTAACACACCACTGGTAGTCATGATGCTTGCGACTGAAGGTTTACGTGTCGCGTTAGTGACCACTCACATTCCTTTAGCCTATGTCAGCCAAGCCGTTACCGCTGAACGTTTAGAAAGTATTATTCGTATTCTACATACTGACTTGGTCAATAAGTTTGGTATTGAAAATCCATCGATCTATGTTTGCGGTCTCAATCCTCACGCAGGGGAAGATGGATGTTTAGGGCGTGAAGAAATTGAAACCATCACACCGACATTGGAAGGATTAAGACAAAAAGATGGTATGAATCTTGTTGGGCCGCTACCAGCAGATACTATCTTTAATGCTAAATATTTAGATCAAGCTGACACTGTATTAGCTATGTATCATGACCAAGGGCTACCTGTACTAAAATACAAAGGCTTTGGGAATTCGGTCAACATCACTTTAGGTTTGCCTTTTATACGCACCTCCGTTGATCATGGTACTGCTCTTGATTTAGCTGGCACAGGGAAAGCCGACATAGGCAGTTTCTTAACTGCTATAACCCATGCATTGGAGCTTGCTGAAAGTTCGAATCCTAATACCAATTAATACCAATTAATACCTTATATTAAGCACGGTATTAGTTTACTAAAATGAGAAATTATAATGAGTAATGATGTCCATTTAGGTCACAAAGCGCGTAAACGTTTTGGTCAAAACTTCCTTAATGATCCCTACATTATCGACGGTATTGTATCAGCAATTAATCCACTTCCAGGACAAAACTTGGTTGAAATTGGCCCTGGTCTTGGCGCTATCACGGAACCCGTTGGACGTGAAGTTGATAAACTAACCGTTATTGAACTTGATCGGGATTTAGCACATCGTTTACGTAATCACCCTGAATTGGCGAGCAAACTCACCATTTATGAAGGTGATGCTATGCGTTTTGATTTTACTCAACTGGTAAAACCGAACAATAAATTACGTATTTTTGGTAACTTACCATACAACATATCAACACCATTGATGTTTCATTTATTTGAATTTCATAGTGATATTCAAGATATGCACTTTATGTTGCAAAAAGAAGTGGTTAATCGCTTAGCCGCTGGGCCTGGGTCAAAAGCTTATGGTCGTTTAACAGTAATGGCGCAATATTATTGTAAAGTTATGCCAGTGCTAGAAGTGCCACCTACCGCCTTCATTCCACCACCTAAAGTTGATTCTGCCGTGGTACGCCTAATGCCTTATGAGGTTCTTCCTCATCCTGCAACTAGCTTAAAATGGCTTGAACGAGTTTGCCGTGAAGGTTTTAACCAACGTCGTAAAACCGTAAGAAATTGCTTTAGAGCACTGGCTAGCGTTGAAGAATTAGAACAGCTTAATATCAACCCAAGTGTTCGCCCTGAAAATTTAACCTTGGTACAATTTGTTGACTTAGCCAATTATCTTGATGCTAAATCGACCTCACCAGAGTCTGAGGATTAAATAAACCTATTAGCGTACCAATTTTTATAGCATAAACGGTGCGCTAATTGTCTTCCCCTAAGGATAGGAGATCGCTTATGTCAATCGAGACCATCCCTTGTATTAAATGCCAAGTTCAAACCCGCTATATTCCTGAACAATCTCAACCAGAACAACATCGCTATGTCTTTGCCTATACGATTACTATTCGTAATTTAAGCCAACAATCGGTTCAGCTCCTCACGCGTCGTTGGTTAATTACCGATGCCAATGGTAAGCAACTCAGCATTGAGGGTGATGGAGTCGTCGGTGAAAAACCTTTGATAGAACCAATGCAAGACTACACTTACACCAGTGGTACGGCGGTTGAAACTCCCGTTGGCGTCATGCAAGGACACTATGGGATGATAGATGAACAAGGAAGTCCCTTTATCGCAGAGATATCTCCTTTTCGTTTAGCTATTCCCAATATTCTCAATTAGGGAGACATTGTGGCAACGTATATTGTCGGTGACATTCAAGGATGTTTTGATGAGTTGCAGCAGCTACTCAATCAAGTTCAATTTGATCCACAAAGCGATACCCTGTGGCTCGCCGGCGATCTGGTTGCCCGAGGTCCAAAATCACTCGAAACACTTCGATTTGTTCGATCTCTCGGAAATGCTGCTCAATGCATTTTAGGCAATCATGATTTGCATTTACTTGCGGTTCATCTTGGCTTATTTGCCAGTAAACCAAAGGACAAAACCGCTAATATATTTTCGGCCCCCGATAGAAATGAGTTGATGGACTGGCTACGCCAACAACCTTTACTCGCAGAACATCCAGAATTTGTAATGTGCCATGCCGGTATTTCGCCACAATGGGATCTTCCAACCGCTCGCCAAGCAGCAAAAAATATTGAGCAATGTTTACAGAGTGATAACTGGCAATGGTCAATTGAAAATATGTACTCCAATCAACCAACTCAATGGAGTGAGTCTTTAGAAGGCATCGAACTATATCGTTATTCTATTAATGCTTTCACTCGAATGCGGTTTTGCCTTCGTGATGGGACATTAGATTTAGAATGTAAACTTCCTCCTGAACAAGCTCATTCAAGTGGCCTACTGCCTTGGTTTCTAGTTCCTAATCGTATCTCATTAGAAAAAACGGTCATTTTTGGTCATTGGGCAGCGTTGATGGGATGCAATGATCAGCAAGCTAATGTCATCGGACTCGATACAGGTTGCGTGTGGGGGGAGTATTTATCAATGTTAAGATGGGAAGATAAGCAATTATTTACTCAACGTGCTATCAAATGATTTTCCCATATTTAAGCAGATGACTAAGATCTAAACGTCCGTCTTCTGCTAAAATACAGATAATGAAAAGATAAGTTAACGATCTAAAATCACAAACTCCATGTCATATTTATTCTTCTCATCTGCGGTATAAGTATCATGGTGAGTTACCGTCCAGCCTTCTCCCCAATCAGGAAATTGAGTATCACCATCAATTTCAGCATCAATAAATGTTAAGTACAAACAATTAGCCTGCTCTAAGCAGGCTTGATAAATGCTGCCACCACCAATGATCATCAGTTCTTCAACATCGCCAGCAACTTGCTTGGCCTCATCAATATTACTAACCACTGTCACACCGTCAATCAATAGACTAGAATCACGACTAAGCACAATATTCATCCTACCTGGTAGTGGACGACCGATTGATTCATAGGTTTTCCTGCCCATAACAATCGGCTTTCCTAATGTGCAACGTTTGAACCAAGCAAAATCAGCAGGTAAGTGCCACGGCATTTGATTGTCTTTTCCAATCGTTCGATTTTTTGCCATTGCGGCTATCATGCTAATTTTCACGTTAATCTCCTAACTCATAACAATATAAAACTATATCACTGATTTTCTGCGATAAAATAATAAGCCCGGCATCGCTAACCCTATTGCAAGCCCAGCAATAATAAACATAGCTTGTAAAAAATTATCCATTAATAATGCAAATAATTCAGGGCTGTAGCCAATATGATTAATTTCCACCACTGCTATCATCGCTTTAAAAGCGTACACACCGGGTATCATAGGGATCATGGCTGCAACCGTAAACACTTTTGGGTGAGCCAAAAATCGATGAGCCCAATGGATACCGACCATTCCCACAAAAGTAGCTGAAAATAGTGTTGCCCACTCAATCTCAACACCATAATGCAGTAATAGAAAACGAGAACCATGGCCCAGAGCGCCGCCAATTGCACAATATTTTAATGCCTTAGCCGGGACATTAAAGACCAAAGCAAAACCGACAGCAGGAATGGCTGCAAAGAACATATCATTGAGTAGTGCAAGAAAGAGTGACATCAATGTATCCATCCCCATGATCCTGTAATCGTCATGGCTCCAACAATCCCAATACTGGTTGCGAAGGTAAGTAAACTGGCCATCGCAAAACGGGCTATGCCCATATTGATATAACCTTTCAGCATATCCGCTACTGCATTAATCAAAGGGAAGCCAGGAACAAGCATTAATACAGAGGATGCCATTGGTAATGATGGGTGACTGCCTAATTGATAAATCACCGCTTGGGATGAAATGAGCGTTGTCACAAAAGCCGTCGCAGCAAAGTTAAGTAACGGATTAAAATTTCGATGACCAATTTCTTGTCGGACGATCATGCCAATCGAGGACGCGATAAAAGTAATAATAAAAACTATTTTATCCCCACCCGCTAAATGAGAAAAAGCAGCGCAAGATAAGCCTATCATTAACACAACAAGCCAACGGTTATAACGTGTCGGTTGAATTCTTTCTAGTTTCCGTTGCGCCATCGAAAAATCTAATACTTGACGTTCAACCATGATACAAACACGCTGAACCTCCGTAACGACAGACATATTGATGCCTTTGTCAGGGCTTCTTCTTGCTGTCGTAACGCAATTCCCATCCATGATAGTAGTTACAATTAATGAGCTAGCAGATAACGAAACTTCCACTTCATCAACACCACAAGCTAGGCCTAAGCGACGAGTAATATCTGAAACCAAAGTACTTTCAGCTCCATGAGCCAATAACATTTGTCCTGCATGAATAATAAAGCGGGTAATGTTTTTCTGATTTGCTTCCATGACAATCATTATTCCTTACTATGAGCAATCATTAGGCATCCGGCCAAGTAAGTTCAGTTTGCCCGACTTCATTATTAAAAAGCATGACTTAAAATAAAAAAGCTGCAAAATCTCAAAGAGAAATTGCAGCTTTCTTGTGCTCAAGCAATTAAAATCAGCTCGAATTAGTCATGAACATAAATGACATGGCCGTCATCTTCGTCGTCATCCCAATCCTCGTCGTCCCACTCCTCGGTAATAACATCTTTACCGCTCATCGCATCTTTATGGTAATCATCCCACTTGAAGTCAACCTTCTCATCATCCAGAGTAACTTGAACTTCTTCTTTTGGTAAACTTTCCATAAATTCAGCTAACTGGAAACTAAGCTCTTTGGTGCCTAATTTTTTAACCGCTGAAATTTTAGCGTAATGCCCTTCCCAGCCCAGCGCATCAATGATCTCTTGGATCTTCTCATCTACTTCATCTTCGGTCATAAGATCGACTTTATTGAAGATCAACCAACGCGGTTTAGCAGAAACTTTTTCACTGTATTGCTCAAGCTCATCAATAATAGTTAATGCATTCACTATTGGGTCTGAACCATCAATAGGAAGAAGATCGATCATGTGCAATAGCACTCGACATCTTTCTAAGTGTTTTAAGAAGCGAATGCCTAAGCCAGCACCATCCGCAGCACCTTCAATTAGCCCTGGAATATCAGCAATAACAAAACTACGTTCAGCACCAGCTCGAACGACACCAAGACTTGGAATCAACGTGGTAAATGGATAATCAGCTACTTTCGGTTTGGCGGCAGAAACAGCACGAATAAACGTAGATTTACCCGCATTAGGTAAACCTAACATGCCGACATCAGCCAACAACAATAACTCTAGGCGTAATTCACGAACTTCACCTTTTGTTCCCATCGTTTTTTGACGAGGTGCACGGTTAACTGAGGATTTAAAACGTTGGTTGCCTAAACCATGCCAACCGCCTTTCGCGATCATGATGGTTTTACCATGTTCAGTGACTTCTGCAACCACTTCGTTGGTATGAATATCAACAGCACGTGTGCCAACAGGAACCTTAATGGTTTTATCTGCGCCACGTCGACCAGTACAGTTACCACCGCTACCATTTTTGCCACGTTCAGCTTTATGAAAACGCTCAAAACGATAGTCAACAAGTGTGTTTAGGTTCTCATCGGCTTGCATATATACATCACCGCCATCACCGCCATCACCGCCGTCAGGGCCGCCTTTCTCTACAAATTTTTCACGCCAAAAACTGACTACGCCATTACCGCCGTCGCCCGCTTCTACTTTTATGGTTGATTCATCAACGAATTTCATTTGCTACTCCACCTGCATATTGGCAAGTTTATTATAGTGTAGACCACAGACTGTAAATCCCAGTAGATGTTTTTCATTACGTCTAGGGTCTAGGGTCTAGGGTCTAGGGTCTTATAGACTTGTTCTAAATAAAAAACCCCACCATAAAGGTAGGGCTTTGAATTCATATTGTAAGTAAAAACTTATGCAGTTTCGATACTTACGAACTTACGGTTCTTAGGACCTTTAACTTCAAATTTAACTTTACCTTCAGATAAAGCAAATAGAGTATGGTCTTTACCGATACCAACATTAGTGCCAGCGTGGAATTTAGTACCACGTTGACGAACAATGATGTTACCTGCAAGAACAGATTCGCCACCAAAACGTTTAACACCTAAGCGTTTACTTTCTGAATCGCGACCGTTATTAGTAGAACCACCAGCTTTTTTATGTGCCATGTGTTAGCTTCTCCGTTATGTTAATTAAGCGCTGATGCCAGTAATTCTGACTTCAGTGAACCACTGACGGTGGCCCATTTGCTTACGAGAATGCTTACGACGACGGAACTTAACGATTTTAATTTTATCGCCACGACCGTGCTTAACTACTTCTGCAGTTACTTTACCGCCAGCAACCAGAGGTGCACCAATAGTGATTTCCTCACCATTAGCAACCATAAGAACTGATTCAAACTCTACGTTTGCGCCAGTTTCTACGTCCAATTTTTCTAAACGAAGAGTTTGACCTTCGCTTACACGGTGTTGTTTACCACCAGATTGGAAAACAGCGTACATATTTTACTCCGCTTTTTCCGCACAGCATCATGTTAGTTATTTTAAACATATCAGGTGTGCGCTTAAACTTGTCATCAATAGGGCGCAGATTCTACTTGAGAGCTCACCCTTTGACAAGATAAATATTAAAGAAAATGGCGAAAAGATCATCGCCAAATAAAAGTGGTGTAATGATGCCGTTTAGAGCCGTGTTTATCAATATTTTTTAGTGTAGAATTCAATAATATTTTTTATTGTGATGCCTAACTTTGCTGGAATGAACATGGATTTTAATGCTATCCAAGCGCTAACCGCTGATGATATGACTAAAGTGAATGAGACTATTCACGCACAACTTAACTCTAATGTTAGTTTAATCAACCAATTAGGGTTTTACATTGTTAGCAGTGGAGGCAAACGTATACGCCCTTTACTTGCCCTTATCTCGGCTAAAGCTTTAGGCTATCAGGGGCAAGATCACATCACTGCCGCTTCCTTTGTTGAGTTTATTCACACCGCCACCTTGCTGCATGATGATGTCGTTGATGAATCGGATATGCGTCGTGGTAAGGAAACCGCTAATGCTGCATTTGGTAATGCCGCTAGCGTTCTGGTAGGCGATTATATCTATACTCGCTCATTTCAAATGATGACAGGCTTAGGTTCATTAAAAATTCTCAAATTAATGAGTGATGCCGTTAATGTTATTGCTGAGGGAGAAGTCCAACAGTTAATGAATTGCAATAATCCTGATACAACCGAAGAAAGCTACATGGACGTGATTTACTCTAAAACAGCTCGTTTATTTGAAGCTGCCACTCAAATTGGTGCTCTTTTAGTCGATGCTCCAAAAGAGACAGAAAACGCATTACAAAACTATGGCCGTTATTTAGGCACAGCATTCCAATTGATCGATGATGTGATGGACTATACCTCAGATGGTAAAGAGATGGGTAAAAACGTAGGTGATGACCTTGCAGAAGGCAAACCAACGCTCCCACTGCTTTATGCAATGCATAATGGCACACCTGAACAAGCGGTTATGATTAGAGAAGCCATCGAACACTCAAATGGCATGGAAAGGCTCAATGAGATTATGGCCGCTATGCATGAAACAGGTTCACTTGACTATACAACTAGACGTGCAGAACAAGAAGCAGATAAAGCCATTACAGAGCTTTCAATCATTCCCGAGTCAGAATACAAGCAAGCACTGATCACATTGGCACATATGGCGGTAAGAAGAACAAAATAACGCTATTTGGTCCTAATGAAAATCAGTTTCATTCTGTCAAAAAAGGCATGGCTATTAATATATCTAAATAGTCAGCGTTTTTCATTTCACATACAAAAACTAATTTAACTGCCACTAAAAATAAGACCCGTGGTTGCTTGAGCAAACCGCGGGTCTTTAATTTTATTCAGATTCACTTTTAGCTACTTAGCTCTTAGCAAATAGTTATTTAGCAAACTCTTCACCTAAAGCAATATCGCTTCTTAGCGTTTCAAGCATGCTATCAAATGCTTGTTGCTCAAAATCACTTAATTTGCCATAGCTTAATATTTCTTCAATTCCTTGTTTGCCTAAACGAATAGGTTGTGCAAAGAAACGAGCATTATCACCAGGGCCTTCTACATAAGCGCACTCAACGATACCTTGTTCACCTTGCAATGCTTTTACAAGAGACAAACCAAAACGATAAGCGGCTTGACCCATAGACAGAGTCGCCGAACCGCCACCCGCTTTTGCTTCAACCACTTCAGTACCAGCATTTTGAATACGTTTCGTTAATGCAGCCGCTTCTTCTGCAGTAAACTCAACACCTTGAACTTGAGAAAGAAGAGGAAGAATTGTTACGCCAGAGTGACCACCAATAACTGGAACTTCTAGCCCTTGAAGAGAGACACCTTTCAATTCAGCAATAAACGTTTCAGAGCGAATAATGTCTAACGTTGTAATACCGAATAAACGATTTTTATTATACACGCCAGCTTTCTTTAGAACTTCAGCTGCTATTGGCACCGTCGTATTCACTGGGTTTGTAATAATTCCAACACAAGCTGTTGGACAAGTAACCGCTATTTTTTCAGCTAATGATTTAATAATTCCAGCATTAACGTTGAAAAGATCTGAACGATCCATGCCTGGTTTACGAGCAACGCCAGCTGAAATTAGAACGACATCAGCACCTTCAAGAGCAGGCGTTGGATCGTCACCTGCATAACCTTTAATAGAAACCGGTGTTGGTATATGACTAAGATCAGCCGCAACCCCTGGAGTGACAGGTGCGATATCATACAACGCAAGATCTGATCTTGCTGGTAATCCGTTTTTAAGCAATAACGCCAATGCTTGTCCAATACCGCCTGCAGCACCAATGACAGCTACTTTCATGAACCTTCTCCTTTGACAAAATATTTTTATGATTTTCGTAAATATAACGACTCCTACCAAATTACAATACGCACAAATTAATTACAATTTATTAACTCAGCTTTGAGATCTTCCCCTCATCTAACTTTAGCTTTTGTCGCTTAATGACATTGAGCGATCTAGAAAAAATCAAGTAACGGTTGTTACATTTAATTTCTAGCTTAATACACAAAGTCACGACTTCTTATTGGTACATAATGCCGATCTATGCGAAAATAATGCAATTCTATGTATATTTAAGATCGAACCCTCATGCGAAATAATGATAAACAAGATCAGCTTATCCGTTCATTCAAAGCATTATTGAAAGAAGAATGTTTTGGTTCACAAGGTGAGATTGTTGATATGCTCAAAGAAGAAGGCTTTGATAATATTAACCAATCCAAAGTATCTCGTATGCTGACTAAATTTGGCGCCGTCCGCACACGCAATGCGAAAATGGAAATGGTATATTGTTTACCCGCAGAGTTAGGCGTTCCAACCGTCTCTAGCTCGCTACGTGAATTGGTTTTAGATATTGGGCATAATGACGCGCTAGTTGTTATTCATACCGGACCAGGAGCTGCGCAACTTATCGCTCGTCTTTTAGATTCATTAGGAAAATCTGAAGGCATTTTAGGGGTTGTAGCAGGAGACGATACTCTTTTCATTACGCCAACTTTAAACTACACCACTAAGCAATTATTTGATTCGGTTTGTGATTTATTCGAATTTTCGGGTTAAACTCGCGGCTTAATAACGTACAAATAAAAAGCGATCATTGTTCAATGATCGCTTTATCTATTCAATGCTAATGTAGAACCGCTTAAATAGAGCTAAGACTTAGCTCAGTCTTTGTCTCACAGCTTCAAACAAACAAACGCCAGTGGCAACTGACACATTCAAGCTTGATACACTGCCCGCCATTGGGATCTTAATTAAATCATCACAAGTTTCACGTGTTAACCGACGCATACCATCGCCTTCCGCTCCCATCACAATAGCAAGCGGACCCGTTAATTTTGCTTGATAGATGTCCTGGGTTGCTTCACCAGCCGTACCGACAAACCATACTCCTTGTTCTTGCAATGCACGCATAGTCCGAGCCAAATTGGTAACACGAACAAATGGTACGGTTTCTGCAGCGCCACAAGCAACTTTACTAACGGTACCCGTTAAAGGCGCTGACTTATCTTTTGGTACAATAACCGCTGCAACACCAGCCGCATCAGCATTACGTAGACATGCGCCAAGATTATGCGGGTCAGTAACGCCATCCAATACTAATAATAGTGGGGTTTCACCTTTAGCTTTACAGGCAATTAAGATGTCATCAAGGTGATTCTCATTTAACTGCTTGGCCGGTTTTACTTTTGCAATAATACCTTGATGATTTGCACCGTCTGATTTGTCATCTAGTGCTTTACGTCCCATTTGTTGTACAGAAACGCCATATTTTTGCAGTTGATTAATGACAGGTAATAATCTGTCATCTTCACGGCCTTTTAAAACAAATGCTTCAATTAAACGTGCAGGGTCTTTGTCTAACACCGCATTAATGGCATGAATGCCAAAGATAAATTCGTTACTCATGGTCTACCTTTTGGGTTTATTCACCCTAAATTTTATGATTATTTTTGCGCGCGCTTTGATGCAGAAGGCTTACTACGCCTTGGTTTTGTTCCTGGCTTTCCCGCTTCTACCGCTTTAGGTTTACGTTTCTTCTTCTTCGCCTGATCAGCGCTGCCATCAGGCCGTTTTGTAGGCTCAACCAATGGTTTCGCTTTTTGACCTGGCTTATTTTCTTTTACTGCTTGTTTCTTTTGTGTCGCCGCTTTCTTATCTGCATTTGCAGATCGTTTTTTATCTGTTTTTCCTTTACCGCGAACAGGGCGACTCGATCCCACGATTTCAAAGTCAATCTGACGAGAATCTAGATTCACCGCTAACACTTTAACTTTAACTGAATCACCTAAGCGATAAATCAAGCCAGAGCTTTCACCGACTAAACGCTGCCCCATAGGATCAAATTGATAATAATCATTAGCTAAAGAGGAAATATGAACTAAACCATCAATATGAAGATCTCTTAAACGAACAAAGAAACCAAAGCCAGTGACATTTGCAATAACACCATCAAGTTCTTCACCTACATGATCTTGCATGTATTCACATTTGAGCCAATCGGCCACATCACGAGTTGCATCATCGGCGCGGCGTTCAGTTGTTGAACATTGCTCACCGTAAAAGTCCATTTCATCAACGTTATAATGATAGCCGCCCGTAGGAGTCGAACGATCCGTATTGACACCTGCATTTTTAGTAATGAGATACTTGATCGCACGGTGTAATAATAAATCAGGATAACGACGAATTGGTGAGGTAAAGTGAGCATAACGCTGTAGCGCTAAACCAAAATGCCCACCATTAGCGGCGTTATATACCGCTTGCTTCATTGAGCGTAGCAACATCGTCTGAATAAGTTCTTTATCAGGACGCTCGCCAATAGCGTGAATAAGCTCTGCATAGTCAGTTGGTGTTGGCTCTAGCCCACCGGTCAAGCTTAACCCTAATTCACCAAGGAAAGATCGAAAACCAGTAAGGCGCTCTTCACCTGGAGTATCATGGACACGATATAACGCTGGCTCTTTCGCTTTTTCAACAAATGATACTGAAGCGATATTGGCCAGGATCATACATTCTTCAATGATCTTATGTGCATCATTGCGAACCACAGGCTCGATACGTTCAATTTTACGTAATTCATTGAAGATAAATTTCGTTTCCGTCGTTTCAAATTCAATCGCGCCACGTTGCTCACGTGCTACTTTCAATACTTGATACATTTTATGTAGCTGTTCAAGATCGGGTACCACTTTCTTATAACGTTCACGCAGATCTTCATTACCGTCTAATATCGCCCCCACTTTGTTGTAGGTAAGACGTGCATGTGAACTCATCACCGCTTCATAGTGTTTATAGCCTGACAACTTCCCAGCAGAAGAAACCGTCATTTCGCATACCATGCACAGTCGATCAACTTGTGGGTTCAATGAGCATAAACCATTCGATAATACTTCTGGCAGCATAGGAACCACTTGTGCAGGGAAATAAACCGAATTACCTCGCTTAATGGCCTCTTTATCGAGTGCTGTATTAGGACGAACGTAATAACTCACATCTGCAATCGCCACCCATAAACGCCAGCCACCACCTTTTTTCGCTTCACAATACACCGCATCATCAAAATCACGAGCATCTTCACCATCAATGGTCACAAGAGGTAAATCGCGTAAATCAACTCGCCCAGCCTTCGCTTCCTCTGGCACTTCTTCAGCTAAATTTTGAACCTGCTTTTCGACGGCTAACGGCCATTCATTGGGAATTTGGTGGGTATGGATCGCTATTTGAATTTCCATACCAGGGGCCATATTCTCACCCAGTACTTCCAACACTTTTCCCATCATGCCGCGCGAACGCGTAGCACGAGCGGTTAGCTCTACAATCACAACGTTACCCATACGAGCGCCGCTACGAAATTCTTCCGGGATCAAGATATCTTGGCTAATACGTGAATCATCTGGTACGACATAAGCATGGCCACCTTCCATAAAGAAACGACCCACTAAATTAGTTTCACGGGCTTCAAGAATGCGGACTAAGCGCCCTTCTTTACGGCCACGTTTATCCACACCATTTGGTTGAACTAATACATAATCACCGTGAATGATGGTCCGCATCTGGTGAAACGGTAGTAAGACATCGTTATCTTTACCGATACTGCCATCAGGGCGAACCCAGCCAAAACCATCCTTATGCCCAATAACCGTACCTTTAATCAAGTCGATTTTTTCAGGTAAGGCGTAACACTGACGACGAGTAAAAATAAGCTCGCCATCGCGCTCCATCGCACGCAAGCGACGTCGTAGGCCTTCATATTCATCTTCATCTTTTAAATTTAGCGCTTCAAAGAGATCATTACGATTCATTGGCACATTTGCCTTAGTTAAGAGCGCTAAAATAAACTCTCGACTAGGAATCGGATTTTCATATTTTTCTGATTCTCGCTTGGCAAAAGGATCTATAATTTCGGGACGTTCGGACATGACAAACCTGCTTATATGCGCAAAGTGTAACTATGAGTATATCTGAGTGGGACGCTAACCTACAGAAATGGTTTAAAAACAGAGTACCTCTATGTACAAGACAGTTGAAGTACACTAAAAATATAGACATAAGAAAGTAAAAACTTGGGTTACGCTGGGGCGAAGAGAAGTAATAATTCATTATTGTCCGTTAGCATATCGGAAATAGTGCAATCATCCAATTGTTGTAAGAATGCTTCCTTAGCTTGGGCTAACTTACCTTTTAGACGGCAAGCAGATGTTATATTGCAGACGCTTTCGGCACAATTAACAATCTGTAATGGCTCTAAGTCGCGAACTACATTACCGATAATAATTTTCTCAGCGGGCATGCCTAGTAGTATCCCCCCATACTTTCCTCTTATCGCTTCCACATAACCTAGCTGTGCCAATTTATGAATAATCTTAACCAAATGATTTTTAGGGATACCTAACTTGTCACTTACAACTTGGGCGTTGGTTCGTTGGCCTTCAGGCAATGAAGCCAAAAAGATCAACGCTCGCAATCCATAATCGGTAAATGAAGTAAGTTGCATTGTCACTCCTAAATAAAAACCACCTCGAATATGATTGAAATACCAATGAGGTGAAACGCAGTATATAAGATTTATCGGTAAGCTAACATTTTTCTATTCTTCTTGATGACATTTCATCCTTTTAAAACTAGGGCATCAACAATTTCTGATCTATAAAATAAAAATATATGATTGACTCGCATTCTAATTTTAGACAAAATGTTAAAATGCATTTAAAATGCAACTTTAAAAAGGTAACCATTATGTTAAGCCAATCTACTATTGATATTGTAAAATCAACCGCTCCTCTCATCGCCGAAGCAGGTCCTTCTCTAACCGCTCATTTCTATGATCGTATGTTTAAGCATAATCCAGAATTAAAGAATGTCTTTAACATGACTAATCAAGAGACTGGTAGCCAAAGAGAAGCGTTATTTAATGCCGTATATGGTTACGCTGCCAATATTGATAACATTGAAGTGTTACTACCTGTAGTAGAAAAAATTGCACACAAGCACACCAGCCTTAGTATCTCACCAGATCAATATCAAATTGTCGGTGCTCATTTACTTGCAACCATTGATGAATTGATGAGCCCTGGACAAGAAGTTCTTGATGCTTGGGCTGAAGCTTATGGCTTATTAGCAAGTGTATTCATTAATCGTGAAGAAGAAATTTACCAGCAAAAAGAACAAGAAGTTGGTGGCTGGCGTGGAACTCGAGAATTTAAAGTGATCGAGAAAATCAAAGAAAGCAACGTCATCACTAGCTTTGTTTTTGCACCAGTAGATGGCGATGCTGTTATCGGTTATAAGCCAGGTCAATATATTGGCATTTACTTAAATTCAGATAAATTGGAATTCCAAGAAATTCGCCAATACAGTTTATCCGATGCTCCTAACGGTAAAACTTACCGAATTTCAGTAAAACGTGAAGATAAAGGTATCGCATCTAATTACTTACATGCGCATGTAAACCTTGGTGATACTGTTCAGCTAGCAGCTCCGGCTGGGGATTTCTTTATCACCACTGAGCCGAATACTCCGATTGCTTTAATCTCAGCTGGCGTAGGTCTAACACCCGTATTATCGATGGTAGAAAGTATTCAGGCGACTCATCAAGCACCTATTCATTGGCTGCATGCAGCTGACAACACAGAGCGTCATGGCTTTAAAGCTCGAATTAATGAACTAACAAAATTAAGTGCACAATTAAATGAATACACTTGGTATAGAGAAGAAACGGATACGAATGATTTCTCTGGCTTAATGGATTTATCACAAGTTGAAAATGAAATTAAATGGCTAGAAACTGATTTCTACCTTTGTGGCCCAGTGATATTTATGCAACATGTTGCTAAGCAATTAATCGCGTTGAATGTAACAGAAGATCGTATTCACTACGAATGCTTCGGACCACATAAAGTACTTTAATTTTGCATAAAAAACGGAGCAACAGATTCATTAATATTCTTTGACCTTGCTGCTCAGTTTACAACTGCAAGACCTAAAAAAGCCGACATCAACGTCGGCTTTTTCATATTTCATTTTAGCGTAATATTAAACGCTAAATGGATGAACCTTAATGATAGTTTCATTACGATCTGGTCCAGTTGATACGATATCAATCGGAACACCAGTCAACTCTTCAATACGCTTAATGTAATCAAGAGCAGCTTGTGGAAGCGCGTCTATTGATTTAGCACCAAAAGTATTCTCAGACCAACCTGGCATCGTTTCGTAAATTGGCGTCGCTTTTTCAAATGCATCAGCCGCTAATGGAGACACATTCATGACTGAACCATCGTCCATTTGGTAGCTAGTACAAATCTTTAACTCTTCTAAGCCATCAAGAACGTCAAGTTTCGTTAAGCAAAAACCGGTGATTGAGTTTAATTGAACAGCGCGACGCATAGCGACAGCATCAAACCAGCCGGTACGACGCAGGCGGCCTGTGGTTGCACCAAATTCGTGACCAACAGTACCCAAATGCTTACCAATAGGATCTTGCTTATCTAAGCCATCATAGAGTTCTGTTGGGAATGGTCCTGAACCAACACGAGTACAGTACGCCTTGGCGATACCAAGAATATAACCAATATGACTTGGGCCAAAACCAGAACCAGCAGCAACGCCACCAGCAGTCGTATTTGAAGACGTTACATAAGGGTAAGTACCATGATCGATATCAAGCAATGTACCTTGAGCACCTTCAAACATGATTTTATCACCACGTTTACGAGCAGCGTCAAGCTCATCAGTTACATCAATCACAAGTGAAGTCAGCAAATCTGCATAACCTTTCGCTTGTTCAAGCACTTCCTCATAGTTAACTTCATCTACTTTGTAGTAGTTCACCAATTGGAAATTATGATACTCCATGACTTCTTTTAGTTTTTCAGCAAAAGAACTCATATCGAATAAGTCGCCAACGCGTAAACCACGACGAGAGACTTTATCTTCATAAGCTGGACCGATACCACGACCAGTTGTACCAATCGCTTTTTTACCACGAGCAAGCTCACGGGCTTGATCTAAAGCAATGTGATAAGGAAGAATAAGAGGGCAAGCTTCAGAGATGTATAGACGTTCACGAACCGGAATGCCACGCGCTTCAAGCGGTTTCATTTCATTTAATAAAGCGTCAGGAGAAAGTACAACACCATTGCCAATAATGCACTTCACATTATTGCGTAGAATACCTGATGGAATTAAGTGGAGAACGGTTTTTTCACCGTCAATGACTAGAGTGTGACCTGCATTGTGACCACCTTGATAGCGCACCACATATTTTGCATCTTCAGTTAAAAGGTCAACTATTTTACCTTTACCTTCGTCACCCCATTGGGTGCCAAGAACGACTACGTTATTTCCCATTTTTAATTCTACTTGCTAGTTAAAAAAGGATTCTAGCATACCAAAAACACTTGTTGCAGTCATTTTTTAGATGAATTTTTATGCACTTTACTTTCATACATAAAATAAGATTGCATGAGATTAACTTGCTGTCATTATTTCATCAACATAAAGACAATTACGCAGCCTGCAACCACTAAAGCACCTCCGATTCTCTTTAATTGACTATCAGGAAGTTGGCTCATTTTTGTGACCATACTTTTCCATGCTTTAGGTGCAAACGCAGGCCCTAAGCCTCCAAATATAAGAACGAACCCCATAGCAATAAAGAAAGATATCACTGTTATTTATCCTCATTTCAATCCAAATAGCCATAAAAAAAGAAGGAACCAT
Organism: Vibrio hibernica; assembly: GCF_015223435.1. Lineage (GTDB taxonomy): Bacteria > Pseudomonadota > Gammaproteobacteria > Enterobacterales > Vibrionaceae > Vibrio > Vibrio hibernica. Next base: position 28,495 of record NZ_VHKO01000014.1, read on the forward strand.
CAGGTCCCTTCTTCAATTGATTATAACAACGAAAGCTCAGAAGGTTTAGTTCTCAGTCTTACGTCCATTACTTTGATTCATATATTTAAAGAAGTCACTCTTTGGATCAAGTACCAGTAAGTCACTCTTATTGCTGAACGATTTTTCGTACGCTTTAAGTGAACGCAAGAAGCTATAAAACTCAGGATCTTGATTGTATGACTGTGCATAAATCGTAGCTACTTTTGCATCTGCATCACCACGAGTAACACGAGCTGTTTTATCGGCTTCGGCTAATGTAGTTGCAACTTCAAGTTCCGCTTGAGCTCGAATAATTTCGGCTTTTTCACGACCTTGCGAACGGTGCTTACGCGCAACGGATTCACGTTCCGCACGCATACGACGATAAATCGACTCACTGATCTCATCAGGTAGGTTAATTTTCTTCATACGGAAATCAACCAATTCAACACCTAAATCTTTCATTGCACTATCGCGAGTATCATCCAATACATCAAGCATGATTTTATCGCGCTCGCCATCTACTTCTAATGCTTCTTTAGCCGATTCAGGTAACGCATCTTCATCTTTAATCATATCAACAGCAACTATTTCACTGCGAGGACCGGAAACGATTTGCTTAATTTCCCGCGCACCGATTTCAGAACGAAGAATATCAGTCACCTTACGCCCCAGTAGTGTTTCAGCCGTTAAGGTATTACCACCACCGGTTGCCAGATAATACTTACCAAAATCACTTATTTTCCATTTCACATAAGTATCGATGATAACGTCTTTTTTCTCTGATGTTACAAAACGGTCTGATTTACCATCCATTGTTTGGATACGTGCATCTAACGTTTTTACATTATCAAAGAAAGGCATTTTCATATGCAAACCCGGAGGATAAATTTTTGAAGACATATCATTGGTATCTTTCAGTATTCGACCAAAACGGATCACGATGCCTCGCTCGCCTTCCGGGATAACAAACACTGACATTAATGCCACAACAATTAAAATCGCCACTAAAGGGATAAATAACTTACGCATGTTTAGAATCTCCCTTTACGTGTTGAAGTCGAGCTTGAGTGTTTATCAGTCTCATCACCATTTGATTTGCTTGAATCTAATTGAATACCATCATACTCAGAAGATGATTTATCTCCGGTACGTGCTTTCGCTGGCTGAGCTTTAGAATCCGAAATTAACTTATCAATCGGTAAATACAGCATATTGCCAGACGATTCAGAATCAATCAGAACTTTCGAGCTACGTGTATAGATTTTTTCCATAGCATCAAGATACAAACGATCACGTGTTACTTTTGGTGCCGCTTGGTATTCAGGCAATAGCTTATTAAACTGAGCCACTTGACCTAACGCTTCATTTACCGTGCGCTCGGTATAGCCTTGAGCTTCTTTCTTCAAACGTTCAGCACGGCCGGTCGCTTTCGGTAGAATTTCATTTTTATACGCTTCTGCTTCACGAATGAAACGTTCTTCATCTTCTCGAGCTGCAATGGCGTCATCGAACGCATCTTTCACTTGCTCTGGAGGACGAGAGGATTGGAAGTTCACATCGGTTACCGTTAAGCCCATATCGTATTTATCGATAATTTGGTTTACCGTTTTTTCCGTAGTTTGTCGTATTTGCTGACGACCACTGGTGAGAATACTATCCATCAAAGAATCACCAATAACGGCACGAAGTGCTGAATCGGTTGCTTGACGTAGACTGTCATCGGCATTAGTCACGCGAAATAGGTATTTATAAGGGTCAGATACTCGGTATTGAACCCCCATTTCGACCGTTACTACATTTTCATCTTTGGTTAGCATTAAACCGCTAGCACGTAATGAGCGAATCGCTTGTACGTTGACAGGTGTGACATCATCAATAAAGCGAGGACGCCAGTTTAGACCTGGATCCACTATTTTTTCGTACTTACCTAAACGAAGTACAACACCACGCTCTGCTTCGCCGATAGTATAGAAGCCAGAGAAAACCCAAATTAAGATAGCTATTAACGCAATCGCACCAAAGCCGATCGCACCACCGCCACCAAATAATGGTTTCCCGTTACCTTTCTTACCGAATGTACCGCCTAATTTTTGACTGAGCTTATTAAAAACCTCATCCAAATCAGGTGGACCTTGATCTCGACCGCCGCGATTTTTATTCTTACCCCAAGGGTCTTTATCTTGGCCATTATTGTCGTTGTTATTTCCAGGCTCGTTCCACGCCATTAGAAAGCTCCATCGTATAGATATGACGTTCATACCAATAACAGTAAAATTACTGCATCGATATCATACTGTAGCAGCTAAGTCAGTGACGATAAGGTCACGCAAAACTACCTCTTCTCTTTTCTCTAATCTTGACCAATCAACTTGTTGCATTCGAATATCAATCAATAAGTTACCTTCTTGATCATACTTTTCAGCTTGGATCGCATTCATCTGAATGAAGACACTACGAATACGTCCTTGATGCATAGGGGAAATACAAAGCTGATACTGAACAATCTGTGTTGACAAGCGCTCAGTAAGCGCAGAAAACAACAAATCTAAACCGATCCCATTCATGGCCGAAACCCAGACGATACGAGGTAAACCTTCGTCATCTCGCTCAATTCTTGGTTTTTGCCCTTCCATGTTATCAATTTTGTTCATCACTAACAGCGATGGAACCTCATGAGCATCAATTTCTTCTAAAACTACGTCAACCGCGTGGATGTTCTCACGAAAACGGTCATCACTAGCATCTACAACATGTAACAAAATGTCAGCTTCTTGAGTTTCTTGCAATGTTGCTTTAAAAGCTGCAACCAAATCATGGGGCAAATGACGAATAAAGCCAACCGTATCTGCTAATACAGCATTACCAACATCTTCAAGCTCTATTTTTCGTAACGTAGGATCTAGTGTTGCGAATAGTTGATCCGCCGCATAAACCCCCGCTTGGGTAATATGATTAAATAAAGTCGATTTTCCTGCGTTGGTATAGCCCACTAACGAAATTGTTGGAATTTCAGCTCGTTGCCTTGCCTTTCTTCCTTGCTCACGTTGTTTTGAAACTTTGGCTAAACGACGTAGGATAGCTTTAATACGCTCACGCAATAAACGTCTGTCGGTTTCTAACTGAGTTTCACCCGGCCCGCGTAAACCTATACCACCTTTTTGACGCTCTAAGTGAGTCCAACCTCGGATCAAACGAGTTGATAAGTGACGCAACTGCGCCAATTCAACTTGCAATTTACCTTCATGAGTTCGAGCTCGTTGAGCAAAGATATCTAAGATTAAACCAGTACGATCGAGAACTCGACATTGGCACAAGTATTCAAGATTACGTTCTTGTGCTGGCGATAAAGCATGATTAAAAATAACAATTTCAGCACCTAATGCTTTTACTGTATCTGCAATTTCTTGTGCTTTACCTGTACCGACATAATATTTAGCATGCGGTGATTGGCGGCTACCCGTTACAACCTTCAGGCTATTTACGCCAGCAGAAGACACCAGCATTTCAAACTCGCTGAGGTCTTCCCACTCACCTTCTTGTGTGAAGTTTATATGAACAAGTACCGCCTGTTCGCCGGATTCATAACGGTCAAACAAACCGTTCGCTCCTTAATGTAAACAATAAAATATTCTTAATCTTCTGAATTCTCTTGTTGCGGTTTATCTTGAGTTACTGGGCGTTGTTCAGCGGTATGATGGCTTACTGCACGAGCAGGCACAACCGTCGAAATCGCATGCTTATAAACCATTTGACTGACGGTATTTTTCAATAAAATCACGAATTGATCAAAAGATTCAATTTGACCTTGAAGTTTAATCCCATTCACTAAATAAATTGAAACTGGGATACGTTCGCGACGTAATGCATTCAAGAATGGGTCTTGTAAAGATTGCCCCTTAGCCATTTTATATTCCTTATTTTGATTGTTGTTTTATTTTTAGCTAACTTGATCTTTTTACGTATACCGTTGCAAAAAACAACCGTAAAAAGTCACTTACACAATAAAGCAGTGCGAATACTTAATAAAAGAGCCATTAAGTGGTGCATTAACGAGCCAATTTGCTCGACTGCCAAATTTATCTTTATATCGAAAATAGGTATTTGACAAAAACTTACCTAAACGCTTTCAGTATACTCAAATCACATCAAGATGCACGGTTCAGGATTCGCTCACTATCGCATTTGATAATGTTTCTACTGATGCCTCAATATTTTCACTATCTAGCCAAGTTAAATCATTCCAGCTTCGTAACCAGGTAATTTGTCTTTTCGCTAATTGACGAGTGGCGCATATACCTTTAAACACGGCTTCATCTAGTGTGCCATTTCCATCAAGATATTCCCACATCTGTCGATAGCCTACACAACGAATGGAAGGTAGATCAAGGTGTAGATCGCTTCGTTGATACAAGGTGCTTACTTCTTGTTCAAATCCCGCGGCGATCATTTTTTCAAATCGAAGTTCAATACGTCGATGCAGTTCTGATCGTTGAGCTGGCATTACCGCAAATTGTTTTACTCGATAAGGAATCGGTTCGCCTTTTTTTGCCGTCAATTCGGTTAATGTTTTACCTGTGATTCGGAACACCTCAAGTGCGCGTGATAAACGCTGTGGATCATTGGGATGAATCCTTTGCGCAGACACAGGATCAATCATCGCCAATTCTTGATGTAAAGCTTCCCAGCCTTTTTGTTGTGACTCTTCTTCTATCTGTTGACGAATAGCGGGATCCGCTGCGGGTAATGGTGACAAGCCCTCAAGCAAGGCTTTGTAATACAACATAGTGCCACCTACCAATAATGGTATTTTACCTTGGGCAACAATATCGGCCATTTCATTTAATGCATCCCGACGAAAATCAGCAGCAGAATAAGAATTTTTTGGATCTAAAATATTAATCAGCCGGTGAGGTGCAAGTGCTAATTCTTGTTCATCTGGCTTTGCGGTCCCAATATCCATTCCTTTGTAAATCAATGCAGAATCGACACTAATGATCTCGACAGGGTATTTTTGACGTAGGCGAATTGCCAGCTCGGTTTTCCCTGATGCTGTCGGCCCCATTAAAAACAAAGCTAAAGGTAATGATTCACTCATGATTGCAGCCCCACAATCAAAGCAGAAAAATCAACTGGTTGAACCCAATTATATTGTTGTAACGGCAAAGCGGTTCCCCAAATTTGTTCAAGCTCAGACACAAGTTGAATGGCTTCAGATAAAGTGTAGCGAGCTTTTGGTACGGTAATATATTCCGTTATCCATAAAGTCAGCGCTTCATAACTGACGGTTTTTATCTCTAAAATATACCCCAAAAGATCGGGGATGAAAGATTGTAAATTTTGATGTCTTAGCGGCTGTGGCACGGCCATTACCACTAAATTATTCTTCCCTTTGGCTTTTAACTCAATGCCAAACAAAGATAATAATGAATATTGTTCTTCTGCCGTTGCCAGTAAATCAGATGAAACAGGGATACTTAATAAAATGAGTAGCGGCTGAGCTTTTAAGCCATTATCTTCGCCCACTATTAATTGACCTTGCACTCTCAACGCTTCAGCTTTATTCAGATCCACTAATAAACAGGTCTGAGAGTTTTGCATCAATAAATAACGATCTTGAACCACGGCTAAGGATTTCCCTAAAGACTTGATATTACTGAGTTCTAAAGTCGATTTTTGTTGAATTCGCGCCTCATTTTTAGTCGTACCCACGATATCATTGTCCGTGTTTACATTATTCTCACTCTCTTGATGCCCTTCGAAATCCATTGGTGCTGCCGTTTGAAACAACGCTTGATACACTTCTGATTGCTTCGGGTGATAACTTGATGTCGATGAACGAGTGGTTTTCTCAGAGCACGGAGAAGAGATTGAGCTATCTCGTTTTATCTGCTTACTTTCTTGCCACTGACTATTTTCTTGCCACTGACTGCTTCCTGGTAACTGATCAGTTCTCGCGACCTTATAGGTTTGTGGAGAGTCATTAATATATTCATCTCGTTGGCGAATTGAACTATTCATTAATTCATCAACATCATGTTGAGGCTGATATTGACTTGCATAAGCAGATTTAGAAATGGCTGGTGAGGCTATTTCAACTGCCTGGGATAAAGCATCCCGCAAGGCTTGATAAATAAAATCATGTACAAGACGTGCTTGGTGGAAGCGAACTTCATGTTTAGCTGGGTGGACATTGACATCAACTTGATGGGGATCGATTTCAATAAATAATACATAAGTAGCAAATTGTTCAGATCGTAAAGCCGATTCATAACTTTGGCGTATAGCATGGTTGATAAGCTTATCGCGCATCATACGGCCGTTTACATAACAATATTGCAAATCACTTTGGCTACGAGCGCCTTGTGGCGTAGTCATCCAGCCTTTGAGCTTAAGATCATTATGATCAAGCGAGATCGCCACCGCATGCTGCATAAAATTAGCACCACAAACTGCCGTCAATCGCTTTTCAATTTGGCTATCTGTTTTCGCTGCACGATATTGACGCAGTACTTTTCCGTTATGACGTAAGGTGATCGACACCTCAAGACAACTCAACGCGATGCGTTTCAGCAATTCATCAATATGAGAGAATTCGGTTTTTTCAGTGCGAAGGAATTTACGTCGAGCCGGCGTATTAAAAAACAAATCAACCACTTCAATCGTGGTTCCTATTGGGTGCGCTGCTGGTGTCACTTTAACTGTCATATCTCGGCCTTCAGCATAAGCAGACCAAGCTTCCGTTTGAGTGGCAATACGAGAAGTTAAAGTTAAACGAGATACTGAGCTAATACTGGCTAACGCTTCTCCTCGAAAACCAAGGCTAACAATCGCTTCGAGATCATCGAGAGTGTGGATTTTTGAAGTGGCATGACGACTCAAGGCTAGCCCCAGTTCATCTTTTGCGATACCAGAACCATTATCCCGAACACGAATAAGTTTGCTGCCACCTTTTTCAATATCGATATCGATCCGCGTCGCGCCAGAATCAATACTATTTTCAACTAATTCTTTCACAACTGATGCAGGACGCTCCACCACTTCACCAGCAGCGATTTGGTTCGCAAGTCGAGCAGGTAAAATTTTAATCGCCATAATATCGCTACACCGTTAAGACTATAAATTGAGAATAAAAAGCTATAAATTAAGACCCAAAAACCTTATCAATATTAAGATTTCGGTATGGTTAGCTTCTGACCGACGGCTAAGCTATTTGAGCGTAAATTATTCGTCTTACGAATATCATCCACACTGACACCATATTTTTGAGCTATTCCACCTAAATACTCACCACTTCGAACTTTATGTGTGATCGATACAGACGAACTTGGCACGGTAATTTTAAGTCTCTGGCCTAATTTTAATGTATTACTGCGTAAATTATTTTGTGACTTAATTTGGCTAACTGACACATTATAAGTTTCGGCAATTTTACCTAGATAATCACCACTTCTTACCACATGAGTGATTTCTTTAGAACCTGACGATGCAGCACTCGATGCTCCCGAGCTTACACTTGATTGACGATTATTAGTCGCACTCACTTGCAATTCTTGACCAACATTTAAGCTCGAGTTTTTTAAGTTATTCCACTTCATCAAATTCGCAGTGCTGGTATTATAACTTTTTGCGATAACCGAAAGAGACTCGCCACTTTTAACTTTATGCTTTCCTGCCGAAGCATGATTCACAACAATCATCCCTTCCGGTGGGTTATCTTTAAAATACTGTTGTATCGCCACAGAAATGGCATTTGCTAATCTATTTTGGTGATAGTTTTGGAATAACAATTTTTCTTCTTCTGGATTAGAAATAAACCCTGTTTCGACAAGAATAGAAGGAATATCTGGTGATTTCAAAACGGCCAAACTAGCATAAACAGGCTTGGTCGTATGCATACGAGTCACTTGGCGTAGCTGACTAATCACATGCAAAGCCAGTTTATTACCTTCAGTTTGAGAATGGCTAAACTGTAAATCAAGAACCGTTTGGCTCACGTTTTTATCATTCGCATTCTTAGACAATAATAAACCGCCACCGCCAAGCAATTCAGATTGTTCTTCTTTCTTTACAACCCAGCGACCAATCTCGGTATTCGCACGACGAGTGCTTAGTACAAAAACAGAAGCGCCTCGCGGACCTGAAGTGGTATAACTGTCAGCATGAATAGAAACCAATAATAAGGCTTTATTTTTACGGGCAATTTCCGAACGCTCATTCAAATTGACATAATAATCACTTGTACGCGTGAGTACGGCATGAATATTTGGCGTTTTCTTATTTAGATCGTCCACCACTTTTTTAGCGATCGCTAATGTCGCATTTTTTTCATATTTTCCTGTTGGTCCAATCGAGCCGGGATCTTGTCCACCGTGCCCCGGATCAATTGCTACGACAATACTCGTGGGTGAGCGAGATAATGTGTTAGGAACAACATGACGCTCATTATTCGACGGCGTTGCTGTTTCTTTTGGAGCGCTAGTTGGAACAGAAGAACCACTGGCAGATCCATGTTTAAAATCAACAACTAAACGATGTCCATATTGTCCACCAGCGGTTGGTGCTAATTTAAATACCTCAGGATTTTGCTTCGATTTCAATTCAAAGACCAAACGATAAGTCGACGCATTCGGAGCGCCACTACGACGAACTTGAGTTAAAACAGGGCTATCCGTCACTTTTAATGGCAACTTGGTTTTTAATACCGTGTTTTTGATATCAACCACTAACCTATCTGGACTAGTTAAGGTGAAATAGCTAAAAGAAGGATCGCTAGCCATATCCATCACAACACGCGTATCACTCTCAGATGGCCAGACACGAATTGAATTTAATGAATTAGCCAATACAGAAGATGACAAACCAAGTAAAGCAATCAATAAAAAACAAACTTTTACACTAAATAACTTCAACACAACTCCAACCTACTTAATAAAGATTGCCCATATTCATTATTGGCAGTTAGAACAACCTGCCTATGTGACTCAATGTAACGTAACTCAATATCTAAATCAGGTTGAGGCAACATTCCTTCACCTTTTTCAGGCCACTCAACCAAACAAATAGCGTCTGGAGTAAAATAATCTCGGATTCCCATAAACTCTAACTCTTCAGGATCGGCTAAACGGTACAAATCAAAATGATACACTTGCCAATCCGATAAAATATAAGGTTCAACCAAAGTGTATGTTGGGCTCTTCACATTACCTTGATGGCCTAAAGCTCTCACAAAACCACGGCTAAATGTTGTTTTTCCCGCACCGAGATCGCCATGCAAATAAATCGTGGTTTGTTGTGAACATAAATGGGCTAACTGAGTCCCTAAATTTATGGTGGCAGCTTCATCAATTAATAGTGCTTGTTTGATTTTAGTCATGGTGATCTTGCTCATAAAAAGGAATCGTTTAATTCAACAAAGAGTATTCTACTTATCCGTACGATATTTATATTAAAAGTGATTTAGACCCAATAAACTTGGATATCATCCGATATTTTTAACTCACTATTATTCTACATATTGCGGATAAATTCTAAGTAAAGTGTCAAGATTTCATCCAAAATTGACTTTATTGAGTCATAATAGCCAAATAAACATGAAGAGCCATCGTAACCACTCTATCTATTAGGTAAAATCCAACCTTGACCATCCTCCAAAAGCTATCAACTATGAACTACATCGAACTTGCCAAAAACATTAAGCTATGGGGCGAAGAGCTAGGCTTTCAAAAAGTTGGGATCTGCGATATCGATCTATCCAATCATGAAGCTCAATTACAACGGTGGTTAGATGCTGGATATCACGGGACTATGGACTGGATGGCAAGACATGGCATGATGCGAGCAAGGCCAGCAGAACTTCTCCCGGGAACTGTTCGAGTTATTAGCGTAAGAATGGATTACCTTCCTCCAGATGCTCAATTTGCTTCAAATCTTGCCGATCCAACGCAAGCCTATATTAGTCGTTATGCATTAGGTCGCGACTATCATAAATTAATTCGTAATCAACTTAAAAAACTAGGGCAACGTATTGAACAAGAAGTGGGAGCTTTTGGCTATCGTCCTTTTGTTGATTCTGCACCCATTTTAGAGCGTCCATTAGCACAAAAGGCAGGTTTAGGCTGGACGGGCAAGCATTCCTTGATTCTTGATAAAGATAAAGGTTCCTGGTTTTTTTTAGGGGAATTATTAGTTGATCTTCCCTTACCTATTGATGAACCCCAAACAGACCAATGTGGAAAGTGCACAGCTTGTATTACTTCTTGTCCAACGGGAGCCATAATCAGTGATGGTGTTGTTGATGCTAGATTATGCATCTCTTATCTCACCATAGAGTTTGATGGTGTTATCCCAGAAGAATTACGCAGTAAGATGGGAAACCGAATTTATGGTTGTGATGACTGCCAACTCGTTTGCCCTTGGAGTCGTGAATCGGATATCACCGAACAAGAAAGCTTCCACCGTAGACCTATCTTCAATACTTCGGATCTCACCCAGTTATTCCAATGGGATGAAGCTACTTTTCTAAAAAACATGGAAGGCTCGGCAATTCGACGTATTGGTCATACGCAGTGGCTTCGAAACATTGCTATCGCTTTAGGTAATGCTCCATATAGTCAATTAATCTACCAAGCATTAGAGTCTAGGTTAGGTATAAATGAATTATTAGATATTCATATTAATTGGGCTTTAGAAGTTCAACATGAAAAAAAAGATATTGAAATAAGAAATACCAAACTAGAACGACTGGTTAGGATTATCAAAAAAGGTTTACCGCGAGATGCATAACGTTACCTTACTGATAGTTCACCCTACCTATGGTGATACTGATCTCAAAAAATTGTAATGTGGAAAAAGTATCAAAATAAGTAACGTTACAGGGCGTAACAGAAAGTTAAACACATTCAAATAAAATGATAAAGATCAAGTAAAAACCAAATAAAGATCTTCAACTCAACCTGATCTTTTATACAGCTAAAAAACAAAACCAATAAAAATCAAAAGCTTATAACTTTTTTCATTAAACCGTTAATTTTTTATTAATGCTAAAGATCCAAATAACTCAGTCGTTTTTCATTATAAAAAAATGACTTACACACCAAGTTATCCACAAATTACACTTGTGGGTAACTCTGTAGACAAATTTATAATCACCAGTCAAAACAGCGCTTACAGCGAAGTAGAGGACATCGAAGAATAATTTTCTGATTAGTAAAATGACAGCCAATAAATTGTATAAAACTAGAAAGAGCGATAATCAAATATCTTGATTAAAATGAAAATGATTCACATCGGGAATCTATATATTGCAGAGAATAAAAAACGATCTCTTTTGAGATCGTTTTTTATTTTATTTGGAGCGACACACGAGGCTCGAACTCGTGACCTCGACCTTGGCAAGGTCGCGCTCTACCAGCTGAGCTAGTGTCGCGTAATAAACCGCTAAATTTAGCCATTTATTTTAATGTGGTTCCAGAAGCAGGTTTAAACCTACGTCCTTCGCCGATTTTATGAAGTGCTGAGCCCGACGAGCTATAGCGTATTCATAATATCTTTTAATGTGGTTCCAGAAGCAGGATTTAAACCTACGTCCTTCGCCGATTTTATGAAGTGCTGAGCCCGACGAGCTAGCGTGTTCATAACATCTTTTAATGTGGTTCCAGAAGCAGGTTTAAACCTACGTCCTTCGCCGATTTTATGAAGTGCTGAGCCCGACGAGCTAACGTGTTCATAACATCTTTTAATGTGGTTGCGGGAGCAGGATTTGAACCTACGACCTTCGGGTTATGAGCCCGACGAGCTACCAGACTGCTCCATCCCGCGTCCGAATGTCATTGTTAAGTACAATGAAAACTCTACCTTTCCAATCTCTCGATTAAACAAGAAACTGGAGCGACACACGAGGCTCGAACTCGTGACCTCGACCTTGGCAAGGTCGCGCTCTACCAGCTGAGCTAGTGTCGCATTGTTACTTTTATATTCTCACTGTTATTAAGATAACCATGAAAATTAATGTGGTTGCGGGAGCAGGATTTGAACCTACGACCTTCGGGTTATGAGCCCGACGAGCTACCAGACTGCTCCATCCCGCGTCCGAATGTCATTGTTAAGTACAATGAAAACTCTACCTTTCCAATCTCTCGATTAAACAAGAAACTGGAGCGACACACGAGGCTCCCGATCTTCAAGGTTTAGGCGTGACCTCAACCTTGACCTTGACTAGGTTGCGCTCTGCCAGAAGCGCCATCGTGTTTCGTATTCTAATTTGGAGCGACACACGAGGCTCGAACTCGTGACCTCGACCTTGGCAAGGTCGCGCTCTACCAGCTGAGCTAGTGTCGCGTTGTTACTTTTATATTCTCACCGTTATTAAGATAACCATGAAAATTAATGTGGTTGCGGGAGCAGGATTTGAACCTACGACCTTCGGGTTATGAGCCCGACGAGCTACCAAACTGCTCCATCCCGCGTCCGGATGTCATTGTTAAGTACAATGAAAACTTTACCTTTCCAACTTCTCGATTAAACAAGAAATTGGAGCGACACACGAGGCTCGAACTCGTGACCTCGACCTTGGCAAGGTCGCGCTCTACCAGCTGAGCTAGTGTCGCAGAGCTAAACATCTTTCGCTGTTTAGGGGTGCGAATTATAAGAGCATTTGATTTTGATGCAAGTACTAGTTTGCAAAAAAATGAAAATAATTGTTCGATTGATTGAAAATAAAACAATCTGCTGATAACTCTCGCACTTTAATCAAATTTTGAACACTGTAGAACGGTAATACTTAAGTTCTGCAATCGATTCACGAATATCATCCAGTGCTAAATGACTACCAGATTTAGAAAAGCCGTCTAAAATTTCTGGCTGCCAACGGCGCGTTAACTCTTTTATTGTACTAACATCAAGATAGCGATAGTGAAAGTACTCTTCCAATAAAGGCATATGCTTATACAAAAAGCGACGGTCTTGACCAATACTATTACCACAAATAGGTGATTTCCCTTTTGGTACCCATTGCTCCAAAAAAGCGATCGTTTGGGCAATCGCTTCATTTTCTGTCACGGCCGTTTCTTTCACTCTTTTAACTAAACCGCTATTGGTATGTGTATTGGTGCACCAATCATCCATTTTAGCTAATTCTTCATCAGATTGATGAATCGCGAGCATTGGCCCTTCCGCTAAAATATTTAATTCGCTATCCGTGACAATTGAAGCAATTTCGATAATTTTATGCGTTTCTGGATCCAATCCCGTCATTTCAAGGTCAATCCAAATTAAATTATCTTGATGAAACTTAGCGTGTTGAGGTTGTGTCATATCATTACCTATTAGATGAATTGTCTATTTTGGATATCTTTGCACTTAATAGGTATATTATACCCTGCTGGATTTAATCCAACACCCTCTTAATTATTACGGAATTAATATTACCTGTGGCAAAAAAAAATAAGCTAACTAAAGGCCAAGTACGCCAAGTACGCACCAACCAAAGCAAACGACTTAAACGAGAAGACTCGATCCAATGGGACGATGATATGTTAGGCGGAATGCAAAAGGGCTTAGTCATTACTCGCTTTGGTCAGCATGCCGATATTGAAGACTCTGAAAGCGGCGTTATTCATCGCTGCAATCTACGACGTGGAATTGAAAGCCTTGTTTCTGGTGACAACGTGATATGGCGTCCCGGCTTGGAATCCATGGCAGGGATCTCAGGCGTTGTAGAAGCCGTTGAAAAAAGAACCTCCGTATTAGTTCGTCCAGATTATTATGATGGCATCAAACCTGTCGCCGCCAATGTTAATCAGATGGTCATTGTATCTTCCGTTTTACCTGAATTATCGCTCAATATTATTGATCGTTACCTCATCGCTGCTGAAACTCTCGAAATTGCACCTTTGATTGTTCTGAATAAAACCGATTTAATTTCTGATGATAAACGCAAGCAATACCAACAAGCATTAAGTCATTATAAAACCATTGGGTATGACGTGTTGTTTGTTAGCCGCGAAACAGAAGAAGGGCTAGATGATCTACAAGCTGCCTTAAAAGATCGCTTAAATATTTTTGTCGGTCAATCTGGCGTAGGCAAATCTAGCTTAGTGAATGCCTTAATACCTGAAGTGCAGATCTTAGAAGGTGATGTGTCTGAAAATTCCGGCCTAGGCCAACATACTACAACCACCGCTCGCCTTTACCATTTTCCAAAAGGTGGTGATTTAATTGATTCCCCAGGGGTGCGTGAATTTGGTTTATGGCACTTAGAAGCAGATGCAGTCACACAGGCCTTTATTGAGTTTCGCCCTTATCTAGGTGGATGCAAGTTCCGAGATTGTAAACACAACAATGATCCCGGCTGTATTATTCGCAGCGCAGTTGAAAGTGGTGACATCACTCGAGTGCGCTTTGATAATTACCATCGCATTATTGAAAGCATGAGCGAAAATAAAGCAAATCGACAATTTTCTAAAGATAAAAAAGATTTATAACGCTGACAAATAGTTGGCTTTTAAGTACTATGTCGGCCTCTTTCGTACCCTCATTTTTATATGCGAAATATTCAGATAAAACGGATAACCAAGTGATTGATAAAATTAAAGTAACTTTACAGTATTGGATCCCACAGCATGCCTTAACTCGCCTCATGGGTAAGTTAGCCTCTGCACAGATGGGCAGTTTAAGCACCGCGGTTATTCGCTGGTTTATTAAACAATATAAAGTGAACATGAACGACGCCGTTCATTCAGATCCAGCCTATTTTAATAGTTTTAATGAATTTTTTGTTCGTGAACTTAAAGAAGGTGTGCGCCCTATTTCGGAAGGTAGCAACGTAATCGTTCACCCTGCCGATGCTCGCACAAGTCAATTTGGCCCAATAGAAAATGGACGCTTAATTCAAGCAAAAGGTCATGATTTCTCAGCAAAAGAACTGCTTGGTGGCGACAAAGCATTAGCCGAAGAATTTGCCGATGGTGAGTTCGCAACATTGTACCTGTCACCAAGTGATTATCATCGCGTCCATATGCCATGTGATGGTGTATTACGCCAAATGATTTATGTTCCGGGTGACTTATTCTCTGTAAATCCACTCACCGCTGCCAACGTGCCAAACCTGTTTGCTCGCAATGAGCGCGTGGTTTGTATTTTTGATACCGAATTTGGCCCAATGGCACAAGTGCTTGTCGGTGCTACTATTGTTGGCAGTATTGAAGTGGTTTGGGGCGGCACAATTACTCCGCCAACGGGATCCTCCGTTCATCGCTGGAACTATGAAACTCAAGGTGAAAAAGCAATTCAGCTCAAGAAAGGCGAAGAAATGGGCCGTTTCAAATTAGGCTCAACCGTCATCAACCTATTCAGTAAAGATGCTATCTATTTTGATAACAGCATGGCTGAAGGTGAAAGAACGGTACTCGGTACTCCTTATGCCCATACCAAAGTATCAGTAAATACTGAAACGGTAGAAAACGCAGACACAAACGAAACTGCAAAAACGACTGATGCCGAATAAGCCCTTCAGATAAACCAGATAAAGGTGATCGCCACTAGGCCATCACCTTTTTTTTGATTTCAAGAATTTTGATTTTAATACTTTTCTAAACGTTGCTATCTACTTATGATGTAAGCTCTTAATTTAAAAATCATGGCACTCTACTTATGCTCATTATTGCTCATCGAGGCGCTCGTTCAACACATCCTGAGAATACCTTATCTGCCATTCAAGCGGCTTTAGATATTGGCTGCCAAGCCATTGAGATCGATGTGCATGAGCATGATGGCCAATTTTGGGTTATTCACGATAAATGGCTAAATCGCACCACCGACCATATTGGAAAATTGCATTGGTTGAGTAGTGAGAAACTCAAGAAAGTAAAAATCGCCAAAACAGAAAGCATTCCGACATTAATTGAAGTATTACAACTCATTGATGGAAAATGTGCGTTAAATATTGAAGTGAAAGGCATACAACATTTCGACCTACTTTATCATCATCTTGATTTTGCCCTTACACAATGTCATTTCCGACTTGGACAATTAGTCATTTCTTCTTTTAATCATGATTGGTTAAAACAGATAAAAGATGAACAACCGCAGTGGATTCTCGGTGCGCTTACCGCATCTAAGGGCATTGATAAAGCAGCATTTGCGGCCCAGTTAGGCGCCATTAGCATTAATTTAGATCTTGATATTATCGATGAAGATTATGTCCAACATGCCAAAGAGCTCGGCTTATCGGTATTTGTCTATACGGTCAATCAGCCTGAGGATTGGCAGTGGTTGTCTGATATTGGTGTGGATGGTGTGTTTTGTGATTGTCCCGCCAATGCGATTGCACTTTATCCCCAACCTAGCTCATTTTTGTGGCAATAACCGACCTTAATTAAAAGCGCCATCTCGTAATAACAAAACATGGCTTTCAAGGAAGAAAACGTATTATGACCTACGAATGGTTAGCCCTCACTGCTGCCGCTTTATGGGCGATTTCTAGCTTAATATCGGTGACGCCTGCGCGCCATTTAGGTTCATTTGCTTATAGCCGTTGGCGCATGGGTTGCACTGCCGTCATGCTGACTAGCTTGGCATGGTTTATTGGTGGCTGGGCAAGCATAGAATCAAGTCACATATTGCCGATGGCGCTGTCTGGTTTTGTTGGAATATTTATTGGTGATACCGCTCTTTTTGCCTGCATGAATCGCATGGGACCTCGGCAAGCAGGATTATTATTTTCTTGTCATGCGGTATTTTCAACGATTTTGGGGTATTGGTTATTTCATGAAACCTTAAGTGGAAAAGAGCTATTCGGAGCCACCATGGTTTTTTCTGGTGTCGTCATTGCTATTTTCTTTGGCCGTAAGCAAGCCAATCAACATATTTGGGAAGCCGTTCGAGGCAAAATTCATATCGCGATAGGATTAGGTTTATTAGCTGCGTTTTGCCAAGCAATGGGAGGAATCATCGCCAAGCCCGTCATGGAAACCGCCGCCGATCCAGTGGCCGCTTCTGCGATTCGAATGATCACCGCTTTTGCTGCTCATCTGACATTAAGAGCAACCGGCGCAAACATTGCCAAACCGTTGCAACATATTAACTGGAAAATTTTAGGCATCACCGCCATTAATGGTCTGCTAGCAATGGTGTTCGGCATGACATTAATTTTATACGCGCTACAGAAAGGTAATGTTGGCATGGTGGCGCTATTATCCTCCACCACCCCGATTATGATTTTACCGTTGCTTTGGATCTACACCAAACAACGCCCCTCTCCTTTTGCGTGGATGGGGGCGGTGCTGGCGGTCGTTGGAACCAGTATTTTAGTCAGCTAAGAAGCGGCTTATTGATCCTCTAAAATCACGACGATCAGTTCACTGGGCCCATGAGCCCCATAAGCCAACGTTTGTTGAATATCCGCCGTTTTAGAGGGCCCTGAAATCAACAACGCATTGGTTGGCATGTTATCCGCCCAATTCTGCACCGCCATAACTTCCAAAAAATGATGATGTAAGGTCGAAGCATGAATAACCGCAACATGACAAGGTGGCACTAGAGATAAAGTTCTTGGTTCTTGTGGTGTAGGCCATAATACCAACGTTCCAGTATCGGCAATCCCCGCTAGAACATGCGTAATACCTACATCAATATTAGTAAATAGTTCAGTTTTCCAACCTTCTATCTCCTGACTAAATTCTTTCACATCAATTCCGGTAAGGCTTTGTTGAAAAACATGGTGCCATTTTCCTTGCGTACCAATGACAGCCTTTTTCCATCCCTTCTCACCGCTCAACTGATTTAATGTTTGGCTTAGCTGCTCACTATGGATGGATTTAATCTCAGCATGACTTGCGCTCAAAGCCTGGCAAAATCGAGTCATTTTCTGTTCATTTGTTTTTTTACCATCACTTCCCCAAGGGTGAAACGCTATATCCTTCTGCGCCTGTGAGCTGACCTTTGCCATTTTTAAACGCTCTAAAATCTGGTTACGAGAAGTCGTCATTATTTTTCCCCGCTAAGTTTATGACGTTGAGCCATGATGTGGTGCAGTGATCGCTTAGCCAATTTAGGCGCAGTTCGACATTGAGTCCAAGGCCCTATTTTGCTAGGCATGAATGAGCGCAATTTTGTCGCCATTCCGGTTCCAAAATGATAGAGACTGGGGTGAGAAGCCGCATAAGCAAATCCTTGCATCGCAATATGTTCACTACGACTCGCGGCTGATTTTTGCCCTTGAATTGGTACCGTATTTGGCTTGGGATCATTTTTTGCTTCACGTCGTAAACGCTGCAACATTTCAGGTATGGGGATCCGAACCGGACACACCTCACCACACGCCCCACATAAACTTGACGCCGTCACTAAATCTTTCGTTTTATCTAAGCCTAAAAGATGCGGTGAGATGATCTTTCCTATTGGCCCCGGATAAACCGTGCCATAAGCATGACCGCCAATTTTGGTGTACACAGGGCAATGATTCATGCAGGCACCGCAGCGAATACACTGTAAGGTTTTACGCATCTCTTCATCTTGATAGGCTTGGCTTCTACCGTTATCAAGCAGCACTAAATGTACTTCTTTCGGCCCATCTTTTTCACCTGGCTTTCTCGGTGATGTGATCATATTAAAGTAAGTGGTGATCGCCTGTCCGGTGGCAGAACGAGTTAAAGCACTAAACAGTGGCGGTACATCCGCCAGGTTTTCGACGACTTTTTCAATCCCCGTGATCGCAATATGAACATTCGGAATGGTCGTCGACATGCGGCCATTGCCTTCATTTTCAACTAAGCATAATGTGCCCGTTTGGGCGACCGCAAAGTTCACACCAGACAAACCAATATCGGCATCATGAAATTTTTGGCGTAAACGTGTTCGACCAGTTTGGATCAATTCATCAACATCGACTGTCGGCGTGAAATCGTCAAGATTCTTTTCAAAAGTATCACTGACCTCTTGTTTGTTTTTATGAATAGCCGGCATGATAATGTGCGATGGTTTATCGCCATCAAGCTGAACAATGTATTCACCCATATCACTTTCAAGGCACTCTATGCCCAGCTTCGCCATCTCATGATTAAGTTCTACTTCTTCACTGACCATCGATTTACCTTTGATGATCATCTTGGCTTGATGACGTTCCGCAATCTTGGCAATAATCTGATTGGCTTCTTCTGCATTTAACGCCCAATGAACTTGGATACCATTATCAATACAGTTAGCTTCAAGTTGCTCAAGTAATTCCGGGAGTTTTCGTAAACTTCGCTGACGAATAGATTCCGCTAAATCTCGAATGTCCGCTTCTTCTGTGGCATTAGGAAAAACGCTTTTACGCTTATCCTGTAGGTAATCCATCGCACCTCTAAAATTGGCACGTAATTGCGGATCGGCAAGCGCTACCTTTGCTTGCTCATGAAAGTGCTCCGGTGACTGGCTCATGATGGGCTCCTTTGCGTACGCTCTAATAAAAAGCTCGCTAAATGTCGTCCACGCATCGCCTTCCCTTGATATTCAAGAGCGCCGTTAATATTCAGTAGACACCCCCAATCGGCGCTCACCAGTGTTTCTGCTTTGGTTTCAAGGATATGGTGAGTTTTATCTTCTACCATGGCGGCCGAAATATCCGGATGACGAACAGAGAATGTGCCACCGAAACCGCAACATTCACTTTCATAATCTTGCATTCGTAGATCCACATTATCTAACTGTTCGATAAGCTGTGTGGCAGTAACATGTACATTCATTTCACGACGAGCGGCACATGAAGTATGCATCACTACCGCCATAGGATCGCCTTGATCTTCCAAGCGAATTCTGCACACTTTAATTAAAAATTCCGTTAGCTCAAATACGCGATCACAAAATTCACCCACCTTTTCTTGGTGGCTATCTTCTTTAAATAAACGACGATAATGATGATGCATCATCCCACCACAAGAGCCGGATAATACAATCACCGGGTAAGGTTTAGGAAACAGTGCGATTTGGCTTAGCGCGATTTGTTTCGCTTCATCATCATAACCGGAAGTGTAAGCAGGCTGACCGCAGCATGTTTGCTTTTCAATAAAAACGACATCGATCCCTTGCTGTTCTAATAACGTCATGGCATCAAGACCTGCCTCTGGATCAAAGACATCCACAAGACAAGTGGCGTAGAAATACACCTTTTTCGGTTTTGCAGGATAAATACGCATGGGCTTCTCCGATAAAGAGCTGGCTATTCACATTCCATAGCCAGCGATTACTCATTTAATCTTTTAATTTATAAATCGATATTATGGGGATACCATCAAAACATCGGTCATGTGGACTCCGTAAATCAATACCATTCCGATCACACCAGTCACCACCAAATAATAAAATGTCGGTATAATGGTCTTGCGTAAAATGATGCCTTCTCGTCCAAGTAGACCTACCGTTGCCGAAGCAGCCACAACATTATGAATAGCAATCATGTTACCTGCTGCTGCGCCGACTGCTTGTAAGGCAATAACAACAACACTGGATATTCCCAACGTCTGTGCAGCTTCAAATTGAAATTGACTAAACATCATATTAGAAATCGTATTCGATCCAGCGATAAAAGCTCCCAGCGCACCAACGGTGGCACTTAAAGCAGGGAAAGCCTCGCCAACCGCATTCGAGGCAAAGTTTGCAGTCATAACTGGCATACTGGCTAAATCCGAGTAATTCACACCAGAGTTAATAAATATGCGCACCATTGGAATGGTAAAAACCAGTACAAATCCAGCGCCAATCAACGTCTTGGTAGATTCGCCCAATGCTTTTCCCATCGGAACCAAACTACGTGACTGCAGTAATACCGCGAGTAAAGCAACAAAAACCAGGATCCCACCAGGTAAATAAAGAGGTGCAATAGAGGTACTCACTCCGGCTTCACCTAAAATATTATTGAAGGACACATTGATGCTTAGCAACCAGCCCAAAAAGTCTTTATTCACACGGCTTAATACTAAAATGATGGCTAACAATAAATAAGGTAACCACGCTAACACCAAGCCCATCGGTTTAGTTTTAATCTCATCAAGATTCATTTTTAATGAACCTAACCATTGGGCGGGCCAATCTTTCTCTTGAGGAAAATCCCAAGTGGTTTTAGGTACAAGGAAATTGAACTTTGCTGCGGTAACTACAATGGCCAATCCAAATAGCCCGCCCACTAGCGATGGAAATTCAGGACCAAGAAACACCCCGGTTATCGCATAAGGCACCGTGAAGGCAATGCCTGAAAACAAAGCAAATGGCAGAATATCCAATCCGGCAGTCCAACTGCGTTTCTGACCAAAAAAACGAGTCAGCATCATTGCCATAAGCACAGGAATCAATGTCCCCACAACCGCATGAGTCAATGCAACGGTCGAGGTAATTTGTTGTAGGTATGCCTCCCAATTAGAGCCATGAGACACTAAAGTTTCGGTAATATTATGGGTATCTAACCCCTTACTTACACCGATTAAAATAGGCGTGCCAACCGCGCCAAAAGAAACCGGTGTTGATTGGATCATCATGCCCATTAACACCGCCGCCAGCGCAGGAAAACCAATCGCGACAAGCAGTGGAGCCACAATCGCTGCAGGCGTACCAAATCCAGAAGCGCCCTCGATAAACGAACCAAAACACCAAGCAATGATAATGGCTTGAACTCGGCGATCGGGTGAAATATCGATAAAACCATTCCGAATGGTCGTGATGGCTCCTGTGTATTTTAAGGTATTGAGTAAAAGGATCGCTCCAAACACAATCCACAACACAGTTACCGTGACCCCTAACCCTTGCAATATCGAGGCAATCACTCTATTGGCTGACATATCCCAAAAAGTTAACGCAATCAAAACGGTTAATCCAAATGCAACTGGCATGGCTTTTTTCGCTGGCCAATTAAGACCAACCAAAAGAACCGCAGCTACCACTATGGGAGAAAATGCGATGATGGCTAATAATGAATCATTCATAGGCTGCTTCCTTGTCGTTAAGCTCTTAATCTTAATTGATGCCTTAATTCGCCTGTGTAAGGTGCGAATTAAGTAATGAACTTCGTTTCACGTTATTTTTATAATTTATGAACAAGTTGTTAACTCGGAGTGAATATAGGGCTTTTTATTTTATGCATTTAGGGAAATAATGAATTTCATTCTTTCCAAAATAGGTTTAATTAATGAGAGCTGATGATTTAATTTTATTCGCTCAGGTCGTCGAGCTGGGGAGCTTCACTAAGGTCGTAGATAAAAATAACCTTACAAATTCAGTAGTTAGTAAAAGAATAACAAGATTAGAAAAGGAGTTAGGAGTACAGCTATTATATCGAACAACGCGTAAATTGACGCTAACCGAAGCAGGTAAAGCTCTACTGGCAAGTGCGATAAATGTGAAGCTCGCCACTCAAGAAGCGATCGATGCCGTAGCGGGGTTGGGCGAAAATATCAGTGGTCATATAAAAATGTCAGTGCCAACCATCTCTGGCGATCTCATCTTAGCGGATGCCGTGGCAGAATTTTGTAATTTACACCCAGGATTAACGGTCGATATGTCTCTCGATAATCGATTTGTTGATTTAATTGAAGGCGGTTATGGCTTAGCTATTCGTACTGGCTACTTAGACGACTCCAGTTTAATCGCCCGTCATATTTTAGATTCTCAATGGGTCGTGTGCGCTTCTCCCACTTATGTCGCTCGCAACGGAAAACCACTTCAACCAAGCGATTTAACCACACACAATTGCTTGCAATACGCCTACCAAACAACGGGCGCTTGCGACTGGGAATTTAAGGGAAATAAAGGTAATTATTTAATTAAGGTGACCGGATCTTTTTCTACCGATAATGCAACCGCACTCCGCAAAGCCGTATTAGCTGGGCATGGTGTGGCTTATTTACCTCGCTGCCTTGTCTACCACGATCTACGTAATGGGGAATTAATCGATATTTTCCCTGAACAGGTTGGGAAAAAACTGGGAGTGTATGCGGTGTATCCTTTCACTCGACAACTTCCTAACAATGTTAGGTTATTAATCGAGCATATCCGCACGCGTTATCTGTCCATTTCTCATTATTTTTAATCTTATACTTGTAAGCTTGCCAGTACACCCGATCACGCTCTAGGAAACGGAAATGCAGTGACTTGATCGATATGATCACAACCGATCGCCAGCATAATCAAGCGATCAATACCCAATGCGACTCCTGCGCATTGGGGTAAACCTGCGTCTAATGCGGCAATTAAATGATGATCTATCGGTTGTGGTTTTAATCCCATTGCCAATCGTTGCTGATTGTCTTGCTCAAAGCGAGAAAGCTGCTCTTTGGCATCATCTAACTCATGGAAACCATTCGCCAGTTCCATGCCTTTAAAATACACCTCAAATCGATCTGCAACACGTTTATCATCTTGATTGATTTTGGCTAGCGCTGCTTGTGATGCTGGAAAATCATAAACCATGACTGGCACGATTTTCCCTATGTGTGGCTCAATACCAATGCTAAATAACAATTGGAGTAACGTATCTCGATCTTGTTCAGGCTCAGCAATATCCGATAGACCTAAAGTCGCTGCCGCTTGCTTCAACTGCTGCATGCTCCCTTCTAGTGGACACACTTGTAATACTTGCAAGAATGCTTGCTGATAGGTCATTTTTTCGCATGATTGGCACGATAAAACCAATTGTAATAACGCATCCATTTCAGCCATTAGATCATGGTGATCAAAACCGACTCGATACCATTCCAACATCGTAAATTCTGGGTTGTGATAACGGCCATTTTCTTCATTACGAAAGGCTTTATTGATTTGATAAATACAGCCGCTGCCGGCCGCCAATAAGCGCTTCATATGAAATTCAGGGCTGGTCATCAAGAAGACAGGTTGGCCATGCGCGAAATCCGGGCCGATGAATTCGGTTTTAAAGGTATGCAGATGAACATCGGTCACCGTCGCATGACTCATTGCAGGCGTATCGACTTCAAGCACATTTCTATTTGCAAAAAATGCACGGATTTGTTGGATCAGCTTTGCTCGCTGTTGAAGCTGGGGAATTGAAGCGGAAGGTTGCCACTGCTGCATCATACGATCTCATAAAATAAAGTAAGTACGAATAATAAATCGCCCAACAATACAAAGAAAGCAGAACCGCCTATGCTACTCAATTTACCCCTCAGTTAAATCAAATCGCGCCATCAACAGCGCTCTCTTTCATCATAATTTTTATTGAAAATCAGACACCAATAACAGCTTTGACTTTAAGGTACCCATTTAGGAGTATTATCACACCTATATACCCAGTCAGATCAATTTATTTCGCCAAAGAGTTGCATACACTTGCCCCTGTCAAAAAAAACTATTTTTCCAATCGTGCTCATGAAGACCCTCAAATAAACTAAAACGGTATCTACATGAGCCCTCACACACTGGAGGATAACTGTGAAAGTCATAACCACAGATATCGCAGTAATCGGAGCTGGCGGCGCTGGCTTACGTACTGCAATTGCGGCAGCAGAAGCAAACCCTGAACTTGAAGTAGCACTGATTTCAAAAGTGTATCCGATGCGTTCACACACGGTTGCTGCCGAAGGCGGTTCAGCAGCAGTTATCAAGGAAGAAGACAGCTTAGACAACCATTTCAACGATACTGTTGGTGGTGGTGATTGGCTATGTGAACAGGATGTTGTTGAATATTTCGTTGCGAATTCTACTCGCGAAATGATCCAAATGGAGCAATGGGGTTGCCCTTGGAGTCGTAAAGAAAATGGTGATGTGAACGTGCGCCGTTTTGGTGGCATGAAAATCGAACGCACTTGGTTTGCCGCCGATAAAACCGGCTTCCATATGCTGCACACTCTTTTCCAAACCTCAATCAAATACCCAAACATCAAACGTTTCGATGAATACTTCGTGGTCGATCTGCTCGTTAATGAAGAAACCGTTGATGGCGAAGGTATTGCTCATAACGAAACAACAAAAGAAGCCCAAGGCATTGTTGCGATCCACATGTCTGAAGGCGAGCTAGTTGCGATCAAAGCAAAATCAGTCGTACTGGCCACTGGCGGCGCGGGTCGTGTTTATCACACCAACACCAATGGCGGCATTGTGACTGGCGATGGTATGGCAATGGCGTACCGTCACGGCGTACCGCTACGTGACATGGAATTTGTGCAATATCATCCAACGGGTTTACCTGGCACGGGCATTTTAATGACCGAAGGCTGTCGTGGTGAAGGCGGCATCATCGTTAATAAAAATGGCTACCGTTACTTGCAAGATTACGGCATGGGCCCTGAAACCCCGGTTGGCGAGCCGAAAAACAAATATATGGAACTTGGCCCGCGTGACAAAGTGTCTCAAGCGTTCTGGCACGAACAGCAAAAAGGCAACACCATCAAACACCCGCTTGGTGATGTGGTCATGCTTGATTTACGTCATTTAGGAGAGGAATACCTAAATGAGCGTCTGCCATTTATCT
The DNA here is from genome assembly GCF_015223435.1 of Vibrio hibernica. GTDB lineage: Bacteria > Pseudomonadota > Gammaproteobacteria > Enterobacterales > Vibrionaceae > Vibrio > Vibrio hibernica. The sequence goes on from NZ_VHKO01000014.1 coordinate 53,948, forward strand.
GCGAACTAGCTAAAGCTTACGTCAACGTTGATCCAGCTAAAGAGCCAATTCCCATTCGCCCAACCGTGCACTACACCATGGGCGGAATTGAAACCAACGGCCAGTGTGAAACTCGCATTAAAGGTCTATTTGCTGTTGGTGAATGTGCATCAGTTGGCTTACATGGCGCGAACCGTTTAGGTTCAAATTCATTGGCTGAATTTGTGGTCTTTGGTCGTGTTGCTGGTGAACATGCCGCGCAACGAGCAAAAGAATTCAAAGGCTGGAACGACGCTAGCATCAACGCTCAAATTCAAGCGACCGAAGATCGCATTCAAACTCTTCTCAACCAAGAAGGCGATGAAAGCTGGTCAGATATTCGCACCGAAATGGGTCATTCGATGGAATCCGGTTGTGGTATTTACCGTCAAGAAGACTTGATGCAAGCCACTATTGATAAGCTGACTGAACTGAAAGCGCGCTACAAAAAAATCAGCATTCAAAATAAAGGTCAGGTATTTAACACCGATCTGCTTTATGCAATTGAAATTGGTTATGGCTTAGATGTCGCCGAAGCGATGGCCCAATCGGCAATTCGTCGTACCGAATCTCGCGGAGCACACCAACGTTTAGATGAAGGTTGTACTACTCGCGACGATGAAAATTTCTTAAAGCACACCCTGTCGTTCTACCAAGAAGATGCCGCGCCAGTGATCGATTACAGCCCAGTAAAAATCACTAAGTCTCAGCCTAAAGCTCGCCTATATGGCGCGGCGGCTGAAGAAGCGGCAGCCAAAGAAGCGGCTGATGCGAAGGAGACCAAATAATGTCTGCTACTGCTATCCATTTACCAAAAGAAACTCGAAATCAAAAAGTACACATGATGCGCTACAACCCAGAAATGGACAGCGCCCCTTATTTACAAACCTTTGACGTACCCTGCGATGACACGACATCGATCTTAGATGCGATTGGTTATATTAAAGATCATCTTGATAAAAGCCTTTCATATCGCTGGTCTTGCCGTATGGCGATTTGTGGCTCTTGCGGCGTGATGGTCGATAAAGTGCCAAAACTCGCCTGTAAGAGTTTCATGCGAGAATACCCAACCGGTGTCACCATTGAGCCTTTAGCTAACTTCCCAATCGAAAAAGATCTTATCGTGGACATGAGTTCTTTTATCGAGCGTTTAGAAGCGATCAAGCCTTATATTATTGGCAATGACCGCACACCAGAAGACGGTGTGAATAAACAAACCCCAGCGCAGATGGAAAAATATAAGCAATTTGCCAACTGTATCAACTGTGGTCTTTGTTACGCTGCGTGCCCTCAATTTGGCTTAAACCCTGAATTTATCGGCCCTGCAGCACTGACGCTAGCTCATCGCTACAACCTTGATAGCCGTGATAACGGTAAAGCTGAGCGTATGAAGCTAATCAACAGCGATAATGGCGCTTGGGGTTGTACCTTTGTTGGTTATTGCTCGAAAGTATGTCCTAAACATGTTGATCCAGCCGGAGCGGTAAACCAAGGCAAAGTGGAATCTTCAATGGATTTCATTATCTCTATGTTTAAGTCTGAGGAGTTCTAGGATGAGTAAACGTAAGCCTTATGTTCGCACTATGGAGCGTACTTGGTGGAGCAAACATCCGTTCTATCGCTTTTATATGGTGCGTGAAGCAACGGTATTGCCACTCATTTTATTCACATTGTTCATGCTTTGTGGATTAGCCAGCTTAGTCAAAGGACCACAAGCTTGGATGCAATGGCAGCACTTTATGCAAAACCCATTGGTGATCGCGATCAATATCGTGGCCCTAGCGGGTAGCTTATTTCATGCGGCTACTTTCTTTAGCATGATGCCGCAAGTCATGCCAATTCGAGTAAAAGGCAAGCTATTAGCTTCAACAGTAATTATTGCCACACAATGGGCCGCTGTTGTTGTGATCTCATTAATTGTATTGGCTTTGGTGTAGGAGATAAACATGATTAATCCAAACCCAAGACGTTCAGATGAACCAATTTGGTGGTCTTTATTTGGTGCAGGTGGCACGTGGTTCGCCATGATCACACCTGTTACTATTTTAGTACTTGGCATCTTAATGCCATTAGGCGTGTTCGATATGAGCACTTTTAATTTCTTAAGAGCACATGCTTTTGCTAGCAGCTTTATCGGGGCATTATTTTTAATCGCCTCTATTGCGCTACCAATGTGGCATGCTATGCACCGTGTTCACCATGGCATGCATGATCTTAAATTTCACACAGGTTTAATCGGCAAGATTACTTGTTATGCATTTGCCGCATTAGTCAGTGTGTTAGCAGTTGTGTTCATTTTCTTGCTATAACGAAAAAGATCTTAGGTTTACAGGCGCTTTGCTTCGGGTGATGAAATAAATTTCTCGAACAAAGCCCTTCGAAAATATTCTTTCCGTAATAAAAAAGCGAGCCACTTAAATTAAGTGACTCGCTTTTTAGTATCGGTATTACTTAATCTTCAATGACAAAGAAAATTACTTAACACGACCAACATATTCGCCAGTACGCGTATCCACTTTAACCACTTCACCAATGGTGATGAATAATGGAACACGAACGACAGCGCCAGTGCTCAAAGTGGCTGGTTTACCGCCAGTACCTTGAGTATCACCTTTTAGGCCAGGATCGGTTTCTGTTACCGCAAGCTCAACAAAATTTGGTGGAGTGACTGTGATCGGAGTATTATTCCATAACGTTAGCGTACACACGTCATTTTCAACTAACCATTTAGCCATATCGCCCACGGCTTTCGTGTCAGCGGCAAGTTGCTCAAAGGTTTCATTGTTCATGAAATGGTAGAATTCACCATCGTTGTACAAGTAGCCAAGCTCAATATCAACAACGTCAGCTTGTTCAAAGCTTTCGCCTGATTTGAATGTTTTTTCTAACGTTTTACCGGACAAAAGTTTACGCAACTTCACACGGTTAAACGCTTGGCCTTTACCTGGCTTAACGTATTCATTGTCGATGATCGAGCAAGGCTCATTATCAAACATGAACTTTAAACCACCTTTGAATTCATTAGTGCTAACTGTAGCCATGATGTCCTCTTACAAATTTTGAGTTAATTTCAATGCCGCATATCATAACCCGAAAAGTCGAGACTGTTGAGCAAAACCACCCAAAATCCTCGCCTTCTTTCACACAAATACCGGTAAAAACCGATTCAAATAGCCAAAATCAGTGGTTATCTGAATTAAGTGGCGCGATTTCGGATCCATTAGAATTACTCAATCAACTCAATATTGATCCAACGCCATGGCTTAAAGGAATGAAAGCGCGTCAACTTTTTGCTCAACGCGTCCCACAAAGTTTTGTCGATAGAATGGAAAAAGGCAACCCATACGATCCATTACTACGCCAAGTTCTGCCATTACATGAAGAGTTCGAAATCCATGATGACTATTCAGCCGATCCTTTAGATGAGCAAAGTAATGAGATCCCTGGCTTGCTGCATAAATACAAAAGCCGTGTCTTGATGATCGTAAAAGGAGGATGCGCGATAAACTGTCGCTACTGTTTCCGCCGCCACTTTCCTTATCAAGACAACAAAGGCAGCAAGAACGCATGGCAAACTAGCCTTGATTATATTGCCTCGCACCCAGAGCTGGATGAAGTAATTTTATCGGGTGGCGATCCATTAATGGCCAAAGATCAAGAATTGCAGTGGTTAATTGAAGCCATCAGCCAGATTGACCACATCAAGACATTGCGTATTCATAGCCGTTTGCCTGTGGTGATCCCATCAAGGATCACCGAAAATCTATGCGACATATTACAAAACACACGCCTGCAAGTGGTGATGGTGACGCACATTAATCATGCCAATGAGATCAACCAGGAATTAAGTCTGGCGTTGGCTAAATTGAAACACATTGGCGTAACCTTATTAAACCAAAGTGTCTTATTAAAAAGCGTTAATGACAGTGTTGAAGCTCAAGTAGATTTAAGCCGAGCCTTATTTCAAGCCGGTGTATTACCTTATTACTTACATGTATTGGATAAAGTCCAAGGCGCTGCGCATTTTTTCGTTTCCGATGATAAAGCACGAGAAATAATATCAGGCGTACTAACCCAAGTGTCGGGTTATCTAGTTCCTAAATTAGCGCGAGAAATTGGCGGAGAAAAAAGCAAAACACCACTGGATTTACGTTTATCTTAATAAGGGGAATCGCATGGAACTCGAAGATATTTACCGCCGTGATTTGAATTTATTGGTCGCCTTGCGGGTGTTAATCGAAGAAGGTAGCGTGAGCAAAGCCGCGGTTCGCTTGAATTTAAGTCAATCGGCAATGAGCCGAGTATTAGGCCGATTGCGTTTATTACTGGATGACCCACTCTTTACTCGGCAGGGCCAAGCATTAATGCCAACCCAAAAAGCACTCGACTTTAATCGTTCGCTTGCTGCGCCATTGGAAAATCTACGAGAATTATTATCCCCACAAGATTTTGATCCTAAAGCGTGCCAACAAAAATTCACCATTGCGGCAACGGATTATGCCACTCAGACTATTCTGCCCTTTGCACTTCCGCGTATTTATCAAGAAGCACCCAATATCCGCTTAGAACTTGTACCGTTACAACACCAGCAACTTACCCAACAATTAACGGCGCAAGGGGCTGATTTGGCTATTTGTCGTCCAACCTATTCTGTTGCGCCTTTGCATTGCGACACATTAGGAAAGGTCAGCGTTTTTTGTTTGCTATCCAAATCTCATCCTTTGGCAGATAAAACTTTAACGTTAGAGGATTATCTAAACGCGCATCATGCCATGATCGCGATTAGTGATGGCGTTAAAGCCTTAATCGATGAAGCATTAACTGGATACCCAGACCCAAAACTGATGTTGCGCTCTTATCATTTGGAAACGGCATTAGCAGTGATTGACTCGCTTCCACTGATCATTACGGTTCCTGCCGATTTAGCCTATTTGGTGGCAAAGCGTCATGATCTCATCATCAAAAAATTACCCTTTCGGTTAGAACCTTTTGACTATTCAATGATCTGGCACGATCGCTGCCATCATTCACCTGCACAAGAATGGTTAAGGAAAGTCGTGAAACAAGAATGTGGCAAGCTAATCGCCGAGAGGGTGAAGGTGATGGGAATAGAATAAATTCGAATAATTGGAAGTAGAAGATAGATCCTAAAGAAAAAGACTAAGTGGGCACTCATGTCAAAGCACCACCTAGCCTTTTGTTTATTTAATTAACTCTCAGATAAAATTGTTCGCATCTCAGATCTTCTTACTCACCTCGAAGATCGAAAGCCAGCGCACTCAATCCTCAAAGTGGTTTTATAGCTTAATTACCACTCGCCCAGTCACTTGACCGTTAGTGATATCTTCAGCGTATTTAGAGACTTCTTCTAAGCTCACTTGTGTGCAGGCTTGGTCAAAATAACTGGCGGGTAAAATATCCACCAGCTTATTCCACGCCGCGATGCGTTTTTCACTCGGGCAATTAACTGAATCAACACCCTGCAAACGCACATTACGCAAAATAAATGGCATCACGGTCGTTGGTAAATCAAAACCCGCCGCCAAACCACAAGCGGCAACCACTGAGTTGTAATCCATTTGCGCTAATACTTTCGCGAGCATCTTGCTTCCCGCGGTATCAACAGCACCCGCCCAGATTTGCTTTTCTAATGGTCGAGCGGGCTCTTCAAATTCACTGCGAGCAATAATACGCGCTGCACCCAACTCTTGGAGTAAAGGGCCATTGGTTTCAACACGGCCAGTAACAGCCGCCACTTTATAACCTAATTGGCTAAGTAAAGTCACCGCAACCGAACCCACGCCACCACTGGCACCAGTCACTAAGATTTCGCCATCTTCAGGTTTTACGCCACCATCGAGGATAGCTTGCACACATAACATCGCAGTGAAACCAGCCGTGCCGATCATCATGGCTTGCTTACTATCAAAACCTTGCGGAAGTGGCACTAACCAATCGGCTTTCAGGCTGGCTTTTTGTGCCATGCCACCCCAATGATTTTCACCCACGCCCCAACCCGTTAATACGACTTTATCACCTGTGCTGTAACGTATATCTTTTGATTCAAGAACCGTACCTGCAAAATCGATACCCGGAACCATAGGGAAATTTCGAATGATTTTTCCTTTCCCTGTAATGGCTAAACCATCTTTGTAGTTTAAAGAAGAATACTCCACCGCCACCATTACATCACCTTCAGGCAATGTGGTTTCATCTAACATTTCAATACTCGAAATGGTGCGTTTTTCTTCTTGGTTTAGAACTAATGCTTTAAACATAACGTCTCCAGATTCACGCGATCAAACGTGCGGTAAAAATAAAAATTTGTTTACTTATCTACAGTATAGTCAATTGCTAACCATGAAAAAAGTGACAACAAGTCATTAAATACATGCGTAAAACACATAAATAAAAACGACCAACTGCATCAATTATTTTTTCGGCTACAATAAAAAATCATCATGATCATAAAAATAGATCTCAAACAAAAACATTGGCATAGTCGCCATTCTATTTTTTACTCTTTACAGGAAAATACACAACATGGATCCAACTTGGCTTGATATCACCCCTTTCAATTGGTGGTCACTTTTAGCCTGTGCAATCAACGGTATATTGATTGGATTAGAGCGCCAACTCCGAGGTAAGCCCGTTGGTATTCGTACCGCTATTTTAATTATTTCCGGTACCTATTTGTTCATGGCAATGGCGGTTTCTTTGTCTCCTAACACCTTAGATCAAGCCCGAGTACTTGGCCAAATTATTACTGGTGTTGGCTTTTTAGGGGCAGGCGTGATGATGACGATGGATGGCAAAATTCATGGCGTGACGTCAGCCGCCGTCATTTGGGTTCTGGCTGCATTAGGGCTGATGATTGGCCTTGGACACGAACATCAATCGATCATTTTTACCATACTGGCATTATTTGTATTGCTGGGGGTCGATAAAGTAGAAAAAAGCTTCCACGGTTTACGCCGAGGTGTCCATCAAACCATTCAAAGACGCCGTCGCCCTAAAACGATTAATATGAACCGCACAGTTGGTAAAGAAGAGCAAAGTACGGAAGATTAAAACTGGCTCGAAAGCAAAAACGGTAACTCTACATTATTTCAGATTATCAAAAGCTTGAACGGATCGATGAACAGGTCGAGCTTTTGAGGATCATAATGTTAATACCTTCGACTTTATTTCCTAAATACGCTCTCTTACCTCTACTTGATACCCTTGCTCTATATCGCCTACAAAATCGACATAGTTCTGAATTGCGGGCAAAGCATCATCCACATGATGGGAAACATAAAGCAGCTGACTTAAATTTTCTTGAGCGATCATATTCAAAGTATTCATCACCAATTTTCGGTTAATAAAATCTAACCCTTGATAAGGCTCATCTAAAATCAATAACACTGGCTGCTTAATTAAAGCCCGGCCAATAAGTAACAAACGTTGCTGACCATAATCGAGTTGTTTAAAGCTGACTTTCTCAAAATCGGTCATGTGCAATATTGCCAACCAATCTTTAGCTAAATCGACCTGCTTCTTACTCGGCTGTTGATACAAGCCAATCGAATCAAAAAAGCCAGACAACAAAATCTCAAGCGCACTGCAATTCACTCGATATTGCAAATGCAGCGCCGAAGACACAATGCCAATCTGTTGTTTGACTTGCCAAATGGTTTCACCACTGCCACGCGGCTTACCAAACAAAGTAATATCGTTGCTATAACATTGCGGATGATCACCTAAAATCAAACCAAGCAAAGTACTTTTCCCACAACCATTCGGACCACGAACTTGCCAATGCTGACCATTATTAATACGCCAATTAACATCTTTAAAAATCAGCCCATCGGTATATTCCACTTTACCGTTTTTTAATTCCACCAGCGGATCTGGATACTGCGGTTGATAACGCTGGCGCTTAATAAGTTCCAACACTTCATCACTGCGTTGTTGAGACAATTGATTTAGTTGCGCCATAACAGGGTGAGCGAGCCACTCATCAATCGTCATTGGTGGGCTTAAACGATGCGTGTTATGGCCAGCTTTATCGACGTCCGCGTTAAACATCGCCACATGGGTAATACAGTCAGGCACTTCATCTTCACGCGAGGTAATCACAATGATCTGTATAGTTTTAGAGAGCTGATTAAGTAACTCAGAAAGGCTTTGTTGATGTGCAATATCAAGCCCAGCGTACGGCTCGTCTAACACCAATAGAGTCGGATTAATCGCTAACGCTCTCGCTAACATCACTCGACGAGTCTCACCGGTAGAAAGCTGACGAAAGCCACGTTGGCGTAAATGGATCAAATCGGTAAGTGCTAATAAATCGTCAAGTTCCGAAGGATCTGTACACATTTCTGCAACGAGAGCTTCAACACTGGAACCATAATCCAATCGATCCATAAAGTCAGTGTCATCATTTGATAATTCTTTATCGAGCAAAAGTTGTTGTTGATACAAAGACACCCACCCAATGCGATTTGGAAGCCCCGTAACCTCCCCCTGCTCAATGGCCAAGTCACCAGTGAGTAAGCGACCAATGACAGAACCACAATGGCTATAGGTTGAGAAAATCGCCCAGTGCTGGCCCAGAGCAATCTCCCAGTCATCGACTTGTAAATCATATTCATGAACCACGAGGTTTCTTATCTGTATCGTCAAACTATTTTCTCCCTCATCTAAAACACACATCTAAACAACGAAATAGAGCAACATGAAATTTATTCATCATAAGCATTAAGTAAAATCAATATTACTCATCTAATTAACAAAGTATAAACATATTAAGCGTTTCACTTTATACATATTGCTGTTGATTTTTAATTAGCCTTTAGGATGAATCAACAGACAAGGAAGAACAAAAAGGGAATTAGAAACTAGATGAGTATTAATAACGTTACATTTACCCTTAAGAGTGTTTGTCTCGATGAAAACTATCACCCATCCGTTAACACGCGTATCACGACTAACTTTGCTAATTTAGCCAGAGGCGATTATCGCCAATCAAATTTGCGTAACGCCTTAGCCATGATAAACAATCGTTTTAATGCCTTAGCACATTGGGATAACCCTACTGGAAATCGTTATTCTGTTGAGCTGGAAATAGTCTCGGTTGATATTGACGTTGAAGGGAATGGTGAATACTTTCCATCAATCGAGGTATTGAAAACCAATATTGTTGATAGTCAAACCAACCAACGTATTGAAGGCATCGTGGGAAATAATTTTTCCTCTTATGTTCGAGATTATGATTTTAGCGTATTACTGCAAGAGCATAATAAAAATCAAACTCAATTTAGTATCCCAGATAACTTTGGTGAATTGCACGGCAACATTTTCAAATCATTTATTCATTCAGATATTTACAAAAGTAACTTTGATAAACCGCCCGTGATATGCCTGAGCGTTTCTGATAATAAAACCTATCACCGTACGGCAAACCAACACCCTGTATTAGGCGTTGAATATCTGCCAAATGAGTCTTCATTAACTGAGCAATACTTCAAAAAAATGGGATTGCACGTGCGTTACTTTATGCCGCCAAACAGCGCTGCACCCTTTGCTTTATATCATGTTGGTGATTTGCTCAATGATTACACGAACCTCGAACTTATAAGCACCATTAGCACAATGGAAACTTTTCAAAAAATATACCGACCGGAGATTTATAATGCCAATAACACCGCAGGCGAATCTTACAAACCGGATCTAAATAATATGGACCATTCTTTAACTCAAATTGTTTATGACCGAGAAGAGCGCAGTGCGTTAGCCAATGATCAGGGTAAATTTGCAGAAGAAAACTTTATCAAACCTTATCAAACGATCCTTGAGCAATGGTCTTGTTCTGCACGCTGAATAATTATATGGACCCTACGTTAATCATTCCTTCAAATAGGCGCATTATTTATCATGAAAACTTTATTACCAACATCAACGGCTGGCAGTTTACCTAAACCTTTATGGCTTGCACAACCGGAAACACTTTGGTCTCCTTGGAAATTACAAGATGAAGAATTAGTCGAAGGCAAACACGATGCTCTGCGCCTCGCCTTACAAACTCAGCAACAAGCAGGCATTGATATTGTTAGTGATGGCGAACAAACACGCCAACATTTTGTAACCACATTTATTGAGCACCTCAACGGTGTGGATTTTGAGAACCGTAAAACTGTCAAAATTCGTGATCGCTATGAAGCAAGTGTTCCAACTGTTGTTGGTCCGGTTAGCCGCCAAAAGTCGGTATTTGTTGAGGATGCTAAGTTTTTACGTCAACAAACTAAGCAACCAATCAAATGGGCACTGCCTGGCCCTATGACAATGATTGATACCCTTTATGATGATCATTATAAAAGTCGTGAAAAACTCGCTTGGGAATTCGCTAAAATATTGAATCAAGAAGCCAAAGAGTTAGAGGCCGCTGGGGTTGATATTATCCAATTTGATGAACCTGCCTTTAATGTATTTTTTGATGAAGTCAATGATTGGGGAATTGCTACTTTAGAACGAGCAATTGAAGGGCTTAAATGTGAAACCGCAGTACATATTTGCTACGGCTATGGCATTAAAGCCAACACCGACTGGAAAAAAACACTCGGGACCGAATGGCGACAATATGAGGAAGCCTTTCCTAAACTGCAAAAATCCAATATCGATATTATCTCATTAGAATGCCATAACTCTCATGTTCCAATGGAGCTATTGGAACTGATTCGAGGTAAAAAAGTCATGGTTGGCGCCATTGATGTAGCAACCGATACTATTGAAACCCCCGAAGAAGTGGCGAATACTTTGCGCAAAGCTCTACAATTTGTCGATGCTGATAAACTATACCCATGCACCAACTGTGGCATGACACCTTTATCTCGCGAAGTTGCAGCTGGTAAACTGAATGCCTTAAGCGCTGGCGCTAAGATCATTCGTCGTGAGCTGGCAGCTAACTAATCTCTATAACATTAATCTACCGTTGGGAGAGTTTAATTTTCCGACCTCCCACCGGTAAAGACGAGATTGGATTTCAATGAAAAAGCCCCGTATGTTCAACACATGCGGGGCTTTTAGTACTTAAAGGTTGTTAGGCTTGCATTACATCATGCCGCCCATACCACCCATTCCGCCCATGCCGCCCATATCAGGCATACCAGCAGAATCTTGAGGCTTATCCGTTACCATCGCTTCAGTTGTGATCATAAGACCGGCAACTGATGCTGCGAACTGTAGCGCAGAACGAGTTACTTTGGTTGGATCCAAAATACCCATTGCGATCATATCGCCATATTCACCTGTTGCTGCGTTATAACCGTAGTTACCTTCTCCAGCGCGAACGTTGTTAGCAACAACTGATTCTTCATCACCAGCATTTTTAGTGATTTGACGAATTGGTGATTCCATTGCGCGAAGCGCTACACGGATACCGACGTTTTGCTCTTCGTTATCACCGACTAAACCACTTGCAGCAACTGTTGCCGCTGCGCGAATAAGTGCAACACCACCACCAGCAACAATACCTTCTTCAACCGCAGCGCGAGTCGCGTGTAATGCATCTTCAACGCGGTCTTTTTTCTCTTTCATTTCAACTTCTGTTGCTGCGCCTACTTTAATTACGGCAACACCACCAGCAAGTTTAGCGACACGCTCTTGTAGCTTTTCTTTATCGTAATCAGACGTAGCATCTTCGATTTGTTGACGAATTTGCGTTACGCGACCTTGAATGATCACTTCATCACCAGCACCATCAATAATAGTAGTGTTTTCTTTAGTGATAGTGACGCGCTTCGCTTGGCCAAGATCTTCTAGTGTTGCTTTTTCAAGCTCTAAACCAATCTCTTCAGAAATTACCGTACCAGCGGTTAGCGCGGCGATATCTTGTAGCATTGCTTTACGACGATCACCAAAACCAGGCGCTTTAACCGCAGCCACTTTCACGATACCGCGCATATTATTCACAACAAGTGTTGCAAGTGCTTCGCCTTCCACATCTTCTGCAATGATAAGCAGTGGACGCGACGCTTTAGCAACCGCTTCAAGTGCTGGAAGTAGTTCACGGATGTTCGATATTTTCTTATCAACAAGAAGAATGAATGGGCTTTCTAGATCAACACTGCCCGCTTCTTGGTTGTTAATGAAGTAAGGAGAAAGGTAACCACGGTCAAATTGCATACCTTCAACTACATCAAGCTCGTCTTGCAATGCTTGACCTTCTTCAACCGTGATCACGCCATCACGGCCAACTTTGTCCATCGCTTCAGCAATGATTTTACCAATAGTGCTATCTGCGTTAGCTGAAATTGCGCCAACTTGTTCAATTTCAATGCTAGTTGCACAAGGCTTAGAAAGTTTTTTCAGTTCTTCCACTGCCGCAGTCACGGCTTTGTCGATACCACGTTTAAGATCCATTGGGTTCATGCCCGCAGCAACCGCTTTAAGACCTTCAGTGATGATAGATTGCGCCAATACCGTCGCAGTTGTTGTTCCGTCACCCGCTACATCGTTCGCTTGAGAAGCAACTTGCTTCACCATTTGTGCGCCCATGTTTTGGAATTTGTCTTCTAGTTCGATTTCACGAGCCACAGACACACCATCTTTAGTGATAGTTGGAGCGCCGTAAGATTTATCTAAAACAACGTTACGACCTTTAGGCCCTAATGTTACTTTTACTGCGTCAGCTAGAATGTTGACACCTTCTAGCATTTTAATTCGTGCGTCGTTACCAAATTTTACGTCTTTTGCTGCCATGTTAAATATTCCTTATAAAATCTATTGAATGCTTTGGTTTGAATTTAATTCTGATCCAAATCCTCAAAATAATTGATGTTGCAGTAAGGCGGCAAGTAAACAAAGCCCCATGAGCTTAGCTTGCCTAAGTAATTGGGGTGAGTGACCGTAGCCAACAAAGCTGCAACTTCAAGAATGAAGAGGATTTATTCTACGATCGCCATGATGTCATTTTCAGACATGATCAAAACTTCTTTACCATCGATTTTTTCAGACTTAGTGCCATAGCCTTCAGCGAAGATCACTGAATCACCCACTTTTACGTCAAGCGGCTGTACTGTGCCATTTTCTAAGATGCGACCTTTGCCTACCGCTAAAACGATACCGCGTGTTGATTTTTCCGCAGCAGACCCCGTTAATACGATGCCACCCGCAGATTTTGATTCAACTTCTTGGCGCTCAACGATAACTCGGTCGTGTAAAGGACGAATGTTCATCTGTGTGTTTCTCCTGATAGATGTTCATAGAAATTTTAGGGATACCGAATCATTCGGCTTGCTAAAGATGTTGGGGGGATCAGGTCATAACCCAAGGGGGTAAGCGAAAAAAAATGTGACTAAAGTAGAAAAACCACAGCCAAGATACGAGGATACTGCACTCCTACGTTCTCGCTTTTGCTTTAATGAGTCTGTATCCTGTTTTTTCCGCCACCTACGCTGTCATTTCTATGATCGATAAACATGGTTTACTCACAGGCAATATCCAAACCGTTCTAAAAACCATGACCGTGCCGATGATGTTCGGTCTCTTTGCGATTCTAACCTTTAATCTTATCGATACTTTTTTCATTTCATTATTAGGAACAGAATCTCTAGCTGCAATAAGCTTTACTTTCCCTGTCACTTTTGGGGTAAGTTGCATTACGCTTGGGATTGGAATGGGATTATCCGCTAATGTTGGAAAGTTATTGGGACAAGACGATAGCGCAGACGCAGCACGATTTTCGACCCATGGTTTACTCTTAGCCGTTTTATTGGTGATGATAGCCTCAACTATCGGCTATTTTTCAATCGAGCCACTCTTTACTTATTTAGGTGCCACTCCAGAACTGCTCCCACTTATCGACCAATACATGTCGGTGTGGTATGTCACTATTCCGTTATTAGTGATTCCAATGGCCGGTAACAGTGTTATTCGAGCAACGGGAGACACTAAAACTTCCGCAAAAATAATGATGGCTGCTGGCTTTATTAATGGCGGGCTCGATCCTTTACTCATCTTTGGATATGGGCCATTTCCTGAGCTAGGCATTCAAGGCGCAGCTATTGCCAGTGCCGTGAGTTGGCTAGGCGCATTAATCGCCATTCTTTATGTATTAATTTATCGCGAAAAGATGGTGGCGCTACCACAGTTCAATTACATCATTCATGATTGGAAGCAAATCCTAAAAATTGGTACTCCGGCGGCTTTCTCAAGTGCGATGAATCCTCTATCTGGCGCTATATTAATGATCATACTCGCTAAGTTTGGGACTGAATCTGTCGCCGCCTATGGCGCAGCACTACGGATAGAATCAATAATGATCATCGTTTTGATGTCACTTAGCTCCATACTCATGCCTTTTATTGCTCAAAACATGGGAGCCAAAAACCCACAGCGCAGCTTCGACGCCTTATTTATTGCCATGCGATTTTCGTTACTCTTTCAATTTGGATTGTTTGTTTTGATGGTGCCATTAAGCTGGCCAATTGCGTCATTATTTAGCCAAGAAACGGTACATCAAGATCAAGGTGTACAACAAACCTTATGGCACTTTCTACTTATCGTCCCATTTAGCTACGGATTTCAGGGCATTGTGATGATATTAGTCAGCGGTTTAAATGCCATGCACCTACCGCTCAGAGCCTTCTTTTGGAACTTCGCTCGATTATTTATTTTCACCTTACCGGCTGCTTGGTTCGGCAGTCAGATCTACGGCGTTGAAGGGTTATTTATAGGCATTGCGATTGGGAATATCGTTGGAGGATGTTGTGCTTATGGGTATACGGTGTATTTTCAGAAACAAATGAAAGCGGAGATGAGAATCGAGGACGAGGCACTAGATATTTAAGATCTCCACTTCGTATCAATATTCAACGTTGGTTGGAGATCCTGAACTACACTCCTTCGTCGT
>NZ_VHKO01000015.1 GCF_015223435.1 Vibrio hibernica
TCAGCCTCACTGACGTCTCGAATTAATGATAATTTTCACGTTCTAAAATCTGCAACTTCAAGTTAATTGGGTATAAATTGAGTAATAAAAGAGTGTGATGTTAATGGCTGGAAGAACGATAAATTGTCATCTCGAAGCGACAAAGGGGCTATCCGTGATCTGCTTTTGAATGTTTGAGTGCCACAAAAAAGCCGCAACGAGTGCGGCTTATATTTTGGTTTCTTGAATTAATAAAAATTCAGTTCTAAAAATTAGGAGTTAACCCGTGTTACGCATACCAGCCGCAATACCTGCGATGGTCAACATCAACGCTTCTTCTAGTTCAGGAGATGGGTTGTCTGTTTTACGGGTACGGTATAACAACTCTGCTTGTAGCATGTTGAGTGGCTCTACGTAGGTGTTACGCAAACGAATAGACTCAAGTCCCCATGGGTCGTTTTGCATCAAGTTCTCGTTGTTTTCCACGTTTAGTACCGTGACGATATCTTTTTGCAATTGCGTACGTAAACGTTCACCTAACGGCCATAAAGATTCATCGGTTAGACGGTGATCGTAATAGCGTGAAATGTCGATATTACATTTCGAGTACACCATTTCGAGCATGCCTAAACGAGTTGAGAAGAATGGCCATTCACGACACATTTCTTCTAGCATCGCTTGGTGGCCTTTATCAATAGAGTATTGAATCGCTTCACCTGCACCAAGCCAAGCAGGTAGCACTAGGCGGTTTTGACTCCATGAGAAAATCCACGGGATCGCACGTAAGCTTTCTACACCACCATTTGGATTACGTTTTGCTGGGCGAGAACCTAACGGTAATTTACCTAATTCTTGCTCTGGTGTAGCAGCGCGGAAATAAGGAACGAAATCTGGTTCACCTTGCACAATGCCACGATACGCTTCACACGATACTTCCGATAATACATCCATCAGATCGCGCCATTCTTGTTTTGGTTCTGGAGGCGGAAGTAAATTCGCCTCTAAAATGGCGCTGGCGTATAAATTAAAGCTGTTGACTGCAACATCAGGTAAACCCAATTTGAAGCGGATCATTTCACCTTGCTCGGTTACTCGTAAGCCGCCTTTTAAGCTGCGTGGTGGTTGAGAAAGTAATGCAGCATGCGCTGGTGCTCCGCCGCGTCCTACTGTACCACCACGGCCGTGGAATAAAGTTAAGTCGATGCCTTCAACATCCGACACTTTCACTAATTTATCCATGGCAGCGTATTGCGCCCAACCTGCCGACATTACGCCCGCATCTTTGGCTGAGTCAGAGTAACCAATCATTACCATCTGGTGGTTGTTAATGAAGTTTCGGTACCATTCCAGCGAGTACAGTTGCTTCATTACGGTTTCTGAATTATTTAAATCATCTAAGGTTTCGAATAATGGGCACACATCCATGCGGAATTTGCAGCCACATTCTTGCAAGAGTAAGTGAACCGCTAAAACATCAGAAGCAGTACGCGCCATCGAAATCACATAAGCGCCAAATGCCTCACGCGGATGGTCTGCCATTACTCGGCAGGTATCTAATACTTCTTGTACTTCAGGCGATGGTTGCCAATTACGAGGCAACAGTGGACGTTTTGAGCTCAGTTCTTTAATTAAGAATGCAACTTTTTCATCTTCAGACCATTGGGCGTAATCACCGATTTCAAGGAAGCGTGTCATTTCAGAGATAACATCGGAGTGACGCGTACTTTCTTGACGAATATCCAAGCGAACCAAATGTATACCAAACGCTTTAACACGGCGCAGAGTATCAACAATCGTACCTTCAGCAATAATGCTCATGCCACATTCGCGTAACGATTGGTAACATGCGATTAGAGGTTCCCATAATTGATCAACACTGGTTAACGTCGGCAGATTAGGGACATCTTCACCATTAATTTTTGCTTCTAAAACGGTACAAGTATTAACCAATAAAGTTCGTAAGCCTTTTAATATCGCACGATATGGTTCGTGTTGATCGCCGGCTAAATCACGAACTTGTTGGTTACATTGAACCATTGATAGTTCAGTGATTAACTCTTGAATGTCACCTAAGAATAAATCTGCGGCTTTCCAGCGAGAAAGGAGCAACACTTCTTGCGTGATTGGGTGGGTAACATTTGGGTTACCGTCGCGATCACCGCCCATCCAGTTGGTAAAGTGTACAGGGCGAGCATCAATGGCTAGGCCTTCACCAATGTAGCTTTTCACACGATCATCAAATTCACGTAAGAAAGCTGGGACGGCTTCCCATAATGAATTTTCGACGACTGCAAAGCCCCATTTAGCTTCATCAAGCGGAGTTGGACGTTGTTGGCGAATTACATCTGAATGCCAAGACTGTGCGATTAAACCTTCTAGGCGACGTTCGGTTTTTAGACGCTCACGAGGAGAAAGATCACTGTGTTCTAATTGGGATAAACACTTGTTGATTTTGACCAGTTTATTGATCATGGTGCGACGAGCAATTTCAGTAGGGTGCGCCGTTAATACTAGCTCTATGTTGAGCTCTTTGATTGCTTTTGCGGTTTGCTCTTTGCTGATTTCGTTGTTGGCTAATTTACCAAATAATGTATTAATTGCATCGGGTTCACATACATGCTCTTCACAATGGCGTGAAATAGTATGATATTGCTCTGCAATGTTGGTCAGGTTTAGGAACTGACTAAAAGCGTGGGCGACTGGGGTTAATTGATCATTCGGCAAGTTTTTGATTTCTTCGATCAAATCTTCACGCTCTTGGCTACCAGCCGTAGCGGATTTTGAAAGCTTACGGATCGTCTCAACTTTCTCTAATATAGCATCACCATGCGCCTCTTGAATGGTGTTACCGAGGATCTCACCAAGCATTCGTACGTTGCTTTTTAGTGCATCATATTTTTCGTTCATTTTTAACACTACCTTGTAAAAAAATTACATCCATTGTTCTCGTCTCGACCCCAATCTAGCGAATTTATTTGCACTGAGTCAAATTTTTACGTGCTTTAAATAAATAAAAACGCTTCTGATTGATGTCGATCAGATACTAAGTACTCAATCCTTGAGTGGTGTATTACTCGGACTTAGGGTCATAAATCGGTTTTCTTTAAAAGCAAAACTGGTGAATTGATTTGGACAATACTTTAATCGTTGGATCAATAAACTCAAAGGCCAAAAATTCATCCGGCTGATGCGCTTGATCGATAGAACCGGGCCCTAATACTAAGGTTGGACACACATCTTGTAAGAATGGCGCTTCGGTGCAGTAATTGACGGTTTCAGAAGGCATCTCACAAATTTTTTCCATGTCGGCAATGAAAGGATGATCGTGTGAGCACTCATAACCGGGAATGGCTTCATGCAATGGAGTGATATCGATTCGACCGGGCCATTTGGCTTGCACTTCTTTTAATGCTGAGCGCAACATATTATCGAGCCCATCTAAACTGATTCCGGGTAATGGGCGAACGTCATAGTGCAGTTCACAACAGCCACAAATTCGGTTAGCACTGTCGCCCCCATGAATATGCCCCAAGTTTAAGGTTGGGCTTGGAATTGAAAATCCTGGGTGATGATATTCTTTGACTAGCTTATCGCGCAGTTGCATTAAGGCAAATAACACTTCATTCATAATCTCAATGGCATTCACGCCAAGGGCTGGATCTGAAGAGTGACCTGATTTTCCTGTGACGCGCACCGCATTGGCAACATGACCTTTATGGCCACGAATAGGTTTTAAGCTGGTGGGCTCACCAATAATGCAGTAATCGGGTTTATAGGGAGCGCCATCGACTTGGCATAATTCTGTGAAGTGACGCGCGCCAAGCATGGTGGTTTCTTCATCACAAGTTGCCAGTACATAAAGAGGCTTGGTTTGCTTACTCCAATCAACGCCCTTAACCGCTTCAATTATAAAGGCAAAGAAACCTTTCATATCCGCAGTACCTAAACCATAAAATCGATTATTGGCTTCGGTGAGTTCGTGGGGGTTAAAGCTCCAGCGACCTTCATCAAAAGGCACGGTATCGGAATGACCTGATAACAATAAGCCTCCAGTTCCTTGGCCTTTTTTGGCGATCATGTTGTGCTTGCCTGGTTCGACTTCGATCACATCTACATCAAAATTAAGGTCTTTAAACCATTGCGCTAATTTTTCGATAACCTTGACATTGCCTTGATCCCAAGCTGGATCGGTGGAGCTAATCGATGATGTTGAAATTAAGCCACTATAAACTTCGATAAAATTTGGAATCGACATATTCTGCTTCCTTACAAATACTTTATAGGTCTTTATACCCGTCTTATTTTTTAAGCTGCAGCTTGTTGGCTACGTCACTTACCGCCTAGCTGAAGATTAAATTATTTTGGGTAGATTATGGTCTGGTTTTGTTTGTTGTTGACAAAAAAGCCACAAAACGATAAAACATATTAAATCATTATTTGTGAATAAAAAATCAAATAATGTCGAAATTTGAGTATATATAGTCATCAAAAGGTTGTATCTTAGAAGACAAGATACAAACAAAGCTTACGACAGCTTTTCATATGACTAGATTTCTACTACGGCTAGTTTTTGAATATGGCTAACTTTTTAATATGGACAGTTAAAATATGTTAAAAACCGCAATTGTTGGTGCCAGTGGTTATACCGGTGCCGAACTCGCTTTAATGGTTAACAAGCACCCTGAACTCACGCTATCAGGTTTATATGTTTCTGCCAACAGTGCCGATGCAGGTAAGCCAATTTGCCAATTGCACGGTAAATTACAAGGTATGATTGATATGCCTGTGCAGCCTTTAACTTCAGTCGAAGAGGTTGCCAAGCAGTGTGATGTGGTTTTTTTAGCGACCGCCCATGAAGTGAGTCATGATTTAGCGCCGACTTTTTTAGAAAATGGCTGTGTGGTTTTTGATTTGTCCGGTGCTTATCGTGTACAAGCGGAGGGGTTCTATCCTCAATATTATGGCTTTGAACACACTAACTCAAAGTGGTTAGATAAAGCCGTGTATGGCCTTGCTGAGTGGAATGAAGATGCAATTGTTGGCGCCGATTTAATTGCCGTTCCGGGTTGTTATCCAACCGCCTCTCAATTGGCGATTAAACCGCTGATCGAATCTCAGTTGATCGACTTAAACCAATGGCCTGTGATTAATGCAACCAGCGGCGCTACTGGCGCTGGCCGTAAAGCAACGATGAACAATAGTTTTTGCGAAGTGAGCTTGCAGCCTTATGGCGTCTTTACTCATCGTCATCAACCAGAGATTGCGAGTCATTTGGGCTGTGATGTTATTTTTACTCCACATCTAGGTAATTTCAAACGCGGCATTTTAGCTACTATTACGATGAAGCTAGCTGATGGCGTTAATGAAGAGCAAGTGTCGGCTGCTTTCGAGCAAGCGTATCAAGGTAAACCGGTCGTTCGTTTACAGAAAGATTTACCCAAGCTGCAAAATGTTGAAAATACGCCGTTTTGCGATATTGGTTGGAAAGTGCAAGGCCAGCATGTGATCGTTGTATCGGCGATTGATAATTTGCTGAAAGGCGCGTCTAGCCAAGCGATGCAGTGTTTAAATATTCGTTATGGTTTTCCAATGCTTACCTCATTGGTTTAGGAGTTCATAATGAATATGACTGAATCAGTGAATAGCTCTCCTGTACTTAAGCCTTTGGTGATTAAATTGGGCGGAGCGGTGCTTTCTGAGCTTGATACATTGGCTTTATTATTCAAGGCGATAGCCGAATATCAACATCAAGCAGACCGTGAAATCGTGATTGTGCATGGTGGCGGTTATTTAGTTGATGAGTTGATGGATAGGCTGCAACTAGAAACGGTTAAGAAAAATGGTTTACGTGTTACACCATTTGAGCACATTAATTACGTTTCAGGTGCCTTGGCTGGAACGGCTAATAAATTATTGCAAGGTCAGGCGATGAAGCTTGGTTTGAATACAGTTGGTTTGAGTTTAGCCGATGGTGGCTTATGTCAAGTGAGTCAAATTTCAGATGAGCTTGGTGCGGTTGGTGAAGCAAAAGCCGGCAATACAACGGTATTAAAGGCAATATTGAAAGCGGGTGCATTACCAATCATCAGCTCAATCGGTCTTACTGCTCAAGGTCAACTTATGAATGTAAACGCGGATCAAGCCGCCGTTGCAGTCGCGACAACCTTGGATGCTGAGCTAGCTCTACTTTCAGATGTTAGTGGCGTGCTAGATGAGAATAAACAATTAATCGCTCAACTTGATCAAAACCAAGCGGATAGATTGATCGAGCAAAAAGTGATCACCGATGGCATGATAGTAAAAGTTCAAGCGGCACTTGATGCCGCCAATGAGTTAGGTCGTGCCATTGAAGTCGCTAGCTGGAAAAGTCCTGAAAAATTAACGCAATTATTTGCAGGTAACAGCATAGGAACACGTTTTTACCCTTAACCTGTCATATTTGACGCTGCAGCTTTGTTAGCTACTTTAATTCACCCCAATCACCTAGACGCTAGACTCATGGGGCTGAACTATCTTGCCGCCTCACTGCAACGCCAACTATTTAGGGTTAAATTAGGATTTAAGTAAATTATTATCCATGGAATGTCATACCAAAATTAAAGGGATTCCAAGGAAGGCAAATACAAACTTTTGGAGAAGTACAATGGGCAAGTTAAGTGTAGATAAAGCAAGTGTAAATAAAGTCGTTGTTGCCTATTCTGGTGGCCTAGATACGTCCGTGATCATTCCGTGGCTGAAAGAAAACTATGGCTGTGAAGTGATCGCGTTTGTGGCCGATGTTGGTCAAGGTGCAGAAGAGCTAGTGGGCATCGAAGAAAAAGCCATCGCATCGGGCGCATCAGAATGCTATATCGCCGATCTTAAAGAAGAAATGGTGGCTGACTATATTTACCCAACACTTAAAACGGGTGCGCTTTATGAAGGTAAATATCTTCTAGGTACTTCAATGGCTCGTCCAATCATTGCCAAAGCACAAGTTGAAGTGGCGCGTAAAGTCGGCGCTGATGCTCTGTGTCATGGTTGTACTGGTAAAGGTAATGACCAAGTTCGTTTTGAAGGCGCATTTGCAGCGCTTGCTCCTGATCTACATGTGATTGCTCCATGGCGTGAGTGGGATCTTGTGAGCCGTGAAGAGTGTTTAGATTACCTTGCTGAGCGTAATATCCCGTGTACTGCTTCTCTTACTAAAATTTATTCTCGTGATGCAAACGCATGGCACATCTCAACTGAAGGTGGCGTGCTAGAAAATACTTGGAACGCACCAAATGATGATTGCTGGGCATGGACGGTAGATCCTGAGCTTGCGCCAAATGAAGCGGAATATGTATCACTAAAAGTAGAAAAGGGCGAAGTCGTAGCCGTTGATGGCGAAACTATGACGCCTTATAACGCTTTGGTTTACTTAAATGAAAAAGGTGTAAAACACGGTGTTGGTCGTATTGATATCGTTGAAAACCGTTTAGTCGGCATGAAGTCTCGTGGTTGTTATGAAACTCCAGGAGGCACGATTATGATGGAAGCATTACGTGCGGTTGAGCAATTGGTTCTAGATAAAGCATCATTTGAATTCCGTGAAGAGCTAGGCGTAAAAGCCTCTCACCTTGTTTATGATGGCCGTTGGTTCACTCCACTATGCAAATCA
Source organism: Vibrio hibernica (assembly GCF_015223435.1). GTDB lineage: Bacteria > Pseudomonadota > Gammaproteobacteria > Enterobacterales > Vibrionaceae > Vibrio > Vibrio hibernica. The sequence continues at coordinate 7,622 of NZ_VHKO01000015.1, forward strand.
CTGCTTGCTGCGACTGAAGAGTTAGCACAAGATGTGAATGGTGACGTTGTGATTAAGTTGTACAAAGGACAAGCGACTGTGACGCAAAAACGTTCGGATAACAGCTTGTACTCTGAAGAGTTTGCAACCTTTGGTGATGATCAAGTATATGACCAAAGCCATGCGGGTGGTTTCATCCGTTTGTATTCTTTAGCGAGCCGTATTCGTACATTGAACGCTGCGAAAAATAAATAACACACATAATAAATACCGTTATTGCAGGATCTCACTTTTCATTTACCAGTGACGAAGAGTAGCGGTGATAATAACTAAGAATATATACTCGAAGTCATTGGAGTTGCAGTGAGGCGGCAAGATCGTTCAGCCCCATGAGCTTAGTTTACTAAGTGAGTGGGGTGGGCGAGCGTAGCCAACAAAGCTGCAGCTTCAAGTACGATGAGGATGAGCAGGAGAGACACCAATGGCATTATGGGGCGGAAGATTTACCCAAGCAGCAGACACTCGGTTTAAGCAATTTAATGATTCATTACGCTTTGACTACCGATTGGCTGAGCAAGATATTGTTGGGTCGATTGCATGGTCCAAATCTTTGCTTTCAGTCAATGTTATTACCGAGCAAGAACAACAAAAATTAGAATTAGCGCTGAACGAATTAAAGTTAGCGGTAATGGAAAATCCAGAACAAATTCTACAATCGGATGCGGAAGATATTCACAGTTGGGTCGAAACTCAGCTAATTAACCGTGTTGGGGATTTAGGTAAAAAACTTCACACTGGTCGTTCTCGTAACGACCAAGTGGCGACGGATTTAAAACTTTGGTGTCGTCAACAAGGTCATCAATTATTAATGGCACTTGACCGTTTGCAGACTCAAATGGTATCGGTCGCGCGCGCACATCAAGAAACCGTTCTTCCTGGTTATACTCATTTGCAACGCGCTCAACCTGTGACATTTGCGCATTGGTGTTTGGCGTATGTTGAAATGCTAGAGCGTGATTACTCTCGTTTATCCGATGCGATTAAACGTCTTGATACTTGTCCGTTAGGATCTGGCGCATTAGCGGGTACTGCCTATCCGATGGATCGTGAGCAACTTGCCCACAACCTTGGTTTTCGTCGTGCCACTCGCAACAGTTTAGATTCGGTTTCTGATCGTGATCATGTGATGGAGTTGATGTCGATTGCCTCTATCTCCATGTTGCACCTTTCTCGCCTTGCTGAAGATATGATTTTCTACAACTCGGGTGAGTCTGGCTTTATTGAATTAGCGGATACTGTGACCTCTGGATCTTCATTAATGCCACAAAAGAAAAACCCAGATGCACTAGAGTTGATCCGAGGAAAAACCGGTCGTGTTTATGGCTCACTAGCTGCCATGATGATGACAGTGAAAGCACTACCATTAGCGTACAACAAAGACATGCAAGAAGATAAAGAGGGCTTATTTGATGCGCTCGATACTTGGAATGATTGCATGGAAATGGCAGCATTGTGTTTCGATGGCATTAAGGTCAATGGTGAGCGTACATTAGAAGCCGCCAAACAAGGCTACGCCAACTCAACAGAACTGGCCGATTACTTAGTTGCCAAAGGCATTCCTTTCCGTGAAGCGCACCATATTGTTGGGGTTGCAGTGGTTGGGGCGATTGCTAAAGGGTGTGCATTAGAAGAGTTATCACTGGAAGAGCTAAAAGAGTTTTCAGCGGTGATTGAAGATGATGTTTATGCCATTTTAACCATTGAGTCTTGTTTAGAGAAGCGCTCAGCCTTAGGTGGCGTATCACCAAAACAAGTCAACTATGCGGTTAATCAAGCGCAAAAACGTTTAGAAAAACGGGATACTTCAGGGGTGAAAGTGCGCCCTGCTCGTTTAACCGATATTGATGCACTAGAAGGCATGGTGACTTACTGGGCTGGTCTTGGTGAAAATCTACCTCGTAGCCGAAATGAATTGATTCGAGATATTGGATCGTTCGCCGTCGCTGAGCATCAAGGGGAAGTAACGGGTTGTGCCTCACTCTATGTTTATGATTCAGGATTAGCAGAAATTCGCTCACTCGGAATTGAGGCGGGCTGGCAAGGCCAAGGTCAAGGCGCCGCAATTATTCAGCACCTAGTGTCTAAAGCAAAACAAATGGCAATCAAGAAAGTTTTTGTATTGACTCGTGTGCCTGAGTTTTTTATGAAGCAAGATTTCATTCCGACTTCAAAAACCCTATTGCCTGAAAAAGTATTAAAAGATTGCGACCAGTGCCCACGCCAACATGCGTGTGATGAAGTGGCATTAGAAGTGAACTTAAATGAGCAAGTTATTGTTCGTGTGAGTGTCGCTTAATAGTGCATTGTTATGGATATATGGGAGTTTTCCTCTTTATCACTAATTAAATCATGATATTAGAAATCTAAACTTTGACCTAAATGTGACGTATAATGACACCCAAGCTAATTCATTGGCTTGGGTGTTTTCATATTCCCATCAATTATTTATTGATTATTCAGTCTGCCGATAAGTTAGCTCATTTTGCTACTTTATTGGTATCTAAAACGCTTAACGCTATTATCATAAAAGATGTACGCTTACATCGTTCGATAAGTGAAGTGTTGGTGTATTCTATTTATTCTGTGTGACTTTTTCAAAGGTGTGCGATTTGAACCTTGATTTTCTTCATGTTGGTTTGCCGATATCCGATTTAATTGTTGGTGCATCCTTGTATTTTCCTCCGATGTTTAAAGCTTTTTTACTTGGCGGTGTTGTGTGGGCAGGGATACATCGAGTACTCAGAAATTGGATGTATTCCGGTGAGGTATGGCATCCAACATTAATGGATTTATCGTTGTTCGTTTTGTCTGTGTTTAGCGCTTTATTATTAATCATAAGATTCTCTTGATCCTAGGTGTCGGAAATGAAATTTAAAACCTTGAAATATTTTTCAACTTTGGTTGTTTTTGCGGTTGCAGTGAGCGCTGGTTGGTGGATGTGGAATTATTATATGCAGTCGCCATGGACCCGTGATGGCAAAATTCGAGCCGATGTGGTTGATATCGCCGCGAGGGTCAATGGTGTCGTACAAACTCTCGATGTTGAAGAGAATCAGTTTGTTAAAAAAGGCGACTTGCTGATGACTATCGATCCAGAACCTTTTCTGATTGAAATCAATGAATCGAAAGCGGCGATGGAAACGGCTCGAGTGACGGCTGAAAATGCACAGCGCGAGTATGTTCGTCGCCGTAATATGAAAGCGAGCGCTATCTCTAAAGAGGAGCTGGAATTGTCTCAAAGTAATGCACAAGCAACGGCTGCACAATACAAGCAAGCTCAAGGCGCCTTAGCAAAAGCTAACTGGGAACTGAGCCAAACGAAAGTCTATGCTCCCGTTGATGGGTATATTAGTCACCTTAAAGTGCGCGAAGGCCGTTATGCATTGCTTGGTATTGCACTTATTGGTTTGATTGATGCTAATTCATTTTATGTGCAAGGTTATTTTGAAGAAACAAAACTAAAAAACATTAAGGAAGGTAGCCAAGCTGATATAACGTTGTTTTCTTCAAATCAAGTGCTCACGGGTAAAGTAAGCAGTATTGGTCGTGGTATTGTGGATCAAAGTGAGATGGATTCATCAGAACTATTAGCTAATATCAAGCCTAATGTTCCTTGGGTTCAATTGGCTCAACGTGTTCCTGTTCGGATTAAACTGACTAATATACCAAAAGATTTACGCCTTATTGCCGGTACAACATGCAGCATTTCTATTCACTATTAATGAGACAATTATGAGTTTTCATTGGTTAGAATGGTCAAATACTCCTTGGGGAAAAGCGACTTCGTTTCAGTGGCGCTATGCCGTACGAAATGGGTTAGCGTTGACCCTTGCTTTATATGTGGCACTTTTATTACAGTTAGATCAGCCTTATTGGGCGCTAACTTCGGCTGCTGTCGTGAGTTTTCCGACTTTTGGTGGAGTGATCAGTAAAAGTTTAGGCCGCGTATTTGGTAGTTTGATCGGGGCATATGCGGCTTATCACATTGTTGGCTATACATTAAGTGATCCTTGGCTATTAGTTTTTTATATGTCGGCCTGGATGGCGTTATGCACTTATGTTGCCAGTCATTATGAAAATAACGTGTCTTATGCCTTTTCACTCGCAGGGTACACCGCAGCAATTATTGGTTATAGCTTAGTTAACACTACGGATACACATTTGTTATTTGAAGTGACTCAAGCTCGCGTATGTGAAGTTATTGTTGGGATTTTATCTGGCGGGATCATGATGATGATTTTACCAAGTACTTCTGACGGGGTGACGTTAATCAGTACGCTACGACAAATGCAAACTCAGTTGCTTGATCATTTTGAGTTATTATCTCATCCAGATGCTTATCATCCTGATGTGATAAACCCAGAAATGAATACCAAGATTCGCTTGTCACATGAAATTGTGATTGGCAAAATTTTATCCATGAACTTGCTTAGAATTCAGGCGTATTGGAGTCACTACCAACTTCGTTATCAAGACAGTTATTTGAACCATCTTCTTCAACAACAGTTGCAAATGACCAGCCATATATCAGGCTTACGACGCATGTTAGTCAACTGGCCTCACCCTCCTGAGCATTTAGCCGCTGTGATACAAGAAATATTACAAGGTTTTAAACAAGGAGAGTTTGATCAATATAGTTTGTCGAAAAAACTTGCTGAAATAAAACCGACCGAAAATTCCGATTATCGTCATCATGCTTTTTGGTCTCGTTTTACGAAGTTTTGTAAATTATATTTGCGCTCTTCAGAAACCTTGCAAAGTATTGAAAGCACCTCTCAAGGCCAGCAGCGAGCTTTAGGTGTTATTCCTAAAACAAGCCGTGTTCGTCGCCATACTGATACAATAGAAGCGCTTTATAATGGTTTCAGAACCTTTATTTGTCTATTTTGTTGCTGTGCTTTTTGGATAACATCGCAATGGGAAATGGGGGCTGGGGCTGCCACATTAGCCGCGGTGAGTTGCATTTTGAATGCTACTAGCCCTGCACCTTTTGTTGCAATTTCAACTATGTTTCGTTCTGTTTTATTACTTTGCGTTGCCATCTTTTTGGTGAAGTTTGGCCTTATGATACAAATCAGTACCTTCACTCCCTTTGCTATTTTGCTTTTTATTACCATTACGACTATGGAACTTTTCAAGGTTCAATCGAAGAAAAATGCTGGCTTATGGGCACTATTAATCGTATTTATGGGAACATTTCTCTCGATAACGAATCCCCCAACCTATGATTATGGAAGCTTTGTTAATACTAATATCAGTATGATTGTTGGGATTTTATTTTCTGCAGTGGCATTTAATATTTTTAGACCAAGCTCTGATCGCCGTAAAGGATTAAGGATTGCTAAGGCCTTACGCCGAGACTTTCTAATGCAGCTAAAACGTAAGCCTATAATGGATAACTTTGAGTTTGAATCTTTGGTGTATAACCGAATTAACCGCTTAAGCCAAAGCAAAGATGAATGTACTCGACTTGGTCTATTACGTTTAGGCGTGGTGACATTAAACTGCCATCTTATTGTATGGCAGTTTCGCGATTTGCACTCTAAAGAGGCGATGGCGGTTAGTCGAGATATTCAGGCTAATCTGTATAAGGTTATTGACTCGATAAAGATTAAGCAAGCTTGGTTTACCGCAAATGACTGGCAATATCATTATTCACATGATGAAAATATATTCAACGAATCATTAGCGAATTTACTGGCTTTGAGTGAGTCGTTATCGGTGAAAAATCAAATGGCTCTAGCTGGAATGTGTTGGCGTTTGTACTGTTGCTTATTGCAATTAAAGCAAGTGGAGCTACCTCAAGACGATAAACAATTTGAATTGCAAGTTGAGTAATATCTTACTGATAAATGTCTTTGAGTATTACCAGTTAGTGGTGGTACGCGTTGAAAGTTTGGTGTGAACACTAACACCAAGCTTTGAATTAATATAAAACTAATAAATCAGCTTCATTGGTTTCTAGATCGTGCCATAACTCCCCACCCATCAGTAATAGTATGGCTTTATTCGTATAAGCCCCCAATCTGATTTTTTTAAAATTCGTCATTATTTTTTTCATCAGCTTTTCCTTTGTTATTGTAGATATTATGGGATAAAAAATTTGATAGCCCTAGTCGTTTGGTGTTATCGTTTTGATAGTTATTATCTATGAAGGAAAGATCGTGAATATTCGAGACTTTGAGTACTTGGTAGCATTGGCTGAACATAAACACTTTCGTAAGGCTGCGGAAGCTTGCTTTGTCAGTCAACCAACCTTGAGCGGACAAATTCGTAAATTAGAAGATGAGCTTGGAACATCTTTACTTGAACGCAGCAGCCGTCGAGTGCTTTTCACTGATTCTGGTTTGCAACTCGTTGCTCAAGCAAAACGTATTTTGAGTGAAGTGAAAACCTTTACTGATATGGCAAACTTGCAAGGTAAAGAGATGAGTGGGCCGCTGCATATAGGTTTTATTCCTACGGTTGGACCTTATCTGTTACCTAAAATTATTCTGCCGCTTAAGCAGGCTTTTCCTGATTTAGAATTGTTTTTACATGAAGCTCAGACCAATCAGTTGATCCGTCAGTTAGAAGAAGGACGGTTAGATTGTTTGATCTTGGCGTCGGTTGCTGAAACCGAGCCCTTTATTGAGCTGGATATTTTTGAAGAACCATTAACCTTAGCAGTGCCTGAGACACATGAATGGGCGAAGCTTGACCAAGTTGACTTACAGCAATTGAGTGGTAGAACGGTGCTGTCTTTAGGGGATGGACACTGTTTGAGGGATCAGGCGCTTGGTTTCTGTTTTGCTGCTGGTGCACGTGATGATGATCGCTTTAAAGCCACCAGCTTAGAGACGCTGCGTAATATGGTTGCAGCAGGAGGTGGGATCACATTATTGCCTCAACTGGCTATCCCTATTGAGAAAGTGAAAGACGGGGTGTGTTATTTACCTGCGGTGAATCCTACACCCTCACGAAAACTGGTGCTGGTTTATCGCCCAGGTTCACCGTTGAAAAAGCGCTTTCAGCAGTTGGCAACATTTATTAGCCAACAGATAAGTTAATACTCGTTAATGAGTGAATTGATATAAATAAAAAATGGCCTCTATCATTAGAGGCCATTTTATTAACATTGTTATAGGATATTAACGAAAGTTGATATCTCCAGAATTAGAATAAGCTGTCGCCATCTTCATCTTCAGTATACAAGTTATTGGTTGCAGCATCGGGTTCATATTCTGTTGGTTGAGTCCCTACCGCAAAATATTCCCACATCGATGAATTATCATTTTTATGTGTTAATAAACCACTTTCACGGTCAATACGCACACGAATAATACCCTCAGGTAATTGCAGATCTTTTTCAGGGACATCTTTCAATGCCACTTTCATAAAGTTCACCCATGCTGGTTGAGCAGTTGTACCACCTGACTCGCCACCATTGTATTGCTCTTTTCGTGTGAAGTTAGGATTTGCACCTGTATAGCCAAGTGGTCGATTCGCTTGGTCAAATCCAACCCAGGTCGTGGCGACAATACCGGGGCCGTAACCGTTATACCATGTATCAATCGAGTCATTGGTTGTACCGGTTTTGCCACCGATATCACGGCGTTTGAGTGCTTGACCACGCCAGCCTGTACCATTCCAACCTGTCTTATTACTCCATAAGCCACCACCCCAAATATTGCTGTACATCATTTGACGTACTAGGAATGCTGTCTGTGGTGAAATGATTTTTTCGGCGTAATTTGGCTCTTCTTGGGTACCTTCGTTATCAATGGTAATTGGGTCATGTGAGCAATCAGAGGTGCAAACACGAGTCGGATTGGCTCTGAACAGTAATTCGCCATAAGGATCATTAACATGATCAATATAGAAAGGTTTTACATAGTAACCACCGTTGGCAAAAGCGGCGATACCTTGCGCCATTTTGATTGGGGTCAAGCTACCAGCGCCAAGTGCTACGGTTTCTGAATGCGGCAGTTTTTCTGGGTCAAAACCAAAGCGAGGTAAGTAGTCCAGCACATCATCTAAACCAACACGGCGCAGTGTACGAACCGCCATGACGTTTTTTGATTGCGCTAATCCACGACGAAGCATGGTTGGTCCTAAGTAAACTGGTGGAGAGTTCTTCGGTCTCCATGCTGTGCCTTGTCCTTTATCCCATTGATTAATCGGTGCGTCATTAACTAAGGTCGCAAGGGTTAATCCTTTATCAATGGCCGATGAGTAAATGAACGGTTTAATACTTGAACCGACCTGACGCTCTGCCATGGTGGCTCGGTCAAACTTACTGTGGGTGAAGTTAAAGCCACCGACTAAAGATAGAACCGCGCCATCATCTGGGTTTAGTGCGACAAAAGCGGTATTAACAATAGGCACTTGGCTAAGTTGCCACGTCATTACTGGCTGTGCATCCTTGGCTTTTTCAGCTGCTTTCGCATTATCCGTCTCATCGTCAGTTGTTGCTGTATCGTCTGACGCTTCGGTTGGTACGGCTACTGGTTCTTCATGTAATACGCCAAAGGGACGAACCCAAATAGCTTGACCAACTGCGAGAATATTTGATGCTCTCGACGGTGGTGGACCTTGGTATTTATCATTGTAATATTTACGCGCCCATTTTAGTCCATCCCATTGAATAGTCTGTGATCCGCGATGCTTGATGTAGACCGTTGCAGATTGGTTATTAACACTGGTGACGATGGCAGGGTGCACCAAACCAAAGGTTGGTTGTTTATTTAAATATGCATCCATTTCATCTTGAGATAGAGCAGACTGATCTTTCTTCCACAATTCAGCGGTTGCACCACGATAACCATGTCTCTCGTCATAATTAAATAAGTTACCTATAGCCGCTTCGTTGGCCGCTTCTTGTAAATCAGACTTAACCGTTGTGTAGATCTTCATACCAGAAGAATAAGCATCATCACCATATTTTTTTACTGCCCAAGAGCGAGCAAGTTCAGCAACATACGGGGCATTAACTTCAATTTTTTCGCCGTGATACTTTCCATCAATTGGTTCGGCATCTGCTTCATCAAATTCGGCTTGTGTGATGTATTTTTCATCAAGCATACGAAGTAATACAACGTGTCGGCGTGTAGTGGCACGATCGATAGAGTAAATCGGATTCATGGTTGAAGGGGCTTTTGGTAGGCCGGCAATAATGGCCATTTGTCCTAACGTGAGATCTTTAGGTGCTTTGCCAAAATAGGTTAATGATGCGGCACCGACTCCATAAGAGCGATAGCCTAAATAAATTTTATTTAAGTACAGCTCTAAAATTTCGTCTTTATTTAAAACTTGCTCAATATGAATAGCGATAAAGATTTCTTTAATTTTACGTATGATCTTTTTGTCATTGGTGAGGAAGAAATTTCGAGCAAGCTGCTGGGTGATAGTACTTGCGCCTTGTTTGGCATGACCAGAAATAGCGACAACCAAAGCAGCACGAGTGATCCCGATTGGATCAATACCATAGTGAGAATAGAAACGACTATCTTCTGTTGCGATGAAAGCTTCCCTCATTTGTATAGGAATATCATCGAGTTTCAGCGGTATGCGTCGTTTTTCACCGAACTGAGCAATTAGCTTATCGTCTTGACTGAAAACTTGCATTGGGGTTTGTAACTGCACGTCTTTTAACGTTGCGACATCTGGGAGCTGAGGTTTCAGGTAAAAATAAAACCCAAAAATTGTTGTCACTCCAAGAATAATGCAAATTAATGAAAATATAAGCAATGGCTTTATGAACTTCACCGGATATTCCCTGATTGTATGAGGATGTGTTGATATAAACACCTGTACAGTAGGCGTCATATTAGCATAACGCTAAATAAATTCGTTCTTAACTTTATTCCAATTTTTTTAAGAGTACGAATATTCTAGTTGGAGCCTAGGTAAATGGGTAAATCTGTTGTTACAGGCATAGATATTGGTCATCACAGTATTAAAGCGGTCGTGATGAAATCAGCCGGAGATCAGTTTGAACTGGTGAGTTATAAAGAACTACCAGTTACGGAAGGTATTTTTTCAGAAAACCATACCTTTAGTCATCAGAGTATTGTTAAAAAATTAAAAGAATTAAAAGAATTAAAAAAACACTTACCTTTGCTGTCTCGCCAAGTTTGTTTATCACTTCCTGATAATGCTGTTATTAGTAAGGTTTTACATATTGATAGTGAGTTAGAAGGTAGAGAGAAAGAATTTGCTATTTATCAAGTATTCGGCCAGCAATCGCCATTTCCGATTGAAGATCTAAGTTTAGATTATGTTCAAGTGGATCAAGACACCTTAAAGCGTAGCGCTACAGCAACCTATCAAGTTTATGCCACGCGTAAAGAAGTTGTCGAAAATCGAATTGATATGCTTAAAAAATCGGGATTAAAACCGATAGCTTTTGATTTGCAGTCTCATGGGTTATTACGCGTTTGGCAATTGGCTTCGCAACAAAACGAAGAAAAACAATCTTGGTTATTGGTGGATATTGGATTGACTCAAACCTCTCTTTGTATTCTTCCACAAGGGCGTCCAGCTTATTACAAAGATTTGCCTTATGGTTTGAATAATAAACCAGTTTCTCTTGCTATGGCATCGTTACAGGACCAGGAAATTACTGCTACCGATATTAATGACCATACGGATGAATTTATTTCCGAGTTAGTCGAGCGTTTGACCCGTCAAATTAGTTTGTATGGTTCGGTCAACCAGCAGAAAAAAATTGAAGGTATCTGGTTGACTGGTGGTGGGGCCTGTATTGCTGGAATAGAGGACGCACTGACGCAACAATTGCAGTTGCCGGTAGATGTATTAAATCCATTTCAGTTAGTTCAGTAGCATCAGAATAAAAATAAAGACATAGATGCAGAAGCTTGCATTTTTAGTGTTGCAACAGGTTTAGCCATTCGTGGTTTGCAGTGGCAAAGGAGGGGAAATGTTGCATGACATTAATCTCTTGCCGTGGCGAGAAGAGAAAAGGCAAGAATACAAGCAGCGTTTTTACGGCATGGTTGTTCTTGGTGTGCTGGTAGCGATTGGATTGCAGTGGTTTGGCAGTTTGTATATTGATCATCTTAAGACTCAACAAAAGGCTCGGAATCAACAATTACAAGCTTATGTTCAAGAGTTAGATAAACAGTTGATTAATTTAAAAGCCATTGAAGCTAAACATAAGTCGATTTTGACTCGTTTGCGCTTGGTTGAGTCATTGCAAAATGAGCGAAATAAAACCACCGATTTTATGAATCTCATGCCGGAGCTTGTTCCTGAAGGCGTTTATGTCGATAAGATGAAAATGAATGGGCGAGATGTTGAAATTGGTGGGATAAGCGACAGTACCGCACGTTTGGCGACCATGTTGGATAACTTTGAAAATTCCGCTTGGCTGATGAATATAGAGATGCATTCGATAGTGTCTGGAAAGGTGGTTTTTGGCAAAAAATTTCAAACAGTTAAGGTGTCATTTCGATTTGAATCAAAGCCACTTGAAGTCGGTTTAGATAAACCCTCCTTGAAGGGAGCTAAATAATGATCGATTTTCGTGATTTAGATTTTGAAGAAATGCCTGAATGGCCAGTACTCCCGCAAATGCTCATCATTGGAGCGTTAGTTGTTTTGTTGCAACTGTTTGGCGCGTGGTTCTATTTGATGCCTCAGCACGATGAGCTGGAGCAAATTCGACAACAAGAAGTGACATTAAAAAGCTCTATTCGAATAAAAGCGATTAAGGTTGCTGCATTGCCACAGCTGCAAGCCCAATTGAATGAATTAAACACTCGTTATGAATTTTTACTTAAGTAACTACCAGTACAAAAAGAACTCGCGAGCATGTTGTCATCGGTGAACGATTTAGGTCTTAAAAATAGTTTGTCATTTACTCGTGTCGATTGGGGGGAGAAGCAAGTGCAAGAGTTTTTGTATCGATTACCTCTCAATATTGAATTGACCGGAAATTACGACAATATCGGCCAGCTCTCAGAGGCTATTGCGACGTTGCCTCGAATTATTAGCTTACATGATGTGGAATGGAATCGCGTGAGCCAAGAAAGTTCAACATTGCACTTTAGGGTGAGGGCGTATACCTATCAGTTTAAACCTGAGGAAACTAAGAAATGAGGACATATTGGGTTCTAGTCGCTTCAATATTATTAATTGGGTGTGAACAAGAAGGCGGCTCTATTCCTGCATTTATTTCTCAAGTTGAAAGTCAATCACGTAAAGAAATAGCGCAGCTCACCCCTGAAGCCGTTTTTAGTGCCACGACTTATCAAGCCCAAATTGAGCGCTCTCCCTTTGTCTTACCTGAAGTGGCTGTAATTGCCAATCAACCTAGAGCGAAACAAGATTGTTGGCAACCAGGTTCTAGAAATAAAACCGGGATATTGGAGACTTTTTCATTAGATAAACTGCATCTACGCGGTGTGATGGGAAACAAAAACAATATTTCAGGTTTAATTCAGACGCCAGTGGGAAGTGTGGTGAAAGTCCAGCAGGGGGAATATGTGGGGTTAAACAACGGCCGTGTGGCAGAAGTTACCTCAAAATATATTTTAATTAAAGAAACCTTGCCTGATGGTCTGGGCTGTTGGCTGCAGCGTAGCGTCAAGCTTGCGCTGAAATGATGATTTCAACCTATTAACAATTTATTGAGTACTTAAGATATGTGTAAAGGATTGAGTTGTACTGGTTTGGATAAGCCATTTTTATTATTAAGTTGGGCTATTGCATGTTTATTATTGGTTAGCCAAACCGTTTCTGCAGCACCCAAGTATACGCCAGCATCGAATGTTGCTGATAATCTCTCTGTAGATAAAGGGTTCAAAACTGAATTCGAAGGGTTGGATTTTCGTCTCAATAAGCAAAAAGAAGCCGTCATTATTGTGAAGCTTTCTTCCTCAGCTTCTGCAGTGGATATTAAAAAAAATACGGAAGGTTTGGATATTGAATTACTTTATACCGCAGTTAAAGATGATGATCTTTATGTTATTGACGTAAAAGATTTTTCAACTGCAGTGAGCACTGTTGAGGTCTTTCATAATGGAGACAATACTCGTTTACAAGCTTATGTCAGTGGTGAGTTCACCTATGACTATCGCTTAAAAGGTAAACTCTTAGAAATCACGGTCAGTGAAATACAACCGCCAGTGGCTGGCAGTATTACAAAAAGCAAAAATGCTTTAGATGCTGATAACAAATTAATGTCGATTAATTTTCAAGACATCCCGGTTCGAAATGTATTACAGCTTATTGCAGATTATAACGGTTTTAATTTAGTAGTTTCGGATTCAGTTGCTGGTAACTTAACCTTGCGTCTAGATGGCGTACCTTGGCAGCAAGTATTAGATATTATTTTACAAGTTAAAGGGCTCGATAAACGTGTAGAAGGAAATGTGGTGTTAATTGCACCAAAATCTGAATTAGATGAACAACAAAAGAAACGTTTAGAGCAAGCTCGTTTAGAAGATGAGCTGGGTGATCTGTCATCTGAGTTATTAAAAATCAGCTTTGCTAAAGCCTCGGATATTGCGGGTATGATTGGTGGAGAAGGTGAAGTCAGCATGTTATCGAGCCGTGGTAATATTACGGTTGATGAAAGAACTAACTCACTACTTATCAGAGACTTGCCATCTAATATTGATATTATCAAAGGTATTGTTGAAGCGCTTGATATTCCAGTCAAACAAGTACAAATAGAAGCCCGGATTGTGACGGTTAATGAAGGTAATTTACGTGATTTAGGGGTACGTTGGGGGGTGGCAAGTACAAATGGTAATTTTTCAACCAGTGGCAGCCTTGAAAGCACGTCAGCACAGGCGGGAATTGCCAGTGGTCGAGATGATATTGATTTTGCTGGTGGTGGTGATACAACGACTGGGTTGGATGACTTTTTAAATGTGAACTTAGCCGCGACCAGTGGTAATGCATCGAGTATTGCATTCCAGGTGGCTAAGCTGGGTTCTGATACGTTGCTAGATTTAGAGCTATCGGCACTACAAAGTGAAAATAAAGCGGAGATCATTTCAAGTCCTCGTTTGATCACCACTAATAAGCAACCAGCGTATATTGAACAAGGTACTGAAATTCCCTATTTAGAAGCATCATCGAGTGGCGCAACGTCGGTGAGTTTTAAAAAAGCAGTGCTTAGCTTGAAAGTAACGCCACAAATCACACCCGATAATCGTTTAGTTTTAGATCTAAGTGTGACTCAAGATAGACCTGGCGCGGTAGTGAAAACTGGCGATGGAGAGGCGGTTGCAATTGATACACAACGCATTGGTACTCAAGTGTTAGTTAACAATGGTGAAACAGTCGTATTGGGTGGGATTTATCAACACTCAGTACAAACGAGTGTCGATAAAGTGCCACTCTTAGGGGATATTCCATATTTAGGCGCTCTATTTCGTCGTAGTTATGAAAACTATGGTAAGAGTGAGTTATTGATATTTGTGACTCCCAAGGTTGTTATACAATAGTTATACTCGTCGCACTTGAGTTGCATTTTTGTTGGCGAAATATAACGTAATATGAAAATCAATTATGAGTGTGATTTTATCGATGTCTATCGACAAGATATGAAATAAATAAAATTAAAGTTGCATTAGTGGCACCATACTTAGATAATTTCAGGTCTGATCACGAATTATCTGTGAGGAATTTGGTGCCACAGTGATATCCAGTAGGGTCTCCCGACAATATTAGGGGGATGTAGTCTTGCGATATCGGATGGCAATGTCATTAAATTAACGTTGAATTACTGCTAAACATGGCCGAAAAACGCAATATTTTTCTTGTTGGCCCAATGGGTGCCGGCAAAAGTACAATTGGTAGATATCTAGCTCAGCAACTTCATATGGAGTTCCTAGATTCTGACACTGTTATTGAACAACGAACTGGTGCAGATATCAGTTGGGTATTTGATGTTGAGGGTGAAGCGGGTTTTCGTATCCGTGAAGAAGCCGTTCTCGACGATTTGACCCAAGAACAAGGTATCGTACTGGCAACTGGTGGTGGATCAGTAATCAGTAAAGATAACCGAAATCGTTTATCTGCACGTGGTGTTGTCATTTATCTTGAAACCACAATTGAAAAGCAATTAGCACGAACAAATCGTGATAAAAAGCGTCCATTACTTCAAACTGAACAACCACGTGAAGTATTAGAAGCATTAGCTCAAGACCGTAACCCTCTTTATGAAGAGATTGCTGATTATACGATTCGTACTGATGACCAAAGTGCAAAAGTGGTCGCAAACCAAATCGTAAAAATGCTAGAAGAGAGTTAATCTTTTATCTAAGGAGACCCTACCATGGAACGGCTCAATGTAGAGCTCGGTGAGCGCAGCTATCCTATCTCGATTGGCGCTGGATTATTAAGCGATCCAGCGCTTTTCTCTTACTTAAAACCGAATCAAAAAGTGGTCGTGATCAGTAATGTCACGGTCGCTCCTTTATATGCCGATCTTTTAATTTCAACTCTGCAAACTTTAGATTGTCATGTTGATTTATTGTCTTTACCGGATGGCGAGCAATATAAAACACTCGATACCTTTAATACAATTATGAGCTATCTACTGGACGGTAATTATAGCCGTGATGTTGTGCTGGTAGCTTTGGGTGGTGGTGTTATTGGGGATTTAGTCGGATTTGCTGCTGCGTGTTATCAGCGTGGTGTCGATTTTATTCAAGTGCCGACGACCTTACTTTCTCAAGTCGATTCATCTGTTGGTGGGAAAACGGCGGTTAATCATCCGCTTGGTAAAAATATGATCGGGGCTTTTTATCAGCCCAAATCCGTCATTATTGATACCAATTGCTTAGCATCTCTACCAGCAAGAGAATTTGCTGCCGGTATGGCGGAAGTGATCAAATACGGCATTATTATCGATTCGGACTTTTTTGATTGGCTTGAATCACATACCGATGCGTTGAATCAATTAGATGAAGATGCGTTGATTTATGCGATTGCTCGTTGTTGTCAAATAAAAGCCGATGTTGTTTCACAAGATGAAAAAGAATCCGGTATAAGAGCATTACTTAATCTTGGCCATACTTATGGTCATGCGATTGAAGCTGAAATGGGGTATGGCAATTGGTTGCATGGCGAGGCGGTTTCCGCTGGAACCATGATGGCGGCTAAAACATCCTTATTACGTAATTTGCTGAATGAACAGCAAGTCCAACGCATTGAAGCTTTATTACTTAAAGCGAAGCTACCAACCCAAACACCAAGTTCTATGGTTTATGCTGATTTTATTAAGCATATGATGCGAGATAAAAAGGTGCTGGCGGGTCAATTAAGATTAATCCTTCCAACTGGAATTGGTAAAGCTGAAGTGATGGGTGATACCTCAACAGAGGTTATTGCTGAAGCTATTGAGTTATGTCGTTAAAATGCGGTGACTAAAAGCTCTGACAAGATATTTACGAGATTATTAATGACGGCTTTAGTATGTTGGTTTTAAGCTTTACTGACATATTTAAAATATGATTATGTTTTACTTTGACTTAATAATAACTACTGAGCTGTATTACCGTGAGTGAGAAAACAATGGGTCCTGATTTAGAATTAGAGTCACAAACGCAGTTATTAGGCGGTTTACAGCTGTTCACTCAGTTTAGTTCTAATCTTATTTATGTAGAAGGTCATCCAGGTTCTGGTAAATCATGGTTAGCTCAGCGCTTTTTAAATACAGATAAAGAAATACAAACATTATCATTTTTAATGTGTTTATTATCTCAAACGGCCGATCAGCAGCGCAGTGTGCTTATGGGACAGTTATTAGCGGATAGCTTTTGTATTGGTGAGGAATCTTTAGCACAAAATTTAAAAACTTATCGACAAGATCAGGAGTGCAGTGCGACCTTAATTGTTGATGATGCCGAGTTGTTAGCCAATGATTTATTACATGAGCTATGTGAGTTAGTGCTTGTTGCTCAGGGTAATCCGTTATGGCAAATCAATGTAATTATGTTTGCTAAGCCAAATTTCGTCGAAGCAGTTTTGGGTGTTATATCACCTATCCCAGAAATTAAATCACTCATTATTTCTCCATTGACGGATGATGAGGCCCAGGTTTTTTTGGAAAAACGGGTATTACGAAATGCTAAGAAGGAAAAAGAGCGAACGGCTGTTTATTTGGCTGCCGAGAAAATAGAAAACTGGCCTGCAGACTTACTTGCATTAGCTGATGAGCATCACCACTCTTCACATTGGGTTCGCCGTATTTTAATGACGTTGATCGTCTTGTTGATTGCAATGGGGAGTTGGTCATGGTGGACAAGTTATCAGTCTAGGGTTTCAGATGATAAAAATGATGTCATACTGGAATCTTCAGAGCAATCGAGTTCTTTAGACCAAACCAAGCAAATAAAATCCATATCGGATAATGTTCCCTCTGCTGATTCGGTTATTTCTTCGACTGGCTCTGCATCTGAAAATGATGAGAAAGTTCTTCCTCAATCGGTTACAACAGAGACCGTTACTGTCGGTGATGAAGATATTAACCAACAAAAAAGGGTAGTTATCCCCTCTAATGTGGTTGATGCTTTAGTCGATGGCGATAATTCTGTCGGTAGTAATCAAGCAGTCGCCACGAGTGATGTTACATTTGAATCTACACCTAACTCTTCAGCGAAGAACATAACTAAAATTACTCTAGATTCTAAGGCATTACTTTCGGTTTCAGAAGCCCGCTATACTCTGCAACTTGCAGCCTTTACCACACAAAAAGAAGTGGTGGGATTTATTAATCAATTTGAACTGCAAGACCAAGTGCGAGTTTATCGTACTGTCCGCAATCAAAAAGAATGGTTTATTATCACGTATCAAGACTTTGACACTATTCAACAAACTCGCGACGCCGCTCAGGAACTTCCACTTAATTTACAAAAAGAATTACCGTGGCCAAAATCGATGGCACAAGTGCATCAAGAGATTAAACGTGCGAAATAACCCTGAGTTAACGGTGTAAATATGATACATTCCTCAACCCGTCAATATAGTCGGCGGATTGGTGGTCTTAATTGTAGTCGGTGAGTAGTTAAATTAATGAAAAAGCAACGAGCTTTCCTTAAGTGGGCAGGCGGTAAATATGGTTTAATCGATGATATTCAACGTCAACTGCCGGAAGGTAGAAAGTTGATTGAACCTTTTGTCGGCGCTGGTTCTGTCTTTTTAAATTCCGATTATGATCAGTATCTTTTAGCGGATATTAATCCCGATCTGATCAACCTCTATAATTTCTTAAAAGAAAAGCCTGATCTCTTTATTGAAGAAGCTCTGCGTTTTTTCACCCCAGAATATAACCAAAAAGAAGTGTATTTAGGCGTTCGTGCTGATTTTAATGCGACGACTGATGATGTTCTTTTTCGCTCGGTAGCTTTCTTATATATGAACCGTTTTGGTTTTAATGGCTTATGCCGTTATAACAAAAAAGGTGGGTTTAATGTGCCGTTTGGTTCATATAAAAAACCGTACTTTCCCGAGAAAGAACTGCTGCATTTTGCTGAAAAAGCCAAGAAAGCCACGTTTATTTGTGAGAGCTATCCACAGACTTTTGCTCGAGCGCGCAAAGGTTGTGTTATTTACTGCGATCCACCTTATGCACCATTGGCTCAAGCAAGTAACTTTACCTCTTATGCAGGCAATGGTTTTTCGCTTGATGATCAAGCCGAACTTGCCAGTATTGCTGAGCACACCGCACTGCAACGTCATATTCCAGTTTTAATTTCAAATCATGATACTGCTTTGACTCGTCGACTATATAAAGGCGCTAGCTTAAATGTGGTTCGAGTGAAGAGAACCATTAGCCGTAATGGTGCAGGTCGAAATAAAGTAGATGAATTGTTAGCGCTGTTTGAGCGGACTAATGGCTTAGACTGAATCTGATCCAATTCTCTTCTTTGCGATCAAAATATCAAACATATTTGTATATAAACGTTTGCTTGGGTAGAATTGCGCCGAATTTATCATCTTGAATTTAGCCCAAAACCTGACCTTTAAACGGAATTGACCATGAAAGACTTTTTGATCGCACCTTCGATTTTATCTGCTGACTTTGCTCGTTTGGGTGAAGATGTTGAAAAAGTACTCGCCGCGGGTGCGGATGTGGTGCATTTCGATGTAATGGATAACCATTATGTTCCAAACCTCACGTTTGGCGCGCCAATTTGTAAAGCATTGCGTGATTATGGTATTACCGCGCCAATTGATGTTCACTTGATGGTAAAACCGGTGGATGCCATCGTACCTGAGTTTGCTAAAGCTGGTGCAACCATGATCACTTTCCACGTGGAAGCGACAGAGCACCTTGACCGTACACTGCAATTGATCAAGGAAAATGGTTGCCAGGCGGGTGTTGTTTTTAACCCTGCGACGCCACTTCATCACCTTGATTACATCATGGATAAAATTGATATGATTTTATTGATGTCGGTAAATCCAGGTTTTGGCGGCCAATCTTTCATTCCGGCCACGCTTGATAAATTACGCGAAGTACGTAAACGCATTGATGAGAGTGGTTACGATATTCGTCTGGAAATTGATGGTGGCGTAAAAGTGGATAATATCCGTGAAATCGCAGAAGCGGGCGCAGATATGTTTGTTGCGGGATCTGCAATTTTTAGTCAACCTGATTATAAAGAAGTGGTTGATCAAATGCGCGCCGAGTTAGCGAAAGTTAAATAACGGGTAATAGAATAATCCCACTCTTTAAGTGGTCGATATACACAGAGGCTTGAGCTAAACTCAAGCCTCTTTTTTCGTTTATGCAGTCGATGGGCAGGAATATGGCATTACAAGACATTCAATTAATCGCATTTGATTTAGATGGTACTTTACTAGACAGCGTTCCAGACTTGGCACTTGCTGCAGATCAAGCAACGCAAAGCCTGAATTACCCTGCAGTGAGCGAAGAACAAGTTCGGGATTGGGTCGGAAATGGAGCGGATATTTTAATTGGTCGTGCACTCAGTCAATCTATGACGGTTGATGCTTCATTGTCTTCTGAATTATTACAGCAAGCGCGTATTTGTTTCGATGAGTTTTACCATCAAAGTGGTCACAAACTCAGTCATTTATATAGTAATGTAGTCACCACCTTAGAAGCATTGCATAATGCTGGATTTAAAATGGCGATTGTCACTAATAAGCCTTCTGCGTTTGTGCCAGATATTTTAAAGCAGCATAATATCGAACACTATTTTATCGATGTGATTGGTGGTGATACTTTGCCATTAAAGAAACCGGATCCAATGGCATTAAATTGGCTGCTTGAGAAACATAATATCCACGCGGATCAAATGTTGATGGTCGGAGATTCGAAAAACGATATTTTAGCCGCTAAAAATGCAGACTGCCATTCCTTTGGTCTCACTTATGGGTATAACCACGGTGAGCCGATTTCAGACTCAAAACCTGATTTTATTGCCGATAATATCAGTGAGTTACTCACAGTTGTTGGGATCTCTGCATAAATTTGATTTCAATGTGAGATCGGTAGATAAAGCGCTAGCCAAATCGGCGTGGATGAGTAAACTAAAATGCTCAAACATGGAATAATGTTTGAGCATTGTTTCATTATATCCTCATTTTAATCCTATAAACCATTTTTAGCATTATTGCTAAAGTGGGATATAACACGTAAGGAAAAGCAGCATGAGCAAACCCATCGTATTAAGCGGTGTTCAACCATCAGGTGAACTGAGTATTGGTAACTACTTGGGTGCTCTACGTCAATGGCAACAAATGCAAGATGATTATGACTGCCAATATTGTGTAGTCGACCTGCATGCGATCACGGTTCGTCAAGATCCGAAAGCGCTGCATGAAGCAACGTTAGATGCGTTAGCAATTTGTCTTGCGGTTGGTGTTGATCCTAAGAAGAGCACGTTATTTGTCCAGTCACATGTACCGGAACATGCTCAACTAGGTTGGCTTTTAAACTGTTATACCCAGATGGGCGAACTGAATCGTATGACTCAGTTTAAGGATAAATCACAACGGTACGCCAATGATGTTAATGCTGGGCTATTTGCTTATCCAGTGTTAATGGCTGCGGATATTCTTATTTATGGTGCGCACCAAGTGCCAGTGGGTAACGACCAAAAACAGCATCTTGAATTGGCTCGTGATATTGCTAATCGTTTTAACAATGTGTATAGCCCTGAAGCGCCAATCTTTCAAATCCCAGAACCTTATATTCCACAAGTGAATGCACGTGTGATGAGCTTGCAGGACGCCACTAAGAAGATGTCTAAATCGGACGATAACCGTAAAAATGTTATTACTTTGCTTGAAGACCCCAAATCGATTTTGAAGAAAATCAACAAGGCGCAAACGGATGCAGAGATGCCACCACGTATTACTCACGATATTGAAAATAAAGCCGGTATTTCCAATTTAATGGGTTTGTATTCCGCGGCAACAGGTAAAACCTACGCTGAGATTGAAGCGCAGTATGCCGGTATAGAAATGTATGGCCCATTCAAGAAAGATGTCGGTGAAGCGCTAGTGACAATGCTTGAGCCTATTCAAGCAGAATATCATCGTATTCGTGCCGATCGCGCTTATATGGATGAAGTGATGAAAGTCGGCGCTGAGAAAGCCTCTGAACGAGCTTCAATCATGCTTAAAAAAGCGTATAAAGCCGTTGGTTTTGTCCCTCGTGCTTCTTGGTTATAAGTCGTCATACTTTAAATTACGGCTTTAAGTTCGTTTTTAATTGACTATCTATTTAAACCGCCAGACGTTAAAATCTGGCGGTTTTTCTTTTCTGTCTTAATCAATAACTGCTAGAGAGCGTTATGCTGCTGATCATCGACAATTACGATTCATTTACCTATAACCTTTATCAATACTTCTGCGAGCTAGGTTGCGAGGTAAAAGTGGTGCGTAATGACGAAATTGATATTGCAGGTATCGAAGCGTTAAATCCCACTCATCTGGTCATTTCTCCTGGTCCATGTACACCTAATGAGGCTGGGATCTCTTTAGAGGCCATTTCTCACTTCGCAGGGCGGCTACCAATTTTAGGCGTCTGTCTTGGTCATCAAGCGATTGCACAAGCTTTTGGCGGCCAAGTTGTGCGAGCAAGGAAAATCATGCATGGGAAAATATCACCGATTATTCATACTGGAAAAAGTGTATTCAAAGAGTTAAATAATCCATTAACTGTGACGCGTTACCATTCTTTAGTGGTGAAAACCGATAGCTTGCCAGAGTGTTTTGAGCTTACGGCTTGGACGACGCTTGCCAATGGTGAGCTAGATGAGATTATGGGCTACCAACATAAAACGCTAGCGATTGATGCTGTACAGTTTCATCCCGAATCGATTAAAACAGAACAAGGTCATCAGATTCTCGCCAATTTTCTCACCCGATAGATCTGCTTATTTTTATTGAATTAAT
This sequence comes from Vibrio hibernica, assembly GCF_015223435.1. Lineage (GTDB taxonomy): Bacteria > Pseudomonadota > Gammaproteobacteria > Enterobacterales > Vibrionaceae > Vibrio > Vibrio hibernica. Next base: position 30,053 of record NZ_VHKO01000015.1, read on the forward strand.
AACAATATTCCTATCGGTACAAATATCATAAATCCAAATGCTATAAAGAATAATTAATCATAATTTAAGCATAAGTAATCATTGATTATGGGTGGTGATTTGGTTAACTTATAGCTTAAGTAATATTATTCGAGCTTGTAGCAATAATCTGGAACAAAGAACTGAGTAAAATAAGTGGCCATGATTAAGGGGATGGATATGTCGAGCAGTGAACAAGTACAACGGAATTGGTTTGAAGAGGTCATGGTGCCTTGTTATAGCCCGATGGATATGATCCCTGTGAGAGGTGAGGGTTCAAAACTTTGGGATCAAAATGATCAAGAGTATATCGATTTTGCCGGTGGTATTGCGGTGAGCTGTCTTGGGCATTGTCACCCTATTATGGTAGAAGCATTAACCGAACAAGCCAATAAACTTTGGCATTTAAGTAATGTGATGACCAATGAACCAGCACTACGCCTAGCGAAAAAATTGACCGAAGTAAGCTTTGCTGAAAAAGTCTTCTTTGCTAACTCTGGCGCTGAAGCCAATGAAGCGGCATTAAAATTGGCACGTCGTTGGGCTGTTGATGTTCATGGCGAAGATAAAAGTGAGATTATTGCCTTTAATCAAGGCTTTCATGGTCGTACTTTCTTTACGGTAACCGTTGGCGGGCAAGCGTCGTATTCTGATGGTTTTGGACCTAAGCCAGGAAATATTAAACATATTCCATATAACGATATTGAAGCATTAAAAGCGACGATCTCCGATAAAACGTGCGCGATCATGATCGAACCGCTTCAAGGTGAAGGTGGAGTGATCTCTCCGGATCCTGATTTCCTTCAAGCGGTGCGCGATCTTTGCGATCAGCACCAAGCATTATTGATTTTTGATGAGGTGCAAACAGGTAATGGCCGTACCGGGGATTTTTATGCGTATCAAGGGCTGGGTGTTACACCGGATATTTTAACCACCGCAAAATCACTAGGTGGCGGTTTTCCGATTGGCGCAATGCTCACAACAACAACCTTGGCTCAACATATGAAAGTCGGGGTTCATGGTTCAACTTACGGCGGCAATCCATTAGCGTGTGCGGTGGCAGAAGCGGTGGTGAATTTTATACAACAAGATGAAGTTCTAGCTGGCGTTAAACAAAGAGAGCAATGGCTGAAACAAGGCTTATCGACACTCAATGATAAGCATCATATTTTTAGCGATATTCGTGGAAAAGGTTTGCTGATTGGCGCTGAGTTGAATGAAAAATGGCAAGGTCGATCGCGTGATATTCTGGTTGCTGCAGGTGCGCATGGTTTATTGTTATTAGTGGCTGGTGCAAATGTGGTGCGTTTTACACCATCACTTGTGATTACTCAGCAAGAGATAGAACAAGGGTTAGAAAAACTTGATCAAGCGATTTCCTCACTGATTAAATAGATGGCAGGCCTCAACTGACTGATCGGTTGAGGCATCCTTTGTAAGGATACTATTTTACCACTAGCAATAAATCCTCTTTATTAACATTAGGATAATGATTTTTTATCCTAATGTTTTTTCAATTTCTAGACTCAATACTTAAAGCATTTTTCCACTCTGAACTACACTTAAGATTATTAACGAATACCTCTGATATTTGAGATGATAAGTTTCAGATATTCATAGTATAAATTTAATGTTCTGACAGGAATAGTAGGAGTTTACATGTCTGCGGTAGAATCTTTATTTGAGCACTTTTGGCAAGATTACACTGAACGTTTGTGTCCTTCCGCTTTAAAGGTGAAAAGTTTATTGAGTGCAAAGAAAGTATTGAGTAAAGAGGCACCATTAATCAATGATCATATTGCATTGCGTACTTTTTCTGGAGACAAATTAGGTTTAGATAAACTGGCTCAACACTTTATTGCTTTAGGCTATGAGCAGAAAGGAGAGTATCACTTCACCGATAAGAAGCTCTATGCGCATCATTATCAGCACCCCGACCCTAAACTGCCGAAAGTATTTATTAGTGAGTTATTGCTCGACCGATGCTCTGATACGCTTAATCAGATAGTGTCTAATCTTATCCATGATTTACCAATACAATATACTGACAAGGCTGAATTTTTATATCAGGGTAGACCTTGGCGGATCACGACTGAGCAATATCAACAGCTTGCTAAAGAAAGTGAATATGCAGCTTGGGTGGCCGCTCATGGTTTTGGAGCCAATCATTTTACCGTGAGTGTTAATGATCTAGCGGGATTCTCTGGTTTGGAGCCGATGAGTGATTTTTTAGTGTGGCATAGCTTTGTGATGAATGCTGCTGGGGGAGTGATTAAAGGTTCTCCAGAAGTCGGCTTAGAGCAATCTTCAACCATGGCAGATTTAGTTGAGGTTGAATTCAGTGATGGTCGATTGACTATTCCGGCGGGTTTTTATGAATTCTCTCAACGCTATTCAACCGATGGGATGGAGAAGGGCGAATTATATCAAGGGTTTGTCACCGCTTCTGCAGATAAGATCTTTGAGAGCACAAATACTGTAGAGTATGAATCGTGACAGTATATTTTAAATAGAAAGGCTTAAAATCATAAAATATCTAGGTACTCACTTTCTGGCAAAGAATAGTGAGTACCTAGATATTAATATGAGAATGTCTCTTAAATAGAGTTCGAATTAGTTACGAGAACGACGTACTTTCAGGGTATGCGGCATCACTCTAATACGTTTCATAATACTTGCAAGGTGTACACGGTCTTTGGTAGTGAGCAACAAATTCACGGTATAGAGGCGGCCATCTTTTTCTTCGGTTGTGATGCCATGGATATTTGATCCTGTCGATGACACTACGTTGGTAAGATTAGCTAAAGCCCCTTGGCTATTTTGCATATCGACACTGATTTCAGAGATAAATTCTTGATCAAAATCTTTTGACCATTCCACGCTCATATAACGATCTGGTTCTTTTTGATAACCACGAACGTTTGGACAGGTTTCACGGTGAACGACTAAACCACGACCTGGTGAAACATGAGCAATAATATCGTCGCCGGGAATTGGATGACAGCATTTCGCGTAAGTGAGCAAAATACCTTCTGCGCCACGAATCGCCAATTTATTGTTGATGGTCGGATTACCGTTTTTGTCGAACGTTTTTACTTCGGTTAATTGATCGGCATTACCTAATAAACGACGGGCAATTACGACACTCATTAACTCACCTAAACCAATATCTGCCAATAAGTCAGTCACCGATTCTAAGCGAAGATCCGATAACACATGAGTAATATTCTCTGGTGTTATATCGGCAATCGAGAATTCACCTAAAGCGTGATTCAATAAACGTCGCCCTAGCGCAATTGACTCTTCACGACGCATGGTTTTTAGCACTTGGCGGATTTTAGTACGAGCACGTGAGGTAACGACATAATTGAGCCATGCAGCATTCGGACGAGCGCCCGGAGCACTAATGATTTCAATCGTTTGACCATTCTTGAGATCTTTACTTAATGGATAAGGATTACGGTCAACACGAGCGCCAACGCAAGTATTTCCAATATCAGTATGAACGGCGTAGGCAAAATCGACCGCAGTTGCACCAGCAGGTAACTCGACAATACGACCTTTTGGCGTAAAGACGAAAATTTCATCTGGGAACAGATCAGATTTTACATTTTCAATAAATTCGAATGAATTACCCGCACTTTGTTGTAATTCAAGTAGGCTTTGCATCCAACGTTGCGCTTTGATTTGCGCGGTTGTGCCAGAACTCTCACCATTGGCTTTATAAGACCAGTGTGCTGCTACACCTTTGTCTGCCATTTGGTCCATATCTTCGGTACGAATTTGTACTTCAACCGGTACGCCATGCGGCCCAACCATTGAGGTATGTAAGGATTGATATCCATTCGCTTTCGGTACCGCGATATAATCTTTCATCTTACTCGGGCGAGGTTTGTACAGGTTATGTACTTGGCCTAAAACTCGGTAGCAAGTATCTGGTGTATCCACAATCACACGAAAAGCGTAAATGTCCATAATGGTATGGAATCGTTGCTCTTTAGTGCGCATTTTATTGTAGATAGAATAGAGGTTTTTTTCTCGACCCAAGACTCGAAACTTTAAGCCAAAATCTTCAAGTCGGCCTTCAATTTCACTGTGGATTCGTTGGATCATTTCTTTACGATTACCACGAGCCGCTTTCACAACTTCGCGCAGTACACGATAACGATTAGGGTACAAAGCTTCAAAACCGAGTTCTTCCAGTTCGATTTTAATGTTATGAATACCTAAACGATGGGCAAGTGGAGAGAATATTTCTAACGTTTCACGAGCAATACGGCGACGCTTATCAGGACGAAGAGCCCCTAATGTGCGCATATTGTGAGTGCGGTCGGCAAGCTTAATTAAGATAACGCGAATATCTTGCACCATGGCTAAGATCATTTTGCGGAAGTTTTCAGCTTGTGCTTCTTTTCGGTCGCGAAATTTTAGTTTATCGAGTTTGGAAACCCCATCAACTAATTCCGCTACCGTTTCACCAAACTGGGCGGCGAGATCTTTTTTTGAGATCTCAGTATCTTCAATGACATCATGCAGCAAGGCTGCCATTAGTGTTTCGTCATCAAGGCGCATTTCTGCCAAGATGCGAGCCACCGCAACAGGGTGAATTATATAAGGTTCACCACTGGAACGGAATTGACCTTCGTGAGCATTTTTTGCCACGATATAAGCATCATACAAAGTCTTTAATTGAGACTCTGTTAAGTACTCTTGGGCTACGGCTTTTAAACTTTCAAATAGATGCAATGTGATACGCCCAGACTGTCGAAATATTAACGGTGGTGAACGATGCTGCTTACTGCTGCAAGTTCAGCGGCGTCTTGTTCTTGCTGTTCTTGACGTTCACGAGCATCTAATACTTCTTTAGTGATCAAACCTTCTTCGATTTCGCGTAATGCGATCACGGTTGTTTTATCATTTTCTTCAGGAACCAATGCATCTTTGTTACCAGTCTGCATTTGGCGAGCGCGGCGAGCCGCAATAAGGACTAGGTCGAAACGGTTACCGACTTTTTCAACAGCATCTTGGACAGTTACGCGTGCCATGATGACTCCAATTAGTGAATTTTATTTAGAATGACGTGAAATTATACAGTCTTACCGCGAGAGATTCTAGCAATAAGACTCATCGTGATTAATTTGAATAAAACGAAGAGCTAAACCTTTATTATTCAGATAGTAAAGCGTTTAACATGCCATTAAATTTTGTGGCTTGTTTATCTTGCTTTAGACGTTCCGCACGAATAATGGCTTTAAAGTCCATTAATGCGGCATCAAAGTCATCGTTAATAATCAGATAGTCGTATTCGTTGTAGTGTGAAATCTCTGACTTTGCTTTGCTCATGCGTCCTGCAATCACTTCGTCACTATCTTGGCCACGTGTATTTAAACGTCGTTCTAATTCGCCATTAGATGGTGGCAAAATGAAGATGCCTTTTGCGTGTGGCATTTGTTTACGAATTTGACGGGCGCCTTGCCAATCAATATCGAGAAACACATCAATGCCTTTTTTTAGATTATCTTCAATCCACACGCGAGACGTTCCATAGTAATTACCAAAAACTTCTGCGTGTTCAAGAAAAACCCCATTGTCCATTAATTCAACAAAGTGCTCTTTTTCAACAAAGTGATAATGCACTCCATCCACTTCACCAGGGCGCTGTTCGCGTGTGGTATGTGAAATAGACACTTTCATAGCATAGTTAGGGTTTTTTTCTAACATGGTTGAAATTAAGCTCGATTTACCAGCACCACTTGGGGCGGAAACGATATAAAGCGTACCTTTGCCGATCATGAACGATTCACTTTTGTTGAGTTAAGCCTTATCAGTTTAGTCAAATAAGCTAAATGCGCATTGATTAAAAAGTATAAGGGGAAAAAGGGGGGCGAAGAATACCACATCTGATTTTTGATTTGAATTGCGTATTAATGAAAAAAAGATGGCAGGAGCGTCTCCTTACCATCTTTAAATTCATCGTTTTACTTATTTATGAGCAATGCTTATTTTTCGAGTTTATAAGCCATCACAAAATCACCTGTTTTTGTGCCAATCGAGCCATGTCCACCCGCGACTAACACGACCATTTGCTGACCTTTACTATTTAGGTAAGTCATTGGTGTCGCTTGACCACCCGCAGGTAGGCGTGATTTCCATAGCACATCACCGCTGGTGACATCATACGCACGGATGTAGTTATCGACAGATGCCGCTAGGAAAGCAACACCGCCACCCGTCATAATTGGACCACCGATCCCCGGTACACCCATTTTGAAAGGAAGTGGGAATGGTGTCATATCTTCCACCGTACCATTTTTATGCTGCCATGCGATTTTACCCGTCGCTAAATCAGCACCCGCAACATAACCCCAAGGTGGCTGCTGACACGGAACACCGATTGGCGATAGGAACGGTTTAAGCTCTACCGCGTAAGGGGCGCCATTGTTAGCATTAACGCCATGTTCGCCTTTATTGTATTCAGCATTTGGTTTGTCGGTTGGTGATTTTGGCATCACAGTCGACACAAAAGCTAAGTTCAATGGCATGCCAAACATAATCTGACGTTTAGGATCAACGGCAATGCCGCCCCAGTTAAATACGCCAAAATTACCTGGGTAAACAATCGTTCCTTGTTCTGATGGTGGAGTGTAACGACCGTCATAACGCAGTTTTTTGAATTGGATACGACAGATCATTTGGTCGATAAGTGTTCCACCCCACATGTCACTTTCTTTCAGTTTTGGTGGGTTAAAGCTAAGCGCAGAAACAGGTTGAGTCTCCGCTGAGAAATCCCCTTTCATTGCACCTTTTGGCGCCGGTTTTTCCGTAATAGGTAAAATAGGTTCGCCAGTCGCACGATTTAATACGTACACATCACCTTGTTTAGTTGGCACGACAAGCCCAGGCTGAATACCGTCTTTAGTATTAATATCGACTAAGCTTGGTTGCGCTGGTGTATCCATATCCCATAAATCATGATGAACGAACTGTTGTACCCATTTCGCTTGACCGGTTTTTACATCGAGCGCGACAACAGAGCTTGAGTACTTCTCTTCATTCTTATTGCGGTACATACCAAGTTGATCGGGAGTACGATTACCCATTGGAAGATAAATTAGACCTAGCTTGGCGTCAGCACTAGAAACCGACCAGCTGTTTGGTGAGCTTACGGTATAAGTTTTACCATCGGCTATTGGAGCAGTGTCATCTGGATTCGCTGAATCCCAGTTCCATTTTAGTTCACCAGTTTTGGCGTCATAAGCACGTACTACACCAGACGGTGAGTTAATATCGTAGTTATCATTTACAGCACCTGCGACAACAATAACACCGTTAGTGACAATCGGCGGTGAGGTTGAGTAGTAGTAACCCGCTTGTTTATACGGCATGTTTGTCATCAAATCTAACACACCATCTTTAGCGAAGTTGCTGCATCGTGCACCTGTTGTAGGGTCGATGGCAATTAAGCGAGCATCAGACGTTGGCAAAAACAATTGTGCATCACAAGTGGTGCTAGGTAGCGCTTCAGTATGTGGGTTGGCTTTTGCTGTAATCGCTTGAGTTACCTGAGCATCGGCCGATGAATTTTCCGGAGCAAGATATGATACGCCACGACAAGTTTGATGTTGGCGTTGGCTTTCTGGCGGTACTTTTGCATCAAATACCCAACGTTTTTCACCAGTATCAGCATTTAATGCCACTAACCAGTTGTGTGGTGTACATAAATACAAAGTATTACCGAGTTTTAATGGTGTGGCTTGATAGGTGGTTTCACCAATATCATTTGGGCCTTTTTGATCGCCAGTTTCAATTTGCCAAGCTAGCTTTAATTGGCCGACATTTTTAGGGGTGATTTGATCGAGTGGAGAGTATCGTTGGCCGTAATTACTGCGGCCATAGCTTGTCCATGCATCATCTTTAATGTCACCCATATCTGGCGTTGCATTAACAATTTTTGTTGGTAAATTGCCCGCAATATCGTGAGTTAAATTGAAAATTGAGCCTAAAGTGGCGACGGCGCTAAGCCCCCAAATCATAAGAAGAGAAAGGGTTGATGCGCGGCTTGCTTGTCTATAAGTCACTAACAGTGGAATAGCAAGGAGTAGAGGTAAGCCCATGCGAGCGGATAGTGGCCACCAGTCAAAGCCAGTTTCAGAAAAAGCCCATGCGGTAGTGACTAATAAAAAGAGTGCATAAATATAATGGGAGACAGTTCGTTTGGTTTGCCAAATACATAGGCCAGTAACGAAAAATCCAATACCAGCAAATAGATAGTACCAATTGCCACCGAGCGTCATTAGCCATGCACCACCAGCGGCAAGCACTAGCCCGAGTAGCATGAATATAACGGAGAAAAATTTCATATGAACTCCCTGTCGAATAGATTTAATTCAATTAAAACAATAATAACCACTATGTACGTTGGGTTACTTTGTGATTTATGTCAATAAAATGATTCTAGTTTGTATATAAAAGTTAGCAAATGTTTCGCTGGTGTATTTATTTGTTATCTAAAGGTGTAGGGCTATTTACTTAGCCTGCTAATTATTTATAATGGTCCAGCTCAATGCTTAGCCTGCTAACTATCAGGTTGAGTGTTAGCTGGATAGTGATTTGATCAGGTCAATATTGGACAGTATAGATACTCACCAATGGAACAATGTTGATAGTTATCAATGATTCTTTTTTTGATGTTTATGAACGTGAATGACAATGATAAATAAACCAATGGAATGCCATACTACTAAATTACAAAATTTACCGTTGGCAGAGCGATTAGGACGTTTGACTCGTTTATGGCGAATGGTCGCAGATGCTGAATTGGCACCTTTGGGATTAACGCATCCTCGTTGGACTGCATTATGGAAGTTAAGAAATCTTGGCGATAATGTCAGTCAAAAAGTCTTGGCGGGTGGATTAGAAATTGAATTGCCCTCGTTAATGCGAACATTGAGTCAATTAGAGCAACAGCAATTAGTAGTTCGTGTTTCATGCCCACATGATAAACGAGCACGAATTGTTAGTTTGACCGATGAGGGGAAGAGTGTTTTATCTCAGATGGAAACTCGTATTTTTAATGTTAGAGACAAAGTGCTATCCGGCATTAGCGATCAACAGTTACAAGAATTTGAGCGCATGATCGATCTCATTTCTCACAATGCGTATGAACAGTTACATCCTTAAATTTTCAACTTTCCTTTTGCGTACCGTACCAACTCACGATTGGCGATACGCTTATTTTATTTAGAGAATATTATGACCCCAGATGAACAATTTTCTCGCCTAATCCGAATTGCGATGGCGGGATTTGCTTTAATGTTTTTATACTTTTTATTTGCTGATTTAAATTTACCGTTAACCACTGAATCCATGGCAACTCGTGCGATCACTAAGGTTGCGCCACGTATTAGTGGCAATGTTGAAAAAGTGAATGTTGGTAACAATCAGGTTATCGCTAAAGGCGATATTTTGTTTGAGATTGATCCCGCGCCTTTTCAATTGGCAGTGGATGAGGCTCAATTGGCCTTAGAGCAAGCACGTCAAAACAATGATGAGCTTGATGCTTCAATTAAAGCGGCTCAAGCCGAAGTGAGAGCAAGCCAAAGCATTTCTACACAGAAGAATCGTGAAGCAAAACGAATGGATAACCTGTTTGCTAACCACGGCGTATCTCGTCAAGAAAAAGACCAAGCCGATAGTAGTGCTATTTCATCGCGTGCGAGTCTGCTTTCTGTACAAGCTCAGTTAGAGAAATTGAAAGTGACCAGAGGACTGGGTGGAGAGGCAAATTTACAAGTTCGACAGGCTCAAAACCATCTTCAACAAGCGCAATTGAATCTTGCATACACCAAGGTGAGAGCCGAAAAAGATGGCTTAATTACAAATTTACACTTGGAAAAAGGCATCTTCAGATCCGCAGGCAGTCCTGCATTAGCATTAGTATCACAAGATGTAGATATTATTGCCGATTTTCGTGAGAAAAATATCATGGATACAGTGTCTGGAGATAAAGCTTACATCACTTTTGATGGCAAACCGGGAGAAGTATTTAAAGCTACGGTACAAAGTTTGGATGGAGGGGTGAGCGCGGGACAGTTTGATGCCAATGGTGAATTGGCTACGCCGCAGTCTTCAACTCGTTGGGTGCGAGATGCGCAAAGAATGCGTGTTCATTTCACTTTAGATAAAATGGTTAATTTTTCCCTTCCAGCAGGCGCGAGAGCCAGTGCTCAATTGATACCTGATAACAGTATTTTAGCCGGATTGGCGTATCTGCAAATCAAATTTATCAGTGCCTTGCATTACATTTACTAAGTGGGAGATGAACGATGATGTTATTACGTCACCACCCATTGAACCGGAATGATGTACGCCAATGCTTGCGTATTGCTACGGGGGCTGCGCTAGGATTTACTATCTGTAAATTATTTGGTTGGCAAAATGGGGTGTTTTATACCGTAATGCCAATTTTGTTATTAGGGATGGTCCCAAAGATCAATAAAGGCGTCGCGATGCAGGTTATGGCTTCGGCTGTGATGTGCGGACTTGAAGTTGGGTTATTGTCTGGGACCATCGGTGATAAGCCATTCTTGATGTTGCCAGTAGTGTACTTATTATTTGTATACCGCTTTGTGGCGATGACCAAGGGACATTTGTTCTTATTTGGTGCATCAGGCGTATTAAATTTAAACATCATGCTGCATTTTTCCAGCTTTCCGAGTACTGACTTAAGCATGTTGATTGGCGATAATTTTTATTCGTCGGCATTGGCAATTTTGATCGCGTACTTGATGCACCTTATTTGTCCGGATGTAGAGCCGCGTCAGCCGCCTCCGAAAGTTGATAAAAATATCAATCGAATGCGGCATGAAGCGATATTGGGTTCTACCATGGCGAGCATCTCCTATCTGGCATTCCAAATGTTAGATTTGCAAGATTCGATGTCGGCCCAAGCCACCAGTTTATTATTACTGTTTCCGATGCACTGGAATGGCATGTTGACCTATGCGCGTAAACGGGCAATCGGAACGATATTGGGCGTTAGCTTCGGTATTATCGTGCAGTTCATTTTATATAATTGGTCGAATATGTTGATTCTGATCGTGCCTTTGCTGTGGATTGGTTTGTTGTTGTTTAGCCAAGTTCATGTAAAAGAAGCGAGTGGATCTGGTGCTGGGTTTGGCGCAATGACGACATTAGCGATTTTATTCGGTCAGTATTTAAGCCCCAATAATGATTTACTCTTTAGTGCATTATATCGAATGAGTAGTATTGCCGTTGCCATTGTTGTGACTTTATTTATTTGCTTGTTTATTCATAAATTACTTAATCGGTTTGAAGCGACTCGCTTTGGACATTAATATTTTGCCGTTGTAGTGAGAACAATTACACGGTACACCAGATGAACGTTCACCGGAGTGAGTTATTCCAGCATCAATAGGTGTTTTCGTTATACTCATGACATGTATTACTAGGTTAGATTTCCGAATGTCCCAACAATTTAATAAACCCGCTCTGCCATCATCGTCAAACGAGATCATTGTAACCGCGCCTGTTATGCGTTTTCGACATAATGTGGATGTAAAGCTGCAAGATGAAAACTTTGCTACCGAAACCGCAGTCGCCCTCGTGTATAACGGTATCTCTCATGCAGTATTAATGTGCACGGCTAGCGATTTGGAAGACTTAGCGGTGGGCTTTTCCTTATCGGAGGGCATCATTGACCATAGTCGAGATATTCACGATATTGTGCAAGTGGGCTCTGATAAAGGTATTGAACTTCATATCGAGATTGCAAATCGTTGTATGGAGCGATTAAAAAAAGTACGCAGAAGCATGGCTGGTCGAACTGGTTGTGGCATTTGTGGGTCAGAAAGTTTAGAGCATGTGGTACGTCCTTTGGCTTCTTTGCCTAAAACCACATTTTTATCTTGGCAAAAAATTGATGGCATTTTACAGCAACTTGATACCCGACAAAATTTGAATCAGGTGACAGGAGCAACTCATGCTGCAGCCTATATTTCAGCCGAAGGTAATGTGATTACAATACGTGAAGACATTGGTCGCCATATCGCTTTGGATAAGTTGGTTGGGCATATTCTTCGTAACAAATTGAGCGGCGGCGCCATTTTAGTCACCAGCCGAGCGAGTTTTGAAATGGTACAAAAAGCAGTGAGTGCAGGTATTGAGATATTGTTGGCCATTTCAGCGGCCACGAGTATGGCGGTGGAATTGGCACAGAAATCGAATTTAACCTTAGTCGGCTTTTGTCGCCCTGGTCGCGCGGATGCTTATACTTATTCTGAACGAATTGCAGAGATTAGATAACTAGGCTTGATAACAAACTGGTTAAACCGCGAAAAAAAAAGGCAGAACATGATTGTTGACTGCCTTTTTGTCTATTGAGCGTAACATATTGTTATTGGGCAATTAATTAAGTTTATTCCTTAATAATACTCAACGTTAATAAGAGATGAGATTAATATTTTCACTGGTTTTTTCACTGAGTTTCAACGTGACCACTATTGCTTTAGAAACCGGTGTATCGCTAAGATCACCACTGTCATGTAACGCCACTAACGGGTTAGCTTCTGGGAAATAAGCGGCAATGTTACCCTCTGGGATCTCATATTCCACTAATTTGAAACCATATATCTCACGCTGATACTCATCGGCGTATAACGACTGTATATCGACCCGGTCGCCTGCTTTCATACCCATGTTTTGAATATCTTTCTTATTCATAAACAGCACTTTACGCTCACCGAAAACGCCACGGTAGCGATCATCAAATCCATAAACGGTAGTGTTATATTGATCGTGAGAGCGCATGGTTTGCAGTACAAAGACGGCTTTATCACTCATTTTTCGTAATGCAGCGGGTTGTAAGTGGGTCGGCAGTGAATGGGCATTAAACTCGGCTTTCCCGCTTTTGGTCTGCCAGTTATTGTCTCGTGCTGAGTTGCCTAAGTAGAAACCACCCGGTTGTTTGATCTTATCGTTGACGCCTTCAAACCCAGGGATCACTTTTTCAATTAATGATCGAATGCGATCGTAATCTTCAATCAGTGATAACCAATCGATCGGTGAGGATCCCAATGTTGCTTGAGCCATGCCTGCAATGATAGCGGGCTCAGATCGCATTGCACCTTGATCATTACTTTGTTCATCATGCTCAACCGCCCCATAAGACGCGTGTACCATGCTAAAAGAGTCTTCCACCGTGACACATTGCTGTCCGTTTTTTTGCCAATCAACATCGGTACGACCAAGGCAAGGTAAAACTAATGAATCTTTACCTGGTGACAAGTGGGTTCGATTTAATTTGGTCGCAATGTTAACGGTTAAATTACAACTTTCTAATGCTTGCTGTGTAAGGCGAGTGTCTGGTGTCGCAGAGACGAAATTACCACCGAGCCCAATGAATACTTTACTCTCACCTGCCAACATCGATTTTATCGACTCCACGACATTATGACCGGGCTTGGTTGGTGCTTTAAATCCGGCAGCGGCTTCTAATTTTGCAAGAAAAGAAGCGGATGGTCTTTCGTTTATGCCAACAGTGCGATCGCCTTGTACATTACTGTGCCCGCGAATAGGGCAGACACCAGCGCCTTCTTTACCAATCTGACCAAACAACAATTGCAAGTTAACCATTTCTTGAATGGTGTTGACCGAGTGTTTGTGCTGAGTGATCCCCATCGCCCAAGTAATGATCACGCGCTCGGCTTTACGGTAAGTTTCCGCCGCGGTTTCTAATTGTTGTTGAGTGAGGCCAGATTGTTCAATGATTTCAGCCCAACTGGTGGCATCAACTTGATCCAAATAGGCTTGCATACCATTGGTGTGTTTTTCGATGTAAGCGTGATCAAAGATAGAGTCTCTACCTTGAGAACGTTCATTTTTATCAAATGCATACAAAGCTTTGACCATGCCTCGTACTGCCGCCATATCTCCACCTAATTTTGGCGTGAAGTAATGACCACTAATTGGCGTTGAGCCATTGGTTATCATCTCAACTTTATTTTGAGGGTTGGTAAAACGTTCTAATCCACGTTCTTTTAAATTGTTAAAAGACACAATAGAAGCCCCACGACGGGACGCTTTATACAAGGTATCCATCATTCTAGGGTGGTTGGTGGCAGGGTTTTGCCCAAATAAGAAAATAGCATCGGATTTGGCAAAATCATCCATACGAGTAGTGCCTTTACCTATCCCTATTGCTTGCACTAAAGCTACGCTGGTTGCTTCGTGGCACATGTTGGAACAATCGGGGAAATTATTGGTGCCCACGGATCGTGCAAATAATTGATATAAGAAAGCCGCTTCATTACTGGCTCGGCCTGACGTATAAAATTCCGCCTGGTTTGGTGATTCTAATTGTTTTAAATGCTTTGCAATCAGTGCAAATGCATCATCCCAACTAATGGCTTCATAATGATCGGTGTCGGCATTATAGCGAACAGGTTGATTTAAGCGGCCTTGATACTCAAGGTAGTAATCACTTTGTTTACGCAACCATTTAACGCTGTGAGCGGCGAAGAAAGTCCCATCGACTCGGCGACTTGTTCCTTCCCAATTAACGGCTTTTGCTCCGTTCTCACAAAAATGGAAAAGGCCTTTTTCACCATCTTCACCCCAAGCACAGCCTGGGCAGTCAAAACCTTTATCTTGATTGGTGCGCATCAGGTTACGGATGTTTTGGGCGACATTTTCACTTTTGAGTAGGTGTTTTCCTGTGCTCACTAAGGCACCCCAACCGCCTGCTGCATGCGTGTATTTTTTTATCGCCATAACTATTCCTCTTAAATTCCTGATACTGATTTATTTGTTACCGATATTAATCATATCTTATCTGATCGTGATGCATATCAAAAAAATCAGTAATAATTAAACCAATACTGCAAACACATTTTTCAAATATAGATTAAATATAGAAGATTGGACGAATAAAAGGTAAGTGTCGATGATTTGGTATCGAAACCTATCCGTTCAACCTCGTAATGAAGTTGATTGGTAGAAGAGCGTTCAGTTCCGAAACTGGCTAGTTAAAATAGGTTTGGCTTATTACCAAAGTGTTATGATCAACTTCGAGGTTTATCTCAACCGGATCGTTTATTGGATAAAGATTTGGTGGTAAAAAAGGCATTAATAAATTCTCCGCAGTTAACCTCGGAAACAGTATCGCCTTGGGGAAGTTACGCCACTTTTCATCTTTGGAATCTATAGAATAGGAACATCGTGATGGTAAAAAATCAGAAAAATACCGTAATAGAATCATGTTATACCATCATGCCAAGCCCGTATGGTGAAGTGACGATTCAAGCCTGTGACGAAGGTTTGTTAGGTGTGTGGTTTGCTACCTACACCACTAAGCCAGAAGATTTAGGCGAATATATTGAAAGTGCGAGTTTGACTGAACCAGCTTGCAATAATAGTAAGTTAGTGCTTGCTCGCGCGTTATCTCAGTTAGAAGAATACTTTAAAGGTGAGTTAACGAGTTTTGATTTGCCATTAGCGGCGACGGGAACAGAATTTCAACAAAAAGTGTGGCACGCATTAACCACGATTCCTTATGGTGAAACGTGGAGTTATCAAGATCTTGCTAATGCGATTGATAACCCGAAAGCGGTGCGAGCGGTGGGGCTTGCGAATGGCAAAAATCCGATTTCGATTATCGTGCCATGTCATCGAGTAATTGGTAAAAATGGTCAATTAACCGGTTATGCTGGTGGTATTGAATGTAAAAAAGGCTTACTTGACGCGGAAGCAAAATACCAAAAGAAATGAGATTTATTCGGGCTTGAGTGCTTGTTCATCCGATGTACAAGCACTCATTAATGCGGTTTAGTGAAGGCAACGTTTGTAGTGAAATTAGTGTTTTTAATCAATTATAGCGCCGCTTGACTACGTTCTTGATGTTTACGTCCTTGATGCTTAATAAAAATAGACACTAACGCGGTGAGGGCTAATAACATGCAATAGTAAGAGTTGGCGATAATTTGCAACGGCGATAAACCAAACACTGAACCGAGTAATAACACTTGTGCACCATAAGGCAATAAGCCCTGCATGACACAAGAAAAGATATCCAACAAACTTGCCGAACGCTTGGCGGAGACATTATTTTCTTCTGCAAGTTGGCGTGCAACGCTGCCCGATACAATGATTGCTACGGTGTTATTGGCAGTACAAATATTGGTTAATGACACTAAACCTGCAATGCCGACTTCACTGGCGCGTGAATTGGCTTGTGAGGAATGTTGGCTGCCAAATCTGCTTATTACCTTACTGACTAACTGAGTTAAAAACGTTAACCCCCCTTGTTGGCGCATGAGTTCGCTTAACCCACCAATCAACATCGATAATAAAAAGATTTCCTGCATATTGCCAAAGCCTGCGTAAATATCTTTACTCAGGTGGGTGAGTGAATAGTCATCGAGTGAATATAAACTCACACTACCCGCCATAACAATGCCCAGCCCAAGTACTACAAACACATTCACGCCTGAGACTGCCAATACTAAAATGGCCAAATAAGGCGCAATTTTCAGCCACTCAATGGAATCAGTCGGTGGGGTTTGTGTCGCGGTGCTGCTAAAGGCAAAAATGATCAAAGTGATGATGGCTGCTGGAAGAGCAATGCGAATATTTTCGCGGAATTTGTCTTTCATCTCACAACCTTGCGAGCGAGTTGCCGCGATGGTGGTGTCTGAAATAATGGATAAATTATCACCAAACATAGCGCCACTTAATACTACGCCAGCGGTTAATGGCACGCTCATTCCTGCCGATTGAGCGATCCCTAGCGCAACAGGCGCAACTGCGGCAATAGTTCCCATGGAGGTGCCCATCGCCGTGGCTATGAAGGCTGAGATTAAGAAAATACCCGGCAAAATCATACTAGTTGGTAGCAGTGATAAACCTAAATTTACCGTTGCATCGACACCACCTGATGCTTTGGCGACAGCTGCAAATGCACCTGCAAGTAAATAAATCATACACATGGCAATAATGTCAGGATGTCCTACGCCATGTAAAAATTGTTCAATGGCTTTATTCAGCTTTTCTTTGCTTAATATTATTGCCACGACAATGGCTGGCAGAGTCGCGATCGGTGCTGGCAATTGATAAAAAGCGAAATCGACACCTTGGTAAGTAAGATAAGCGCCAACACCAATAAAGAGCGCGAGAAATACCACCAGAGGCAATAAAGCTAATCCATTGGATGGCTGAGATTGAAGAGGTGGCGCCGTTGGACGAGTAGACATAAAGGTGGCCGAGTCATAAAAGGTCGGCAAGAGTAATGGTCAGACGTTAAAATGTCAAATTTAGCCATCTAAATGGCTAGGCTGTCATTGTTAAGATTAGCATCGTGAAAGGTCGCCACTGCGAAAAAATTGCCACGGTGGAGAGATTGCTACTGTGAGAAACGGCTACTGTGGAAAAATTGCTACGGTGGGATATTGCATGCAGGCGAGTGATTGATGCTGAAGATGTAAAGGTTAGTTTGCCGCTCTGTGACTTATTAGCATCACAGAGCAGCAATGTATCTTGCTTACAATTAAGACAACTTTGCAATTAAGACAATTTTTTCAGAACCAAATTATCCAAGGCGACTTTACCGCCGCCAGAAAACATCAGTGACGCCGCAATAGCGAATAATGCCAAACCATATTCATAGCCGCCATTGGATAAGAATAAACCGTGGCTAATATGCACCGAGAAAATAGCGACTAACATAGTAAAGGCGACAACTGTTGCTGCTGGGCGAGTCAATAAACCAATCAGTAAGAATAAACCGCCAAAAAATTCGCCGCTACCGGCTAAAAAGGCCATTAATTCGCCTGGATTCAATCCAAGAGAGGTCATAAATTGTCCTGTGCCTGCAAGGCCGCCACCGCCAAAGAAACCAAACAGTTTTTGGCTGCCGTGCGCCATTAGGATTAACCCGGTTGGAACACGTAAAATAAGAGGGGCGTAGCTTGAGTGCGAGGTTAATACGCGTTGTAAAGTTGACATAAATATATCCTTATCAAGTAATTAGTTGTGAATTGGAGCTGCGACAGAAAGGTTTAGTTCCATCGGTATTATTAAAATAGTAAACGTTAATTTTGAGTGGTTTGCCATAAATACGATTCCATTGATAAGGCGCCGTAATACATTCCACCGTCTAAGACTTCAAGTTGATCATTGTCTTGGCTAGCACCGAGTGCAAATAGTAGCGGCAGAAAATGGTCTGAACTTGGGTGTGCTTGTTTAAAATGTGGTGCCAGTGATTCCGCTTGTATCAAAGCATCAACATTGCGCTCTTGAATACCTTTCCTGATCCATTGCTGAAACGTTAATGCATATTGAGCCACACGAGAATGATCGGCGTGCAAGTGACGTAAATTATGCGTTAGCGAACCGGAACCAATCAATGCAATACCTTGCTGCCTCAAAAAAGACAATTGCTGACCTAATTGCCATAAGGCTTGTGGACTTGCCGCAAAATCGATCGATATCTGCACCACGGGAATATTAGCCTTTGGTACAAGATGCAACAACGGAACCCACACGCTATGATCAACCCCACGTTCGGCATTTAATTGTGCCGTGATCCCTGCTTGGCTTAATTGATCCACAATCATTGCCGCCAAGTTAGCATCACCTAATGCCGGATAGCGTAATTGGTACAGTTCATCAGGAAAACCACCAAAATCATGAATAGTTTCAGGTTGCTTAGATGACGTCACTTCCGTTACGCCTCGCGTTAGCCAATGGGCCGATACCACCACAATTGCTTTGACGTCATCAAAATGATGTCGATGTTGCTGCAAGATGTGGCTGGCGGAAACTTGTCCGTTATCTAATGTGGTTTCGGTTTCTAGCGCAAACATAGGTGAACCATGACCGACAAATAAAGCAGGGGCTATTTTCATGATGTCTCCTTTATGCATTTTTATAAGTAATGCTGAATTGATGGATAAATATCCGCGACGAATAAATATCGTTACCATGAAAGTGAGTGTGCATGAGTTGTATTTATTAAACAATAAGGCTATTAATAAACACATTGTTCAATATTATTTTACAGTGATGAGCGTTGTTAAGTAGATTACTAATGGGTCTAAGGGCTTTACGATTGGTGTTTTTTAGATGAAAGCTGACGAAAGAAATAAGGTACGAATGTGGATAAACTAAATTTAATGAACAGCTTCGTGCATGTCACTGAAAAGGGTTCTTATACCGCTGCGGCGCATCAATTGAGAAAAACTAAAGCTTTAATGAGCACGCATATCAATCAATTAGAAGCATTATTGCAAGTCAGATTGATCCATCGTTCTACTCGAGGATTACAACTGACCTATGCTGGCAAAGCCTATTACGAACATGCTAAGCGTATTTTAGATGATATTTCGACCGTAGAAGTCGGGCTTAAAAACGATCAACAGTTACTTGCGGGTCGATTGCGTATTAGTGCGCCGACCACGTTTGGCGAATGTGTATTGATGCCATTTATTGCCGAGTTTATTCAGCATTATCCTGACCTGAAAATTGATGTGGTGCTCAACGATCAATTTGTGGATTTAGTGTCGGAAGGTTTTGATCTTGCGATTCGAATTGGAACATTACCCGATTCAGATTTGATTGCCATGCCGGTGGGTAAGATGATCTTAAAAGCCTGCGCTGCGCCTGACTTTATTAAGTTATATGGCGAGCCTGACCATCCCCACGCTTTGGCTCAATTACCGGCGATTTATGACAGTAATACTAAACGTACAGGATTAAGACGTTGCAGTAAGGAGGGGAAGGAGTTTTCATTTACCACTAAGCCTATTTTGTCGGTCAACAATGCATTAGCGTCTGCACGCTTGGCTTCTCATGGTGTGGCTTTTACTATCAGCCCAGATTTTGCTGTTGATCCTTTTATTCAACGAGGCGAGCTGCAAACGATATTAACCGATTATGATTTTGGTGAGTATCCGATCCACGTGGTGTATAGCCATCGAAAATATTTGCAGCAGAAAATTAAAGTATTCAATCAAGCCTTAAAAGATAGCTTGGGCAAGGACAGTATTCTTGCACAGTCTTGATACGATCAAACCATTGAATGGATAAAGACAGTGACTTTCTGCCTTTATCCATATATCGGAATTACTTTTCTAATTTGGCCTTAATGATAGGTTCTAACTTTTCAATCGGTAAATAACCTGGAATAATTTCACCATCGATTAATAAAGCCGGTGTGCCTTGTAAACCTAATTGAGCAAATAACTGATAGTTTTTATTCACTTGTTTTTGAATGTCGTCTTGTTCGTCTAATAGCGCCACAGTATCGGTTTTTTTCGCCACTTGGAGCAGCGAACGAGCATCATGACTGCCTGGTTTTTTGATCAACAATTGACTTGTTTGAGAAAAAGCATCGGGTTTATTTTGCCAAATATTGAGTGCAAAGGTGGCTGAGTTTGCACTGCTATTCATTTCTTTTAATGGGATTAAAATATCGACCACTTTGAGTTGAGGATATTTTACCACAAGCTCATGTAATACAGGATCTAGCTTTTTACACCAAGGGCAGCTGTAGTCGGTGAAAAACACGATAGTGAGATCTGGATTTTTGGCCCCATAAGATGGGTGATTTGGATTGTGGTAAAGATAGTTCTCATTTTGTTGTATTACCGTTTCAAGTTGACTTGTCTGTTGAATGTAGCGCTGCAAGCTCTCATGTAAATTATCAACGACTTGCGGGTTGTCATGTAGCATTTGAGTGATGTCATTGATTTTCTTCTCGGTTGCTTGCGGTAAAGTGGCGGCTTGCACTGCATTGATCGATAAGCTCATCATGAATAAGCTCATCCAAGTGAAAGTGCGTTGTTTTAATATCGTTTTCATCATATTTCCTAAATAATTTGTTATGAAGAGTTATTGGCGTTAGCTCATCCATAGACGAACGAGTAGACCAATTGGCGAAGTAAAGCCGGTGGTGATGTGATTGATTTCGCCCTTTCGGACGATAAAAATTGTCGGCGTGACATTCACTCCCCATTGCTGCCCAAGTTGACTACGTGGATCGTTGATGTTGGCAAAGCCCAGTTGTTTATATTCAAAATAACGTTGTAGTTTATGAGACTCACCTGAAGAGAGTGAAACGCCCACCGTTGGGTAATAATCGCTCACCCAATTAACACTCGGCGTCACAAACTGGCATATCGAGCACCAACTAGCCCAGAAATAAACCACAACAGGTTGCTCTTGGCTAAGCGCCTCAATATCTACCCATTGCTGATTGATATCTTCCGCTTTTAGGTTGAAGCTGGTTTGAGTTGGAACCGATTGGCTGCGCCACATGTCTATTGCCACTGAGATAACCACTAACAGCACAAGATATTTGAGTAGTCCAAATAGTTTTGACTTGAATGATTGGAATGTCATAAGGATCTCCCCGAGGCCTGTTCAATCGCTTGGATTATGTCATTACTTGAGTAAATCACCGGTAGAGGAATGCCTTGTGGAGCTTGAGGGCCGTAAACAATATTAAATGGCACGCCAAATCGGTTATAAGATTGCAAGAACTGGCTCACTTTTGGGTTCGGTACCGTCCAATCTCCTTGCATGCGTACGATATTATCAGCTTGAAGTGCGCCATAAACCGGTTGTTGTAACAGCACGCCGATTTTGTTTGCCTTGCAGGTAATGCACCAATCGGCAGTGACATCGACAAATACGGTTTTACCTGCCGAAATTTGTTGGCTGATAACTTTCGTATCGAGTGGTTGCCACGTTAATTCGGGAGGAAGAGGAGAGCGCCAATAATCAGCGGTGAGACTCGCTACCAAAAACAGAACTGAGGCTACGATAAAACCTAAGCTAACCGTAATTCCGACCGCACGAGCGCCAAATACGTTGATACTGCGCCAAATTAGAGCAACAAATCCTAATAGGCTAATTCCCCATAACACGCTTATCGGCAAGTGAGATGACAGTAAGGTGATAATCCATAGGCTGGTGGCTAACATCATTAGGCCGAATAGGATTTTTAAGCGGTTCATCCAGATACCGGGTCGTGGCAGTTTCAATGCGAGTGAAGGACGCAGAGCAACCAGTAACCAAGGTAGCGCCATACCAATGCCTAAGCCCGTAAAAATCAGAAATAACGTTATCCAAGATGCCCCCAAAGCAAAGGCCACCGCCGTGCCTAAAAATGGCGCAGAACATGGCGTAGCTAATAAGGTGGCAAACATGCCTTGAACAAAGTGGCCTGAATGATTATTTCTGCCTTTACTGGCAAGCCATGTATTAAGCGATGAAGGTAAACGAACCTCAAATAACCCCAGCATATTGGCACCAAAAATCGCGGTGACGAGTACCATTACGCCAAGAAAGCCGGCATTTTGGAATTGGATACCCCAGCCTATGGATTGTCCTGACCATTTTAATAAAGCCAAGCTGGCAGCAATTAACCAAAAGGAGCAGATAATACCGGCGGCTGACGCTAAAAATTGCTTACGTATTAGTGATGCGTGTTGGCGTTCTGCGGTCAATACTGAGGTTAGTTTCATACCGAGTACGGGCAATACACACGGCATCACATTGAGAATTAACCCACCTAATAAGGCAAATAGAAACATGGTGAATAATGATGAGCCTGCGCTTACTTCGATGACGCTGCCATCGGTTAATGCGACGGTTTGCTCTGCAATAAAGTGTTTATCAACGACGGTTACCTGAATCGATTCGCCGGTTAAATTCGGTTTGCCTAACCAATTGGAGACATCAAACCAAGCTGTGAGTTGGTTACCATCAATGGATAGTATCGGGTGTGAAAAGCTGCTGTCAGCGACATTTTCTGCCTCACCATCAATAAATAAATCAGGTTGTTGCCAGCCTTGTTTACTGGTTAAAGAAACTTGCAGCTTATTCTTCGATGAATCCCACGTTGCCTGTATATCGTCAAGCATAGAGGATTTTTTCGGTACTAAGCTGATCGCTTGAGCATGGCGACGCATCGTATCCGGATCGATTTGCAATGCCGATGGTATAAAGTTGAATTCTAATGGGTAATCGGTGATCACACATACGGTTGAGCAGGAGGATAAGCTTAAATTTGCCTTAAATGTGGCAGGTTGGTGCCTATCTTGGACCTTAATTGATAATGGAAAAACCACATCATGTTTATAGCCTAATGTTTCAATACCGAGGACTTCGAAACGTTGTGGGTAAGGCCATTGCCAATCAACACCCTTAATATTACGGGATGCTTGCCAATCGATTTCTGGTGAGATACCACCTTCGCCAGGAGATCGCCAATAGGTTTTCCAGCCATCGTCTAATTTGACTTCAATAAAACCGGCGACATTATTGTCAGCATCTATTTGCCCAGTTAAAAAAAATTGCACTTCAACCGGAGGATGCTGTGGATTTTTTATCCAGCCAGTACCAAGCGGAGCTGCCGATAGGTGGGCACTGAATAATGCCAATAGCCCTAATATACCAAACCTGAAAAGTATGAGTTTAGGTTGGGATCGTATGAATAAAGTAAAAAATTGCATTGGTATTCCTGAAAATAAACATAACAAAACACTATCTGTTAATGGATAAAAGATAGAACCGAGAGTTTGTCGTTATTGCTCATTCTTGGAATGTACACAGCTCAAGGTGACGCCGCCGTTTGGGCGTGAGAGGTTTATAAAATATTCGGTGGGAAGTAAGGCTAAACCAGAAAAAAACGGCAATCATTAAGCTGGGGAATAGGCTTGTGATCACGACGCTATCAATTTGAGGTAGGTGAAATTGCAGTAGTTTTTCTGATAAATGGCATTCACTTTGCTTATCAATACTGACTGTATTATTGGAGATTGACTCAATGTGTTGAACATCATTATTCGGCGCAGAGGCGGATACGGAGCAAGCCGCCGATAGTAAACTCATATTTTTCATCAAGCACACCAATATCACCCACAGCACAAGAGTCAGTGCCCAGCGAGTTGCAGTGGACGTTCGTAGATGATGAAGAGTTTTCAAATCTTACCTTTGTGAGTGATGTTGTTAAGCTAAGTGGATAAGTAGTGAAGACCGATAATGATGGTATAGGTTCCAATAGGCATCTTTTTGATTGTAACTAGGTGTGAATAGAAGAAGTGGTCGATATCTACCGTCAAAAATAACAGTGGTTAATCCGGCATTTAAGGAGTGTGGGTAGCGGCTGAAGCCCTCAAGGTAAGGGCTTAGGCTTTAGATTTACTGGTCGGCTAATGCGATTGATTTAGGAAATAAAATGGTATCTTCAACATGAATATGATTGATTAAATCTTGGCAAAATTCAGACAGTAATTGGTAGCAAGTTTGCCAGGTTTTGCATGCCTCTTTTGGCGCGGTGAAATTATGCGTTACTTTTTGAATGGCTAAGACAATTTCATCGGCTTCATTGTGTTCGTGCAACATCATGCGGATGGGATTACCAATATGTCCAAAACAGCTTTGAGTCTGCTCTCCAGTGGCTAAACCGCGAATGGCAGGAAAAAGAATCTTTTCTTCCTTAAATAGGTGAGGTGTTAAGTCATCAATAAGTGCATTAATTAAAGGTACTAAGGTTTGGATTGTTTCTGAATCGTCCCCGTGTGCTGCCAATAATTTTTCCCCTAAACGCACTAATTCTGGGCCAGTTTCACGAATGTATTCATGATGCTCAGCAATAATTTTATCGGCTAACACTTCCAATTTGAGGGCATCTAATTGTTCTAATGTTTCAGGACTTAAATTGGTTACACCACAACGTAAAGACATAACAAACACCATATATAAAGAAAGGTAGGTTTCATCATAGACTCTCAATATATCTTCAACATGCCTACAAAGGAGTAAACAAGTCGTTAGTTCTCTTTTTAATGATATGAATCAATTTATGCGACAGATTGAATCCATTAAAACGGATTAATATGCTTAGTGGTGGTGATTGGTTGGTTGTGTATTCTTACGACTGATTATGGTTTGTCGTTCTTTTGATTGGATTTATAGGCATAAAAAGCCCTGTATTATCAATGTTATTAACTATTAACTATGAATTCAGGGCTTTATTGATTTTTAAGAGGTGAGGATTATCTATTCTATATTCTGGATCTGAATGTAGATTGAAATGTTTAACTTATTTTAAATCAAGTATTTGAGGTTGTCGTTTTCTTTAATCTTCACTTTTAACCACCATTGATTATCCAGCTATCCATTTTGGTTACTCCTTGATGTTCACATATTGTGAACTAAGCTTGGTTTAGGTATAGTGTTCACATATAGTGAACAAGCTGGATAGTACATGCACGTTATAAGTAAGCAACCTTTTGAAAATGCGAAAAAACTCTATCCAAACGATTCCGATGCACTAGATGCAACGTACAAGGTGTTAAAAGAGAGTAAAGCAAAAAGCCCAGATGAGCTACGAAAAGTCTTTCCGTCACTAGACAACTTTAAATACGTTGATAAGTGGTGGGTGATTGATATTGGCGGTAACAACTTAAGGCTTGTTGCATTTATCGAATTTGTAGGAGGTCGATGCTTCATTAAGAATATTGTCAGCCATGCCGAGTACGACCGTATTACAAAGCAATACCGTGAAAAGAAACTGAAGAGGTAACATTATGTTAGATATCGCTGTGTTAGACAAAGCCGCTAATCAACTGAACCAAGTTATGCCTTGGGTGAGTGGTATCTCTTCGCCTGAGCAATATCAAGAGCTGATTACCACGATGGAAGTACTTATCGAAGATTATGACGCTCATCAGCCAGTGATTGACTTGATGTTTCCGGTGATTGAGAGGTATGAAGAAGAAGCTGAGCAGTTTAGTGAGTTTAATCAAGCTATTGATAAGCTTGAGCCAGGAATCGCCATGCTAAGAGTTATCATCGATCAGCACCAACTGACGTTAAGTGATTTCAAAGAAGAGATAGGTGCCAAATCGACGGTATCGATGATCTTAAGCGGGAAGCGCGCTCTAACGCTCAACCACATTAAGGCACTATCAGCGCGTTTTGGAGTGCCAGCTTCGTTGTTTATCGGCTAGTGGTAGTTTTGGCTATCGTTAATAAAAACCGAGATACTCATTCTAATAGCGTAGCTCTGATTAGTGGTTTCTCGGTTTTTGTCAAAGCACGAAGTGACAACAATATGCCAAAATTTAAGGTACGGTTACTTGTTAAATCCCCGACTTTTTAAGAACTTCATTGAGATGACCGATTTATACCTATGCATTAAATGGATATATCAGTGGCTATTTTTCACTTGTTATAACTATAATGGATATTATTGTATCCATTAAGGCTGCGTATGAACTTTTCACTTTTAGATGATACCGATGTAAGCCAAGCTTTTGCTACTCATCTGAGGGGTTTACGCAAACAAGCGAAGCTATCGCGAGAGGCACTGGCCCAGCGTAGTTGTGTACCTGCTTCGACCATAAAAAAGTTTGAACTCACCGGACAAATATCATTTCGTCAGCTGCTGCTTTTGTGGCAGTCCTTGGACTCACTAGACAGGCTTTATCAACTGACACAAACAACGGCTGACCGCAGTGCTTTACCGACCAGTATAGAAGAGGTGCTTAAAGATGAGCTTTAAATCCATTCAAAAGTTGAATGTGGAACGCACTCTCACAACGGGCGAAACTGTATCTGTGGGTGTATTAGCGCAAAACCGCCAAGGTGTTTTCTTCCAGTATGATGAAATTTATCTAAGCAGGTTTGGCAATTTATCCCCTTTTACTCTTCAGGGAGATGTGCGATTACAGCAAGCACCGAAAGGACCACACCAAGGTATTCACGGCGTATTTGGCGATAGTCTTCCCGATGGTTGGGGTTTGCTGTTGCAAGATCGAGTATTCCGCCAACAAGGTATTTTACCTGCGCAAGTAACAGCAATGGACAGGCTGGCTTTTGTTGGTCAGCAAGGAATGGGGGCATTGTCTTTTACCCCTGTATCTGAGCTCTCATTAGAAAATCGTTCAGATATTGATTTGGAAACACTAGGACTTGAAGCCCAAACATTGTTTGACCAAGCTCTATCTGATGACTTAGACGGTAGCACTCAAAAAGTGTTAGCAACCTTGGTAGCCGTCGGCAGCTCCGGCGGTGCTCGCCCTAAAGCGCAAATTTTTATGCCCTCTGGCGACGCGACGCAATGCCGCACCTATGCACAGCCTGGCGATGAAGCCTGGCTAGTTAAGTTTACTTCAAAGAACTTAGCTTTGGGCCACGAAGAAGGTTTGTGTGAAGCGGTCTATTTAGAAATGGCTGAGCAGGCAAAATGTCAGCCCCCCATATGGCAGCTAATTGAAGCACCTGCGAGTGGCGGTGCTAAAGCATGGCTTGCGTTAAAGCGTTTCGATTATTTACCCGCGCAGGATAAGGCTGGGCGTTTACATATGCACAGTGCTTGCGGCTTATTGGATGCGGACTTTCGAAGCCCTAGCTTAGATTACAGCGATCTAATTAAGGCCAGTCGTCAACTTTGTAAATCACCAGCGGCTGGGCAGCTTCAATTTCGACGCGCAATGTTTAACTTATTTGCCGCGAACCAAGATGATCACAGTAAAAACTGGGGCTTTTTACAAGCCGATGATGGCAGTTGGCAACTCGCACCATTTTACGATGTAACCTTTAGCCCCCACCCTTTTAATGAGCATGCAACCGCCTTTTCCGGATACGGAAAAGAGCCACCACTTAAAGTAATGCAAAAGCTAGCGGCTAGTGCAGGCTTTGCTAATTGGAAGGAAGCACAGCAATGCATTCAAGAAGTGGTTGAGGCCATTAGTCAGTTTAGGCAGCTTGCCGAGCAACACGCGATCAGCAAGGCAACCGTATTAGCGATAGAAAAAACACTCGCAGAACGCAAGCAAGAAAATGCGGTACTTTTAGATTGAGATGATCTTAACTTGAGGTTGTGCTTGTTTAAGATGACGTAGCATTAAGAAAATAGGCGAGTAGATAAAGTATGAAACCAGGTCGAAATGAACCTTGCCCTTGTGGCAGCGGTAAAAAGTACAAACGTTGCTGCATGAACAGTATCTCTAAACAACACGCATCTATGCTGGATGATATTGAGCAAGTTGCTGCAATGAACCCTAACTTGTCTTTAGAAGAGCTTAATATCGTTGCAGAGCAAAAAATGAAGGCAGCTAATGATCGGCCTCATCCTGATTTCTGTGGCCTTTCGCCAACACAAATGAGCAATTGGTTATATTCGTCATTCAGTGACTTGGAAGGGGTACTAATACACACGCCAGATAATCTAAAAACCAGCCCAGTGATGCGTTACTTAGCATTGATATTAGATGAAGCCATGCAAAACGGTGGCTCGTTTAAAGCCACCAGCAAAGGTAACTTGCCGACAAAAGTTGTTAAGCAGGCTAGTGAGTTATTGCCAGAATTTGCAGTCTCTCAATTTGAACGACACATCAGCATTAGTGAATATGCAGGCAGTAACGAAGATAAGTTTAATGCCCTACATTACAGCCGAGTGCTAGCAGAGATTGCAGGTATAATCTATCGCCGCAGTGGCCGATATCATGTTAAAAAAGCCGCTCAAAAGCAGTATCTAACACATGGCATTCAAGTATTCTTTATCCCTATGCTAGAAGCAGCAACCTCTCAGTATAATTGGGGCTACCTAGATGGATGGGAGCACGATGTTGATTTAAGAACCTTCTGGCTATTTATGCTGTGGCGATTGCAAAACCATGGCAATACAAAGCAGTTGATTGAAGAGGTAATGATCGCATTCCCTGATTTACTTTTGAGGTGCCCAGAGGATGAGTATAGGTCTTCGAGTGAGTTGCTAGGCACAATGGTTGAATTGCGACTTATTAAACGCTTCTTGGAGTTTTGGGGCTTTGTGACGGTTGCGCCAATGAGGCATATCGATGATTTTCGTACCCCAAATAACGTAGAGGTGCAACCATTGATGAAATTCGTTTTTGAATTCGATGATTTTTGATGCATGCGGCGGTTACAGGCTAACCCCTTTTTAAATTATTTTGTCCATGTATCCTGCGGTAAGTGAGTCAACACGTTATGTAAACGCTTAACTCGTCGTAAAAGAGGTTTAGGTACAGCCTTTGTTAAAACAAACTTTTCAATTCAGATTAAATACATAGCAAGGTCATCGTGAGCGAATATCAATATTATCAATTCGAGCGTCTGGAAGGCGTTCTAGATGCTAAAGCGCGCCAAGAGCTTAGAGCCATTTCAAGCCGTGCAGAGATTAGCGCAACGTCTTTTCAGGTGTATTACACCTACAGTGACTTAAAGGCAGAGCCTTCTGAACTGATGTCAAAATATTTTGATATCGGTTTTTACTATGCAGATTGGGGCTCAATTGATGCTTACATTAAGCTACCTGTGGGCACTATTCCTGATGCATTACTTGGCTTTTCAAGCGATGAGCTTTATGTGCGTCAAAACGATGAGTGGCAGTTGCTGGTTTTCTCCCTTGAGGAGTATGACGACTATTTTGACGATGAACAAGCGGATGACTTTTTCCAGTATTTGGCTGCTTTACGCAGCGAGTTAATCCAAGGGAATTGGCGTCTTGTTTATTTTATGTGGCTCAGAGCGCTTGATTGTAATGACGAACTAGAGAAAACACCTTTAATTCAATTCGATTTTGAGTGCTTCAGTGAAGAGTTGCAGGCCTTTGCGGTGCAGTATGATATTCCTTTAGCATTGGTTAAAGCACTCGCCATGGTGCTAAACGAACAACCTAGTCACCAAGCCAAACAGACCCAGTTTCAATTTGATGCTTGGCTCCACAACCTCTCGGAAGCAGAGAAAGATACGCTATTACGCACGCTGTTTGAGCAAGGCCAGTTAACCCGACACCAAGCCTTGGCACTGACGAGAAAAGAACCAGCCAATAAAGACGAAACCTATCAGTATTGGTTAACCCCTGGCCTGATTATCCCTTACATTGAACAAGCGCAAAGTCAATTACAGCAAGAACAAGCAGAGGTACTGGCAAAAAAATTAGCTATCGAAAAAGCGGAAAAAGAAAAGGCTTTGACGGATATCTACAATCAGCGAGAGCGTTGCTGGCAGCAAGCACAAGAGCAAGCGAACCGCTCCTGCGCTAGTGGCTATGACGAGGCATCACGCTACCTGCATCAGCTGTTTGAAGCCTATCAGTTTAAAGCCGATGTGCCGGCGTTTAAGCAGAGCTTTAAGCGCTTTGTTACAACCAATAGCAGTCGTAAAGCGTTATTAAAACGCTTGAGTGATTTGAGTAAATAAATGCAAGTAACGTTATGATAAAAAGAAAAAATCGTGCTGTGCAGTCGGAATTGAAGGGCAGGGCCCCGATCCTGATTACCCCGGAGATATCTGGTTCGACTCGCTGAAATCGGTGGCGAATGTGCTGTCTAAAGAAAACCAGCAGTTGTTAAAGGTGATCGCCGAGCAACAGCCGCAATCAGTAACTGAATTGGCGAAACTTACTGATCGGGCGGTCAGCAATGTGTCGAGAACACTGAAAACAATGGATGGTTTGGGCATAATAAAGCTAGTACCCTTACATTATGCAAATACAAAAAAATAGAATTGAAATACCAAAAATTCGTGGTCTTGGTTTAAAGGAATCATATGAGTTTAAGAGAACTTTTAATAGAAATAGCTGGTGGTTGGGTACAAGCTAAAAGTGAGCCGTTTACAGGTCACCCGATAGCCACTTTACTAAGACAAGATTTAAGTAGAGCAATAGAAGACAAGCTGCAATCTCCAACTGACTATTTAATTAAAGCGAGTGCAGGTGCAGGAAATTGGGCAGACGTGCCATGGCTGTCAATACTCAACCCACAAATAACAGAATCGACACAGTCTGG
>NZ_VHKO01000016.1 GCF_015223435.1 Vibrio hibernica
GTAAGCGTTCACCAGGAACGTATTGACATAAAAAACGTGACCAATAGCACTTGATCCCACTTTGACTATTGAGTGATCATTTTCAGCGTTCAAGCTTACGGCATGACAAAGAAAAAATCCAAATTCTCATCTACGCCGCCTATAGCCTCGGACATCAACGAAGCGAACGCTTTGATCGTCGAGCTTTGGGAGCAATTGCGCGATTATGAAGACAAGCTAAAAATCAACAGCGCTAACTCTTCCAAATCCCCCTCGTCCGACGGGCCTAAAGAGCGAGCGGAACGAAAAAAGCTCAAAGCCCTAGTGGTCGCAATCCGAGAGGAGCTAAACAGGGTCACGAAGGGCATAAACGACAACTCTCTGAACTAAAACAATCTGATACTCAGGCACTCCTCCAATGACAATTAATGAACCTGGCATAGGATTCATCTTAAACTGTCGGTTCATAAGTATTTCCCTTTTATCTTTGTATGTAATTCAACCATCTAACAGCATTTTATATTGATGATAAGAGGTATTACTATATCGATAAATAAAAGTTTCCCTGTCTCAATAATGCGACAATTTAAAAATTAGCGCTTATTAATCCAGCGAATTAACACTATTTTGAAAATGATAATCTATAGGTACAAAAAAACCCGCTATCAGGCGGGTTTTATAAAATAACTGATAGATCAAACAGTTAGTATCTAAGATTACAGTTTATTGCTGTGGGCGCATTGCTGGGAATAAAATAACATCACGAATAGTATGTGTATTAGTAAATAACATCGCTAAACGGTCAATCCCAATCCCTTGTCCTGCTGTCGGTGGTAAGCCATGCTCTAATGCGTTGATATAGTCAGCATCATAAAACATTGCTTCATCATCACCTGCATCTTTCGCATCCACTTGTGCTTTAAAGCGTGCATCTTGATCTTCTGCATCATTAAGCTCAGAGAATCCATTTGCCACTTCACGACCACCAATAAAGAACTCAAAACGGTCAGTAAAGAACGAGTTTGAATCACTGCGACGTGCAAGTGGAGAAATATCCGCTGGATAGCCAGTAATGAAAGTCGGTTGAATCAATTGTGGCTCAGCCGTTTCACCAAAGATCTCTTCAAGTAACTGACCACAAGTCCAGAAAGTTTCAACATCAACATGAACAGATTTTGCGATCTTAA
This sequence comes from Vibrio hibernica, assembly GCF_015223435.1. Taxonomy (GTDB): domain Bacteria; phylum Pseudomonadota; class Gammaproteobacteria; order Enterobacterales; family Vibrionaceae; genus Vibrio; species Vibrio hibernica. The sequence continues at coordinate 1,167 of NZ_VHKO01000016.1, forward strand.
CCATAAAGTCACGATCTTTCACCGTTTCTTCATTTAGATTAGCAATATCGGCGTGATCTGGATTGTATTGTTTAATCGCATCGATCATGCTCATACGTGCATATTTACCACCAAACTCAACACGTTCTTCACCGTATGGCATAGAAGTTTCACCTAACACTTCCACCGCAACCGTGCTCAGCATATCTTCGGTAAGATCCATCAGATCGTTATAATCGGCGTACGCCATATAGAATTCCATCATGGTAAATTCTGGATTATGACGTGGCGATAAACCTTCATTACGGAAGTTACGATTAATCTCAAATACTCGGTCAAACCCCCCCACCACTAAACGCTTCAAGTAAAGCTCTGGCGCAACACGCAAGTACATATCAATATCTAATGCATTATGGTGAGTAATAAATGGACGAGCCGTTGCACCACCAGGGATCACATGCATCATTGGTGTTTCTACTTCTAAGAACGCTTTCTTAGACATGAAGTTACGAATAGCCATCACTAATTTAGAACGGATAATAAAGGCATTGCGTGAATCTTCATTCACGATCAAATCAACATAACGCTGACGGTAACGCGTTTCTTGATCGGTTAAACCGTGGAATTTTTCAGGTAATGGACGAAGCGCTTTAGTCAGCAATTCGTAGCTTTCCATATTCACGTAAAGATCGCCTTTACCTGATTTATGCAGTGCACCTTTCACGCCAATAATGTCGCCAATATCCAAACCTTGATATTGCTCTTTTAAGGCTTTTTGAACATCTTTTGACGCATACGCTTGAATACGACCAGACACTTCTTGGATAACAAGGAATGGGCCACGTTTTGCCATAATACGACCAGCAATGGCAACCACATGGTTTAGAGTTTCTAATTCTTCTTTACCCTGCTCACCGAATTCAGCTTGAAGATCAGCCGCTAAATGCTCACGGCGAAAATCATTTGGGTGTCCATTGGCTTTACAGTTTTGACGAATATGATCGAGCTTTGCACGACGCTCAGCGATCAATTTATTTTCTTCTACTGCATCGATTTGATTTTGGCTATTTGATTCAGTCATCAGGTGCCCTTAAATTAGTAAATTGGTTTCTTCTTTCGAAAGTTATTTTGCTATTTTCTGCAAGTTTCTGGTTTCAACTACAAACCTGACTTCAAACTTGCTTCAATAAATTTGTCTAAATCGCCATCTAATACTGCTTGAGTATTACGATTTTCGATGCCAGTACGTAAATCTTTAATCCGAGAATCATCTAACACATAAGAGCGAATTTGACTGCCCCAACCGATGTCTGATTTCGAATCTTCACTGGCTTGTTTTTCTGCATTTTGCTTTTGCAGTTCATACTCAAATAACTTAGCGCGCAATTGTTTCATTGCTTGATCTTTGTTCTTATGCTGAGAACGATCATTTTGACATTGCACCACAATATTGGTTGGAACGTGAGTAATACGCACCGCAGATTCGGTGGTGTTCACATGTTGCCCACCCGCGCCCGAAGCACGGTACACATCAATACGCAGATCCGATGGATTAATATCGATTTGAATATTGTCATCAATCTCTGGATAAATAAACGCAGAGGCAAATGAAGTATGACGACGACCACCGGAATCAAATGGAGATTTACGTACTAAACGGTGAACACCTGTTTCGGTACGCAGCCAGCCATAAGCGTATTCGCCACTCACTCGCACTGTCGCCCCTTTAAGACCGGCTACATCTCCGTCTGATACTTCAATGATTTCAGTTTTAAAGCCTTTAGATTCAGCCCAGCGTAAATACATACGCAACATCATTGACGTCCAATCTTGAGCCTCAGTGCCGCCAGAGCCTGATTGCAAATCAATGTAGCAATCCGATGGATCATGATCGCCCGAAAACATACGACGGAACTCAAGCTTAGCCAGTTTGCCTTCAAGCTCAGCGAGTTCAGGTTCAATTTCATCGAAAGTTTCTTGGTCTTCTTCTTCAACCGCCAGTTCCAATAAACCTTCGACATCTTCACCACCTTGCTCAAGAAGATCAATGGTTTCGACCACCGCTTCTAATGAAGCGCGTTCTTTACCAAGGGCTTGTGCACGTTCAGGTTCATTCCAAACATCGGGTTGTTCAAGTTCTGCGTTAACTTCTTCTAGACGCTCTTTCTTAGCATCATAGTCAAAGATACCCCCTCAAAACGTTTGTGCGCTCGGCAACGTCTTGAAGGCGATTTTTGATAGGATTGATTTCAAACATTTTGGCTCATCGCTAATTTGGAGAAATGGGTTTATTTTAACCCGACGATTCTACCTAAATATGCTTGAATATCACAGCGTTTTCAGATCACTATTTAGCCTCTAAATGATCCACCATTAATTGCAACGATTGGTTGCCCCTAAACTCATTAATATCGAGCTTATACGCTAAATGGACCGTTTTAACGGAAGCATCCGGCCAGCGGCGTAAATCAATATTAAAAGCGATGGCATCAAGCATAATATTGGTGCGATTGTCTTGACCTTCTTGATTTGAAAAAATAGGTTCTAACATCATTTTTAAATGCTTCTCACCCACCAGTTTTTGATGAAGCAACTTAAACTCACCATCAAACACAGGTTCAGGAAAGGCTTGTCCCCAAGGTCCACCAGCTCGTAATACTTCAGCTGTCTGCATGGAAAATTCTTCTGGAGACAATTCGCCATCGGATAAAATAACCCCTTTAAGGTCAGATTCATCCAACTCGGCGCGAACGGCTTGATCAAATAATTGGCTAAAGTGTTGGTATTGGTCGAGTTGAATCGTTAGGCCAGCGGCCATCGCATGACCACCAAATTTAATGATCACACCAGGGTTTTGAGTATCAATTCGATCCAATACATCGCGCATATGTAAACCAGCAATGGAACGACAAGATCCTTTTATGACCGCAATACCTTGGTTATCTTCGCCGCCGTCAGCAAATGCAATGACTGGTCGATAAAATTCATCTTTAATCCGTGAGGCTAAAATACCTATCACACCTTGATGCCAATCGGCTTGATATAAAGTCACCCCGTACGGCAATTGACTGTCTTTAGCTAAGCAATCTTTACCATTAAGTAATCGTTCACAAAATGCCATCGCTTCTTGCTTCATGCCTTGCTCAATCTCACGGCGCATTTGATTTAAACCATCAAGTTCACTGGCCATTCTTCTTGCAGCATGAATGTTGTTACAAAGCAGTAATTCAACCCCATACGACATATCTTCTAAACGGCCGGCAGCATTGAGCCTTGGACCCAATGCAAAGCCAAAATCGGAGGCGACTAATTTTTTTGCATCTCGCTTTGCCACTTCAATAAGTGCTTGAATACCCGGGCGAGCTTTACCGGCGCGAATACGTTGCAAACCTTGATGCACTAAAATTCGGTTGTTTTCATCTAAAGCCACCACATCGGCCACCGTTCCAAGTGCGACGAGATCAAGCAACTCTGCTAAGTTTGGCTCAGCAATATTCTGCGCAGCAAACCAATTTTGTTGACGCATTTGTGCTCGCAGCGCCAACATAAGATAAAAAGCTACCCCAACCCCCGCTAAGGCTTTAGACGGAAATGAACACTCTTGCAGATTAGGATTGACCATGGCATCCGCATTGGGTAATTGGTGTCCCGGCAAATGGTGATCGGTCACAATCACTTTTAAACCTTGCTGCTTGGCATAAGCAACACCATCAATTGAGGAAACACCATTATCCACTGTCATGATCACTTGCGCGCCCAGTTCAATCGCTTGATCAACCACTTCAGGGCTTAATCCATAACCATCTTCAAATCGATTAGGAACTAAGTAATCCACGTTATTGCTGCCTAGCATACGGATTGCTAATACCGATAATGCGGAACTGGTAGCACCATCTGCGTCAAAATCCCCAACGACAATAATTCGTTGATTGGTTTTAATTGCCTCAAATAACAGCTCAACTGCGCGCGTAATACCATGCAATGACAGATAAGAGTGCAGCCCTTTCGCCCCTTTTTCTAATTGTGTCGCATCGGTAATATTACGATTCAAATAAAGGCGTCGAAGCAACGCGGGTATAGTATCGGGTAATAATGCGACATCAACATCTGGGCGTCGGGTAATAGCGGTCATAAATAATAGCGTTCTTTATTGAGGGGAAACTAAGTGATAATGAATGACATATAAAGCGTCAAGATCTGGATAAATCTCAGAAATCACGGTTTTTAATTCATCAAGCGTCATATTCTCTTGCTGCGCATGAAATTCATTTAGGTTGGAAAATGAAATCGACTCCACCGAATCAATCTGAAGCTGGCAGAAAACACGGCCCTGCTCTAAGGTTGAAACCGTCACCACACTATTAGGGACATAATGACTCTCAGCTTCATCTCGAATAGTAATCGTTTTCTTACCCGACAAAATATCAGCCTCAAAGCGAGCAAAAAAAGTCATCGCTGTTGGTTGTTCTTGATTGCTTAATTTATCCATTATCTCATAGACTCCAATGTTTTAATTAATTCGGTTGGTGGCAAATAACCACCCACTAACTGGCCATTAGGAAGCAAAATAGCAGGCGTACCGCTAATACCCACTAATGCACCAAAGGCATATTGTTCTTCAATTATTTTCTGACAGGTCGCTAAATTTTTACTATCAAAATCAAAACGACGATTTAATTTAACCGCATCCAGAGCAGATTTTTTATCATCGGCACACCATACTTTTGCCATGCTAGCGGCAACGTCGCCTCTCGGTCCTTGGCGTGGATAAGCCATATAACGCACAGTAATGCCTAAATCATTATAACCTTGCATATCTTTGTGCAATTTTACGCAATAACCGCAAGTAATATCGGTAAAAACAGTTACGACATACTTCTCATTTTTGGCCGGATACACAATCATATCACCAGAAAACTTCTCGACCATTTTGGCGTATTTCTTCGCCATTAAGTCCGTAAAGTTACCTTCCTGATCTAATCCGTACAGCTTACCTTGCAGGAAGTAATCCCCATTGGCGGTAACATAAAAAACACCTTGATTAGTCGTGACTTCAGCAAGCCCCGCAATGGGAGAGGCTTGAATCTCCGTTGTATTTAAACCTAATTTGCTAAAACGTGAAGTTATTTCTTGCTTGTTTATTGTGTTATCAACGGATTGATTATCAGCGGCTTGCGTCATAAATGAAACACAAGCAAGCAATGCTATACAACCGTGACGAATAAAAACTGAATAACGCATGATTCACCTTACCAATTTGAAGTAGAACATTAGAATAAAAAATTAAGCGCGTGGATGATGCTCTTGATGGATTTGCTTCAATCGCTCAGTGGCAACATGAGTATAAATTTGTGTGGTCGATAAGTCACTATGACCCAACAGCATTTGTACCACTCTAAGATCCGCGCCATGATTCAATAAATGCGTAGCAAAAGCATGTCGTAATACGTGAGGTGATAAAGCTTCCGTATCAATCCCAGCATGAACAGCATAAAATTTGATTCGATGCCAAAAGGTTTGCCGCGTCATTTGTCTGGCTCGTTTACTCGGAAAAACCACATCAGAGCTTTTTTCCCCTAACAATGCTGGTCGACCTTGCTCTAGGAACGTTTCAATCCATTCAATCGCATTTTCTCCAAGAGGAACTAACCGCTCTTTTCCCCCCTTCCCAATGACTCTCACCACGCCTTGACGTAAGTTCATGTTTTCCATTGTCAGGCTAATTAATTCCGTTACACGTAACCCCGTAGCATACAATAATTCCAGCATGGCTTTATCACGTAACTCAATCGGGTCTTCAACAATAGGTGCCATTAAAAGATCATTAATTTGTTGTTCTGATAAATCTTTAGGTAAACGCTTGGGTAGTTTTGGCATTAGTAATAATGCACTAGGATCATCTTCACGGACCTTCTCACGAGTTAAATATTGAAAAAATCGACGGATAGCTGAAAGCATTCTAGCGCGAGTCGTTTGCTTATAGTCTTTATCAACTAACCAAGCTTGATAGGTTTGAAGGTCAAGATGCTGGATTGTCAGCCAAGTCAGTGATGAATCCATCATCCAACCAACCAAACGATCTAAGTCGTGACGATAAGACTGTAAGGTATTTTCAGATAACCCTTTTTCTAGCCAAATCGCATCTAAAAAACGTTCAACTAAAATTAACTCAGTGTGTGCCTTTGAACCCGCTTGTTTTCCCCCCACGAACAACCTCATAAATGACTTTTACTTATGCAAGCGAGATTACGGCAGCCGATCGGGAATTACCACCCTTTTTGATTTGATATTTGCTAGAATACTTGTTCACCTCATTCATTACTTGCAAAGATTTATTTATGAAAATTGGTCTATTCTATGGCTCCAGCACTTGTTACACCGAAATGGTTTCTGAAAAAATCCGCGCCATCATGGGTGAGGATTTAGTTGATATTTACAACATCAAAGACACCCCCGTCTCGACCTTACAAGATTATGATTTCCTTCTTCTTGGCATCTCAACATGGGACTTTGGTGAAATTCAGGAAGACTGGAATGCGGTGTGGCAACAACTTGATGGACTAACATTAAGTAACAAGCATATCGCTTTATTTGGGCTCGGTGATCAAGAAGGCTATGGCGAATGGTTTTTAGATGCGATGGGATTACTGCATGATGAATTACAAGCCACTGGTTGCCAGTTTTTAGGGTACTGGCCAAATGAAGGGTATCAATTTGAACAATCTAAGGCGTTAACCGAAGATAAACAATTCTTTGTCGGTTTAGCATTAGATGAAGATTCTCAATACGAACTTACAGATGATCGTTTAGCCACTTGGTGCGAACAAATACTGATTGAATACCACGACAGCTTATAAGTTTCTTGCGTCTAAACACCTAATGAAAAGGCTTAACATTTGAATATTAAGCCTTTTTTAAAATATTAAATTTTATACGCGAAAATAAATCACCGCATTATTTGTGTTTTCAAACCACTTCGATGTCACTATTAATTGATACTTCGTCTTCTTGAACGTTCACTTTTTTGGGAACAATCAACATAAAAAAGATAGCAACCAAAGTCGGCAACATCCACGCCATACCATAATCAAATAGTGGCAAGAAATTCAAAGCTGACATATCAATACCTATCACTTTACCTGCATCAATTAAGGCAAAGAGTAACGAGATCAATACCACAACTCGATATGCTAATGGGCGATTAGGCAAACGAAAACGAACTAATGTTAAGAAAACAATCGCAATCGCTACCGGATATAATGCGAACAATACCGGCACAGATAATGTGATCAACTGTGATAACCCAACATTCGCCACTAATGCACAAGCCGAACCTACAATCACAACCCAAACTTTATAGCTTACCGGCGTTAATGAACTAAAGTAATCGGCACAAGCAGAAATCAAGCCAATTGATGTCGTTAAACACGCTAACAATACAATGGTTGATAAAACAAACTGCCCCTCAGTGCCAAATAATGCTTGTACATAAATACTCAGGATCGCCCCACCATTATCTAAACCAGAAGCAATAGAGTTACTCGTTGCCCCTAAATAGAACAATGAGATATACACCAAAGCCAAACCTGTCGCGGCAATAAATGCAGCATAAATAACGTATTTCGTTACCGCAGACTTTTCAGTAATATTCTTACTGCGCAGTGCTTCAATTATCAAAGTACCAAACATTAAAGAAGCAAAGGTATCCATGGTGTTATAACCATCAAGAAAACCGGTACTAAAGGGCTGCTGAATATAGTTAGCTTGAGCGGCTAAGACGTCACCTTGTGGATTCAAAAATACCATCACAGATAAAATGGCTAAACCAATAAATAAAACCGGTGTTAGCACCTTACCAATCACATCAAGCAACTTACCTTGTGACCAAGCAAAAGAAATGGCTACCACAAAAAATACGATAGAAAAGAAGGTTAATTGCATTTGTGACGGATTATCTAAAAATGGTTTAATACCCATTTCATAAGCGACCAAACCAGTACGAGGTGCGGCAAACGCAGGCCCAATAATAATAAAGAACAGCACCGCGACAATGGTTGCAGTCTTTTTCGGTAAGTCTTGCGTCAGCTTATCCCAGCCACCACCTACAACGGCAATAGCAATAATCCCTAATAAAGGCAATCCAACCGCTGTACTTAAAAAACCAAGCATAGTTGGAATAAGCTCATCACCAGCAAGTTGGCCTGCTCGTGGCGGAAAGATAATATTCCCTGCACCTAAAAAGAATGCAAATAACATAAAGCCTAAGGCAACAATATCGGTTATTTTTAACTTTTGGTTCAAAATAAACCCTTAATAATAAAAATGGATCCAAAGGTGTGCTTGAAAGTATAACAACCCCACCCGTTACAATAGGGGCAAGATAATGACGAAAACACAGATAATCCGCAACCTTTCGACAAAAAACACAACTATATAACAAGTTCACAACTATAATTCAGTTTTAAATTCCACATTAAAGCCACTTAAGCAGAGTAAAAAACTTAACATTTATGATAATTTAAATACACAAGACAAGATAAAAAACCAACAAACAACCAACAAATAGCACATACAGCTAATTAAGTTCTAAGTATTGATATGACCAATAAAACAAAGATATTTACTTTCAAGCAATTTTCAATATTCAGAGGTGACTCGGGTATGGCGGTCAGTACCGATGGTGTGCTGCTCGGAGCTTGGGCACAATTACAGAATGAACATCAGATTCTCGATATTGGAACGGGAACCGGTTTATTAGCCTTAATGTGCGCGCAGCGAAGTAGCCAAAGCCAAATACACGCCATCGATATTGATGAAGGTGCAGCTCAAGCCGCGCGATATAATGTCACACACAGTCCTTGGGCGAATAGAATACAAGTTCAACAAAGTAATATTACCGAAACTACATTTGAAAAAGGCTTTGATCGTATTATTTGTAACCCGCCTTATTTTACCTCTGGAGAAATCGCCTTAGATCACGCACGTGCCCAAGCTCGTCATACTCTGACTTTATCTCATCAGGCATTATTAACTGCATGCAAAAAAAACCTGACGAAAGAAGGTAAAGCCAGTTTTATCTTACCGAAAGTGGAAGGGACTGCTTTTATTGAATTAGCACTATCTCAAGGTTGGTTTTTAAGTCGCTTATGTCATGTTCATACCACGTCTAAAAAAACTAGCTATCGACTATTATTGGAATTAACGCTTACCCCTATCAAAACGGAGTCGAATGAGCTGGTGATACATCAAGATACTCAATACAGCGAGGCGTTTATCGCTCTCACTCAAGCCTTTTACTTAAAGATGTAACTTTTAACTCTTTGGGTATATAATGCGCGACCGTTTTACCATCCCTATTTATTGCGAGTGGTAACATCCATAACCACACGCTTGCTGGAGAATATACGTGATCAGAACTTTTGCTGAACTCGAACTAGACCAAAACCTTATTTCTGCTATTGAAGATATGGGGTTCGAGCGTCCAACTCAAATTCAATCTGAAGCTATTCCACAAGCACTTGATGGTAAGGACATTCTTGCTTCAGCACCAACCGGTACGGGTAAAACAGCGGCATTTGTTCTACCCGCATTACAATTTTTACAAGACTTCCCTCGTAAACGTGCCGGCCCTGCTCGTGTATTAATCTTAACGCCGACTCGCGAACTCGCAATGCAGGTCGCTGATCAAGCTCGTGCATTAGCGAAAAATACTAGCTTAAATGTCTTCACCATTACCGGTGGAGTCATGTATCAAGATCACGCTGATATTCTGGCCACGACACAAGATATCGTAGTCGCAACACCAGGTCGTTTGATGGAATACATTGAAGCAGAACGCTTCGATTGTCGTGCGATTGAATGGTTAATCCTGGATGAAGCCGACCGTATGTTGGATATGGGTTTTGGCCCTGTCGTGGATCGCTTATCGGCTGAATGTCGCTGGCGTAAACAAACCCTTTTATTCTCAGCCACACTTGAAGGTAAAGGCGTTGAAGGGTTCACGGCCGATCTTCTTAAAGATCCAGTCAGACTTGAAGCTGATCCTTCACGTCGCGAGCGTAAGAAAATCACTCAGTGGTATCATCGCGCTGATTCCTCTATCCATAAATTATCATTACTCAAGCATATTTTGACTGAGCAAGCTGAACGCACCATTATTTTTGTTAATACCCGTGAGCGCCTTGCTGCGCTGCGTGGACAATTAGAAAGTGCCCAGATTATTTGCTCATGGATACAAGGCGAAATGCCTCAAGATCGTCGAAACAACGCGATTACTCGTTTTCGTGAAGGGGAAGTCAATATCCTCATCGCCACGGATATTGCCGCTCGAGGTATCGATTTACCAGATGTTAGCCATGTCATTAACTACGATATGCCTCGTACCGCCGATGTCTATTTACATCGTATCGGACGTACTGCTCGAGCAGGTAAAAAAGGTAATGCGATTTCAATTGTAGCTGCCCACGACCAAGAGATGATTGAGCGTGTCATGCGTTATATCAAAGAAGAAATAAAAGAACGTTATATTAAAGATATGCGTCCAGAACACAAAAAACCGGCCCTGAAAAAGAAAAACAAGAAAAAAGTCAAAGCTGCTGCTGCCGCGAAGAAAAAGACGCCAGTAAAGAAGAAAAAGAAAGCTTAAGCTGAAATATAGCTTAGAGGAAAATCTAAAAAGGGAGCCTATATTTGCTCCCTTTTTTAATGGCTATTTTGCTCACTAAAGTGACATATACCAAAAGTGATTGAAGCTTAAAGTAAGATGGGCATCAACTACTTCTGCTCTTCTCGTTTGAAAACTAATTCTGTTGCCGTTGATTCAGCTTTCACAAAATAATATCCCGAAATATCAAACTGTTTCAATTGCTCCAGAGTGTTCACTTCATTTTCAATAATATAGCGCGCCATCATACCGCGAGCTTTTTTAGCATAAAAACTGATCACTTTATAAGTGCCATTTTTACAATCTTTAAACACCGGAGTAATGATAGTTCCGTCGACCTTCTTCGGTTTCACTGCTTTAAAATATTCATTCGACGCTAAGTTAATCACTGTAGAATCACCTTGAGCGGCCAATGCTTGATTAACTGCATCAGTAATAATATCGCCCCAGAATTGATACAAATTAGTTCCACGCCCATTCGCAAGACGAGTCCCCATTTCAAGCCGATAAGGTTGCATTAAATCCAAAGGCTTTAAGAGACCATATAAACCAGACAACATACGCAAATGTGATTGTGCAAATTCAAGGTTGGTATCTGAAAGACTCTCAGCATCCAAACCGGTATACACATCACCTTTAAAAGCAAAAATAGCTTGGCGAGCATTATCGAAATCAAAGGTTGGTCGCCATTGCTCAAAACGAGCCACATTCAAACCTGCAATTTTGTCACTAACCTTCATTAAGCTTGAAATGTCGTTAGGCGTAAGCTTACGGCACACATCAATCAATTCTGCCGAATGCTCAACAAACTCTGGCAGAGTATGGTTTTGAGTGCTCAGTGGTGAGTCATAATCCAATGTCTTTGCAGGGGAAACCAAAATCAACATAATTCATCCGTTCATTGAGAAGATTAATATTCAATATAACAAAAAAAACCGCACATCACTGTACGGTTTTTTCTATTACTGCAATAAGATTCAATAACACAAGCAAGAGATTATTTATTCTCTTCTTTCCCCCATACACCGGGTTCGATTTGTGACATCAACTCGGGGAAATCATCCGCTTTAAAAGTGGGTAATTTACCTTCATCTAATTGCTTATTATAATCTTTCGCAAGTTTAATAACGATACCAGAAAGCAATATAATAGCGACTAAGTTAACCATCGCCATTAACCCCATCGATGCATCTGCCAAAGCCCAAACGGTTGGAAGCGTGGCTAAAGAGCCAAACATTACCATCGCCAAGACAATCACACGAAAGATATTCTTAGCATGACGTGACTTTTTGAAGATAAACATAATGTTACCTTCTGCGTAAGAGTAGTTAGCAATGATTGAGGTGAATGCAAAGAAGAAAATAGCAATCGCAACAAACACTTTACCCCATTCACCGACTTGAGAGCTCAATGCATTTTGAGTCAGGATGATACCGGTTACTTCGCTATGAGGAACATATTCACCTGATAATAAAATAATAGATACCGTCGCCGTACAGATCACAATCGTATCCACAAACACACCTAGCATTTGTACATAGCCCTGTGATGCTGGGTGTGGTGGATAAGGCGTTGCCGCTGCTGCCGCATTTGGCGCAGAACCCATACCCGCTTCATTGGAGAACAAACCACGAGCCACACCCGTTTTAACTGCATTCATGACCGCATAACCGACACCACCAGCCGCGGCTTCTTGTAGGCCAAATGCGCTCTTAAAGATAAGCTCTAGCGCACCAGGAACTCGGTCTAAATTCATTGCAATAACGATCACAGCTAAAATTAAGTAGAAAATAGCCATAATAGGAACAAGAATTTCAGCGGTACGAGCAATTTTACGAATACCGCCAAAAATAACAAATCCAGACAGCACGACTAAAACGCCACCGACCATGGCTTTATTCCAATTGAAAGCGGTATGCATAGCATCAGCAATCGAGTTTGACTGCACTGCATTGAAAACTAAACCGAAAGCAATAATGAGGAAGATGGCGAATAAAATCCCCATCCAACGCATCCCTAGACCTTTCTCCATGTAATACGCAGGACCGCCACAATAAATGCCGTCATCACCACGCATTTTATACAGTTGAGCTAATGTACTTTCTGCAAATGCCGTCGCCATGCCTAGCATTGCAATTAACCACATCCAAAAAATAGCACCAGGGCCACCAACCGTTAACGCAACAGCAACACCCGCCATGTTCCCTGTGCCAACACGTGCCGCAAGACTAGTACAGAAAGCTTGAAACGATGAAATGCCAGAAACATCTGCTTTACGGCTATTTTTTAATACCGAAAACATATGACCAAAATGGCGGAATTGAATAAAACCAAGGCGTAATGTAAAAAAGATACCAACCCCAACCAATAAATAAACTAAAATCGATCCCCAAAGTAGATCGTTTAACAACGCGAGTAGATCCGTCACGTAAACCTCATATATTATTATGATAACATTCACACCCGCCATAACCTGGCAGGTTCCTTATGTTTTATCTTTTCTATCCCCTCTAAGTTAAGCGGCGACTTCAACTATTTTAAGTTTCTATAAAAGCCAGCTTTAGAGTCGTAGAGAAAAGCAAAACACTGACACTTTTCATTTCTTAGTGCCCATCAAATATTCCGACCGGCAGGATAATGCAGCCTTCAGCCTCAAAAATCAATATGAGTTTTATCTCATAACTATGCATTATTTAACCATTTAGTGTTAAATATTCGATATATTAAATCAGTAAAATGTCATATTTATAGTATTTAAATCTGATGTCAGCCCGATTTAAATATTAGCTATATAGAAAAAACAAATTGAACTCATCCAAAAAACACTAACTGAAACAAGGTATTTAGCGAACTAAACTTCCTAAAAAATATTTTCACTCCAAAATCAAAACTCTCCCCCGAAACATCCAATTACCTCATGCAAAATAAAGCAATGATCCATTAACACTCCCAGGAAAACTAGATGCTATTTTTTTATGTACAGAAAAGTAAATAACCGATTCTTAATCAAAAATATTAAAACTTTGATGAGCATTGCAAAATGATATAAAAGTTTCATTATTTCGAAATAAATGAGAAATAGTTCAAAGTTAACCTTTGAAAAAGTGTGATATCAATGACCTCTAAGAAAAGTGCAATCTGTGCTTTGCTTAGAAAATTATAGTAGAGAGGGATCGTATTATGGAAAGCTTTCAATTAGATGAAATAATGAACATGGAAACTGACCAATATCGCTCAACCAGAGCAAAAGCGACCAAACGAAAATGGAGAGAAATAGAAGCGATTCAAGACAGGCGGTTACTCCAAAAAGAGTTAATGGAGTTGGATTTTACGCGTGAATATAAACTTTCTGACATCCAAATTTAACGTTAACTTTTTCACTATTAACATTTGATATATTTACTTATCAAAAATAGGCGCCCATCGTGCCTATTTTTTGAAGAAAATCCGAGCATCTACTGCGATATCAACGCCTGTAATTTGGCGTAATCATTTTCGATGTCCGACCCAAATAATGGGTCTTTATCCTCCTCCCCCCATAGCTTTTCAACTTGCTGCCAGTCTTGAGCGGTAAACATTTTTTTTAATTGAGGTAAAATTTCACGTTCTTCAAAATCAAGATGCTTTTTTTGCTGATGGATAAAATGCGCTAAAGCCTGATAACACACATCATTAGGTACCACTGCATCATTATTTACCATTTCAACTAAGTCAGAAAACTCTCGTGTTACTTGCGCTAATTCAGAATGGGCCAAAGCTAAATTAGCAATTTTTTCACTTTCACCATAATGCTCTAAATAATAGTGATAAATAATATCTTCTTTAGGGTGATGAGTTTGTTCGGAATGCCGCTGAAGATAATGGATAATTTCCGCTACCACTTTATAGTCAACGGGTTCTTCTGATTTTAAATTATGAAGAATATCATCTAAAATGACTAACAACCGCACCATATAGCTGTGCTCTCGACTTACGATATCGCTTAACATAACCATCTCCTTGTACATTTTTCAATCATCTCTTTACTATAGACCCATTTAAGCCCTCACACTTATCACCGATCAATAAATCCCCTAAAACGCTAAACAACTAATCTAAAAACAAATCAGAAATCAGCACGGTTCCATCGGTAATGACCAGTCAATTGGGGCTTTGTTCAATGAATCAAGCAGCTGATTCGTTTGAGAAAAATGCTGACAACCTAAAAAACCACGATGTGCCGATAGTGGAGAAGGATGCGGCGCCGACAACACGAAATGTTTATTAGTATCAATTTTAGAACCTTTCTTTTGCGCATGTGCTCCCCATAATAGGAAAATAACGCCTGATAGATCTTGATTAATTTGTTCAATAATATGATCAGTAAACGTTTCCCACCCCGACTTTGCATGAGAATGTGCCTTACCTTGTTCAACCGTTAACACGGTATTAAGCAGTAAAACTCCCTGCTTGGCCCAACGTTCTAAATAACCATGTTTAGGCGTAATAAAACCATCAATATCCTGGGCTAGTTCCTTATAAATATTCGCTAATGACGGCGGCGTTTTAACGTTAGGCAGTACAGAAAAAGCCAAACCATGCGCTTGATTCAGACCGTGGTAAGGATCTTGCCCAAGAATAACCACTTTAACCTGCTCAAATGGTGTGAAGTCAAAAGCACTAAACACCTGATCTTGAGGTGGGAAGATCGCAATATTGTGATTTGATCTTTGTTCCGCCAAAAACGTGAGTAGTTGCTGAAAGTAAGGTAGCGATTGTTGTTGCCTTATTATTGTTGCCCAATTCATTTCATCACCATTATTATAATTAAATTCACTCAAACACATTCAGTTTGGCGTCCCCTAAAATTAAATCGACATAAAGTACCAAATCAACGTGCTGTAAAGCCACACAAACCAATCTTAACTTTATTTAAATCTTTAAAAAATAGCTCCAACCATTGTTAAATCAGGCTTTATTTACAACAAGCAGCCGTATCAGTAATCGAAATAAACTTCGTAATTTATTGACCTGTATCAATATTAACCCTTTAGTTAATATGCATATAATATCGCCATCAAGTCGACTGACATATAAAGGCTTTTATTCATTACACGAAAGTGGCAAAGGAGATCGCATGATCAAAGGCATTCAAATTACTAAAGCAAAAAACGATAAATTAATCAATTCAATCTGGCTGTTAGACAACGAGAAGAATGAAGCTCGTTGTGTGGCTGCAGAAGCAGGTTTTACAGCTGACCAAATAGTTGCAACTGAGACACTAGGCGAAATCGAATACCGTGAAGTTGCAATTGAATCGGCACCACGCGTGGAAGGTGGTCAACACCTAAATGTGAACGTACTTTCTCGTGAAACTCTTGAAGATGCAGTTGCTCACCCAGAGAACTATCCACAATTAACGATTCGTGTTTCTGGTTATGCGGTTCGTTTCAACTCTCTGACGACAGAACAACAACAAGACGTTATCGCTCGTACTTTTACAGAAAGCATGTAAGTTTTCATTGCTAGGATATTAGTTTCTAACCTCTAAAAATCAAAAAAGGTGCTCACATTGAGCACCTTTTTATTGTTCATTACTAGAGACTAACATTTCCTCTCAACAAACCTAATCTATCTTAAAACCTAAACTCTCTTAACAAACCTAAGCTTGTACTCTTCTTAATACCACTTTCAATAGATCAAAATTGGCAGCTAAATCTTCTGATAACAATTCCATTGCACCATGCTTTGCAAGTGGTGCAGGCACATCAATATCAGTACCTAGGATCTCATCCACCACTTCTTTAAACTTAGCTGGATGTGCAGTGCATAAGAATAACCCGGTCTCACCTTGTTGCAACTGTTCCGTTAGCACGCGGTAGGCAATCGCGCCATGTGGCTCGCACAGGTAACCAAGTTGATTTAATTCAACTACTGATTCTGCGCTTTGCGTATCCGTTACCATTCCTTTACCTAACGTATCTAAACCCCAACCTTTAATACGGCACAACTCTTCAATACGTGGCCAGTTATTCGGTTGGCTCACATCCATTGCATTTGAGGTAGTCGCAATCGTTGGTTTTGGATCCCATTTCCCCGTTTCAAGATAACGCGGCACGGTATCATTAGCATTCGTCGCAGCAATGAAACGCTTAACAGGCAAGCCTAATGCTTTAGCCAATAAGCCTGCCGTTAAATTACCAAAGTTACCGCTTGGTACCGAAATAACTAAGTTTTCACGTTCCGTTTTGCTCATTTGAGATGCAGCTTCAAAGTAATAACAGATCTGCGCCATTAAGCGACTAATATTAATAGAGTTCGCCGAATTCAAACCAATTTCTTCACGTAAAGGCTGATCATCGAATGCTTGTTTTACTAGTGCCTGACAAGCATCAAAATCACCGTCAATGGCAACCGTGTGAATGTTTCCACCTAAAGTACAAAACAACTTTTCTTGCAGCGGACTGATCTTTCCTTTTGGATATAAGATCACCACATTAATATTTTCCATGCCATAAAAAGCATGAGCAACCGCAGCCCCAGTATCACCAGATGTAGCGGTTAAGATCGTTATTTTTTGATTTTTATCTGCCCCTTCTTTTGGTAAAGAGACAGCCGCCAATGATTGCGCCATAAAACGGCCACCAAAGTCTTTAAACGCTAAAGTCGGACCATGGAATAATTCCAACGCATACACGCCATCTTTTATTGATTTAATCGGTGCTGGAAATTGAAATGCAGCACCCACAAGTTGTTGAACTTGTTCTTTAGGCAATTCATCGCCAATTAATGCTGATAGAATTTTACTGCTACGAGGAATAAAACCTTCGGCTAATAAGGCATCGATATCATCAAATTGTGGAATATCCGATGGGAAAAAGAGACCTTGATTTCTCCCTAGTCCTTGGCCTACTGCTTGGCCGAAAGAGACTTGCTCATCATTTTCTTTGATATTGTACAGCTTCATAATTCACTTCCTGTTACGCTCGAACCATCCTTGTCTAAGCGACAAATATGCACGAAACCTTCTTCGTTTTGTAGGTAATTTTCTTCTAACCAATTTGCGACGCGCTCTGCCACATCTTTTTTCGAACAAATTGTAAAAATAGTTGGTCCAGAACCAGAAATGCCGCAAGCCAATGCACCCGCCGACATCGCATACTGACGCGCTTGCGCAAAGCCAGGTAACAGCTTCTCACGATATGGTTCAGCGATCACGTCTTTGATGAGTTTTGCTGCCAGCTCTGGTTGCCCTGAATGACAAGCATGAATAAAACCACCTAAATGACGACCATGCGCAATAATATCTTGGCGACGATATTGCGATGGTAAAATCGAACGAGCTTCAGCCGTGGACACTTTAATTCCCGGATACGCCATCACCCAGTACCATTCATCAAAACACGGGACTTCTTGACTAATAATGCCTAGCTCTTCAAGCATTAATTGCAAGCCACCCAAATAGCACGGCGCAACATTATCATAGTGTACTCCACCAGATATTTGACCTTCCATCTCGCCCATTAAAGCAAGCAGATCCATTTCAGATAAAGGTTCACCATGGAAACGGTTAAGCGCATCTAACGCAGCCACAATAGAACAAGCACTCGATCCTAAACCAGAACCAATTGGCATGTTCTTTTCAAGCGTCATTTCTAACGGTAAAAGTTCAATGCCTTTTTTATCTAATTCACGAGCAAAAACACGCCAGCAATCGTAGATAATATTTTCTTTAGGGTTAGTGGGTAGTTTACTGACAAAGCGGCCAGCGGTTTTTAATTCAAATGGAACATCACTATCACTCGATGTCACCTGAACGCGATCGCCGAGTAACGTGCCATCGATAGGAGAAACAGCCGCACCTAAAACATCAAAGCCAACACTCACATTACCAATAGAGGCAGGAGCATAAACAACAACACTTTCATTTTTCATCGTCATAATTACACTCCTAATTTCCAGCCAAGGGTACGCATTACATCCGAAAATACGCCCGCAGCGGTCACTTGAGTACCTGCGCCATAACCACGTAATACCAGTGGGATTGGTTGATAATAACGGCTATAAAATGCAAGCGCATTCTCGCCGTCTTTAATTTTATACATTGGGTCATTATCATCGACTGAAATCATTTTCACTCGGCAAATACCTTCATCAATGCTACCAACGTAACGTAAGACTTTCCCGTCTTCAGCAGCTTTAGCGGCCAACTCTGTAAAGTAGCCATCAGCTTGCGGCAAGCGAGTCATAAACTCTTCAATACTACCCGAATCATCAAAACCTGGTGGCAGCGCTTGTTCAACAACCACATCGTCTAATTCAAGCACCATGCCGGCTTCACGAGCTAAAATAAGCAGTTTACGCGCCACATCCATCCCCGAAAGATCATCACGAGGATCCGGCTCAGTAAAACCATTCTCTTTGGCAATATTGGTTGCTTGGCTTAATGTCATGCCTTCATCTAACTTACCAAAAATATAAGAAAGAGAACCGGACAAAATACCATTAAATTTCTCTAATTCATCCCCTGCTGAAATCAGGTTTTGCAGGTTTTCAATAACAGGAAGTCCCGCACCAACCGTCGTTTCATACATGAATTTACGACGAGTACCGCGCGCAGTTTCACGCAGCTGATGGTAATAGCTCATACTCGCAGTATTTGCTTTTTTATTCGGCGTAACAACATGGAAACCTGCCGCTAAGAAATCAATATATTGATTAGCAATCACTTCACTTGAGGTGCAATCGACTAAAACCGGATTAATAATATGATTTCGTTGAACCAGTGCGATCATACGAGCAAGACTAAACTCTTCAGTCGCATGAGCCATACGCTCACGCCAACCTTCAAGTGGCAAACCGTCACTATCCAGCAGTAAACCTTTTGAGTTGGCTAAACCACAGACTCGAATCACAATACCTTTTTCAGCTAATTTAGCTTGTTGACGCTGGAATTGATCCACCAACTCACCACCAACACCACCGATACCAACGACAAACACATCTAGGAAATGCTTAGAATTAAACAAATTCTCATGACAAGCTTTAACGGCAACGGCAATACGATCTTCAGGAATAACCGCTGAAATAGCGCGCTCGGATGAACCTTGAGCAATCGCTACGACATTAACGTTAACTTCAGCCAGTGAGGCAAAAAATTGAGAGGCGACACCTCGTGCGGTGCGCATTTTATCACCCACTAAAGTCACAATCGCCACATCATCAGTGAATTCAATCGGATCAAGTAAACTATCTTTAAGCTCTAACTCAAAAGCCGCTTGCAGTGATTGCTCGGCTTTTAGTTTATCCGCCGCTTCAATACAAAAACTAATGCTGTATTCAGAAGATGATTGTGTGATAAGAACAATCGAGACACCAGAAATAGACATCGCACCAAAAACTCGGCTTGCCATGCCAACCATGCCTTTCATTCCTGGGCCAGACACATTGACCATCGTTAACTGGCTTAAAGTTGTAATGCCTTTTATCGCAAGATTATCTTCACCGGTATCTTGGCCTATTAATGTGCCCGCACCTTGAGGATTAAAGCTGTTTTTAATGAGGCATGGAATTTGAAATTGTGCGATAGGGGCAATCGTCTTCGGGTGTAATACTGAAGCGCCAAAATAAGACAGTTCCATCGCTTCTTGATAGCTTAATGATTTCAATAAACGTGCGTCTTCGACTAAACGAGGATCGCAATTGTACACACCATCAACATCCGTCCAGATTTCACAACAATCCGCTCGTAAGCAAGCAGCCAAAACAGCCGCCGAATAATCAGAACCATTACGTCCTAGTGTCACCAACTCACCTTGCGCATTGCCCGCGGTAAAACCAGGCATAATATGAATATAGCCTGCTGGGAGTGGATTATGTTGGAAATTAATAGCTGAAGCATCAACATCAACAGCGGCTTCAAGATAATCACCTTTTGCCAATAGGTATGCCACAGGATCAATTAAATTTACTTGCTTACCTTTTGCTTCAATCACCGCTTTCATCAGCTGAATAGAAATCTTTTCGCCTTTACTGATAATGCGGGCGTTAACATGATTTGGGCACATGCCTAATAACGCAATACCGTGAGCATATTGTTTGAGCTGTAGAATAGACGTCTTTACTTGACCGTCGAAACCTTGATTATCTAAATGACCAAGTTCAGACTTAATCGACTGAAACAAATCATAAAATGATTGCTCTAATTCATTAATTTGTAATTCAGCTTCACCGTTTTGTAATACGCACTCAATCACAGCAACCAATTTATTCGTGGTTTTACCTGGCGCAGAGAGCACCACCGCAACTTCTTCCTGTTGAGCATTATTAATAATAATATCCGCGGCTCGTAAAAATCGATCCGCATCGGACAATGACGATCCGCCAAACTTTAATACTCGCATCCCTTCCTCCAAATGACATAAAAAAAGGCCTGTATCTGGTGAGATACAGGCCTTTTTTTGAAAACTTTCGCTTACCAGCCTGCCCCAACATTAATTGTGTCGGTTATAATAATGGTGGTGGCCATAGCGATAGTCGAAAACATATAAAAATCTACTTAACTTAAGAACTGACTCTAGAAATACCGATTTAACGACAATGAGTCAATCAAAACTTCACTTTATTACCGTTAAACTCGATGAACCCCATAAAGCAACTTGATAGCATTAACTAAGTAATACTTCAAAAGCCATGAAATATTCTTAAAGTTTAGATATAAGCAAAATATTAGTACTGTAAATAATAAAAGAACGATAGATATAAAGAGAATCAACATCGCTAGATAATACTGCAACATTTGGGCATCAAAACATAAAAACGAAGACCAATATAAAGACTCGTCAGTAAACTTAATTATTCCATTGATGCAAATCAACAAAGTGAATGTTAGTTAACATTCACTTATTGTTAGCAAGCTGTTAAGACTGTAAACTCAATTCCATTAAATAATGATTAAAAGTATACATACTAAAAGTGGACACATCGCTATCAAGCATTGATATTAAAGGCTATTAGTCCAGTATCAAACCTTGCATTAGCCAATGTATTCACTAATGAGATGTTATTTTTCATCTACTATTACTGATATTATTCATGATTTAGGTACTCTTATGCATACCCCACAAATTCTTATCGTTGAAGACGAACAAGTCACACGCAATACGCTAAAGACTATTTTTGAAGCTGAAGGATACAGCGTATTTGAAGCTATCAATGGTGATGATATGCACCAGATCCTGTCTGAGAATAAAATTAACTTAGTAATTATGGATATCAATTTACCCGGTAAAAATGGCTTGTTACTGGCTCGTGAATTACGCGAGCAAGCAAATGTTGCACTCATGTTCTTAACAGGACGCGATAATGAAGTGGATAAAATTCTTGGCCTAGAAATTGGGGCTGATGACTACATTACAAAACCATTTAATCCTCGTGAACTAACTATTCGTGCTCGTAACTTACTGCAACGTTCAATGAATCAAGGTGATGTACAGGAAGAAAAGCACAACGTTGATAAATACGAATTTAATGGTTGGATCTTGGACATAAATAGCCGCTCTTTAGTTAACCCGGCTGGCGAAAGCTATAAATTACCTCGCTCAGAGTTTCGTGCTCTACTTCACTTTTGTGAAAACCCGGGCAAAATTCAAACTCGCGCTGATCTATTGAAAAAAATGACAGGACGCGAACTAAAACCTCATGACCGTACCGTCGATGTAACTATTCGCCGTATTCGTAAGCACTTTGAATCGGTTACTGATACGCCAGAAATCATTGCCACTATTCACGGTGAAGGCTATCGCTTTTGTGGTGAGTTTTCAGAGTAAGCAAGACTTCCTCGAACTTTAGACCATAATAATCCTAATAAAAATATAAACCCTCAAGCTTTTGAAGCTTGAGGGTTTATTTTTTAAGCTTTATTTATAGCTAAATATGACTAAATGATTAGCAAGGCTAAGATTGAAGGGTTTGCTTAAGCAATAAAATATCCGACTGATAATAATCTTTAATTTCATTAATCCATTCCATAACTTTTATTTCCCAATCAATACGTTCTGGAGATTGTGCCTTTTGTGCCAATTCTTGCAATCGCTTCAACCCAACAGAACCTGCTGCTCCTTTAATTTTATGAGCCTCGGACACCATATTCTCGGTATCCCAAATCACTGCATATTTATATAACTCATCGAGATATTCAGGCAGTGCGTGAGCAAACATATCTAAATTGTCCAGCATGGGCTGGACACCAACAATCTCAATATAAGATTCCAACATAGGCAAATCAAACAGATCTGTTAATGATTCTTCTGGCTCCACATTGGCCTCCTTAATACTCTCGGTTGAATCTAATCCAACCATATTCATACTTGTTATCGGTTGAGCTTGGTTTGAATTTGTTTTTCGGTTTTCGATGCATTCTTCAATAACCGCATAAATGGCTTTAATCGAAAGAGGCTTACTGATCGCGTCATCCATTCCTTTTTCAAAATATTCACTCTTATCCGTCATAGAATTGGCTGTTAATGCAACCAATGGCGGTAGTGACTTATAACGTTGACGCAACTCACGAGCTATATCAAAACCGGTCATATCCGGAAGTTGAATATCTAATAATACTAAATCGTAGTCATCGGGATTGAATCGTTTCAACGCATCCTTACCCGTCATGGCGACATCAACAGTATGTCCTAAGTTTTCCAGCACCGAGCGAGCAACAGTTACATTAAGCTCAATATCTTCAACCATAAAAATGCGCAGATTAGACTGAGATTGAAATTGATTTGATGTTATTTTTGGTAACTGGGCAATAGGTACCCGAATAGAAATATAAAAAGTACTGCCAAAGCCAAGCTCACTAGATACCGTTATTTCACCGTCCATCCTCTGGATAATTTCTTGAGAAACTGCCAAGCCAATTCCTGTCCCAACCGCGTGTAAATTATCCTTACCCGATTTGACTTGATAATACATACCAAAAATATTATCAATTTCAGATTGCGGGATCCCAATACCAGTGTCTTCTATTTCAAATTCAATATGGGCAAATTCATTGTCATAATCAGCACTAATATTGACCGTAACACCACCTTCTTTAGTAAATTTCATGGCATTGCTGACTAAATTCCACAACACCTGACGTAAACGTGATGCGTCAACACGAATTCCAATAGGTAAATCAGTTAAGCGATCCATTTCAAAACGAAGTCCTTTTTGCTCAGCCATCAAGTGAGAAATCGTTTCAATATCAGAAATAAAGCTATGGAAATCGGTAGCAACAGGTAAAAGTTCTAGCTCACTGCGATCTAGTTTATTTAGATCAATAACATCATTAAAAATATGACCTAACGTAATTGCACTGACATTAATGGTTTGCATGTATTTATTTTGTTCATCCGTCAGCGGCGAAGCCAATAAAATACGGCTGAGACCAACAATACCATTGAGAGGGGTTCTTAACTCATGACTTATCGTGGATATAAACTGAGTCTTATCTTGGCTCGCTTTCACTAGCGCATCTTGATAAACCTGACGTTCGGTAATGTCTCGGCCAAAACCAACTAATCCCAGCAACTCTCCATTTTTGCTATAAAAAGGTAATTTTCGGAATTCAAAATAGGCTTTTTTTCCATCGGGATACGTTAGCCAGATTTCATAGGTAAGCTCTTTATTTTCGGCGAAGACTCTAGCATCGGTAGCTTCAACCTGTTGACGCGTACCTGCATCGGTATAAACATCATAAATAGACAATCCCACCAATTGATTAAGCTTAAGTCCAATCAGATCTTCAAAAGCTTTATTGCATCCAGAGAACTCTCCATGAGTATTGCGGTAATAAATCAAATCGGGAGAAGCATCGAGAAAGGAGCGTAATAGCGCCGTGCGATCGGCTAATTCTACTTGCGTTTTTTCACGATGAAAAACTTCACTTTCTAAATCAACAATAGCGTCTTCTCTCGCTTCTTCTGCTCTTTTTCTTTCTTCTATTTGTTGGTTTAATTCTTTGATGTTTTTTTGTAATTTGATATGCAATTCAATATCACGAGTACGCATATCCTTTAACTTCCCAACCAACTTACTTAATCGTTGTCGAGAGTCCTCTAATTGCTCCACTACCACGGTAAGAAAATAGACCGCCCAAGGTGTCACTAGTAAGCCGAAGAAAATAGAACGAATGATGAGTAAATTTTCTACATCACCATGTAATAATATGCTGATACAGGCTTGAATTAAAACAGAAAATGATACCAGCGCAGCTGCAAGCAGCATCGAAAAACGAACGATGCCAAGCTTGACCAATAAATCCACATAGTATTGTGCAAGATTTTTTAACGGACTCATTTCCCACCCATTTAATTCACTAATAAATAATTTCTATAGTACAAGGAAAAGGGTTACGAATGCCCTATTTCAAATAATATTAAGTCTATTTTTCACCTACATGTATATAAAACAGAAAAAACATGAGACCAAAAAATACAAATAAAATAAAAATTTAACTTTAAAGCATAAAAAACCACTAAATAGCAGTTTCAAGTGTTTAATATTCAAGAGATGTAAAAAAATGTGACGATCGAGCAAACTTTCGTTGGAATTACATAGTACAAAAATGTAGGATATTGACATGATATTATCTTTTTCGTGAGGTTAATCACGTTATAAGGTTAGTGTCAGCCACTATCTTTTTTAAACTAGGCGACACCATCAACTGTAATACTTAAGAAAAATAGCAAGAGAAACCAAGGAATCATTTTTTTCGCATATTATTTTCTGCGAATGATGGAAAGGAATCGAGCTAACTTCTCAAGGTTGGGTTAAGTTCAGCAAAAGATTATAAGTAAATAAAAGGACAAAGTAGTTTTGGTTAATGAGCATGATGCCCATTCCATCACTACCATTTAACTTGGAAGGATGTATCTATGGTAAGTAGAGAGCAAAGTGCACATGGATTGTACACCCCAGAGCTAGAGCATGATGCCTGCGGGATCGGTTTTGTTGCTCACTTAAAAAACCGCAAATCTCATGCGGTTGTCACGCAAGCCCTCGATATGTTGGCTCGTATGGAGCACCGTGGTGGTCAAGGCTGCGATCCATGCAGCGGCGATGGCGCAGGTATTCTACTGCAAAAACCTCATGAATTTTTATTAGAAGAAGCCGTTAAACTCGGTATTCGCTTACCGTCATTTGAAAAATATGGCGTAGGTGTTGTTCTATTTCCTAAAGATGAATATAAGCGCCAACAGTGTCGCGATATTTTAGAACGTAATGCCGCTCGACTTGATCTTGAAATTATTGGCTATCGCGTACTGCCTGTTGATAATTCAATGATCGGCGAAGACCCTCTAAGCACAGAACCTCAATTTGAACATGTGTTTATTTCTGGTGGTCCAGCCACAACTCCAGCTGAACTTGAACGTAAGCTTTATGTTCTTCGTAATTACACTGTGCGTGTATGTTTAGAGTCAGTCTCCAATATTGGTGATGATTTTTACATCAACTCATTATCTTATAAAACATTGGTTTATAAAGGTCAGCTAACAACAGATCAAGTGCCTCAATATTTCTTAGATCTGCAAAACCCAAGCATGGTAACCGCACTTGCTTTGGTTCATTCTCGCTTTTCAACCAACACATTCCCAAGATGGCGCCTTGCGCAGCCTTTCCGTTACATTGCCCACAACGGTGAAATTAACACTGTCCGTGGCAATTTAAACTGGATGAAAGCACGTGAAGCGATCTTAGAATCAGACTTATTTACTCAAGCTGAAATCGACATGCTATTGCCGATTTGTTCTGAAAACGGTTCCGATTCATCAAACTTTGATATGGCGCTAGAGCTCTTAGTTCTATCAGGCCGTAGTTTGCCACATGCCTTAATGATGTTAATTCCTGAAGCATGGCAAGAAAACAAAAATATGGACCCGACTCGTCGTGCGTTTTATCAATACCACGCCAACATTATGGAACCATGGGATGGCCCAGCTTCCGTATGTTTCACTGATGGTGTACAAGTAGGCGCAACGCTGGACCGTAATGGGCTTCGTCCGTCTCGTTATACCGTGACTAAAGATAACTTCTTAATCATGGCATCGGAATCTGGCGCAGTAGAAATTGCACCAGAAAACATCGAATACCGTGGCCGTTTACAACCAGGTCGTATTTTTGTTGCCGATCTAGAACAAGGCCGCATCATTTCAGATGAAGAAGTGAAAGATGGTATTGCCAATTCTCAGCCTTATGAGCAATGGGTAAGTGATAATTTATTAAGCCTTAAACGCCTGCCTGATGCTGATAATATGCATCATCAACCGTCTTCAGCTCGCTTGCTTCAACACCAACAAGCATTTGGCATTAGCTCTGAAGAAGTCAAAGAGATCATTCAAGTACTAGCGAAAACAGGCTATGAACCATTGATGTCTATGGGTGCTGACTGGCCGCTAGCCGTGTTATCGCATCAATCTCAGCATTTGTCTCACTACTTTAAGCAATTATTTGCTCAGGTAACGAATCCACCGATCGATCCGATCCGTGAGCGTATGGTAATGTCACTTAACACCTATTTGGGTCGTGACCATAACTTACTTACCGAAACACCTGAACATTGCCAAAAAGTTGAATTAGAATCGCCGGTTCTCTCTAATGAAGAATTAGAAAAACTACGTGCGATTGATAACGAGCATTTGCAAGCAAAAACACTGGATATCGTTTTCCGTGCTACAGAAGAAAATGGCAAGCTAGAACGTGCGCTAAAACGTATTTGCCAATACGCTGAAGATGCAGTTATTGATGGCTACTCTATTATTCTTCTAACTGACCGCGCCACCAACTCAAACCATGCGGCTATTCCGGCAATGCTGGCGGTCGGCGCTGTGCATCACCATCTGATCCGTAAAGGTTTACGTGCTAAGTGTGACATCGTTGTTGAAACCGGTGATGCTCGTGAAACACACCACTTTGCGACTTTAATTGGCTATGGCGCAAACGCAATAAACCCATATCTTGTAACGGAGACCATTGTTGAACTTCAGAAAAAGAAAAAATTGGATCCAGAAACGCCATCGAATGAATTATTCAATAATTACCGTAAAGGTATTAATGCGGGTCTTTTGAAGATTTTCTCTAAAATGGGTATTTCAACGCTACAGTCTTACCATGGTGCACAAATTTTTGAAGCGCTTGGTATTAGCAAAACGGTCGTTGATAAATACTTCACCGGTACTGTTTCTCGTATCCAAGGCCTAACAATTGATGACATCGCCCGCGAAGTGCTGCTCCGTCACCGTGTTGGCTATCCAACTCGTGAAGTGCCACTTCAAATGTTGGATGTTGGTGGTGTTTACCAATGGAAACAACGTGGTGAAAAACACCTGTTTAACCCTGAAACCATTTCATTGTTACAACAATCAACACGAAATAAAGATTATTCTCAGTTTAAGCAATATGCAAAAACGGTAGATGACCAAGGTGATAATGCAGCAACATTGCGCAGCCAACTTGACTTCATTAAAAACCCAGCAGGATCTATTCCGCTAGACGAAGTAGAACCAATTGAAAGCATCTTAAAGCGCTTTGCAACAGGTGCAATGAGCTTTGGTTCTATCTCATACGAAGCGCACTCAACACTTGCTGTTGCCATGAACCGAATTGGTGCGAAATCTAACTCAGGTGAAGGTGGTGAAGACCCAATTCGCTTTGAGAAAAAAGATAATGGCGATTGGGAGCGTTCTGCGATCAAGCAAGTGGCTTCTGGGCGTTTTGGCGTAACCTCTTACTACTTGACCAATGCTGCCGAGCTGCAAATTAAAATGGCGCAAGGGGCAAAACCAGGTGAAGGTGGTCAGCTTCCTGGTGATAAAGTCGATGATTGGATCGGTGCAACACGTCACTCCACTCCTGGTGTTGGTCTGATTTCACCACCACCACATCATGATATTTATTCTATCGAGGATTTAGCTCAGCTAATCTACGATCTAAAAAATGCCAACCGTGATAGCCGCGTCAACGTAAAATTGGTTTCTGAAGCTGGCGTAGGAACGATTGCATCAGGCGTAGCAAAAGCCAAAGCAGACGTTGTTCTGATTGCGGGTTTTGATGGCGGAACAGGCGCATCACCGATGTCGTCAATTCGTCATACTGGTTTACCGTGGGAATTAGGCCTAGCAGAAACACACCAAACACTACTGAAAAACGGTTTACGTAACCGTATCGTGGTTCAATCCGATGGCCAAATGAAAACGCCTCGCGACTTAGCGATGGCGACACTTCTTGGCGCAGAAGAATGGGGTGTGGCAACCGCAGCACTTGTAGTTGAAGGTTGTATTATGATGCGTAAATGTCATAAAAATACTTGTCCAGTTGGTATTGCAACGCAAAATAAATCACTGCGTGAGCGTTTTGATGGCCGTGTAGATGATGTCGTAACGTTCTTCCAATATCTGGCTGAAGGTTTACGTGAAATCATGGCTGAATTAGGTTTCCGCACCATTCAAGACATGGTTGGACAGTCTCATAAACTAAAAGTACGTGATGATATTCAACACTGGAAATACAAGAATCTAGATTTAAGCCCGGTTCTCTACATCGAGCAACCCCGTGCTGAAGATGGCATTCATAACCAGAAACAACAAAATCATGATCTTGAAGATGTACTGGATCGTAAGTTAATTAAGTTGGCGCAACCTGCGTTAACTAAAGGTGAAGCAGTACAAGCTGAGTTCCCTATTATTAACACCGACCGAAGCACTGGCACTATGCTGTCGAATGAAATTTCTAAAGTCTATAAAGACAATGGCTTACCTC
Source organism: Vibrio hibernica (assembly GCF_015223435.1). Classification (GTDB taxonomy): domain Bacteria; phylum Pseudomonadota; class Gammaproteobacteria; order Enterobacterales; family Vibrionaceae; genus Vibrio; species Vibrio hibernica. Next base: position 30,586 of record NZ_VHKO01000016.1, read on the forward strand.
AACCGATGAACGTTAAGTTTACTGGTTCAGCTGGTCAATCTTTCGGTGCATTCCTGGCAAAAGGCGTAAAATTTGAAGTTGAAGGCGATGCTAACGATTACTGGGGTAAAGGCCTATCTGGCGGTACTTTAGTGCTCTATCCTGACCACAAATCAACGATTGTTGCAGAAGATAATATTGTCGTCGGTAACGTTTGCTTCTATGGCGCAACATCGGGTGAGTCTTTCATCCGTGGTTTAGCCGGTGAGCGATTCTGTGTCCGTAACTCGGGCGCACATGTTGTGGTTGAAGGTGTGGGTGACCATGGTTGCGAGTATATGACCGGTGGTACAGCGATAATCCTTGGCTCTACAGGTCGAAACTTTGCGGCAGGTATGAGTGGCGGTGTTGCTTACGTTTGGGATAAATCTGGCGATTTTGAAACTAAGCTCAATGACGAGTTAGTGGATCTAGACCCGCTTGAAAATGAAGATAAAGCCTTGCTACGCAGCATGTTAACAAAACATGTTGAATACACTGGAAGTGATGTAGCAAAAACCTTCCTTAGCGATTTTGATACTCACTTAGCAAGCATGGTTAAAGTCATGCCTCGCGACTATAAAGCAGTGATGTTAAAACGTAAGGCAGTGGCAAAAAACACGGAACTGTTGGAGGCAGTATAAGATGGGTAAGCCTACTGGATTTTTAGAACATGGTCGTGAACTTCCTAAAAAAGTTGACCCTAGTGTTCGCATACAAGACAACAAAGAATTCGTATTAGACGAAGACTTTGGTGAAAAAATTAACACGCAAGCTTCTCGTTGCATGGATTGTGGTGTGCCGTTTTGTCATAGCGGCTGCCCTATCGGCAATATCATTCCAGAATTTAACGATGCGGTTTATCGTGATAGCTGGGAAGAAGCTTGGCACATTTTGAGCAGCACCAATAACTTTCCGGAGTTCACTGGTCGAGTCTGCCCAGCGCCTTGTGAAACATCATGTGTTCTTGGTATCAATCAAGACCCGATTACGATTTGTAATATCGAAAAAAACATTGTTGAACGAGCTTACCAAGAAGGTTATGCCAAACCACGTAAACCTCGCTCACGCACAGGTAAAACTGTTGCTATCGTAGGTTCAGGTCCTGCGGGGCTTGCTGCTGCAGAGCAACTAAATGCAGCTGGCCATTCGGTGACTGTCTATGAGCGTGATGAGAAAGTCGGTGGTCTACTGCGCTTTGGTATTCCTGACTTCAAGCTCGGTATGGATGTCATTGACCGTAAAATTGATCTGATGCGTGAAGCTGGCGTGAAATTTGAAGTGAACGCGCATATCGGTGTTGATATCAATGCCCAACAATTGCGCCAAGACTTCGATGTTCTATTGCTCACTGGTGGTTCTACGGTTCCTCGTGATTTACCGATCCCGGGACGTGAATTCAAAGGCGTTCACTTTGCAATGGAATTCCTTGGTCAAAATAACCGTCGCGCCAACAACATGGATCTTAAAGCGGAAGAAATTCATGCTAAGGATGCTCATGTGGTTGTTATCGGTGGTGGTGATACAGGCTCTGACTGCGTGGGCACATCAAATCGTCATGGCGCGAAAAGCATTACTCAAGTTGAGATCATGCCAATACCGCCAGGTCAACGCCCAAGTAATCAACCATGGCCGCAATACCCAATGATCATGAAAACGACCTCTTCACATGAAGAAGGATGCGAGCGTCATTGGAATATTCTAACCAAAGAATTTATTGGTGATGAGCAAGGTAATGTCACCGGTTTACGTATTACTGATATCGTATGGCAAGATGCAAAACCGGGTGAACGTCCTAACTTTGATGAAGTGGCTGGCTCTGAGCGTGTCATACCTTGTACTAAAGCATTCCTGGCAATGGGCTTTTTATTCCCAGAGCCAACAGGTGTATTAGCGCAGTTGGACATCAAATTGGATGAACGTGGCAACGTTGCTAGCCAAGATTATCAAACAAACCAGAAAGGTGTATTTGCCGCAGGTGACATGCGCACAGGTCAATCTTTAGTGGTTCGTTGTATCAATGAAGGCCGTGAATGTTCACGCGCAATCGATAGTTACTTAATGGGTAGTTCAAACCTTGAAGCTCGTGCCGATTCATTAATGAAATCAGCATAAGGCAAGCGGAATATCCAAAGTAATTGAAGTTGCAGTGAGGTGGCAAAGTGAACGTAGCCAGCAAAACTGCAGCTTCAAGTAAGACGGGTATAAATCTTGATTATCTTAGCCCTACATAGTTTACTGTGTAGGGCTTTGTTCTTTTAGATTCTCAGACTTTAAAAAAATAAATCATTAAAGGAGGTTAATATCAATATTTATGAAAAATAATATGCTTAAATTCATCCCTTTCGCTATGGTTATATTATTAACCAGTTGCAGCAGTCAGAGCAAAGATATGGAATCAACAACTAAAAAACCACAAGCAGCAATGCTTTGCAGTTCAAAGCCTAACTGTGTTTCCACTCAAGAAACACGTAAAGATCACCAAGTGGCACCATTTACGTTAATGTCTTCCGATATTACGCTCGATCAAATTGAAGCAGTCGCATTAACCTTTGCACGAACCCAGACTCTAAAAAAGACAGATGATTACTTACACCTCACTTTTACAAGTTTGATTTTTCGTTTTACTGATGATGTTGAAATGGTAAAAGATGGTGTGAATTTGCATATTCGTTCTAAATCTCGTGTTGGCCATTCAGACTTTGGCGTCAATAGGGATCGCTTGGGAAAATTACGAGTTAAATTGCTCGAGAAAAACCTAATTCAACCTTAACTTTTATTTGCAGGCTTCACTCTACTGGTTTTACTATGCCGATTAAGTTTTTTAAAATCCTTATGATACAATCTCGCGATTATTGACCTAGATTGAAGCAGAGAAAATTATGAAAGTTGGCATTATTGGTGCGATGGAACAAGAAGTTGCGATATTAAAAGACGCATTAAGCAATAGTAAATCACAAATCAAAGGTAGTTGTACTTTCTATACCGGAACCATCAATAACATTGACGTTGTGTTGCTACAATCAGGAATTGGTAAGGTAGCAGCCAGTGTTGGGACGACTTTATTAATTGAATGCTTCCAACCTGATATCATCATCAATACAGGTTCAGCTGGTGGCTTTGATTCAAGCTTAAACCTTGGTGATGTGGTGATCTCTTCTGAAGTTCGTCACCATGATGCCGATGTGACAGCCTTTGGTTATGAAATCGGTCAAATGGCACAACAACCAGCTGCTTTTATTGCCGATGAAAAGCTCATCTTGCTAACGGAACAAGCCTTAGCGGCTATGAATGACAATACTCACGCGGTACGTGGCCTTATCTGCACGGGTGATGTATTTGTTTGCACTCCTGAAAAACAAGCTTTTATACGCCAACACTTTCCAACAACGGTTGCGGTTGAGATGGAAGCCGCTGCGATTGCCCAAACTTGTCATCAATTCTCTAAGCCTTTTGTTGTTGTACGTGCTATTTCAGATGTGGCAGACAAAGAGTCACCAATGAGTTTCGATGAGTTCTTACCATTAGCAGCCAAAAGCTCCTCGGCAATGGTCATTACGATGTTAAGCCTGCTTAAATAAATATCCCATCGGCTACTTTTGCTTTATTTTAAATTACTTCATCTTAAATAAAGATCAATAAAAGTAGCCGTTTACTGACGCGTTATGGATCCTGATATGTCAGCATTTCGAGCTTTGACCATCTTTTGTTTACTTACTTTATTTAGCCCATATAACTTTGCGCATAATGTCGCGCAACGCGTTATTACCCTTACACCCCATGCTACTGAACTCGCTTTTTCAGCAGGCCTCGGTGATAAAGTTATAGCCGTCAGTGAGATGAGTGATTACCCTCAACAAGCGTCAACATTAGAAAGAGTCGCTAACTATCAAGGTATCAAACTAGAACGTATATTAGCCCTAAAACCGGATCTTGTAATTGCCTGGTCAAAGAATTCCAGCCCAAGAGAAGTGGAACAACTGAAACGATTTGGCATCCCTGTATATTACTCGTCCATTAGCACGCTCGAAGATATTGCCGATAACTTAGACACCTTAAGTCAATGGGCTGAAGATCCTTCTATCGGGAAGAGTAATGCTAAAATATTTAGAGAGCAACTCAGTACTATTCGTCTGGTTAATCAAAAGAAAGAAAGTATCTTTTACTTTCATCAATTAAGTGAAGTTCCAATCATTACCGTATCCGATCCATACTGGCCAAGCGCTATTTTTGATATCTGTAATGGTAAAAATGTATTTGCAAACAGCCCTGCACCTTATCCCCAAGTAGGTAAAGAACAAGTCATTGCTGCAAAGCCTGACGTGATTTTCACCTCTAACCATATCAATGCCACCACAGAACTATGGCAAAAATGGCCTCAAATACCAGCAGTAAAACATAAGTTAATTTTTAATCTCAACCCTGATTGGCTAAACCGCCCAACAATGCGAAGCCTTCAAGCAATAAAACAAGTGTGCTCTGATTTTGATTTATCTCGTAAGTCGAATAAGCTTTTGCATTAAGATAAATTAACAGTAAAATCTGCTGCCTCATTCAACTTTATCGAACTCTAGAACACCACAATCATGGATATCAGTTTACTGTATTTTTTCGATTTATTTGGCACCGCCATTTTTGCTATATCAGGAGTATTACTCGCTGGTCGGCTTAAAATGGATCCCTTCGGTGTTATCGTCCTTGCTTCCGTTACTGCAATTGGTGGCGGTTCTATTCGAGATATGATGCTAGGCTCTACGCCTATTTTCTGGATTATCGACAATAATTATCTATGGGTGATTCTACTAACTTGCTTAGCGACTCTTACGTTAATTCGTCGTCCAACCAAACTGCCTTGGTATATTCTTCCTGTTTGTGATGCAATTGGGCTCGCGGTATTTGTTGGGATCGGTGTGGAGAAGTCTCTTCGATTACAAGATTCAATGATGATTGCTGTGATTATGGGCGTTCTAACCGGTTGCGGTGGCGGAATTATTCGCGACATTTTAGCTCGAGAGATCCCAATGGTATTACGCAGTGAAATCTATGCTGTAGCTTGTATTGCTGGGGGGATTGTTCATACCAGTGCTTTGTACTTTGGTGTTGCTAGTCCATCGGCCTTCTTGCTCGGTATCGTATCAACCTTAACCATTCGGCTTGCCGCTATTCGCTGGCATTTATCCTTACCTACTTTTCAGTTGAAAGGCTAAGTTTTACGATTAAAAAAGCCCGTCTCAAATTAATGTGACGGGCCTGAGTAATCTATAACAATAAGCAACTATAGCGACAAGTGACTAACGACAAGCAGCTAAGCACTCATGCTTTACTTTACTTGATCGTAATACGTGCAAACTTACGTTTACCAACTTGATAAATCGCCGTACCTATCTCAGGAATAAGCTTAGTATCTTCGATCTTCTCGCCATCTGATTTTGCAGCGCCTTGACGGATCATACGAAGTGCATCCGATGTAGAACTCACTAAATCGGCCTCTTTTAATAAGTTGGCAATTGCAATACCCGCTTCAAATTCAAATTCCGGCATTTCATCTGGCATTGCGCCTTTTTGAAAACGATTAATGAATTCTTGTTCGGCAGCGTCAGCATCTGCTTCGCTATGAAAGCGAGCAATGATTTCTTTTGCTAATAAAATCTTAATGTCACGAGGGTTTTTGCCAGCGTCAACATCAGCTTTAAATTGTGCAATCTCTTCTAATGGACGGAATGAAAGCAATTCATAGTAGCTCCACATTAGCACATCAGAAATCGACATAATTTTGCCAAACATTTCGGTTGGCGCTTCACTAACCCCAATATAATTATGAGCCGATTTAGACATTTTTTTCTCACCGTCTAAACCAACCAACAATGGCATCATTAATACGACTTGTGGCTTTTGACCATGAGATTTTTGTAGCTCACGCCCCATCAATAAATTGAATTTTTGATCCGACCCACCTAATTCGACATCGGTTTCCATCGCAACAGAATCGTAGCCTTGTAATAGCGGATACATAAATTCATGAATCGCGATCGGCTGATTTCCCGCATAACGCTTTTTAAAATCATCACGCTCCAGCATGCGAGCAACAGTTAAGTTGGATGCTAAACGGATCATCCCCTCAGCACCTAATTCGTTTAACCATTCAGAGTTAAATTGAATTTTAGTTTTAGCGGGGTCAAGAATCTTAAATACTTGTTGCTTATACGTTTCAGCATTGGCCAATACATCTTCACGAGTCAATGGAGGCCGAGTCGTGTTTTTTCCTGATGGATCCCCCACCATACCGGTGAAATCACCAATCAAAAACGTCACTTCATGACCAAGCTCTTGGAAAGCTCTTAACTTATTAAGAATAACGGTATGACCTAAATGGATATCTGGTGCTGTTGGATCCGCCCCCAATTTAATACGTAAAGGGCGATTTTCTTTTAATTTCTCAATCAACTCTGCTTCAGGAATTAATTCTTCCACACCGCGCTTAATTTCAGCCAATGCTGCTTCAATACTCGCCATTTAGGTTTACTCCGAAAATTAGGCATAAAAATTGTATCAAGACATAATACGCAATAGCGCCCTTTTTGGAAACCAGTTAGACTGGCTCATCCCATTTTTTCGCTATTTATATCACTCTTAATGACTATGAGCATAACATTGACTCGGCTTCCCAAGTTACACAAAGTATCGATTGCTTTTATCTCCGTCATAATAACGATCACTTTGTTTTCTCTCCCTGATTTTGACGATCTCACTCGTAATCAGCCAAAGCTAGAAGTTGGTAAAATTTACCCTTTGGAGATGACGAACGAATTCTTACAGTCAAAAGCGCCCAGTAAAAACTGGCTACAATGGCAACTCCATACCATCCAATCAGGAGAAAGTGCTTCTGTCTTATTTAGTCGTATCGGTTTACCCGCAAAATTATTGCATCAATTAATCACGAGTGATACTGATATAAAAACTCAATTATCACGACTTCGACCCGGTGATATCTTAAACTTTGGCTTCAACCAAAATGATCAACTAATCGAGTTAATTCGCCCTTTGTCTGCTTATCAATCTTTTCACATCTATAAACAAGGTGATGTATTCACTTCTAAAATAGAGAGTAAAAATATTGATATTCAATATAATTACACCCAGGCAATCATTACCTCAAACTTCTGGAATGCAGCATCAAATTCAGGTTTAACTCCAAATCAAATAATGTCATTAGCAGGTATTTTTGGTTGGGATATTGATTTTGCGTTAGATCTACGTGCTGGTGATCACTTTGAAGTGTTATATGAAGATCGTTTTATTGAAGGCCGAAATATTGGCCAAGGCAACATTATTAGCGCTGTGTTTACCAGTCAAGGATCCACGTTCAAAGCTATTTTGAACCCAAAAGATGGCAATTATTATGATGAGGATGGTAGAGCAATGAAAAAAGCTTTTCTGCGCTCACCTATTGATTTTCGTCGCGTGACATCCAATTTCAATCCAACTCGCCGCCATCCAGTGACAGGAAAAATCGTCGCGCATAGAGGCACAGATTATGCTGCGCCAGTTGGAACCCCCATTTGGGCTGCTGGTGATGGCGTGGTCGAAAAATCGGGTTATAACCAATTTAATGGTAATTACGTATTTATTCGCCATAGCAATACTTATATTACCAAGTACTTGCACATGAAAAAACGATCCGTTAATACAGGGCAACGAGTAAAACAAGGCGATACGGTAGGCACGCTTGGCGGAACGGGGCGAGTGACGGGGCCACACTTACATTATGAATTTTTAGTGAATGGTATCCATAAAAATCCAAGAACGGTTAACTTGCCTCAGTCAAAATCATTAACGGGCCAAGATAAAAGCAACTTTATTGCTCTGGCGCAGCAAAATTTAGCCCAACTAAAACGCTACAATCATCTGCTTATTGCAAAAGAATAACCCAAACAAAAAAGCCCTGAAAACTTCTTATTCTCGACGAAAAAGAAATTTTCAGGGCTTTCTTAAAATAGGTTACTGAAAGCCGGTTTATACGCTAAATGAAGCCCCACAACCACACGTTGTTGTGGCATTTGGATTGCTGACAAAAAAGCGAGAGCCTTCTAGTCCTTCCGTATAATCCACTACACCGCCAATCAAATATTGTAAACTCATAGGGTCAACCACTAACGTTACCCCTCGCTTTACGATGGTCATGTCACCATCATTAACTTTCTCATCGAAGGTAAAACCATATTGAAAACCACTGCAACCACCACCGGTAATATAAACGCGTAGTTTTAATTCTGGATTTTCTTCTTCCTCAATCAATATCTTCACACGCGACGCTGCGGTTTCAGAAAAAGATAAAGGTAATTGTTCATCGCTCATGACGACCTCTCTCATTAGCGTAAATATCAACAGATACAATTAATAACGTTGATACAAGATACGATCGCTGACACTACTTAGCCATACGTTCAGACTTAATTAGTCCGATTATCTAATACCTGACCTAATCGTTCAAGTATTCATCTTGTTTTCAGAACAATAAATCGTTTAAACCTTATTCACATCAACAGTATCTGATTTTGTTTTCTAAATAAGTGCAAAAAGTCTCAGCTTAGTTACAATACTTACAGTTAATTATCTCGACTAAAGTGCGGTAGCATACTAACCGCACCAGACTTGCGCCTTAAGTGAAATAAACTTATCGCAATAAGATATTATTTAAAGGATCCCCCCATGAGTAAATCATCAGAACTGTATCAAAAAGCACAACAAACGATTCCCGGTGGCGTGAACTCTCCAGTACGCGCATTTAATGGTGTTGGTGGAACTCCGCTTTTCATCGACCGCGCAGACGGCCCATTGATTTTTGATGCCGATGGCAAAGCTTATATTGATTATGTAGGTTCTTGGGGACCAATGATTTTGGGGCACAATAATACGGCAGTACGTAATGCGGTGATTAAAGCGGCTGAGCGTGGTTTAAGTTTTGGAGCACCGACAAAATCTGAAATAAAAATGGCCGAAAAAGTATCTGAAATGGTTCCGTCAATGGAACAACTTCGCATGGTGAACTCTGGTACTGAGGCGACGATGAGTGCGATTCGTTTAGCTCGTGGTTTTACTGGTCGTGATAAAATCTTAAAATTTGAAGGTTGTTATCACGGTCATGCTGACAGTTTATTAGTAAAAGCAGGATCAGGTGCATTAACATTAGGTCAACCAAGTTCACCAGGTGTACCTGCTGATTTTGCTAAATACACATTAACCGCGACTTTTAATGATCTTGGATCAGTTAAAGCATTATTTGAAGCTAATCCAGAAGAGATTGCTTGCATCATTGTTGAACCTGTCGCGGGTAACATGAATTGCATCCCTCCTGTTGAAGGCTTTTTAGAAGGTTTGCGTGATATTTGTGATTCTTCTGGCGCATTACTGATTTTTGATGAAGTAATGACGGGCTTTCGCGTCGCACAAGGTGGCGCTCAAGCTTACTATGACATCAAACCAGACTTAACCACTTTAGGTAAAGTCATTGGTGGTGGCATGCCAGTCGGTGCTTTTGGTGGTCGTCGTGACGTCATGCAATTTATTGCCCCTACTGGTCCTGTTTACCAAGCTGGCACCCTATCTGGAAACCCTATTGCTATGGCAGCAGGTCTAGCTTGCTTACAAGAGCTGGAAGGCGAAGAAAACGAGGCTCGTTTAGCAAAACGGACAAGACAGCTAACTAAAGGCTTAAAAAAAGCGGCAGCGGAGCATGGTATTCCTCTCGCAATTAATCGTGTTGGCGGCATGTTTGGTTTCTTCTTTACGGAGCAAAAAACCATTACTTGTTACGAAGATGTCACCAAATGCGATACTGAACGCTTTAAACGCTTCTTCCATTTGATGCTTAAACATGGTGTCAACTTTGCGCCATCAGCATTTGAAGCAAGCTTCATGTCATTGGCGCATTCACCACGTGAAATTGAAGCCACAATTGAAGCGGCAGATCGCTGTTTTTCAATCATGGCGAAAGAAAACGAAGCGCAATAATAAAGCAGTCATCATACATAAGTACTTTTCTCGCTTGTCTTCGTTTTATTTACGAGCAAGCGAGAAACTTGATTAAGTATCCATCTATAAAACCAAACTTATAAATGATTCTGATCATTTACGACTGCCAGTTTAAAACAACCAATACAGCCATAAAGACAATAACGACCATTAACCAGGGAATGTTCTTTTTTTTCTTATTGCTGCAACACTCTTTTTTATCACAACATCCCATATATTACCCTCCAAGTTCAAAGAATCTTTAATTGATAAGCGTTTGCTTTACCGCCATTATATACCAATATAAAATTACAGCACGCCATCAGGATGAAACATGACCAACAAGTTTAAATTGGACTCAACACACTGGGTATTGATCATTGCGCTACTATTTTCAGCCTATGCTTGTTATTTATTGATTTCACCTTATATGAACTCGATTGTTATGGCGTTTATTATTTCGCTTTTAATTTATCCTTTACATCAAAAAATAGAGCTACGCTGGCCAAGTTTCCCTAATAGTCTTGCCTTTATCTCATGCTTATTTCTCACCTTTGTTATTGTCATCCCATTGCTGGCTATATTTGCAGCCATCATTCAGCAAGGCGCTAACTTTTCACAGACAGTTTACGACTGGGCAAGTGTGGGCGGGATCCAAGAATTGCTAAGCCATCCCTATATTTCAAAGCTTTTACATATTGCTAACCAGTACCTTCCATTTGATAATCTTGATCCAAAACAAATAGCGCAAAAAGCCGCGCACTTCATATCTCAGTTTGGTACTGTTTTAGTGTCTGTAAGCGCTAAAATTTTAGGTGATGCAACTGGGTTTCTAGCCAACTTCTTTTTAATGCTTTTTGTTTTGTTTTTCTTACTGCGCGACCGTGAAAAGCTGGTTAATAGCATTCACCATATTTTGCCTTTATCACGCAGCCAAGAAGATCGCCTATTAAACGAAATAGAACAAGTTTCTAAATCGGCGGTATTAGGATCGTTCCTTACCGCTATCGCACAAGCTATTGTCGGTGGTTTTGCATTATGGCTGGTCGGCTTACCGGGCTTATTCTGGGGAACTATGATTGGCGCTGCCTCTTTTATTCCAGTTGTAGGGACCGCATTAATTTGGGTGCCCGCTGCCGCTTATTTATTCTTAACTGGCGATATCGGTTGGGGAATATTTTTAGTGGTTTGGGGCGTTGTCGTCATTGGTTCAATTGATAACATTATCCGCCCACTCCTTATGCAAGGAAGCTCAGGCATGGATACCTTACTTATCTTTTTCTCGTTATTAGGCGGGATCCAGCTATTTGGATTAATCGGCTTAATCTACGGACCACTGATTTTTGCCATTACCATGGTGCTATTTAAAATGTATGAAGAAGAATTTAAGCAGTTTCTTAACATGCAAGATAATAGCTAACCACATTAACAGCAATGAACTCTCAAGTGATTTAATTGGTATCTAGGCCAGATTATGCGAAAATCTGGCCACTGCCCATAGAGAGTGACCATTAATGTCAAGCTATACTCCTCCTAGCCAAATTGCTCAGCGTCAAATTGAGTACTTTTCAAATAAACGCGTATTAATTGCAGGCGAAGCCGAAGATTTATTTTGTCTTGAACTTGCTAAGCACTGCCAATCCGTCTGCGTTTTTACAACCCATTATGGTTACCATCAACAATTTAGTCAGCATGATAATATTACGTCTTACTTTGGCGCCGAACTGACTGACAATATTGATGCAGATATGCTCCTGCTGTATTGGCCAAAAGCTAAAGCCGAAGCTCAGTATCTACTTGCAATGTTGATGGCAAAACTTAAAACCGGCACTGAAATCTGTGTCGTGGGTGAGAATCGCTCTGGTGTTAAAAGCATTGAAAAAATGTTTAGCCAATATGGCACCGTGAAAAAATACGATTCTGCACGTCGCTGCTCTTTTTACTGGGGCCAATACCAAACAGAGGCGCCAGCCTTTAATTTAGATGAATGGTATAAAACTTACCCTCTCACTATCGGTGACGATACGCTTCAAATTAAAAGCCTGCCTGGCGTATTCAGCCATGGTGAATTTGATAAAGGTACAGAGCTCCTACTTGAAACCCTACCAAGACTCAAAGGTAAAGTACTGGATTTAGGCTGTGGCGCTGGCGTAATTGGTTGCGTTATTGCAACGCGCTACCCTAAAGCGAATGTTGATATGTGCGACATCAGCGCCCTCGCGATTGAATCAAGTAAAGCGACGTTAGAAATTAACGGCTTAACCGGACAAGTCTTTGCCTCTGATATTTACTCCAACATTGGCAAAGGATACGACTTCTTAATTAGTAACCCACCTTTCCATTCAGGTTTAGATACTCAATACAGTGCAGCGGAAACCTTATTATCCCAAGCGCCGCATCATTTATCGGCTCGAGGACAAATGCTGATCGTTGCCAATAACTTCTTAAAATATCCTCCCATTATTGAGAAAGCTTTTGGGCACTGCAATATTGCAGCTAAAAACACTAAATTCAGTATTTATCACACCAATAAAGCATCTCAATAGTCAGTTATTATTGAGAGCCCATTATATTCATGAGCCTAGCCTCTAGGCTCATATTTTCACCCAGCACTTCATAATAATTGCCCTCGGTCACCTTTTTTTTCCTTGAAAATAAAGCTTCCTTTCTTCTCGTCAAATATCATAGTAAAAAGGTTTTGCTTATTAACTTCATAAAACTATTCAACCCCTGGCTTTTTCTGCTTCTAAGCCATCACTCAGAGAAATTGTAAGTAGCCACCTATGCTCAAATTAAGAAAGGTACATAAATTTCAAAGACTTCAACATACATTAATGATCGCATTTTTAGTATTAAGTCTGACACCTTTCACTGTTATTGCTTTATTTTTTCTCCAATCACACACTCAAGATCTACAAGAACAAAGTACCTCATATTTACTGTCAATTCGTGACACGAAAAAACAACAAGTTAACGATTATATAAAATCTAAAGAATCGGAAGTCATGGGTGTGGTTCGCTCAGAATTTGAAGTGGCATAGTTAATTTGGCCACCTAGTTAGAGGTGATATCATCACCTCATAATTTAATAGGTGACACTATGACTAAAAGAATACGTCCTAATTTTACACCCGAATTTCGATTGGAATCAGCACAACTCGTTTTAGACCAAGGCTACTCCGTAAAAGAAGCAGCTGAAGCGATGAATGTCGGTAAATCAACAATGGATAAGTGGGTTCGGCAGCTTAAAGATGAGCGTGGTGGGATTACACCAAAAGCAACACCAATGACGCCTGATCAGCTTAAAATTCGTGAGTTAGAAAAGAAGATTAAACGGATTGAAATGGAGAAAGAAATACTAAAAAAAGCAACCGCTCTTTTGGTATCGGACTCATTCAAAACTTCATTTTAGTTGATGAATTAAAAGCTTATTATCCTGTATCTATCATTTGCAATGTCTTTAATATTCATCGCAGTAGCTATAAATATTGGACTAAACGGCTTAAAACGCAGTCAAAAGAGCAAATACTATTATCTAGTGAAGTGAAGACTGCACATCGTGCAAGTGGTAACTCAGCAGGAGCCAGAACGATTGCAGGTATCGTTACAACTAAAGGCGTACCGTTAAGTCGATATAAAGCCACTAACATCATGAAAAATTTAGGGTTAGTTAGCTGCCAGATTAAGAAGCATCGTTATAAAAAAGCAGAAAATGAACATCTAAATATCCCTAATACATTAGATCGCCAGTTTGCAGTTACTGAGCCTAATCAGGTTTGGTGTGGCGATGTGACGTATATTTGGTCAGGACAACGTTGGTTGTACCTTGCTGTTGTGATTGATTTATTTGCCCGTAAAGTGATTGGCTGGGCAACGTCAGGCTCACCCAATACAGATCTAACAGGTAAAGCCCTTTCGATGGCTTATGAAGTTCGAGGAGCCCCTAAAGGTGTCATGTTTCATTCCGATCAAGGCTGTCATTATACAAGTAAACAATTTCGTCGGTTACTTTGGCGGTATCAAATTACACAAAGTATGAGTCGCCGTGGAAATTGTTGGGATAATGCCCCAATGGAACGATTTTTTAGAAGTTTTAAAACAGAATGGATGCCAACGGCGGGTTATCGTTCATCGAATGAAGCTAAAGTGGCGATCACTAAATACATTATCCGATATTACAACCAAGTCAGGCCTCATCAATATAACGGTGGCTTGACGCCTAATGAATCAGAACGCCGATTTAATAATGAATACAAATCAGTGGCCAATTTTACTTGACCACTTCACCGAAGGCCGTATTCACTTAGAGTCAAACACACTGGCAGTATTATCAGGCTCAGTATCGCAAGAGCGTGGCGAACGTGCGATGGATTCTGTTGATGAGCACCTGTATTCACCATACGGCTTGCACTTGAACTCTCCTTCTTTCTCGACGCCAAATGATGACATTGGTTTTGTGACTCGTGTTTATCAAGGCGTAAAAGAGAATGGTGCGATCTTCTCTCATCCAAACCCTTGGGCATGGGTGGCAGAAGCAAAACTCGGTCGTGGTGATAAAGCGATGAAGTTTTATGACGCACTTAACCCATACAACCAAAATGACATGATCGAGCAACGTATTGCCGAACCCTATTCTTATGTGCAATTCATCATGGGACGCGATCATCAAGACCATGGCCGAGCCAACCACCCTTGGTTAACCGGTGCATCTGGTTGGGCCTACTTTGCTGTCACTAACTTCATTCTTGGTGTCAGCTTAGGGTTTGAAGGCTTAAATATTAATCCATGTATTCCAACCGATTGGCCTGGATTTGAAGTTACCCGTCAATGGCGTGGCGCGACTTTCAACATTACAGTGAAAAACCCAGATGGTGTCAGCAAAGGCGTGAAATCTATCACTTTAAATGGTGAATCAATTGAAGGTGCAATCCCCGCTCAAGCCGATGGCAGCGTGCATGACGTTGTAGTGGTAATGGGATAGTTAATTTCAAAATAAAAACTGTCATCCCAAAAGCGAATATCGAACGGTTTGGGATGACGGTAACAAGTTGATAGCAGAATTTTTAAGGATATTATTATGATCAAATTCGGAACTGGTGGTTGGCGATCATTTATTGGGGAAGAGTTTACCCAAACCAATGTTCGCCTTGTTGCTCAAGCAATTGCCAATATCATAATCAATGAAAATGCAGTCGATAAAGGCTTTGTGATTGGTTACGACCGCCGCTTTCTCTCAGACAAAGCCGCCAAATGGTTTGCCGAAGTATTAGCCGCTAATGGCATTACGGTTAGCTTCATTAATCGCTTTGTCCCAACTCCAATTGTGATGTTTCAGTGCAATAAAATGGGCTGTATTTATTCCGCTTGCATCACAGCATCTCACAACCCAGCCGACTATAACGGCATTAAAGTGTTTATCGAAGGTGGGCGCGACGCCGATGAAATCATCACCGAAAAAATCGAAACACAAATTGCAGGTTTAACCGAAAGCGACGTCAAGTTAGTTGAATTCGAAGAAGCGTTGCAATCGGGCAAAGTTAACATCATTAATCCAATGAACGATTCTGTGATTAACTTTATCGATATTGAAGCAATCAAAAAAGCCAACTTACGCGTACTGATTGATCCAATTTTTGGCGTAGCAAAAAATGCGTTGCAAACCGTCTTGATCACTGGGCGTTGCGATGTGGATGTGATCAATGATGGAGAAAACCCCTCTTTTGGTGGACTCATGCCATCCCCAAATGCGGCTACATTATATCGATTGAAACACTTAGTCGCAGCAGAAGGTTATGATATTGGGATTGGTACCGATGGCGATGCTGACCGCCTAGGCATTATTGATGAGAAAGGTAACTTCATTCACCCAAATGAAGTTCTCATGTTGCTGTATTACTACTTACTGGAATACAAAGGATGGAAAGGTTCTGTGGTGCGTAACATTGCCACTACTCATCTACTCGATAAAATTGCCGCCGATCACGGTGAAAAAAGCTTTGAGGTTCCAATAGGCTTTAAGCACATAAGTAGCCAAATGGAAGCCGACGATGCATTACTAGGCGGAGAAAGCTCAGGTGGCTTAACCATTCGTGGACACATCAAAGGTAAAGATGGCGTATTTGCCTCAAGCTTATTAGTCGAATTGATCAGTGTAACCGGTAAGAAGTTATCCGAAATGCTAGATGAGATCTATGCGCGCTATGGGTATGCCTATACAGCAGAAGGTGACTGCACCTTTAAAGCCTCTCAAAAAGAAGTTTTACATACTAAGATTTATATCGAAAAACAGCTCCCTGAATTTGAGTATGACATCGACAAAGTTAGCTACGATGATGGTGCCAAAGTGTATTTCAAAAATGGTGGCTGGGTGATCGCTCGCTTCTCGGGTACCGAACCACTGCTGCGTATTTTTTCAGAAATGGAAGATAAACCAACGGCAGAAAAAATTGTTGCTCAGATGACGGCATTTTTAGCGTTATAGCTTATCTACACAACTCGTTTCTAAAAGAGATCATAGTGAAAACTACGGTCTTTTTTTTATATTTGAAAGCTGGTTTTTTTTAGCATTAGAAAATCTAATCCATAATCTTGATTTTCTCTTGCAAACATCATCACATTCTTATTGCTGAATCCTATACTTACTCCTAATATTCACGCCTTCAGAACCCCCATTTAACATATTGTTTTTTATTAGCAATCTAGACCTTTTATGCAGGAGAAAGTGCATGTCTGCGCCGCTGAGTTTTATCAAACTTACTTTTTTGATCGCCATTTTGGCTGCTGTCGGGCAAATGACACAAACCATGTATGTGCCATCAATGGGCTATATGGCGCATGAATTTCAAGTCTCTGCAGCATCAATGCAAGCAGTAATGGCGTGTTACTTAATCCCTTACGGTTTATCCCAATTCATTTATGGTCCACTCTCCGATCGTTTAGGTCGTCGTCCAATTATTCTAGCGGGTTTAGCCATCTATATTCTTGGCGCTATCATTGCTCTTTTTTCCCATAATTTTAGCTTATTCCTAGTCGGAAGCTTTGTTCAAGGTATGGGTATCGGTTGTGGCGGTGCAATGGCAAGAACACTAAGTCGAGACTGTTTCTCTGGTGCTGAGCTTCATAAGGTTAATAGCTTAATCAGCATGTGTTTGATGTTTTCACCATTAATGGCTCCGCTATTAGGAGGATACTTAACCGAAGCGTTTAATTGGCGCTCTAGCTATTTATTCTTGGCACTCTTTAGTATCGGAGTCACCATTGTGATGTTTACTCATATGACTGAAACCCTACCAAAAGAATCGCGCCGCTTTGATTCCGTCGCCACCAGCTATCGTTACGTTTTATCCAGTAGGCAATTCCAAGGTTACTTACTGTGTTTGGTCGCCACTTTTGCAGGCGTAGCGGTATTTGAAGCCGCTGCGGGTGTATTACTTGGTGGTAAACTTAAACTGGCAGCCACTACCGTTAGCTTATTATTTATAGTGCCAATTCCCGGATATCTATTGGGCGCAGCAATGTCGAGCTGGATTGCCTCTCGTCACTCAGAAAAACGAGCTTTAAATTTTGGTTTAGTGGCGATTGCCATTGGTTCATTGGTTGTTTTTATTCCGGGTGTATTTGGTTATACCAATGCGTTGAGTTTGGTCGGTGGAGCTACCATTTACTTCTTAGGCGCTGGCGTATTGTTCCCTGCTGCCACCACCGGTGCAATTTCCCCTTTCCCACACCATGCAGGAACGGCAGGTGCTTTATTGGGAGGAATACAAAACTTTGGTGCAGGGCTTGCCACCTTGATTGCGGCAATGATCCCCGCGCACAACCAAATGCCATTGGGCGCATTAATGCTTGCGATGTCTTTACTGGCAGTAATGGGCTTACACCGAGTCAACAAAACCCCGATCTCACCCAATACTTTGGGATCGGCTATTTAATACCAATCGTACTAATTTCCTGATCATTTAAAAAATAAAGCGGCACTAGAACCTAATCTAATGCCGCTTTACTGTTTCCTGAATTTAGGTTTGTAATGAAAGTTTAAACCTATTTTAATGCAGTCGCTGAAAACTCAATACCATTCCAACCATGAATAATAAAATTGCGAATGTTTTGATGATCATCGTTATCTGGGTGCTCTAATACATCATGACGATAAAACTTCCCAAAACAAGCCAGAGTTTGCGCTTCAGTTAAATTATGCATTTGAGCAAAAGCAAAAATCTTACACGATCCATTATTCTGCCCAGCTTCATTATCAACATCACCATTTTTGAATGCGGTCGGCGTAAAGGTAAAATTACTATCAATAACACCTATCGCTTGCTTAAACTCTACCGATAATGGTTCTGTCGTGACTTGATGTAAAAACTCAGTTAATTCCATCGACTATTTTCCTTTATAAAGTATCAATGTAGATATTATCAGCTTAACACTAGATAAAATTCAGTTCGAGGTCTGACGATGATTCATTATTTCAAAGCCATATTACTGCTCAAAAATGACTGCAGAACTCGTATCAATACTCACCGATACGCTTTGCCCAGCCATCAATAATTGATTCGATTGCGCTAATAGCTTAACCCCTTGAACATTAATTACGTAACGACAATGATCGCCCATAAATTGTTGCTCAATTACTTTGATCTCGCTATCAGCATCAGCGTGGATCATTACTTGTTGTGGGCGTAATAAAATCTCACATGCGCTCCCTTCACCCACATTAGAATCCATCACTTCAAGTATTCCCAATACGGTATCAAAATTATTTTCAGATCTTTTAACCGCAGGTAAATAGGTTCCGCCACCTAAAAAATTAGCAACAAATGGACTCGATGGTTGATAATAAAGCTCTGCAGCACTACCAAATTGTTCAATAACGCCTAAGTTCATCACCGCCATTTTATCTGAGAAAGCAAACGCTTCTTCACGGCTATGTGTGACAAAAATTGCAGTCACTCCCTGGGCTTTGAAAATAGAACGAATATCTCGTATCAGATCATGACGTACTTGGGTATCAATATTAGAAAAAGGCTCATCCAATAATAATAAATCCGGCTGATAAGCCAGTGAACGAGCGATAGCAACACGTTGTTGCTGGCCACCCGATAATTGATGAGGATAGCGGTCATTGAGCCCAGATAAATGCACCAGTTCTAGCATGTTTTCTACGATTTTGGCTCGCTCAGGTTTATTCAAATCCGTTAACCCAAAGGCTACATTTTCACTGACGGTTAAATGTGGAAATAAAGCATAATCTTGAAAGATAAGACCAATATTGCGAGATTCAGGCGGTAGCCAAGTAATACCATTATCGATCACAGTATTAGCAAGGGTTATTACTCCTTTCGATAAAGGAAGCAAACCAGCAATGGCTTTTAATAACGTAGTTTTACCGCATCCACTCGCCCCCAATAAACAGACAATTTCACCTTTCTGAACCGTTAAATCTAGATTTTGTAACACCGCTTGATTCAATGATTGCCCATTATAGCTGCACGTCAGGTTGCGTATTGTTAATGCCGGTTGTTCAGCTCGATTTTGAGTGTTTTCAAACATCATTAATGCGCCTTTTCTAATGAGCGGTTAACTAAAATAAGCGGGATCAAACCAACCAAAATCAATAAAATAGCCGGTAATGCCGCCATTTCTAGTTGCTCATCAGAAGCAAAGTTATAAACGTAAGTCGCCAAAGTCTCAAAATTGAAGGGGCGTAGTAGTAAAGAGGCATTTAACTCTTTCATTGATTCTATGAACACGAGTAAGCCTGCAATTAACACACCACGAGAGACTAAAGGTAAATGAATTCTACGTAACATCTGATTGCTATTACAACCCATCGTTCTAGCGGCCATATCAAGGCTTGGTGCAACCTTACTTAGTCCACTTTCAATGCTGCCAATCGCCACAGCGGAAAAACGGACCGTCAACGCAAAGACCAACGCAAACATAGTGCCAGAAAAGATCAGGCCAGGTCTCCCCCAATCCATATATTTAGCGATATCGTTCACACTATGATCAAGCGTTAATACTGCCACCATGATCCCAATCGCCAATACTGTCCCCGGCACCGCATAACCAAGTGAAGACAATCGCATGGGTAATATACTTCCCTTCTCGTGAGATAAACGTCGATAGAAATTCACGATTAATGCCACACACACGGCGGTTACCGCAACACAAAAAGAAACATATAAACTATTTATCGCATACACGGCGAATTCATTGGTCCAGCTACGAGTAAAGTAGCGCTTGGCATAATCACTTAGTTGAAGAATGGGAAATAAGAAGCCTGCGCACACTAAGCCCCAGCACCAGAAACTGGCAGCCCATTTCTTCCAACCCACTAGCGCATAGCGATTATCTTCATGGCTAGAAAATTGAGTTTGAAACCGCTTTTGTTTACGGCGGCTATAACGCTCAAGACTTAATAAAAATACGACGACAAGCAACATAATAGACGATATTTTGGCCGCAGCAATTAAGTTAGAATAGCCCAGCCAAGTATCATACACAGCCGTGGTTAAAGTTCTCACTGCAAAATAATTCATAGTGCCAAAATCCCCTAATGCTTCCATTGCCACCAATGAGAGACCAACCGCAATCGCAGGGCGAGCAAGAGGTAAGGAAACTCGACGAAAGCTTTGCCAAGGACTGCATTTTAATAAACGAGCAGAATGAAGAAGTGATGAGCTTTGCTCCATAAAGGCAGCACGAGCCAATAAATAAACATAGGGGTAAAGTACTAAAGCGAGAACAATAATCGCGCCCTGAAGCGTTCGTAAATCAGGAAACCAATAAGCTCGAACCTGCCAGCCTGTGAGCTCCCTTAATAAAATTTGAATGGGTCCTGCTACATCAAACCAATCGGTATAAATATAACCCACAATGTATCCTGGCATCGCTAATGGCAAGACTAATGCCCATTGCAAAACCTTTTCACCGGGCATCCGACACATCGCCATGCACCAAGCCGCGGGAACGCCAAACACGGCACTCAGCAACATAGTGCCAGCCACTAAAACAACGGTGTTGTAAGTATACGTTGGTAAGACCGTGGCAAATAAATGAGAAAATAAATCATCCGTTTTGCCAACGGAGGTATTAAAAAGTGCCGTGTAGAAGATCGCTAAGATCGGTAAAACCAGCAATAGAGATAGCCCCAAACTGCTGGTTTTCCATAATGAAAATTTTTCTTTCATTCCCAACTACTTAATGGTTGAAAGCGAATGATAAAAGAATCCTTACTTTTATCATTCAACATTAGATTGATTACAGGTCAAACTTCACTTCATCGAGCAGTTTAATCGCCGCTTCATGATGAGCTGCGATCTCATCTAAAGATAGAGTATCCGCTTTAAATTCACCCCATGAAGCCACTAATTCTGAAGGTTTCACCCCCACTTTTACTGGCGATTCAAAATTATCTTGTGCGTACATGCTTTGTGCTACATCACCAGATAAAAACTCCATTAATTTTAGAGCGCTATCTTTATTTGGTGCGTATTTCGCCATCGCCATACCACTTATATTGACATGAGTGCCTTTTGCTTCTTGCCCAGGGAAATTGATGTAGACGGCATCTGCCCATGCTTTTTGATCTTTATCGTTCAGCATTTTGCCTAAGTAATAGCTGTTACCAAGGGAAACATCACAAAGGCCTTCTTTGATCGCCTGCACTTGACCACGATCACTGCCCTGAGGCTTACGTGCTAAGTTTGCTTTAACGCCTTCCAGCCACGTTTTGGTTTCAGCTTCGCCATAATGAGCAATCATGGCTGACACTAAGGAAACATTGTAAGGGTGCTTACCTGAGCGAGTACAAATCTTGCCTTTAAATTCAGGTTTAGCCAGATCTAAATAGTCAAATGAAGCGGGTAATTTACCGATACGATCTTTAGATGAATAAACTGCTCGAGCTCGAGTCGTTACACCAAACCATTCCCCTTCTTTATCACGATATTGCGCGGGAATATTGGCATCAATCACTTTACTGTTAACCGGTTGGACGACATCCATTTTAGTTAACTCAGCAAGACGACTAATATCAACCGTTAAAACAACATCTGCTGGGCTATATTCACCCTCTTGTTTGAGTTTCTCGGCTAACCCTTCTTTAGCAAATTTCACATTCACTTTAATACCTGTTTCTTCTGTGAACTCCTTCAGCATAGGCTCAACTAAAAATGGCTGACGGTAAGAATATACATTCACTTCTTCGGCTGCCATTAGGTTTGGTGAAAATGCACTCACAGCAATAGCAGAAGCAAGAAACAGCTTTTTCATATTCAATCCTTTAATAAAATAAACATAAGTGATAATAATTCTCAATGCGATTATTTTATAGAGATAATCGTATAACTCAATATTCAGTAATGGATAAATGTGAGAAAGCCCCACTCAAATGAGCAGGGCTTTGTAAGCAAATGTAAATATCAACCATAGTTAAAATTTATTTAGATGAAGAAAACTCGGGATAAGCCACTACACCACAATCGTGAATATCCATACCGTCTAGCTCTTCTTCTTCGGTTACACGGATACCCATCGTCGCTTTAATGATCCCCCAAACAACTAAACTCGCAATAAAGACCCAAGCAAAAATAACTACTGTACCGAATAGTTGAGTGCCAAAGCTTGCATTAGTATTACTAAATGGCACAACCATTAAACCGAAAATACCGCACACGCCGTGTACCGATAATGCACCGACTGGATCATCAATCTTCACTTTATCAAACGCTAGAATACTCAACACCACTAAAATACCCGCGATACCACCAACAATAACAGCAGCAACAGGAGAAGGAGACAGTGGATCAGCAGTAATAGCGACTAGACCAGCTAATGCCCCATTCAGAATCATCGATAAATCGGCTTTGCCCCAGATTGATTTAACCATAATCAGTGCGGCAATCGCACCAGCACAAGCCGCCGCATTAGTATTCAAGAAGATTTGACCGACTGCGGTTGCATTTTCAAAGTTAGATAAAGCCAATTGAGAACCGCCGTTAAAACCAAACCAACCCATCCATAAAATAAATGTACCTAAAGTAGCAAGCGGCATGCTTGATCCTGGAATTGGGTGGATTTCTCCATTCCGACCATATTTACCCTTACGAGCACCTAATAATAAGACCCCGGCTAGTGCAGCAGAAGCACCCGCTAAATGCACAATACCAGAACCGGCAAAATCACTAAAACCAGCAGCTGATAAGAAACCACCGCCCCATGTCCAGTAACCTTCCATTGGGTAGATAAAACCTGTCAGTACAACAGCGAAAACTAAGAAAGCCCATAATTTCATGCGCTCAGCAACTACGCCAGAGACCACTGACATTGCGGTTGCAACAAACACGACTTGGAAAAAGAAATCCGAACCCAATGAATGATCGGCGCCTTCAGCTTGGGTACCAATAAATGTTCCAATCGAAGGAATAATGCCTCCTTCATCATTACCGACATACATGATGTTGTAGCCAACTAACAAGAAAACCGTACAAGCAATGGCATAAAGCACAAAGTTTTTAGTTAATATTTCAGTGGTATTTTTAGAGCGTACTAAGCCAGCTTCTAGCATCGCAAAACCTGCGGCCATCCACATCACTAATGCCCCAGAAATAAGGAAGAAAAAAGTATCAAGTGCGTAACGAAGTTCGGCTACTGTGGTTGAAAGTTCCATTTTAAATTCTCCAATCGATTTAATCTAAGCGCCTACCTATTTCTATTAGGCTGCCTGTTTTTTAACTGTCTATTTCAGTAAATGATCTGTTCGAATAAGGGATCTATTCGATCTTTCGATCCAAAGAAATCAGTATTACAGGGCTTCATCATCCGTTTCACCGGTACGAATACGCACCGCATGTTCTAAGTCATAGACAAAAATTTTACCGTCACCAATCTTCCCGGTTTGAGCGGCTTTAACAATTGCCTCAATAACTCGATCAACATTATCCGATTGAGTCGCTATTTCGATCTTAACTTTCGGTAGAAAATCGACTTGATATTCCGCGCCACGATAGAGTTCTGTATGGCCTTTTTGACGCCCAAAGCCTTTCACTTCAGATACCGTCATACCGTCAATACCCACATCAGCTAACGCTTCACGAACATCGTCTAATTTAAATGGTTTGATAATTGCATTAATTTGTTTCATTACATTCCCTCGCCAGATCCGTCTTGATTGTTTAACTCAATGCTGCCTGAGTTTTTGTTCCTTAGATAAAGACAATCAAATTACGTGCCAAGTTTTTAACTAATTGTTAAATAAGGAATAACGAGGTTATGATAAGAATTGCACGAAAATAGACGCACTAAGTAAGTGCAAATGCCTCACGATTCGAGGCAAGATAGGAAAAACGAAATTATTGACTGACAAATGCTCGCCAAGATTGTAAAACTTGTTCAAAATCCTCAATGCCACACCAAGAAACACTCTCTTCATCGTAAGCAGAAAGTGAATCATCAAACTCATCCTCTTGATCGGAATCTATATTTAACAAATGGTTAGCGCTGATGTTAATTTCATTTTGCTCAATCGATAACGTCCAATCCTTTCCCTGCTGACGCCACTCTTGATTGATGTTTTTTTGTGCACCAAGTTGTTGCACAATAGCATCCAACTTTTCCGTATTGGTGCCAATTTCTTCAATCAACCAATGTCCAATCGCTTCATGTCCTGATGAAAACACCACACGATAACTGCCGTCTAAAGTATTTTTCTTAAATTCAAAGTCCATAATGCATCTTTATTTTTTCAAAGGGATAAAGGAAGTTTACTTGTAAATGGATAATTTTTCGACCTAGAAACGCAAGCTAAGAACTAGAGAGTTTTGCGAAACATCTTATACCAATAGCACTAAGATCATATTTGTTGGTTATCAACACATAAAAAAACCGCTGAACTTGTCAGCGGTTTGATTTCATTGGCAATGCAAAAACATTTATGCCGGTTCTTGGAAAATAACCGTATCTGCTTTCTTAGTGTAATGTTCCATCTTGTGGAAATTCAGGTAACGATAAGTATCGGCAGCCGTCGCGTTAATTTGATCCGCGTATTGCATGTACTCTTCTTTGGTTGGGATTCGACCTAAAATCGCACCAACTGCAGAAAGTTCAGCAGACGCTAAAAAGACATTAGCCCCTGTACCTAAACGGTTAGGGAAGTTACGGGTTGAAGTCGACATCACTGTCGCACCGTCTTCCACTCGCGCTTGGTTACCCATGCATAACGAACAACCCGGAGTTTCAATACGAACTCCAGCACGACCAAAGATACCGTAATAGCCTTCTTCAGTAAGTTGATCACGATCCATCTTCGTCGGTGGTGCAACCCAAAGGCGCGTATCAAGCGAACCTTTATGCTTTTCAAGTAACTTACCTGCCGCACGGAAATGGCCAATGTTGGTCATACAAGAGCCGATGAAGACTTCATCAATCTTCGTACCTTGAACTTCAGAAAGCAGACGTGCATCATCAGGATCGTTTGGCGCACAAAGAACAGGTTCTTTAATATCTGCCATATCAATCTCAATCACGTGTGCATATTCCGCATCAGCATCCGCTGACATCAACTCAGGGTTCGCTAGCCACTCTTCCATCGCAGTAATACGACGCTCAATCGTACGGCGATCGCCATAACCTTCCGAGATCATCCATTTAAGCATGACGACGTTTGAGTTTAAGTATTCAGCAATCGACGCTTCAGAAAGCTTCACAGTACAACCAGCAGCTGAACGCTCTGCCGATGCATCTGATAATTCAAATGCCTGCTCAATGGTTAAATGCTCAAGGCCTTCAATCTCAAGGATACGACCAGAGAATTCATTCACCTTGCCAGCTTTAGCAACGGTTAATAAACCTTTTTGGATCGCAACATAAGGGATAGCATGCACCAAGTCACGCAGAGTGATACCCGGTTGCATCTCACCTTTAAAGCGAACCAAAATTGATTCAGGCATATCCAATGGCATAACACCGGTTGCCGCAGCAAACGCCACTAAACCAGAACCCGCAGGGAATGAAATACCTAATGGGAAACGTGTATGTGAATCACCACCAGTACCAACGGTATCAGGCAGAAGCATACGGTTTAACCATGAGTGAATGATGCCATCGCCAGGGCGAAGTGATACACCGCCACGATTCATAATAAAATCAGGTAGCGTATGGTGTGTATTTACATCAATTGGTTTTGGATATGCTGAAGTATGACAAAAAGACTGCATGGTCAAATCAGCAGAGAAACCTAGGCAAGCCAGATCTTTAAGCTCATCACGCGTCATTGGACCCGTAGTATCTTGCGATCCTACCGTAGTCATTTTTGGCTCACAATAAGTATCAGGACGAACGCCCGCGACACCACATGCTTTACCGACCATCTTTTGAGCTAGAGTAAAACCTTTATTTGACTCGGCTGCCGGTACAGGACGACGGAATACTTTCGATGGCTCAAGTCCAAGTGCGACACGAGCACGGTCAGTTAAACCACGGCCAATAATCAAAGGAATACGACCACCAGCACGAACTTCATCATATAGCACGTCGGTTTTTAGTTTAAAGGTCGAGATAACTTCGTCAGTATCGTGCTTGCATACTTTTCCATCATGAGGATAAATATCAATCACATCACCCATGTCCATTTTAGACACATCGAGCTCAATCGGCAGTGCGCCAGCATCTTCCATAGTATTAAAGAAGATTGGTGCAATTTTCCCACCCAGACAAAAACCACCAGCACGTTTGTTTGGCACAAATGGGATGTCATCCCCCATTAACCAAAGCACGGAGTTAGTCGCTGATTTACGAGAAGACCCCGTTCCAACCACATCACCAACATAAACAAGTTGATGGCCTTTTTCTTTCAGCGCTTCAATTTGCTTAATCGGGCCTATTTCACCGGCTTGATCAGGTTCAATACCTTCACGCTCATTTTTTAGCATCGCGAGGGCATGTAATGGAATATCAGGGCGAGACCAAGCATCTGGCGCTGGTGATAGATCATCAGTGTTAGTTTCACCGGTCACTTTAAATACAGTCAATG
Source organism: Vibrio hibernica (assembly GCF_015223435.1). Taxonomy (GTDB): domain Bacteria; phylum Pseudomonadota; class Gammaproteobacteria; order Enterobacterales; family Vibrionaceae; genus Vibrio; species Vibrio hibernica. Next base: position 57,650 of record NZ_VHKO01000016.1, read on the forward strand.
TCACCTTGTCTGCAGTTTTCGGCTTCTTCAAGAACCAATCTGCGTCAGCCCAAGATTGCAGAACTTGCTGAGCTGAATCATTACCACCTTTAGCCTTCTCTTCCACATCATGGAAAGAATCGAACATTAATAAGGTATGAGATAAAGCTTCAACCGCGATAGGAGCAAGTAGCTCATCATCAAGGAAACTAATTAGTGGTTCAATATTATAACCGCCTTGCATAGTGCCAAGCAGTTGCGCCGCTTTTTCGCGGTTCACTAGTGGAGATTTTGCCTCGCTTTTCGCTATAGCAGTTAAAAAACCAGCTTTAACATAAGCGGCTTCATCTACACCAGGCGGAATACGGTTTTCAAGTAAATCGAGCAGAAAGCTTTCTTCACCTTTCGGTGGGTTTTTAAGCTGTTCTACCAAAGCAGCAACCTGCTCAGCGTCTAAAGGTTTTGGGACAATTCCTTCAGCGGCACGCTCTTCGACGTGTTTACGGTAGGCTTCAAGCACGGCTCATTCCTCTCATTGCGGTTCGCCCTTTTTATAATCGGTACAAAGGGAAAACATCCTTGGAAAATTGGCTTCTTGCTTATGTTATTAAGAATAAGATCAGACTGATTCTTAATAAGGGAATACGGCGCGGAGCCAAAGTGTGTACATCAGAATAACAAATTTAACGAAAAATTAAAATCAAGCGAATTTGACCAAGCTAGCAAAGTAGAAACTAAATTACTGTAATTGGACAAATATATGCTACTACAACTTTTTATTTATCAGCGGATAACTTTCATTTATCAACTGTAATTTTCATTTATCAACAGTTAAAAAGCCGATCCTACAATCAAATAAATCGAGCGGTAACTTTGCTCGGTTTGACCATAAGCTAAAATTATAGGCCCAATCGGAGAATCTATACCGGTAAAAAGCGATCCCGCCATATACAACGAATCGGTATCCAGTTTTTGACTGGTATCAGACCAGACTCCACCGTATTCCAAAGAAGCGCCTAAGTAAACGGGGGATTGAAATAGCCCAAAGTCATTATCAAACCATTTGTATCGATACACTAAGCTACTAAATGCCTTATTACTTCCCGCTAAACTATCTTTGGGGATCCCTGACAAGTTAAGAAACCCACCAAGCTCTCGTGGTGCTATGGGTAAAAATGAATTGCGACTATCTACCGTTTCGTATTCAATTTGCCCAACTAAAGAATGCTTTTTGTAATGCTGCGCAGCCACAAACTTGGTAGTAATTTCGGAGACCGTATCCTTAGTCGTACTTCCAGAATCATTGGTTTCATCTTGCGAAATAAGGTACTGCATATCCGCATAAAAACCTTTAGAAGGAAAGTTAACATCATCTAAAGTATCAAAACGATAGCGAGCATAAGCCCCTTGACGGGTATAATCTAAATCACCAGCAATCGGTAACCCAGTCACATAGGTATTACCATCGGTATAACGCATCCCAATACGAAATTCTTGCCATAAGGTTGGTTGGAAGCCTAGAGCAATATCCCCCACCCAGCGGACGTAATCGACAGGTAATGAGTTTTCAGTATCCGATAAATTACTTACATTTTTGGTCGCGGTACCATTTTGAGATAAAAACACGCTCGACTTCTCATCACTATAAGAAGCGGAAAAAGAAGTAAAAAAGTTCTAGTTATAAGACATTGGGATATACAACTCCCCCCCAATAAGCTTATCCGTGCCAATTTCAAGATTCG
>NZ_VHKO01000017.1 GCF_015223435.1 Vibrio hibernica
TTTGTTTCGTGGCTGAACTGTTAGCCAAGTACAGAGGCTTTTATCTGAAAATCTGAGCAGCAAGATACAGATATATTTGCGTATGTGTTAATTAGCAGTACAAATCATAACGTCTGTAGTAGTAATGCGATCGTATCGTGTGTGCATATATGATTCATTTTTAGAACTGTGCCGACGATGTTTAGGGTTGCAGTGTATTAATATATAAAAGTGATGATAGGATGAATTGGAAGCCAAAAACTGGTTAAATAGCTAAATATTGAGCAGTTAAACAAGAATAGCCCGATAATTTAGTTTTAAGCTTGACCTTATCTTATAGAATCATTAAATTAGCGCCTCGTTAAGTTAGTCTTAACAACAATACGGTGAGTTGTCCGAGTGGCTTAAGGAGCACGCCTGGAAAGTGTGTATACGGCAACGTATCGAGGGTTCGAATCCCTTGCTCACCGCCACATTTAAAGCCGCAGACGGTTGTCTGCGGCTTTTTAAATGGTATTTATTCTTCATATCACAAGGTATTGCCATTAATCCCTTGCTTCAGAATTACTTCAAACTCTTTAGCGGGAACGGGGCGACTGTAATAGTAGCCTTGGCCTAATCCGCATCCCATCTCTTTTAAGTAATTTGCGTGCCAATTGTCTTCAATACCTTCGGCAACAATTTCTAAATTTAGAGCTTTAGCCATCGCAATAATTGCACTTACCAGCTCTCGCTTTTCTTCGCTGTAACGCATATCAGTTAAAAATTCTCGATCAATTTTAAGGCGATCAAAAGGGAATTTCTGAAGATAGCTTAAGGCCGAATAGCCAGTTCCAAAGTCATCAATTGTCAACTGTGCACCCATGCTTTGGAGTTTATTAAGCATAGTTATTACACCGTCGTTATGATCAAACAGTAGGCTTTCGGTAATTTCAATATCGAGTTTCTGTGGCGGTAACGATGATGATTCTAAAGCCTTTTGAATCTGAGATAATAATCGCTCGTAGTATCTGAACTGGACGCTCGAAAAATTAACGGAGATTTGTAATGGTGAAATTTTTTGCCATTTAGCCGCTTGGCTGCAAGCAGTATTAAGTGCAAAGTCACCGAGTTGATGTATGAGACCATTTTTTTCAGCAATAGGGATAAACTCATCTGGAGGGATAAATCCATACTCACTATCATTCCAGCGCATTAATGCTTCAGCACCGATGATTTTTTCTGTTTTTAAATCAATGATAGGCTGGTAATAAAGTTCTAGCTCTTTATTTGTAATAGCCTGGCGTAAATGACTATCGAGGGTTAGCATTCGCTGTACATCAATATTCATATCCGCATTATAAAAGCTAAATGCGTTACGGCCGTCTTCTTTTACTTTATACATCGCGATATCAGCATTCGCTAATAATTGCTGTGATGTGGTTCCATCATATGGATACACCGCCATGCCAATACTTGTTGAAATGAAAAACTCTTGATTATTTGATACAAAAGAGAGCTCAAACAGGGCAAGAATAGTGGCAGCAATATGTTTCGCATCATTACTGTTTTTAAGATCTGGGATAATAAGTAAGAATTCATCACCTCCGAAACGCGATAGTGTGGAGGATGGTGTAATAATTCGTTGTAGGCGTTGGGTCGTCTCAATGAGAACCATGTCGCCGACTAAATGACCTAAGGTATCGTTAATTTGTTTGAAGTTATCCAAATCAATAAAGATGACGAGCGTAAGAGTATTATTTTGGGCTGCTTTTATTAATTCTAGCTCTAATTGATCATTGCCATATTTACGATTGGCTAGCCCAGTAAGCGCATCGTGGGATGCTTGGTAAGCTAGCAGTACTTCGGATTGTTTTCGTTTTTCTACCTCTTCAAGTAAGCGCTGATTTTTTACTGATAGCATTTTTTGCTGGCGATGACTTTGCTGAACTTTGGTTCTTAGAATCAGGTTGGCATTATTAATCATAAAAATGTATAGCAAACCTAGAATGACAGGAATGGCTAATAGTGATAAGCCGATAATGAACCAACTGGATGTCAGAATATCTTTTTCTGCCAATGGTTCAAACCAACTTTTTAATTTAAAAGGAGAGTTGGCGATAGGGGTTTCAAAGTAAATGTTTTCGCTTAAATTGGGACGAGTAGTTGAATGGTTTTTTCCTGTAAGTGTATCCCAAATGAGAATGTCACTGGGAGGTGTGGTGAGAACCATACGGCTATGGTTTTCTTCATATTCTTGAGATGTTAACTGTTGGATGATGATATTTTTGTTCAGTTGGGCAATAAGATAGGCGACAGTTTTACCATCGTATTGAATTGGTTTGATGAGTTTTATATGAATCACTTGTGACTCTTTACTGGCATCAATAAATATATCTGCCCCCTTCAACTTATGGTATTTAGACATATTGGTGCTGAGAGTTAAAGAGTCATCCGTTTCAGAAATAGTATCGCCATTATAATTAACTAAAAGGAGATGCTCGAATATGGATTCGTTATACATTTTCCTTGTTTCAATCAGTTGTATTAGCTCTCGCTTTAATTTAACTAAACTGGCACCTAAGCCATATTCCATTGACATACCAGAGGCTAAGTTTGCGAAAAATGTTTGCATGGACTTTCCAGTAGACACATTGTTGATGCTGTCTTTTGTCACCATAAATAATGTATCTAGCACATGGGCATAGCTTTGAACTTTCAAACTTAATTCGCGTTGTTGAGATTCTTTTAGCCTTGTTTGACCTAAGTTAGTAACCCCTAAAATTAGTATTAAATACAATCCAAGCATAATCGAACCACTAATGAGTAATTGATGACTTGAAACTTTTTTAATCCAGTTATTGCTCATGGTGGCTAATCTTTACTTGAAATAATCATGGTAGAAATCAAATACAGAGGGATAGTACTTTTCGACCAAATGCTGATATGTACCGTCTGATTTAATGATTGTTAAATATTGGTTATAAGCTTCACGTAATTTTGGTGAGCTTTTTCTAAATCCAGCAGCCATTTTTTGTGATTCTGAAACCGGTCCAATCACTTTTATTTGACCTGGCCATTTCTCGAGGGCAATTAAGGTATCTGCCACATCTAATAGTGTATTTTCGGCATCTTTATTTAAAATTGCAGGGACCATTTCATTTAAATTGCGCTTACGAGTCGGTAGGATCATATCGATATTCTTACCATAAAGATTGTATAGGTTTGGGTCTAAGCAAGAGTCCTCCATAGCAAGGACATGTTGGCCAGACATTAATTTTTTTACCATTTCTATGTCTTTTTGTAAGGAACCTGAAGGGATGATTGGTTTCAAGTGTGAATCCGTTCGTGATACTAGCCATACCGCAGAAGGGAAGTAGTCATCCGAAAAATCAAATAACTGAGATCGCCAGTGTAAAACGGTTATACCATTGGCAATAATATCACCCTCAATAGGGACAGGTTTCCCAACAATGATTTGGTTATCTTTAAATTGGGAATCTATTCCAGTAAGCTTTCCTATTACATTACCCCATGTTGCGGGAACGTATTCATATTTAACGCCAATGTACTTAGCAAATCCTTGTGTGATTTCGATATCGAGTCCCGTAACGGATTCAAATCCATCACTGTGAATATAGGATATGAAGTTAGCGTATGGCACGCCGAGATGATGTAATACCCCCTCTTTCTTTATGTCCTCTAAGTCTCGAGCTAAAAGAGAACTGCTGAACAGTAGAATAGACAGAGTTAGTGAGGTATGAAAAATAAATTTTGCGAATATGTTATGCAACATGATGTCCTCTTTTGTCCATTTCAACGATGCTATTTTCACTTGAGATTATTATCGCGAATAAGAATGGTTTAAGCATTCGTATTTTTTGATATTTTATATAATTAAGGGCCAATTTAGGCCCTTAATGACCTTTATTATTGAGTTTATTAACTCATACAGGCGTTAAGCCATTTTTTTGTACAAATGCTTGATGGCTGAAACAAGTCCGCGGATATCATCCTCATCATTAAAAATGTGTGTAGAAATCCGTAAAGCATGGCTGTCTTCAGTATCGTCTTTGTACAGTTTAAAGTCCGTGGTCCGGATAATATAACCGTATTCATTTCTCAAACGATCTCTGAGTTCGAGTAGTCGTTCATTATCAGTTAATTTAAATGGGTTAAAGGATGTGATACCACTAAGAAAAGCATCATCATTCGGGGAGAATTGATAAGCATGAGGCAATGCATCTGCGAGTAAACTTTTGCATAACCGACTTAATTCAAAAATACGTTTTTCAATTTTATCTCGACCGATTTTATCCCATAATTTACAACTGTCGGCTAACGCTTGCTTGGCTGGGTAGTTGTCATTGCCGATATATTGCATTTGGACTTGAGTACCTAAATAAGCCGCTTCAGACAATGAAGAGTTAATAAGCCAAAGAGGATTACTGCGATCACTCCAATAGTTACTTAGTCGGTTTGCATTATCTCGAACATAAAGTATGCCTGTCGCGCCTGGCCCGCATTGCCATTTGTGACCAGATCCTGCATAGAAATCACAATCTATATCATGTAAATCTATATCTAGCATACCGAAAGTATGAGCACCATCAATCAGTGTTGGTATGCCATATTGTTAGGCTAATTCGCAAAGACGTTTTGCTGGTAGTTTTGTTCCGGTTTTATAAGTAATGTGTGAAAAAGTGAGTAAGCGGACATTACTATGGGCGTTTAAAGCAGAACGGAAAGCCTCTATATAATCATCTTCTGATACGGTTTCAGTTCCAGTATAAATTGGCAACTGTACTTCAACTACGTTAACACCAAAACGTTGTTTGACCACATTTAAAGGTGATGTTGCGACAATGTGTTCATGATGGGTCGTTAAAATGACATCACCCGGCTCGAATTGTAGTCCATTGATAATTGTACACATACCGTCAGTAGTATTGCGGCTTAAGATGATTTCATATGGATCAGCACCAAAACTCGATGCTATATCGTCTACCATTTCAGTGGTGTAAGGAAAATCACCAAATTTGTTTTCCATATCCCAAGGTGAGCGAGCGACAATTTTACTATTCTTTTCATATTGCTCAAGAACTTGGTTTGGTATCGAGCCAGTGGTTCCTGTATTCATATAGGTATTTGCTTTGTTGAGAGAGAACTCATTTCTCACTTTATGCCACAGTTTTTTATCATTGTCATGGTGTGGAGGGTGTTTCCACCCAGAGTTCCAGTTGTGTGCTTCTGCTTCAGAGCTGAATATGGTTGAACCTAGCCCCGCAGCGACGGCAAAGCTTGCCGAACCTTGGATAAATCTGCGTCTATTAATTCCATTTATTTTTGATGTGTCGCTGCTCATCTTTCTCTCCATGCAAGTCAATTTAACGTTAGTTGGTTGAAATCAATCACAAATCGAATGAAATCATTCCAAACATATAAATATTAGATGCAAGTGAGCGGATTGTAACGAATTAATCACAAAGAATTGACACATATCTCGTTCATCTTATTGATGTGTTTGTTTATTATCCGCATTGGATGTTAATTGAACTTATCTGTCAGGGATTAAATTGGAGATTCACTCGTAACTGATTGGAAAGTAATATTAATCCATTACAGGAATTAGGATTAAAATTTCTATTGATGAGTTTGGTGCAGGGTATTCGTTATTTTAAGGCTACTATTTTTTCTCTAAATCTTTCTCTAAATCGATAGAGAAAGTTGACGAGTAGTAAACCACCGACCTTTATTTAAAGCAAGGGTGGTGCGATGACCACCCTTAAACCATTTTTTATTTGGACGGTTTTATTCATTGGCTACTTTAGGGGAGTTTCGACTGATTCAACCCATAAAATACCAACATCATGGCGTATCACTTTTACCGTCTGACCTTTTGATAGCAGCTGTTGGCTACGAACTTTCCAGTTAATTCCGGAGTAGGCATGCACCATTGTATCTGAAGAGGCATTAATATCATCGGTCAAAACAAAAGTGATTTGAGCAAAGTCAGAGCTTTTTAATGTCTCATTACTTGGTTGATTCTGCAGGCGTTTCAGTGGTCGCCATAAAATCAAAGCAAAGATGCAGGTTAATGCTCCACTTAACCAAACGGCGTGGTGAAGGCTAGCTTCAATTAAGTTGAATTGCATTGCAAGGCCAGTACAAAATAGTGCCAGCCCAACAAAGAACAGTAAGAACGTAGAGAAGCCGAATACCGCAATTTCAATAATTAATGCAATCGTACCTAGTGCCATTAAAACTTGCGGAAGATAACTGACGATCCAATCCATAACTATCCTCTAGAGGTTTTGTTTAACGAGTTAATGATCGACATACCTTGAGCGACGAGTGAGCTGGCATCGGTGCCGTTATCTGGTAGTAATACTACCGATGACTCCTTCGCGATCGCACGTTTGGCTTCAATGGCTTTGGTTGCTAGATCAAGCTGAATGGCCTTTTGACCTTCTTCGGTATTGGCAGCATCACCGATTGTTTTTAGTGCTTCTGCTTGTGCTTCAGCTACCGCAATAATTGCTTTTGCTTCACCTTCAGCTCTTAAGATTTGCTCAGTCTTATCAGCTTCAGCCGCTAATACTTGCGCTTGTTTTTTACCTTCTGCAACATTTATTGCCGCTTGGCGATCACCCTCGGACTCTAAAATCTGAGCACGTTTTACTCGTTCGGCTTTCATTTGTGCTTCCATCGATTCCATTATGGAGCTTGGTGGAACGATATCTTTAATCTCATAGCGTAGAACCTGAATGCCCCAAGGTTCTGCTGCTGAGTTAATGGCGGCTACAATATTTGTATTTAATACATCACGCTCTTCAAAGGTTTTATCCAGCTCCATTTTACCTAGTTCAGAACGCATAGTGGTTTGTGCTAGCTGTGTGACGGCGAAAGCGTAGTCATCGACACCGTAAGTCGCTTTGTATGGGTCCAACACACGAAAGTATAAAATACCATCAACGACTAATGAGATATTGTCGCGTGTAATGGCGGATTGAGAAGGCACATCTTGAGCTTGTTCTTTTAGGCTGCGCTCTGCGGCAACTCGATCAATAAAAGGGACGATGAAATTAAGTCCTGCCACTTTTGTTGAATGATATTTCCCAAAACGTTCAACCAGCCAAGCTTGATTTTGTGGAACAAATTTAATACCACTTTTTAAAATTGCGACAATAAAAATAAAGAGAACAATTGGCACAATATTACCAAAAATGAGATCCATTGGAATGTTCATAAATTTCCTTAATAGTAAGTATATCTTTAGATTAGCAGAGTATAAGAAGAGTCTACTCTCAATTGGTGTGATTAGCTTGATTTGAAGCTGATAAGTGATATATAGCCTAGAAAATCTGAAGTTCTTCTTTATTTTATGTCATTGATATTTTTATAGATTGAAATATGAGGAAGGCTTGGCAACCAGATATGTCATCACTGGCTGCCTTAAAAGGATGAGGAGCTTAGCTTAAGTGCTCGATAGATTGGATAGCTTCATATATTTCTGAACTTAAACGCGCTTTAGTTTGATTTTTAAAGTCAAACATTACCACCGTTGCGCTTCCTAGTGTTGTCACTTTATTGAGCTTGGTACTCACCACTTGGTATTTCATGGTAAATCTATCTTCTTGCAAGTCAGTAATTTTAGCCCCAACCAGCAAAGTATCTGGAAAGGTGACGGGTATTTTATATCGACAACTAGTTTCGCTGACGACTGGGCCAATTTGAGTGAGTGCTATTTGCTCCATTAACGCAATCTGTTTGAAATAATCAATTCGGGCTGTTTCAAAGTAACGAAAATACATAACATTATTAACATGTTGTAGAGCGTCCATTTCTCCCCATGCAACAGGAATTTCAGTGATGACTGGAAATCCATTTAACAGTGAATTCATTTTACTATCCTTAAAATCAAACAAGCGTTTAGATTAGAGTTGAAAGCGTTATACAACAAATAGTACGTATAAAAATCGTGAGCTTTAACCAACTTCCTTTTAGATAATAGTGTGGTTCTCCATTTCTAATTCATATTTAAGTCTGACTTTCTTTGGCTTTGAACCCACAGCTTAATTTTTTGATTAAAGATATAAATACACAAACCTAAAATCACAATGCCACAACCGATGAATTGAAGGTTGTTTAAGGTTTCATCAAGAATTATCCAACCGGAAAATAAGCCAATTACCGGAACTAATAACGCAAAAGGAACAACATTTGCCGTTCCATGTTTAGCGATAGCTGCTCCCCATGCACTGTAGCCAAAAAGTGAGGCGGCAAAAGCGAGATATAGAACAGTAAGAATGGTTGCAAGAGAAGGGTGGGTAACGGCTCGTATTATTAAATTGTGGTCGTCAAGCAAGTAACTAAAGAAAGAGAAAGGAATGACCGGCACAAGAGCTGCCCAAACCACAAGATGCACCATGTTAGTACTTGGATAACGCATGGAAATGGTACGGTTACATAGATTACCAATTCCCCACGAACACGCCGCGCATAAGGTCAAGAAGTAGCCCAAGAATGTAATGTGGGTTTCAAGTACGCCAAGTAATAAGCAGATGACGCCACCTAATGCGATTAAGCCACCGATGATTTGGAGCTTATTTATCTTATCTTGATAGATTAATACACCTAAAATAGCGGTAACGAACACTTGCATCTGTAATATCAATGAGGCTTGCCCAGACGGCATTCCGACATGTAAAGCATAAAAAAGAAAAGCAAATTGGCCAAAGCTGATAGTTAACCCGTAAGCGATAATCCAGCGCCATGGTACCGCAGGTTTAGGACAAAAGAAGATGAGTGGTAAGGCAACAAAAATAAAACGAGATCCTGCCATGAAAAAAGGCGGAACATCTTGAAGCCCAACGGTGATAATAACGAAGTTAATACCCCAAACGAACACCACTAATAAAATAAGTAAAAGGCTTCGAACATCCATGTAGCACCTACAATTGTTGCCAAAAAGTTATCATTACATGTGGTGGTTAAATGATCATTAATAATTTGAAAGTTTTATATATGTTTATTTAAAATATCATGGTATTCGCTGGGAAATTCTTAGGTGCTGGTTATTTGGGACAGCCATGTTTTTGATTGTTCTATGCCCATTTGATATCCAATATCCAATTTTTGGCGATTTTTCGTTAGGCGCCCAACAGGAAAGTTTTTCGGTGGTGCAATGACATGAATGACGCAGTCTGGAGGAGGATTATTAATAAAGCTAATAGTGCGGTTATAAATGTTGGCGCGTTGAAGTGCAGCCTCTGCCAGTTGTGGCTGTGTTGATAAAAATTGACGAGTGAGCCAAGGAACTTTGCTGGCTTTTTTCACATATCCCAGTGGTCTGGATAATATAACCGTTATTTCTTTTGCACCCATTTGGTAGGCTTTTTCAACCGGAATAGAATCTGCAACACCGCCATCTGTCATCGGTTGGTTGTCAATCAGAGGGTAGTTTCTATAAGCAAGAGGGACGGAGCAAGAGGCTTTTAATAGTTCGATCACATTGTCTGGAGTTGCTTGGATATAATGCGCCTTGCCTGTATTGATATTGGTGGTGACAACATAGAAAGGAATATTCTGAGTGAACAGAGTGTTGGTATCTATGGGGATGTCATCTATGGTGATACGCCATAACCAGTCTAAATCGAGCCAATGACCGCCTTTTATAAAACGCTTAAAATTGATGAATTCTGGTCTGCATGAATAATCGGTAATCACGCGATAGGTTCGTTTTTTTTGATGACTTAGCCACGACACTCATGATGCCTGAAACAATAAATACGGCATGAAACCCAAAGTATTCAGCAATACTACCAGCAAATGCGCCACCCGTTTTGATAGCATTAGAGTAGAGGGTGGTGACTTGTCCCATTTTTTTTGGTTTTAAATCTTGAAAAAAAGAAATTCCAAGCGCTGCGGTAACACCAATGAATACGCCATTTAAGGCTTGCAGGGCAATAAATCCGATTAAACTAGTATTGATGATTATGCCAACATAAAACAGCATTCCAGCAATAATAGAAGCCATGATCATTCGCTTTTTACCAAACCGCGTTGCGTAACTTCCGCAAAGTAACATTATTGGAATTTCTATAAATGCGGCAGCTCCCATCATTAAGCCTGCCACAGATGAGTCCATGTTTAAATCGTTAGTAATGTACAAAGGCATGCTGATCAAATACATATTATTTGAGCAGTACATAAAAACAAAAGAAATAGACAATAAAATAATATTCTTATCTTTCCAGAGGGAGTCTTCAATTTCTACTGGGTTTTTTGGAGTAGGCTCAATACTTGGTAAAGTTCGATGAGTAATAAAGCATAGTAAAAAAAACATCACTGCGGCGAGTAAAAATAAATGAGTAAAACCAAACCCAGTCGCAATGAAAAAAGCAATCGGAGGACCAATGACCCAGCCTAGTGAAATTTGCGCCCGAAGCACGGCACTGAATTTTTCTGAAGGTTTGGTACTACGGTCTAATATTTCTCGGGCTAAAGCAAAAATTTGTGGAACAGACGCTGATGTGGTGCTGATGAAAATTGCAGAGCACACTAATAAAACCCAATAGTTTCGGTTAAATGCAAAAATAATAAAGCCGATGGCACCCATAAGATTACAAACAAGGATCAAGCGTTTTCGGTCAATACCATGATCAGACCACCAACCAATAACTTGACTTATGACCACTCCAGAAATGGTCATTACCATAAAAAATACGCCGATCAAAAATGGCCTTGCACCGACTTCTTCTGAAATAAAAAGGCTCATAGTTGGAGCGGTAAATGCACCAGCAATACCTACAAAAAAACAGCTGAACAGTAAAGATGCCGTAATTTTATCTGGCTGAGAACCTGGAAATAATGAGTAAATAAAACGCTTCATGGTCACAATAGCTTATGAGGAAAGGGCATAAAAGAGTTTAACAAAATCAATGTTCTAAAAATATAGATAACTGAAATTAAAAGATAAATTTTATTTTCTTAAGCTTGGTTATGCGCTTATACAGATAAGCGCTTGTTTGGTGTGAATAATTCGTTACTCTAGAAGACATAATGAAAAGTGAGGAATAATACCTATGGAAGAAAATAATACTCCGTTGCTAAATCTTAGAATCGTAACGCCCGAAGATTACCAAGAATTAGCCGCATTAATGGATTTGGTTTTTCCAGATGTGGGTGGCGCGTGGCCAGAATCGACGATTATGGAGCTCGTAACTCAGTTCCCAGATGGTCAAATCTGTATTGAAGATAGCGGTAAAATTATTGGCGCGGCGTTGACTATCAAGGTGGATTATTCGCGTTTCTCCCTTCCACATAAATACACGGATATTGTCGATTTAAAAAATGTCGCTCAACATAACCCCAATGGTGATGCAATTTATGGTTTGGATGTTTTTGTTCATCCTGACTATCGTGGCTTACGTTTAGGCCGCCGTTTATATGAAGCACGTAAAGAGTTATGTCGCGCCGATAATTTAAAAGCCATTTTAACGGGTGGTCGAATTCCGGGCTTTCAACAATATTCAGATCAAATGAAAGTCAGTGACTATATTGAAAAAGTAAAACGCCAAGAGTTCCACGATCCAATCTTATCCTTTCAACTTTCTAATGATTTTGATATTAAGCGCTTGATGCGCGGTTATTTACCTGAAGATGAAAAATCGCAAGGGTATGGCACCTTATTAGAGTGGGATAATATCTTCTATGAAGAAGAGCTTGCATCTATCCACCAAAATGAAAAAAGTATCGTGCGTATTGGTGTAGTTCAATGGCAAATGCGTCATGTGATGTCGTTGGACGATTTGGTAAATCAAGCGGAATTTTTTATTACATCACTCGCCAATTATCAATCTGACTTTGCTTTATTTCCTGAGTTCTTTAGTGCGCCATTGATGGGGCTTGCACCGGATCTTCGCTCGGTTGAAGCGATGCGCTATTTGAGTGAATATTCAGAGGAAATTATTCAAAGGTTTTCGCGCTTAGCGGTGACATACAACATTAATATTATTTCAGGTAGCCTGCCAGTTCAGCAAGATGGGAAAATGTATAACGTTGCTTACATGCTACATCGTGATGGCAGTATTGAAGAGCAATATAAGATCCACATTACGCCACATGAAGAGTGGGATTGGGTGATTGAAGGTGGCGATAAAGTGAAGGTTATCGAAACTGATGCAGGCAAAGTCGGCATATTGATTTGTTATGATGTTGAATTTCCAGAGCTTGGTCGCATGTTGGCTGAGCAAGGGGTGCAAATATTATTTGTTCCATTCTGGACGGATACTAAAAATGGCTATTTGCGAGTGCGTATTTGTGCTCAGGCTCGAGCGATTGAAAATGAATGCTATGTTGCTATTAGTGGTAGCGTGGGAAATTTGCCGCGAGTCGATAACGTCGATATTCAATATGCACAATCCGCGGTATTTTCGCCATCAGATGTTTATTTCCCACATGACGCTATTATTGCTGAAGCCGATCCTAATACTGAAATGATGATTTATGCCGATGTGGATTTGTCTAAATTAAAGCTGTTGCATAGTGAAGGCTCGGTGACGAACTTAAAGCATCGTCGCCCCGATCTCTATAAATTTGCAAAAACTAATCCGGCAAAGAAATAAATAATGGCCTCATTGGTTTTAACAATGAATAAAATCGGTGAAATCCATTTAGTAAAATCAAGAAATTAGACGACACTTAAGTCAGGGCATTAATGTTGCCCACCTAATTAATAATAAAGCCAATGATACTTTAAGCAACGCGAGTATATAGGCACCATAATAGGAGATCGTTATGGCATCTTTAAAAGTACGAGATTATATGCGTCCACGCGCTGTGACGTTTACTGAAAACATGTCACTTTCTACTGCCTTGGATAAAGTGTTAAATGCTATCAATATTGGTGGGCCAGTTATTAATGAAAAACAAGAAGTCGTCGGGTTTTTATCAGAGCAGGATTTGCTCAACCGTTTAGTACAAGTGAGTTATCACTGTCAGGACACCCATACGGTGGGTGACTGTATGAATAAAGATGCTTTAACCATTAGCCCAGAAATGTCAGTGTTAGCCTTGGCTGAAATGATGGAAATTGGTAAACCTAAAGTATATCCAGTGGTTGAAAATAAAAAACTTGTCGGAATAATATCACGTCGAGAAGTGCTGAAAGCTGTCAGTGATAATTTTAATAGTTGCTTTAAAAAGCCGCTTTAAATGAACTGCCCATTAAGGGGGACTGAGTGTTTCTCGAAGCAATGTGTGAGTTTGTTTTATTGCAGAGAGGTATTCTAGCTAGTTTGTTAAACCATGGATGACATATCCAAGTTACAAAATAGTGTGATGGCAACCGTTTACTTATGTATTCTGTTGCCTTTTCTCATTCTGAGATGAGATTTCGATCACTCAATTAACATGGTTTATTGACTAGATTGGGGACAAGTATTTTTGATTGTATTTAAGGTTCGTATTAACGAATCCATTTTTAGTTAAGGAGTCACACGTGACGACATCAAATTCTTCTAACGTATTCCACTTAGGCATTAATAAACAAGATCTGAATGGCGCAACCTTAGCCATTATTCCTGGTGATCCTGCTCGTGTTGAAAAAATTGCACAGCTTATGGATGAACCTGAGTTTTTAGCTAGCCACCGTGAATATACGGTTTTTCGGGCAAAACTAAATGGAAAATCGGTTGTGGTATGCTCTACTGGGATCGGTGGGCCTTCGACTTCTATTGCAGTTGAAGAGCTAGCTCAGCTTGGTGTACGTACTTTCTTACGCGTAGGTACGACGGGCGCTATTCAACCACATTTAAATGTTGGCGATATGATAGTGACAACAGGCTCAGTCCGTCTTGATGGCGCGAGCACGCATTTTGCACCGTTGGAATTTCCAGCCGTTGCAGACTTTGATGTTGCGACTGCAATGAAGTTGGCAGCAGAAGAAACCGGTAGCGTGGTTTATACCGGTATTACTGCTTCGAGTGATACTTTCTACCCAGGTCAAGAACGTTATGACACTTATACTGGCCGTGTTGTATCCCGCTTTCAAGGTTCGATGAAAGAATGGCAGCAAATGGGTGTGCTGAATTTTGAAATGGAATCTGCCACTTTATTGACGATGTGTGCAAGTTCTGGCTTACGAGCCGGTTGTGTTGCGGCTGTCGTTGTAAATCGTAGTAAAGATGAAATTCCAGATCATGAGAAGCTAAAAGCTGCTGAGAAGAACTCATTACGCGTGGTGATTGGCGCTGCTGCTAAGTTGTTGTAATTAAAGTTGTTATAATTAAGCATTATTGTTTATAGGTCAGGTTATATATTTCAGTGTGAAGTGTATAAACTAGATAGCTTTAATCAAATATAATGAAAAATGCCCAAATGAAGTGATTCATTTGGGCATTTTCTATCCGGATTGATTTTCTATTGCGTTAAAAAAATGAAGTTAAATATCTTCTTGGCCACCGGCTTCAGTAAACCAGCTTGTTAAGTAAGTTTTGAGATCCTTTAATTCATCCGGCCCGATTAGTGCTAAGCCTAAATCTTCAGCGCGAGAAATATCATTATGGCGCATAGGGCGGAAACTGACCAACATTGCTCTGGCTTGTAAACCTCCCAATAAATCGCGCAATGATTCTAATTTATACAAGGTATCATCACCATCATCTCGCATACCTTTGGTTTTACATTCGATGATGTGAAGCTTGTTATTCACCACAGTGGCAACATCAAGTTCATTTCTGACTTCTCGGTCACCAATCTCACGGTAAACCTGAACATTTAATGAGTGATCTTGAATGGTGGTGAGTTCATCTTGAATCTCACGCACGGTGTTATGAACTAAATTTTCTAACCATTCACCATTGGAAAAACGACGAGCATCTTCGTTATGAAAAGTCAGAACGCCATTCTCGTAGGTCGCCAGTTGAATATCTACTAAATCACTTAGCAGCATATCCAGTTCTTTATAACCTTGTTGTTTCTCTGTTAAAGCTACATCCAGCTTTTGTTCCTTTCGGCAAGTTGTAGCTAAATAATTTAGTGTAGCTAAGCCCGGACCTAACTCTAGAGCATTACTTGCCCAACGCTTGCCTAATGTATGTAATTTAGCATCTAAAGGAGCAGGGATTTCGATGGTAGGAAATTCACAACGAGCACCAAAAATAGTCAGGTAATCACGAATTCGAATATGATCTTGGACTTGTCTATCGGTTTTATCTGAAGGGTAAAGCCAACACTGTTTGTCACTAAACGGTTCAACTGCAAAAATAGGCCAACTATAACTGCGAAAGACTTCATAAGCGGAGAGTAATCGGTGTCTCATACCACAGCTGGCATTAAAGTAAATGACTTGATTTTGTTGTTGCAAGCTTTCTGCTAGAAGTTTTACATTTCTCTTTATTTCAGAGGTGTCGACGGCACTTGGTATTTCAAAAAAATCAGAACTAAGTCCGCGGCCCTCTAAAACAGAATGTAATCGTGAATACATGCACCTTTGACTGTTATCCCCAATGAAAATCATGTGAGTGCACTCAGAACGGCTATCAAGTAACGGGGTAATTAATCTAACAGGATCTTGGTCAATAATACCAACATGAATCGCCATACTACTTCCTTCTTAGGCCGATGAGGCCTCTATAAACATATACGGATCATCAATCTTGGTGTGCATTAAAATGAGATTAAAAGGTAATATTACACAAAAAGATAAATGATGAGGTGAATTAAAGAACATAATTAATATGATGTTAATACGGTTAAATAACAAGTACATTCCAATTTTATTATATTGATCAATTGCTTTGAATAAACTGACATTGCTACCTCACTTAAATCAATAGACGTCATAATGCTGGTAAGGTTCAACATCATAGGTACTTATTTTGTTTTTTTACTATGGCAGTAATAAGGATATGCCATTATAGGCAGAAAATATTGTTATATCATAAGCCTTGACGCATACTATTAGACTTAATATTTACAATCGATTTATTAATAACTTAAGCCATAAATACGGATGCATTGTTGTCTGTTCAAAGTGAGCAGATTTAGCAAAAAACAGCAATGATAGTAAATATGGTGGTAAATTTTATCGCATGGAGGCCACATGGCTGAAGAAACAATATTTAGTAAAATCATCCGTAAAGAGATTCCTGCCGATATTTTATATCAAGATGATTTAGTGACTGCCTTTCGAGATATTAATCCACGAGCACCAAGTCATATTCTGATCATTCCCAATAAATTGATACCAACGACCAATGATGTTGAAGACGAAGATGAAGCCGTTATGGGGCGTTTGTTTACGGTCGCAAAAAAGCTCGCTAAAGCGGAAGGTATCGCTGAAAAAGGCTATCGTTTAATTGTGAACTGCAACGGATATGGTGGCCAAGAGGTATACCACATTCATATGCATTTAGTTGGCGGTCAGCCTTTAGGGCCAATGTTGGTTAATTAATTTGTTGCCTTAACCATGAAAAACAAATGAATAAATTAAATTTACAAATACGATTTTCTGACCCTTTGATGTCAGCGGTTTACTCATCATGGCGCGTGATGATCGTATTCGTCTCAACTTTGGTTTTATCGGCTTGTGCGAATTTATCAGCGGGTGGTTTATTTAGTCATTATTCAGCTCAAAATCGTGACGCTTACAAAGATGTCATGGCTGGCGATTATCAAGATGCGGTTTCAGAGCTCAAAGATTCAGATGTCGGTGGGCCGATCTTAAGCAATATGGAAAGAGGGCGAGTGTCGTTCTTAGCGGCAAGCTATCCCGAAAGTTTTTCTTTCTTTCAGCTAAGTGATACAGCCGTTAATGTTCTGGAACAACGAGCAACCTTATCGGTGAGTGAAACGGCAAATCAAGTTGGATCGCTTGCGACGAATGATAACTTAACCACTTATGAGCCAGCCGATTATGAACTTGGTTATTTACATCTTTATTTAGGATTAAATTATTTGCAGCAAAATGATTTGCAAGGGGCTTTAGTTGAAGTTCGCCGTGCAAACCAAGTACAAGAGAAAGCTAAAAAACGACGAGAAAAAGAGTTACAAGAAGCTCAATCGAACATGAAATATAATGGTGTTCAGCCAAATGTTGGGAGTATTTTATCAAATTATCCTGATGCGGGAAAAACATTACAAGCTGTACAAAATGCCTACTTATTGTATTTATCAGCCACACTGTATGAGGCGGGTAACCAATTAAATGATGCGTATATTGATTATAAACGAGCGCTGGCGGTATACCCTGATAATCGGCAAATTATTGAATCTACGTTACGCGTTGCGAAAGCTTTAGGTATGCGACAAGACCTAGCCTCATTAACCAAACAATATGGCCAACCGGATGAGGTTCTTAAAGGGCAAGGGCAAGTTATTTTTATTGACGAGCAAGGTGTTGTTGCGGCGAGAGATAGCTGGCGCTTAGATTTGCCGTTATGGCGTTCAGGTCAGGTGCGTTTTTATAGTGTCACTTTGCCTTATTATAAATCATTTGCAAAACAGAGTTTTCCATCGATTCAGATTGACCAAGGAACATTACAACCAAGTTTGCTAGCGGATACCAATCTAATGGCGCAGAATGATTTATCTGAACGTATTCCAACCATGGTACTAAAACAAGGGTTACGTCTATATACAAAAGATCAATTGCGCCATGAGGCTCAAAAAAATGATGATTCAGGTATCGCCAATTTATTAGTGAGCATTTGGAATATAGCAACAGAGCAGCCGGATACTCGTAGTTGGCAGACTCTACCTGGAAAAGTTTATAGCAGCAGCGTTAATTTACCGGCAGGTGATCATTCGGTTACGATTAATGGAGAAGCTTATACGCTACCAGTAAGAGAAAACCGCAGAATGCTTGTATGGGTTTCAAGGCAAGGAAATTCGGTTACTATGTGGCATAAGCAACTAGGAGAAATTAAATGAAAAAGTGGATTATTGCCTGTTTAGGCATCGTAATATTAGCTGGCTGTTCAAACAATACAGCTGGCCTACGAGTGGATAGTGGTAGCCAGAAAGTGTTGTACGGAGACAGCGCTCTTGATGATCGTTTAGCGATTAATGATATTAGTACTCAAGATATGAATGGCAATACCCGTGGTGTGGTTCAAGTGGAAAGTAAATATTCAAGTGACCAGCAGCTGCAATATCGCTTTTATTGGTATGATGATAATGGTATTGAAGTGAATGCAAAGCAAGGTGCTTGGCGTCAGTTTATGCTACGTGGTTATGAGTCAATCAGTCTTTCTGAAGTATCGGTGAATCCAAATGCGAAAGAGTTTCGTATCCAAATTCGTCCACAAGATTAATAAAGGAAATTTGAAATGAAAAAAAGTGCAATTGCATTATTAGGTTTAGCTGTGATCCTTGGTGGCTGTGCGAATAAAGTTCAATATGGTGATGCCAATTCTGCAGAAACAACAACGGTAGATTTTGGATCAACCGATCTACAAAAGATCGCAAATGAGATGGTAGATAGTATGCTGGCGTCTGGTTCGGTTGCTGCTATCACAAAAGATAGTCGTCCAATTGTGTTTGTTGATTCAATTAAAAACAAAACCAGCGAGCATATAGATACAGAATCAGTCACTGACTCGGTGAGCACCAAAATGCTGAACTCAGGTAAATTCCGCTTTGTTGATATGGATAAAGTGGAAACCGTGCGTAAACAACTCAACTTCCAAAATAACGATGAATTAGTTGATCAAAGCAGTGCGATAAAATTTGGTCAAATGGTTGGTGCGCAATACATGTTGTATGGCAACCTTTCTAGTATCGTGAAGCAAGCAGGCAGCGATAAAGATGTATATTACAAGATGACCATGCGTTTGATGGATCTAAAAACAGGTCTGATTGAATGGGCTGATGAAACTGAAATACGTAAACAAGAATCAAAAAGTTTCTTTGGTATGTAATTACGTTGGTATAAATAATAATGATCACTGGCGGTTGGCAACAGGCTCTAGAACAAGAGTCAAGCTTGCGTACATTACAAGATCGGTGGTTTAAACAGCTCGTGAGTGCACAGCCTCTCACGGGCGGTTTGACTAATCAATGCTGGAAAGTTTCTACTCAATGTGGCAATGATTATGTTTGGCGGCCACATTCGAAATCTACCGAATATTTTTCTCTACATCGTTCTGATGAGTATCAAGTATTACAATCACTTCAAAATGCTTCTTTTTCACCAAAAGTAGAACTTTTAATCCCTGAAGGCTTACTGATAGAGTGGGTGGATGGACAATGTTTAAATCGCATCACAGGTTGTACCATTAACTCTGTTATGAAGGCGCTTTCAGATTTACATCAGTACTCCGCAACCTCTTTACTCAATGCTAAAAATCTCAAAATATTTGACTATAAACAATGTATTAATGCCTATTGGTTAGGCTTAACTGGTCTTCAGCAGTCTTCGATTCAAAAAAAACGGTTCGATTATTTCTATACTCATGCTAGCGAACTATATCAAAAGACTTTATCGGTTACGCCTCAATGTTTATGCCATTTTGATTTAGGCGATTACAATATTATCCAAACTTCGCCTCATCATTTGGTGGTCATTGATTGGGAATATGCGGCCTTCTCTTCGCCTATCATTGATTTAGCGACGACTATTCTTGCAGGGCAGTTTGATGTGAAGCAAGGCGTTCATCTTTATGCTCAATATTACAATATAGAAGAACGTCAATGGTTTGAGATAGTCCAACAATGGATTCCGTATCTACGCTTTATGGCAATGTTATGGCACCAGATATCTTTTACTCTTCATTCTAGGCAATCGGATCAAGATGCTATTAAGCTTTTAAACAGTCAGTTAGAGTTAGATGGTTACTAACTTAATCCTAGGGTGGGTTTATCTTTTCAAGAAAGTTGAGATCATCGTTCACTTTCTTGAGCAATAAATCTATAAACATCAGTTTAAAACCTTAATAATCGTGGTAAATTAAAGTCATTCAACGAGAAAGTGCAGCAATCAGAACTGAGGATGGTTCAATGATCATTTATTTACATGGCTTCGACAGTACAAGCCCGGGTAACCATGAAAAAGTACTGCAGTTTCAATTCATAGACAATGATGTGCGCTTTGTAAATTACAGCACGTTGCACCCTAAGCATGATATGCAACACTTATTAAAGGAAGTGTCTAAGTTAGTTGAAGAAAATAAAGATGAAAAACCTATTATTTGTGGCGTTGGCTTAGGTGGTTACTGGGCTGAGCGTATTGGTTTTTTATGTGGTGTGAAGCAGGTGATTTTTAATCCAAACCTATCTCCAGAAGACAATATGCAAGGTCGAATTGATCGTCCAGAAGAATATGTGGATATTGCCACTAAATGCATTAGCGAGTTTCGGAGTAAGAACAAAGATAATTGTTTGGTTATACTCTCTAAAAATGATGATATTCGAGATAGTGATTTGACTTATGAAGTATTGTCGCCTTATTACTCAATAGTTTGGGATGATAACGAATCGCATAAGTTTAAAAAAATCTCTCAGCATCTCCAGCAAATTAAAGTGTTTAAAGCGATT
Source organism: Vibrio hibernica (assembly GCF_015223435.1). Lineage (GTDB taxonomy): Bacteria > Pseudomonadota > Gammaproteobacteria > Enterobacterales > Vibrionaceae > Vibrio > Vibrio hibernica. Next base: position 20,500 of record NZ_VHKO01000017.1, read on the forward strand.
TAAATTTGATATAAACCCTTTCTATTATTACTAAAGAGCCTTTCGTGGCTCTTTTTTAATATCTCTGCTTTTATTTTTCAGTATTGTCAGCTTTTCATTGATCCTGGTTTTTGTGTAGATATAATGAGCTAGATCAAGTTTCACTACCTATTATGAAAATAAAACGATATCTATCTCAAATTTTTAATAATTAATACCACCCACATTTCATTTTTGGTCACTTACTTATCTGTATAGATAGAGATAAGTTTTTATCGAGTGCAACTAAAAATCTCATTTTGTGTATTGATGAACAATCAGATTTATTGGTTTGGCAGAAACGTAAATAATCTAGCCGAGCCAGAAGCTTTTTTATTTTTATCATTTAGGAGTGTCAAATGGCGCGTATAGTTGTAGTTGGTGGTGGCGCTGGTGGTTTAGAGTTAGCGACGAAACTAGGCCGTACTTTAGGGCGTAAGCAACGAGCTGAAATCACCTTGGTGGACAGAGAAACCAGCCACCTATGGAAACCATTACTGCATGAAGTGGCAACAGGATCTTTAGATGAAGGCGTAGATGCATTGAGTTATCGTGCTCATGCTAAAAACCATTATTTTGATTTTCAGATGGGAAGCCTAGATGGCATAAATCGTGAACGCAAAGTTATTTCTTTGAGTGAAGTTCGTGATGAGAATGATGAGTTGCTGATCCCTGTTCGTGAAATTGAATATGATATTTTAGTGTTAGCAATTGGCTCCAAGTCGAATGATTTCAATACGCCAGGTGTTCGTGAAAATTGTATTTTTTTAGATAGCCCTGAACAGGCGCATCTCTTCCGTAAAGAAATGAATAATCTGTTTCTAAAGCTGCATGCAAATCATGGTAAAGGTACTGTGGATATTGCTATTGTTGGTGGCGGTGCAACTGGCGTTGAATTATCTGCTGAGCTCCATAATGCGATTAAAGAATTGCATACTTATGGCTTTGAAGATTTAGACTCCACAAAACTAAACATTAATCTAGTCGAGGCGGGTGAGCGTATTCTTCCTGCATTACCACCACGTATTTCTGCTTCTGCGCATCATGAGTTAGTCCAGCTAGGCGTTAATGTTCGGACTCAAACAATGGTGACACAGGCAGATAGCGAAGGGCTTGTGACTAAAGATGGCGAACGTATTTCAGCGCAGTTGATGGTGTGGGCTGCAGGCATTAAAGCACCTGATTTCATGAAAGATATTGCAGGCCTTGAGACTAACCGAATTAATCAGTTAGTGGTTAAACCGACCTTACAAACAACACGAGATGATGATGTATTTGTCATTGGTGATTTGGCATCATGTCAGCAAGAAGATGGTTCGTTTGTACCGCCTCGAGCTCAAGCTGCACATCAAATGGCAAGCCGTGTTTATCGCAATATTGTGGCAAAACTGAATGATCAAGAACTTAAAAATTACGTATATAAAGACTATGGTTCATTAGTCTCATTAAGTCGTTTTTCTACAGTGGGAAGCTTAATGGGGAATTTGACGAAAGGTTCAATGATGATAGAAGGGAGAATTGCACGTATCGTTTATATCTCATTGTATCGCATGCACCTTGTCGCACTTCATGGCTACTTTAAAACAGGCTTGATTATGTTGGTTGGCCGTATTAACCGAGTATTGCGACCTAATTTGAAGCTGCATTAATAGAATGATTTTTAGCTAATCAATGTTTGAAATGGCAAGAGTAAAACGAGGCTAATCTGGCCTCGTTTTTATTTATCTGGGATTAATGAAAATACCAATCCATCTCTTGGTTCGCCATTAAATAGATAACGGTTTTTTGCGATCCCTTCTTTATGTGCACCACATGCATAAGCTAATTTGTGACTGATGATATTGTTAGGATCGCAAATAAATTCTAGACGAGTTAATTTCAGCAGAGTAAAACTAAACTCGATCACCGCTTTTATTGCTTCGGTTGCATAGCCTTGCTTTTGATATTCATCGCCTATCCAGTAACCTAAACTACCAAGGTTAAAATTTAATCGTTGATCGGTGAGCGCAGCCATACCGATAAACTGACCAGTTTGCTTATCAAAAACCCCAAAGCCATAGGCTGAATCTTTCACCCAGCTTAATCTTGTAAAAAGAATGAACTCTTGAGCATCGTTAGTATTAAATTCGTTACTACACCAATCTAACCAAGAGTATAGAGAAGGGGAGTGACAAATTGTATCTGCAAAGATTGCAGCTTCATCGGCTTCAATGAGTCTTAAAATTAAACGACTCGTTGTTAAGGTGAAATCTGGAGGCATAGGCTTTTGTGACTGGTTATTTTGGCTCTAAAAAAAGAGGCTCATTGAACCTCTCATCTACATTTATTTTACTTTGCGCACTTGGATAATCATGCCCAGATATGGGTTGTCCAGATAGTGTGTTTCACCACTACGCATTTGTCGTTTTTGTTGCATACGATAGCTATTTAAGAAGTCTTTTACTTCCGTTTTTGGTTTGATTGGCTCTAGGTTGCCAACTTGCACTTCATCGTCGTCATTGTCATTTAATGTCGTATCGGTGACAGCATCTTGTAAAATGATCTCATGTTGACCCGGGATTTTTATATTTAAGTTAGTTTGCACATAGAGATAGTGCTGAACATACACTTGCATCGTGCCGTCCAGTTCATCGACAGGGCCTTTCGCTAACGCAGGAGGCACAGTGCCATCTGGTGATTCATCTTTAATTTGCGCTAAAGACCGGCCATCGTTGGCAAAAGTACTAGAAAAATCTTGGCCAGCTTGAATGTGGAAGATAGGTGAGCGGCTTTGTCCACGATCAGTTTGACGCCATGCAACATGTATCAGTGGTTTGAAACCAGCGTGATTATTTAGTGCCTGATATTGTTTATTAAGTTTGTAATAGCCACTTGGCAGCAAATACGCACCATTTGATGACATCATATCTTTGTTGCGATAAGAAAATGAACGCTCAAAATTGATAGGTTCAAGATTACTTGGCCAAGCTTCGTTTACTCGTGATGGCTCAATATTACGCTTGAAAATAATCACTTCAATATCAAATGATCGTGCAAATGTTGGTAAAGAAATAAAAACCAATAGGAATATAATCAGCTTTTTCATTATTGCTCCGTTGTAAAAGGTACGATTATGCTGCTGTACCTTTGTTTTATTGGGTAGTGATGCGTTAATTTTTTCGCTAAAGCTTGCTGATTTTATACTTTAGGCAGTTGGTTTTGCTTAAACTGCACTAACAAATCGTTAATAAAAGCAATGCGCTCGAGTCTATCTACTAATGGTACAGTAAACTTGAACTTAGTGGGTCCTTCCATACCATATTTTTTTGGTGCGGATTGCAGTAACTTGACTAAAAACATTGGATTAATATCTGCATTAGGTAAAAATTCAATATAACCACCTTTGGCATGACCTTCAATTTTTTTAGCTTTTATACTGGCCGCTTGTAATTTCATGCCACTGATAACTAATAAGTTTTTTGCAGAATCTGGCAGTGTGCCAAATCGGTCAATCAGCTCTACCTTCATCTCGGCTAATTCATTTTCATCCGCAACACTGGCTATGCGCTTATACATAGACAAGCGAGTATTAATGTCGGGAATGTAATCATCCGGCAACAATGCTGGCAGGCGCAAGTCTACCTCAGTTTGTTCACGTAAAAGTTCGTCCAATGACAATTCTTTGCCTTCATATTTTAAGGCTGCCACTGCTTGCTCGAGCATTTCCATATATAAAGAAAAACCAACCGATTGAATTTGACCACTTTGGTCATCACCTAATAATTCTCCTGCCCCCCGAATTTCGAGATCGTGGGTTGCTAAGGTGAATCCAGCGCCTAAATCTTCTAAAGAGGCAATCGCGTCTAATCGTTTTATCGCATCTTTACTTAATGCTTTTGGATGTGGTGTGAGTAAATAAGCATAGGCTTGGTGGTGAGAGCGCCCAACTCGGCCACGTAATTGGTGTAATTGAGCCAAACCTAGTTTATCCGCTCGATCCATAATAATGGTGTTCGCGGTTGGGACATCAATACCCGTTTCGATGATGGTTGTACAGACCAGCAAATTAAAGCGTTGATGATAAAAATCATTCATGATGCTTTCAAGCTCACGTTCGCGCATTTGGCCGTGAGCGGTGGTGACGCGTGCTTCAGGGATAAGTCTTGCCAGATCTTCTGCAACTTTATCGATGGTTTCGACTTGGTTATGCAGGAAGTAAACTTGCCCCCCACGCATTACTTCACGTAAGACAGCTTCTCGGATCACTGCATCATCGTTCTGGCGCACAAACGTTTTTATGGCTAAGCGACGCGCAGGTGGTGTGGCGATAATGGATAAATCCCGCATGCCACTCATGGCCATATTTAAGGTTCGTGGGATAGGGGTCGCGGTTAAAGTGAGAATATCGACATCGGCTCGCATGGCTTTCATTTTTTCTTTTTGACGCACACCAAAGCGATGTTCTTCATCGACAACGAGTAATCCTAAATCGCGAAACTTAATATCATCTTGCAATAATTTGTGAGTACCAATAATGATATCGACTTTGCCTTCGGCGAGATCGGCTAAAATTTGCTTTTGTTCTTTAGCGGATTTAAATCGCGATAATACTTCCACTCGAACCGGCAGGTTAGCAAAGCGGTCGCGGAAGCTTTCAAAATGTTGTTGAGCCAGTAAGGTGGTGGGCACTAAAATGGCCACTTGCTTACTGTTATCAACGGCAAGAAAAGTCGCCCGCATCGCCACTTCCGTTTTACCAAAACCGACATCGCCACAGACCAAACGATCCATTGCTTTGGCTTGACACATATCAGACAGCACTGCATTAATCGCGGTATCTTGATCATCAGTTTCTTCAAATGGGAAGGTGGCTTTAAAGTTGGCGTATTGCTCTCGGTCATGCAGAAATGTGAAGCCTTTTTTGATTTCTCGTTTGGCATAAATATCCAATAACTCGGCGGCCACATCGCGGACTTTTTCGGCCGCGCGAGTGCGAGCCCTGTTCCAAGCATCACTGCCTAATTTATGTAATGGCGCGGTATCTTCTGCGCCACCAGAATAACGACTGATTAAATTGAGCGAAGAAACAGGAACATAGAGTTTTGCCTTGTTTAAATACTCTAACGTGACGTATTCCGTCATCATTCCGCCAGCTTCAAGTGTTTGTAGCCCGATGTAGCGGCCAATGCCATGATCTAAGTGCACCACTGGCTGGCCTGGCTTTAGCTCCGCTAAGTGGCGAATAATGGTGTCACTATTGACAGCTTTACGGTCTTTTTTACGCCGTTGTATAACGCGATCGCCCAATACATCGCTTTCACAAATAAAGGCAAAGTTAGGTAATGGTGAACCATTGTTATGGTGGATAAAGCCATGTTCAGTCGAACCTAAAATAAGAGAAAACTGTTCTGAGCTGGTTAAGGCATCTTCGAGTGATTTAGCTTCTTTAGGGCGCACTTTACTGCTTTTTAATAAGTCATTGAGTGCTTCACGGCGACCTTCTGACTCTACGGAAAAAATAATTTTGGCGTGAGTATTTTCAGATAAGTAGCGTTCTAAAAACTTCCTTAATTCTGCCAGTGGTTCTTTTAATTGGTGCTGAGCATGTAAATTAGGAAGTGGGCTGACACTGGCATTAATGCGTCCGGCTTTTTCTTGTAAAGGTTCAATGCTGAGAGTTGTTTGCGGCATTGATTTTAAGTGGCCAAACAGTTCATCTTTTTTAAGCCACAGTTCATTTGGTTCTAGTAATGGACGTAGCGGATCGACTTTTCGTTGATCGTAACGATAATCGACATCGGCTAAGAAATTATCAATCGTTGTTTCCAAATCGCCGATAGTGAGCAATAAGGTGTTATCAGGTAAGTAGTCAAAGAGAGAATCAGTATGCTCAAAAAATAGCGGTTGCCAATATTCGATACCTGCTGGCCAAATCGCTTTGGATACTTGCATATAAACCGATTCTGGCTCACGACGCGCCTCAAATCGTTGACGCCAGCGGATCCGAAAATCTTCAATTGCGGCTTCTGTTGTTGGGAATTCGTGCGCTGGCAATAAACGTATTTCGTTAATATCTTCAATGGTGCGTTGTGATTCGGCATCAAAGGTGCGAATGCTATCGATTTCATCATCAAAAAAATCAATGCGATAAGGGTTCTCGCACCCCATTGGGAATAAATCGATGATAGAACCACGATGCGCGTATTCACCCGGCCCAAAGACTTGAGCAACGTGTCGATAACCCGATTTTTCCAGTTGCAGACGCAGCTTTTCAAGCGAATACAAATCACCATTTTTGACCATTAAGGTGCTTTGTAATAAATATTCTTTTGGTGACTGACGTTGCAGTAAGGTGCTTACCGGTATGATGATTAGCCCTGAAGTCTGAGTCGGTAATTGATACAACTGTGCAATGCGATCAGAAATAATATCTTGGTGGGGAGAAAAGCTATCGTAAGGCAGTGTTTCCCAATCTGGAAATAAAGACACGGAATGCTGAGTAAATTGGGTAACTTCGTGTTGTAACTTAATGGCGAGTTGGTGATCAGGAACGGCAAGTAGAGTCACGCCGGGATGCTGTTGTGTATAGTTGGCAATTGATAATGCGAGCGAACCACCAACAAGTTGGCCAAGGTGTTTTTTATCACCAGCTTTGGTTGGCATGGGCACATTGAGCAGAGCCGTAGAGCTAATAGCAGAGTTTGACGAAGTTTTAGTCATAATTTTGATTGGGCATTCTTTTATAGGTTTGAACCAGAATAGATTTTCTGATCGCAATATTTCTTTTGATTATCGTCATGTGGCGCAACTAATCAAGCTCATCTGATAAATTGTGTATATATTAATCGAGCATTGAGTTATATCGATGGGTAAATTTCAAAATGACGCAAAAGTGACGTTAGAGTGATTAGATGTTGGTAAATCCGTGGCACAATCGTTATTCTGTGTTTTCTTTCTTGTTTGTAGGGTTCACTTCATGTTTCATCCAGTATCGGCCTTTATAGGGTTACGTTATTTACGAGGTCGTTCCGGTGATAAATTCAGCCGCTTTGTGTCTTATATGTCAACTGCCGGTATTTCCATCGGTGTCTTGTCATTAATTACCGTACTTTCGGTAATGAATGGTTTTGAAGGCCAATTAAAGCAAAAGATTTTGGGTGTTTTACCGCAAGCTGTAGTCAGTCAATTTGATGGAAAAACATTATTCAATTCACAAAAACTACCAGGATTTTTACTTGAACTGCCTTATGTTGAACAAATCTCGCCATTGGTACGAAGTGAAGCGGTAATACAAAGTTCATCACGCTTGAGCGCGGGTCTGATGATTGGCATTGAACCAAGTGAAACTGATCCTATTGCCGATAGAATGATGATGGGGCAAGTTTCCGACCTATCACCTGGCTCTTATCATGTATTTTTAGGCCATACACTGGCCAGAACGTTAAATGTAACGCTAGGCGATAAAGTACGCTTAATGGTGACTGAAGCCAGCCAATTTACCCCATTAGGAAGAATACCGAGCCAACGTAACTTCACCGTTGCCGGGATTTTTAATACGGGTTCAGATGTCGATGGCATGTTGATGGTGACCAATATTCAAGATGCAGGCCGTTTGTTGCGCTATTCGCCAACAACAATTTCTGGTTGGCGTCTATTTTTCTCCGATCCTTTTGTCGTTTCCGAGCTTTCAACGAAAGCGTTGCCTGAAGGGTGGCATTGGTCTGATTGGCGTGATCAAAGAGGAGAATTATTTCAAGCGGTGAGAATGGAAAAGAACATGATGGGACTTATGCTTGGTCTTATCATCGCGGTCGCAGCATTTAACATCATTTCCGCTTTAATCATGGTGGTCATGGAAAAACAATCTGAAGTGGCGATATTAAAAACTCAAGGCATGACCAATCATCAAGTTCTTGCAATTTTTATCGTACAAGGTGCTAGCAGTGGTGTTATCGGGGCTATTGTTGGTGGGGTACTGGGTACGTTGCTAGCGGCTAACTTAAATGATGTACTCAATACTGTTGGTTTCTCATTGTTTGGTGGTGGCACTCAATTACCTGTAGTCATTTCACCAATGCAAATAGGTATCGTGATTATTTCAGCAATTGCATTAAGTTTGTTAGCTACGTTATTTCCGTCTTATCGCGCAGCGTCAGTGAAGCCGGCTGAAGCATTACGTTATGAATAGAATTTTGTCTGTTAAGTCAGATTGTCAGATATAGAGTACAGATTATGAAATCATTATTAAGCTGTCATGGCGTGTGTAAAACGTATCGTGAAGGTAGCCTTGAAACTGAAGTATTAAAAGGCGTCAGTCTGGACATTCAGAAAGGTGATTTTTTAGCGATCGTCGGTTCGTCAGGTTCAGGGAAAAGTACGTTACTGCATATATTAGGTGCATTAGACAGTGCGACAAAAGGCGATGTGATATTGCTTGATCAATCTTTATTGAGTTTAAGTGCTAATAAGCAAGCAAAATTGCGCAATCAACATATTGGTTTTGTGTATCAGTTTCATCACCTGTTAGCTGATTTTACGGCGCTCGAAAATGTGTCGATGCCTTTATTGATTGGTGGAACTAAACCTGCGCAAGCTAAAAAAATGGCAAGTGATGTACTAGAACGAGTTGGTCTAGGACATCGGCTTGAACATAGGCCTTCTGAATTATCAGGCGGAGAAAGACAGCGTGTTGCGATTGCTCGTGCATTGGTGAATAAGCCAGATTTGGTGCTTGCCGATGAACCGACGGGGAATTTAGACCAAACGACAGCGTTAGGCATTTACGATTTAATGCGTCAGTTAAACCGCGATTTTGGTACAGCATTTTTGGTGGTTACCCATGATGATGATCTTGCGCAAAAAATGGATAAGCAATTTACCATGCAAGATGGCATTTTAGACTGGTCTGTGAGCCGTGATGCTACGGCCGATAGTTTGATGGGTCAATAACGATGTTGTTATCTTTTTTTATTGGTAAGAAATTTAGTCGAGCAAGACAACGGAATAAATTAGTTTCATTTATATCGCTATCTTCTACTTTAGGCATCGCCGTTGGTGTTGCCGTGATCATCATTGGCTTGTCTGCGATGAATGGCTTTGAACGTGAATTAGAGAATCGTGTGTTGTCGGTGATCCCTCAAGCAGAAATTGAAGGCGTACGAGGCCCGATTAATGATTGGCAGCAAGTTGCAAAAATTGCGCATAAGAATGAAGATGTTAAAGCGGTTGCACCCTATGTTCGATTTACTGCCTTGATCGAGCGAGGCAGCAAATTAAAAGCGGTTGAAGTGCGTGCTGTCGATGCGAGCTTTGAACGTGCAGTATCAACAATGTCTCATTATGTTGACAAGAATGCGTGGCAAAATTTCAGACCCGATCAGCAACAAATCATCTTAGGAAGAGGGGTTGCGGATAAACTTAACGTAAAAGTAGGGGATTCCGTGTCCGTATTGATCCCGCCGAGTAATACAACGAATACGGCGCAATTAAGTGCTCCTAAACGTGTACGTTTAACGGTTACTGGCTTTTTAGATCTTGGTGGGCAAATTGATCATAGTTTGGTGTTAATACCATTAGAAGATGGTCAGCAATATATGAAGTTGAGCGATGGTGTGACGGGCGTTTCATTGAAGGTTCGTGATGTTTTCAATGCGGATATTGTGGTGCGTCAGGTAGGATCTCAAATCCCAGTTTATGCGTATTTAAAAAGCTGGAAAGAAAAGTATGGCTTTTTACATCATGATATTCAAATGGTACGCACAATCATGTACTTAGTGATGGTGCTAGTCATTGGCGTAGCAAGTTTTAATATTGTCTCAACCTTAATGATGGCAGTGAAAGATAGGGCTTCTGATATTGCGATTCTACGAACGATGGGCGCAAGTGATGGCTTGATAAAGCGGATATTCATTTGGTATGGCGTATTGTCTGGCGTATTTGGTAGTATTGTCGGGAGTGTATTTGGCATTCTAGTCGCTATGAATCTAACGCCGTTAATACAAGGTCTAGAAACATTAATAGGGCATCAATTTTTGTCTGGAGATATCTATTTTATTGATTTTCTACCATCGCAAGTGGTGTGGTCTGATGTTTTTCTAGTATCGGGAACGGCTATCACATTAAGCTTACTTGCCACATGGTATCCGGCATCTCGTGCGAGTAACTTGAACCCAGCGACGGTTTTGAGTGCTAAGTAAAGGTTAAGTAAGAAATCTAAGATAAGTAAGACGAGTATCGAGTCTTAAAAATAAGAGTGCTATCAGTTTGGTTCATCAAGAACTTTAACTGGATAGCACTTTTTTTATGTCTCCTATTTTGTCTTGATGTAGAGGTCTTAATTTTAACGTTAATCAGTTATCGTAAACGACGTTTTTGCCAGCTTCGTACTACCGAATATCGCCATAAGCCTTGAATACCAAAGTAACCGACGATAGATAATACAAGACCACAGATAAAGCAGCCAAGTAGCAACGGCGGGCCAATAGTATGAAGCTGTTCTATGAAGAAATTCCACGACAATTCGAAATGAAAATCTTGTGGTGGTGTATGCATTATCCAAGCCCCAATACGATAGGCAAAATAGAAGAGGATTGGCATCGTTAGCGGATTACTTACCCATACCAACGCAACGGATAATGGTAAATTTACACCACATAAAATCGCGACTCCCGCGGCCATGATCATCTGACTTGGAAGAGGGATAAACGCAATGAATAAACCCACAGCAAAAGCGCCGGCTGCAGAGCGTCGGTTCAAAGACCATAAATTTGGGTTGTATAAAACAGAGCCAAATATCTTTAAGGCTTTTTGGCGTTTTATCGTTTCATGATCGGGCATAAAACGTTTAATTAATTTTTTTGGCATAAGTCAGGGGGGCTCACATTAATCGCAATTGGAATCTGCTCAGTTTTATTATCAGCATCGCAAGTGGTGCATTTTGGCCATGGATGCCGACATTGTTCTGGCTAGTACCGATTGTTTTTCTTTTTATTATTAGCTACTTCACTCACTGGGCTTTCGCTAAGTGGTCGCGTGGTTTGATTTTAGGCTGCTTAGTTGTGATCACGCAAGCCAATAACTTCAGTTTAATGACTCAAACCCTCTTTCAACGTGGCGATGATATTATCATAAAAGGTCAGGTTTCCGATTTTTTTAAATCACAGAATCATGGCGGTAAATTTACTCTTCAGGTGAGGCAGATAAACCATCAACCTTTACCGTGGTGGTATGTTCCTAAGCTTAATGTGTTTCTGCCTCACAATTCTGACAGCATATCGTCTTCACTTCCTCAATTGGGTGAAAAGTGGCAATTTAAAGTTACTCTTAAACCAATCATCGGCCAGCTGAATCAAGCTGGGTTCGACAGTGAACAATATTACCTTGCGAATGGTTGGCATGCGAAAGCCGTTGTTGATACCAAATCACTCGAAAATAACAAACGTCAAGATAGCCGATCGCCGCGTAACTGGCTGCACCAACAAGCGGAATCTATGATTTCAAATATGAATGCAGCACCTTATTTATTAGCATTAAGTTTTGGTGAGCGCGCATCAATGTCATCGCAAGATTGGCAATGGCTCAGAGATAGTGGTTTATCTCATTTGATGGCTATTTCAGGGTTACATATTGGCTTAGCATTTTTTATCGGATGGTGGTTAGGCAAGAGATTGATGAGCCTAGTTTTTATCTATAGCCATTTTGATCCAGTGGCTTACTTTTTACCTTATGGTTTGGCTATTTTATGTGCGGGGATCTATGCCTACTTAGCTGGCTTTTCGTTGCCAACAGAGCGAGCGTTTATTTTCGGTTTATGCTTTCTATTTCGTAATGTAATCCATATTCATTGGTCGCTATGGCAAGTGTTATTATTTTCTTTAGCGATTATCTTAGTGGTTCAACCCTTCGCGGTTCTATTGGCAAGCTTTTGGTTATCTTTTTCTGCTGTGATGGTGATTTATATGTCGTCATGGTTTTGGGTCAAAACTCAATCAAAATCTCGTACGTTGTTGGTTAAAATTATCAATGTTTGCATTATCCAACTTGGCTTATTTATCGGTTTGGTTGCCACGACGACTTTCATTTTTGGCGGATTTAGTTGGGTGTCACCTTTGGTGAATATTATTGTGGTTCCGTGGGTGAGTTTACTCACGGTTCCGATTGTTTTTATTGCCTTGATAATGACTCTATTCACGGCAATAGGATTGCCGTTTGATTGGGCAAAAGCGTTATGGCAATTGGCTGATTGGAGCTTTTCGCCTGTTTTCATTGTGATGAAAGAAGTAGAAGGCAGCTGGATCCTAGCTTCGCATGTTTGGGCTTACAGTGCATTACTGATAGCGGTATTGCTATTAATTGTTAAATATCTAGGTTGGTATCGAAGTTTTGTAGGATTAAGCATTCTTGGAACGATGACTTACTATGGATTCAAACCTTCGGCTAAGTGGCAGGTAGAAGTGTTGGATGTAGGGCAAGGACTCGCAATATTGATTGGGCAGAAAAAAGAATGGGTGTTGTATGACACTGGTAATCGTTGGGAGGGTGGTAGTATGGCACAATCCGTTATTTTACCTGTGTTGCAACAAAAAGGGATTGATCAACTTGAGGGGATGATCATTAGCCATACCGACTCAGATCATGCTGGTGGTAGAGACATTATAGAGAAAGCGTTAAAGCCAAAATGGAAACGGAGCAGTCAAACGATCATTGGTTATCAACCTTGTATTGCAGGAGAGCGTTGGAAATGGAAGCAACTTACGTTTACCGTAATATGGCCTCCTAAGTTAGTGCCTCGTGCTTATAATCCGCATTCTTGTGTCATTAGAATCACAGATGGTCGATATAGTGTATTACTTACCGGTGATATTGATGCTCTTTCAGAAATGCTAATTGCCAGAAATTCGTATCAATATTCTTCTATTCTACCGTCCGATATTCTTATTGTCCCACACCATGGGAGCAAAACCTCATCGTCTATCCATTTTGTGCAACAGACTCATGCCGAGATGGCTATTGCGTCTTTAGCGAAAAATAATCAATGGGGCCTGCCATCACCGATTGTGAAGCAAAGATATAAGGATCAAGGTATAAACTGGTGGGATACAGAGAATGCAGGGCAAATCAGTATCCAATTTGAAGAAAACAATTGGTCTATTCGGTCATTAAGGCAGCAGCAATATGACCCTTGGTATAGGCAGATTGTGCATAAGGGGTTAGAATGATAGCAATTGTCTATTAAATTATAAGCCTCTATGACTACCCAAAAAGACACGATATTGGAAAAAGACGAAAGCACGTTCCAAACCTTTAAAAAATTATGGCCAATGATCAGCATTTATAAAGCGGGTCTTATTGTTGCCAGTATCGCGCTTATTATTAATGCCGCGAGTGATACTTACATGGTGTCATTACTAAAGCCATTGCTGGATGAAGGCTTTGGGAGTACCGAATCTAATTTCTTGAAAATCCTACCACTTATCGTTATGGGGATGATGATAGTTCGTGGTTTGAGTGGGTTTGTATCGACTTACTGCTTAAGTTGGGTGTCTGGTAATGTGGTGATGCAAATGCGCCGCAAGCTATTCAATCACTTCATGGAAATGCCCGTTAGTTATTTTGATAAAGAATCGACGGGTTCGTTATTGTCTCGTATTACTTATGACTCTGAACAAGTTGCTTCTGCTACCAGTAAAGCATTAGTGAGTATTGTGCGTGAAGGCGCGAGTATTATTGGTTTACTATTCTTAATGTTTTATAACAGCTGGCAGTTATCGATTGTCTTGATTGCAGTCGCGCCTATTGTGGCTTGGGCAATAGGGCTGGTTTCTAAGCGTTTTCGTAAGATCAGTAAAAATATGCAGAATATGATGGGGCACGTTACCTCATCAGCCGAACAAATGTTAAAAGGTCATAAAGTTGTACTCAGTTATGGCGGTCAGAATGTTGAAAAAGAACGTTTTGATAAAGTGAGTAATCAAATGCGTCAACAATCCATGAAAATGGTTTCGGCGCAGGCGGCAGCAAACCCAATTATTCAGGTGATTGCTTCAATAGCACTCGTCGTCGTACTGTACCTTGCTAGTATTGATTCGATTAAAGAGCAATTAACCCCGGGGACTTTTTCGGTTATTTTCTCTGCTATGTTTGCGATGATGCGCCCACTTAAATCACTTACGAACGTAACTTCTGATTTCCAAAAAGGGATGGCTGCGTGTCAAACTTTATTTGGTTTAACTGAAATGCAGACGGAAGTAGATAACGGTAAGTTTGAAAAGTCGAAAGCGGTAGGCAATATTAAAGTAAAAGATGTTACCTTCACTTACCCAAGTAAAGACTCTCCAGCATTACGCAACGTCAGCTTTGATCTACCAGCGGGTAAAACAGTCGCCTTAGTTGGCCGTTCTGGTTCTGGTAAGAGTACTATTGCGAACTTATTTACTCGTTTTTATGATATTGATGAAGGTGAAATTTTCCTCGATGCCACCGAGATCCGCGATTATACCTTGTCAAACTTACGCACGCAGTTTGCTTTGGTTTCGCAAAATGTGCATTTATTTAATGACACGATTGCCAACAATATTGCTTATGCGGCACAAGACCAATACACCATCGAACAAATCAAACAGGCTGCGACATTAGCGCATGCCACGGAATTTATCGAAGGCATGGATCAAGGTTTTGATACCATGATTGGTGAGAACGGTGCCAGCCTTTCGGGTGGTCAGCGCCAACGTTTAGCTATTGCTCGTGCATTACTGCGTGATTCTCCGGTGCTGATTTTAGATGAAGCGACATCGGCGTTAGATACTGAATCAGAACGAGCTATTCAAGCCGCTTTAGATGAACTTCAAAAGAATAAAACGGTATTAGTGATTGCGCACCGATTATCAACGATTGAAAGTGCTGATGAAATCTTAGTTGTTGATGAAGGTGAAATCATTGAACGTGGTAATCATGCTCAATTGATTGAAAAAGATGGGGCGTATGCACAACTACACCGGATTCAATTCGGTGAGTAATTCATGTTCCCTATTTGAAGTTGCCGCTGCCTCTAATCAGTTCAATCATATAGAGGGTAAAACCAATGTAATCATGGATGCTGCAGAATATGATTGAAAAAATTTGGTTTCAACGCCACTGGTTGGGCTTTTTATTATCACCCGTGCTATGGCCTCTAAGCCTCTTATTTAAATGGATTAGCCAACGTCGTCGCAACCAGTTTTCATCTGGAGATAAACTCAGTTACCGTGCCTGTCTTCCAGTCATGGTTGTCGGTAATATCACGGCAGGTGGTAATGGTAAAACGCCCGTTGTGATTTGGTTAGTGGAAACTTTATTAGAACTTGGTTTTAAACCTGGCGTGGTATCGCGAGGTTATGGCGGTAAAGCGGCAGAATACCCATTTGTGGTGCAATCAGATTCAAAGCCAGCCGAATCTGGAGATGAACCTCTACTGATAAAGCGTCGAACAGGGGTGCCTGTTGTCGTTGATCCTGTGCGCAGTCAAGCGGTTAAGGCATTGGAAGCACAAGGTGTGGATATTATTGTGACCGATGACGGTTTACAGCATTATGCCTTACAGCGTGATATTGAGTTTATCGTCATTGATGGAAAGCGCCGTTTTGGTAATCAGCAGTTCATTCCATTTGGCCCATTACGTGAAGGGTTAGATCGCTTAAAGCAAGTCGATTTTCTTATTACCAATGGCGGGAATGCTCAAGGGCATGAAATCTCGATGAGTTTGAAACCAAGTTTAGCGGTAAACCTAAAAACGGGCGAAAAAAAATCCGTTACAGAGTTATCTCAGCTTGTTGCTTTTGCTGGTATTGGCCATCCACCGCGATTTTTTCAAACTTTAAATGATTTAGGTGCTCAGGTAGTAAAAACTCAAGGCTTTGCCGATCATAAAGATTTTGATCAATCTGAATTGAATGAATTGGCCAAGCAAGGACATAACCTAATCATGACGGAAAAAGATGCGGTTAAATGTCATCAATTTGCACAAGAGAATTGGTGGTATTTACCGGTTTCTGCCAATATCAGTGAAGAAAGTACACAACGAATTATTCAAAAAATTATTAAGGTAAAAAGCGGTTATGGATCATAGATTACTTGAAATAGTGGCGTGCCCTGTATGTAAAGGCAAAGTGATATTGGATAAAGAAAAACAAGAGCTTATTTGTAAGTTTGATCGCCTTGCTTATCCAATCAAAGAAGGCATTCCTGTGATGCTTGAAGTGGAAGCGCGTAAAATAGCGATGGATGAGGGCAGATAATGTCTTTCACTGTTGTTATTCCTTCTCGCTACCAGTCCTCTCGTCTGCCGGGTAAACCATTAGCGGATATTGCTGGCAAGCCTATGGTTCAGCGGGTTTACGATCAAGCTATGCAATCTGGCGCAGAACGTGTCATTGTGGCAACGGATGATGCCCGTATTCAATCGGTAGTGGAAAGCTTTGGTGGTGAAGTTTGTATGACATCACCCGATCATCAATCGGGCACTGAACGTCTAGCGGAAGTGATTAAAAAAATGGCGATTGCCGATGCTCACATTATTGTTAATGTTCAAGGTGATGAACCTTTGATTCCGCCAAGTATTATTAAGCAAGTTGCTAATAACCTTGCGAATAGTATTGCGCCAATGGCGACACTTGCAGTCGAAATAACACATGAAAGTGAAGTGTTTAATCCCAACGCCGTGAAAGTGGTCACCGATAAAGATGGCTATGCTTTATATTTTAGCCGCGCTTCTATTCCTTGGGATCGTGATGCTTGGGCGAGCGATCCTAAAATAGTGAAGAATGCCTTAATGCGCCATATAGGTATTTATGCTTATCGTGCTGGCTTTATCAATACTTATATTAGTTGGCAGCCTAGCGCGCTCGAACAAATCGAATCATTAGAGCAATTACGCGTGCTTTGGTACGGTGAAAAAATTCATGTAGCCGTAGCAAAAGAAGCTCCAGCAGCAGGGGTGGATACACCCGAAGATTTAGAGTTAGTGCGTAAGATCATCGCAAAAGAGTAAATTTAGCGCTGATTGAATGAAATTAAAAAAGCTCAGTTCATAGTTTGAACTGAGCTTTTTTTTAATCCCAACACGCCTTAGAAAATAGCGTTTAGAAAACATAACCTAGAAATATCAAACCTGTAAATTATGTATTACTGGCTTGATATTAGGCGATAGATGACATTAATTTAAAATGGCTGCCTAGCTCTGTTCGGTGCTTTATTATTCATTGGCTTGTTACCCGTGTGCGCCTTACCTGCTGAAGTTGCTTTCCCTGCGCCTGTCTTATTTTGGGTAGAGGGTGTTTGCTTAGAATTACTTTTAGCGGTTATTGGCTTTTTAGTCTGACTAACCGTATTTTTCTTGCCGCCAGCTTTAGGCTCTTTTTCTTTACGCTCATGCTCTTTACGAATGTCAGGCTGGCCTCCACCGTTTTTACTGGTGAAATTGGTATGTTTAGTGGCAAAACGTTTTGCCCCATGACGACCCGTTTGGCGACGCTGCGCCGGCGTTAAGACATCAACCGAATCTTCTGTTGGGATCAAGCAACTTGGCTTATCACCAATTAAATGTTTTTTACCCATATTGATCAAAGCTTCACGAATAATCGGCCAGTTAGCTGGATCATGATAACGAAGTAGAGCTTTATGCAAACGACGCTGACGTTCACCTTTGGCAACTACAATATTTTCACGCTGCTTATATTTAACGCGTTTTAATGGGTTGGTTTCTGAGTAATACATAGACGTTGCATTACACATTGGTGATGGATAGAAGTTTTGTACTTGATCACACTCAAAGTTATTATTTTTCAGCCATAACGCTAAGTTCAACATGTCTTCATCTTCAGCGCCGGGGTGGGCTGAAATAAAGTAAGGGATCAAATATTGTTTTTTACCCGCTTCCTTACTGTATTTTTCAAACATATTTTTGAAGGTATCGTATGCACTGATACTCGGCTTCATCATTTTATCTAATGGGCCTTTTTCAGTATGTTCTGGTGCAATCTTCAAATAACCACCAACATGGTGCGTGACTAGCTCTTTAACGTATTCAGGCGATTGAATCGCAAGATCATAACGCACACCAGAAGCAATCAGAACTTTCTTTATTCCTGGCACTTTACGAGCGGCGCGGTATAAATTAATGGTGTGCTGGTGATCGGTGTCTAACTTGTTGCATGTTCCTGGGAATACGCAAGATGGGCGACGACAGTTCGCTTCTGCTTTAGGATCAGAGCAACCTAATCGGTACATATTTGCTGTTGGGCCACCAAGATCGGAAATGGTACCAGTGAATCCTGGAACTTTATCGCGAATTTCTTCTAACTCATTCAAAATAGATTCTTGCGAACGGTTTTGAATGATTCTGCCTTCATGCTCCGTAATTGAGCAGAAAGAACAACCACCAAAACAGCCACGCATAATATTGACCGATGTTTTAATCATGTCATAGGCAGGGATTTTCGCTTTGCCATACATCGGATGTGGAACGCGTGCATAAGGAAGACCAAATACAAAGTCCATTTCTTCTGTGGAAAGAGGGATCGGTGCTTGGTTGACCCACAACTCACGATCACCGTGTTTTTGAATGAGAGCACGACCAGAATAAGGGTTGGTTTCCAAGTGCATCACGCGACTAGCATGAGCATACAAGATACGATCGTTATTGAGTTTTTCGAAAGGTGGTAAACGTACGACTGTCGTTTTTGAATCATGACGAGGCCTACGATCTAATTTGATCGGCGCAGGTTGCATTTCTACTATTTGAACCGCATTTTTCGCTGCATCTTCTGCTTGTTGATCTTTAGATTGTGTATCGCAATTACTTTCGACTTCATAAGGATTGATAGCAACAAAGACAGCTTTGCTTGGTTTTTCAATTCGAGACGAGTCGATCACATTGTAGTGTTCAGGTGCGGCAGCAATATTAATCGCGGTACCACGAATGTTGGTCATGTCTGAAACCAATTCATTGTTGGCAAGGCGATGCGCCACTTCAACTAATGCACGTTCCGCGTTACCAAATAATAAAATGTCGGCTTTTGCATCAAATAATACTGAACGACGAACTTTATCTGACCAATAATCATAATGTGCGATACGGCGTAAACTAGCTTCAATACCACCCAAAATAATTGGCGTTTCTTTGTAAGCTTCACGGCAGCGTTGAGAATAAACCAATACTGCACGATCAGGGCGTTTACCACCCTCATTATTTGGTGTGTAAGCATCATCGTGACGAAGCTTTTTGTCGGCGGTGTAGCGATTTATCATGGAGTCCATGTTGCCAGCGGTAATACCAAAAAAGAGGTTTGGTTGACCGAGCTGCATAAAATCGTCTTTATTATCCCACTTAGGCTGAGCAATAATTCCAACGCGGAAACCTTGCGCTTCAAGCAGGCGACCGATCACTGCCATGCCAAAACTTGGGTGATCAACATAAGCATCACCCGTTACAATAATGATGTCGCAGCTATCCCAACCAAGGGCTTCCATTTCTTTTCGACTGGTCGGTAAGAGCGGAGCAGGGCCAAAACATTCCGCCCAATACTTTGGATATTGATTGATCGGTGTTGGCTTGGATGAAAGTGGGATGTCACTGTACATAAATCGACCTCTAATTTGGGATGCCGAAGTATACAGATTTCAGGGGTAAACCACTAGGGTAAAAGAGAACTATTTTCTTGGTTATAGCCCTGCACTATCAAGGGCTATATGTTGATGAGATCTAACCATTACTGGCGATAAATTGCATAATTATTGACTCAATAAACTGATTTGTTGGGTGTTTTTTGTTCTAGAATTATAGGCTTTAATTGTTCAAGATTTTTATCCTCAATTTTGGTAGAGTTTGCGGCACTTAAAAGATGACTGCTGGATAATTGAATTAATTATGTTTACTTATTTATTGAGTGTTATTCCACCCATGTTACTTGGGGCTCAACTTATTTTATTACTGATATTGCTGAAAGGTGATATTTGCCCGGGGCAACGTGGTCGTATCCATAAACAATTGCCGATCATTGCGCTCGGTTGGTTAGTATTAGGTTTTCTATACTGGCCGCTGACTCTCGTCGGTATGTTAATGTTGTTTTTTTTCTCTCAGGTAAAAGTGAGTAAAACTCGTGACTCTGGTCCTATTTGGTTGTTGTATTTTGCCATCGCAGCAGCAAGTATTTTTAATATACAACTGATGTTGGCGGGCGACTGGGGCAATATGCTATTCATGTTGGTTGTTATGGTGATATTGGGGGCAAGTTTGAGTCATTTCTTCTTACTGCTCGCTCGTACTCGATTGCAAGCTTTCCACCGATTATTACCAGTTGCTGTGATTATTGGTGCAATCCTCATCACTGTTGTGGTTTTGCTGCAAGCTTTTCAGTACAGCATGAGCTATGTAAATCAAATTATCGTGCCTCTTATGGTGTGTTACATGTCCTTAATTGCGAGTGTTGTCTTTTCTAGTTGGCACTTATTTACCCAACAAACCATTCAAAAAACTCAGCCTTTCTGTGGTTTTATTGTTTGCTTAACATCAGTGATCGGGTTTAGTGCTTTGCTTTTTCAATTTTAACTTATAGCCAATGATCACAGAAAATTTGTCTCTCTCGGTCTATGCTTATTAAGCTATTTATATAGTCTGATAAGCAGGAGAGTTACAATGGATTTAAGTAATGTAAAAAGCATTGATAGTGTGATTTTGCTTGGAATTGTGAACGAAAAATTACGCTTAGAATGCGATAGCTTCAACGAACTGATCAGTATGTATGAAATGGATATTGAAGATCTGATTGGTAAGTTGGATGTATTAGGGTATCAATACGATCCACTCACCAATCAGTTTAAAGCTTATTCTCGGTAATCTTAGGCCATTTTTATCCCATCTAAATGACTTTGGCACTGCTGTTTAGCGGTGCTGAAGAATGCCTCTAAATAACGTTTATCTTTTTCTGAATTTCTTACGGCGGCAAAAAGCCTACGCCATAACCCTGTGTTATTGGGAGCATGAGAAATGAGCGGTTTACTGGTAATTAACCCTTGACGAGAAAATTCACTAATTGCCCAATTAGGTAAAGCTGCCACACCTAAACCTGCCGACACCATTTGTACCAACATCAAGGTATTATCCGCCTGTTTCCACTTAGCTGGCTCAATTCCTGCTGGTTGTAAAAAGTGTTTTACGACATCTAAACGCTGCTTTTGCACAGGATAAGACAACATAGTGAAGTGGGGCAAATCCTCAGGCGTAATATATTCTTTGTCGGCGAGTGGGTGATTGGTCGCGGTGATTAAGCGCATTTCAAAATCAAACAAGGGCTCGTAATGCACCTCAGATCTCGGTTGAATATCAGACGTAATCACTAAATCCAATTCACCAGAGACCAAAGCAGGAAGAGGTTCAAAACCAAAGCCTGATGAAAAGTCCAAGGTAACGCTTGGCCAGGTCACTTGATACTCTTTGAGTGCTGGCATTAGCCATTGGAAGCAAGAATGACATTCAATTGCCATGTGTAATCGACCATTTACATCCTCTTTTAAACTGGCAATATCATTTTCCGCTCGAGCAAGCTTTGGTAATACGTCTTCAGCGAGTTTTAATAAAATCGTTCCTTCTGATGTGAATTTTACCGGGCGAGTTTTTCGTAAAAATAATTGTCCACCGATTCGAGACTCTAGATCTTTTATTTGATGAGACAATGCAGATTGAGTGAGATGCAGTGTGGTTGCGGTTGCAGTTAGCGATCCTGTGTCACGTAAAGCGGTGAGTGTTTTTAAATGTTTTATCTCAATCATGAATAATCCTCATCACATCAGTTGATTCCTTTCGGTATGTTCATAAAGTACTCGCTAAAACTCATATTGTAAACGTCTAGATGTCTAAGTATGGAGAGAGAAGATTATACTCATGAGGTTTTTTCATAATCAATGTGAATGAATAGCGTTTGCTCATGTTAGATCAAAGAGTGATTATTTAGCCATCCAGACAGCTTGATTAAGCAGTTCGCAGGTGGACCTATTTACTTTTTTAGATAAGGAATTCAGCATGACCACAGCAACGTATTCTAATAATAAAACCATCACTCATATTCTCGGTTACCCACGTGTTGGAGATAAGAGAGAGCTAAAATTTGCGCAAGAACAATATTGGAAAGGGGACATTAATCAAGCTCAACTCAAGCAAGTGGGCAGTGAACTACGTCAGCGTCATTGGAACGATCAAGCGGTTAGTGGCTTAAGTTATGTTACCGCTGGCGATTTTGCATGGTATGACCATGTATTGACCACCAGTTTTCTCGTTGGACATGTTCCAGCAAGGCATTCTAATGGTGGCACCCCGGATCTTGATACTTTATTTAAAGTCGCACGTGGTCAATCTGCATTAGATGGTGAAAGCTGTGGTTGTAGCTCCACTCATAGTGATGCCAGCAATGGCGCTGCTGCCTCTGATATGACTAAATGGTTTAATACTAACTATCACTATATCGTGCCTGAATTTAGCGAAGGCGACAGTTTTAAAGTCAGTTGGCCGCAATTATTTGATGAAGTAAACCAAGCTATTCAAGCCGGTCACAATGTTAAACCGGTCTTACTTGGCCCTTTGAGTTACTTGTATCTTGGCAAGGAAGTGAACAGCGAAGAAGTCGAAAATGGCTTTGAGCGTTTGAGTTTATTGCCACGATTGTTATCTGCTTATCAGGCGATATTGAGTAAATTAAAATCGTTGGGTGTCGAGTGGGTACAAATCGATGAGCCAATTTTAAGTTTAGAACTAGAGGATAAATGGTCCAATGCTTTTAAATTGGCTTATCAAGTTCTTGGCGGCGACGTAAAGTTGTTGCTCACCACGTACTTTGATTCTGTAGAAGATAATTTAACGAAAATTGTTGAGTTAAACGTTGACGGTTTACACATTGATTTGTCCGCCTCACCAGAGCAACTTGATGCCGTGAATTCGACCATTCCGCATCATTGGGTATTGTCTGTCGGCGTGATTAATGGCCGTAATGTCTGGCGTGCGGATCTGCAATCTTGGTTAGAAAAATTGCAGCCGTTAAAAGCACAACGAGGTGATAAATTATGGTTGGCGAGTTCGTGTTCATTATTGCATAGCCCCATTGATGTAGAGTTAGAAACGGAATTAACTGAAGAAGTAAAAAGCTGGTTCGCCTTTGCAAAACAAAAACTTAATGAAGTGAGTTTACTTGGCGCAGCATTGGATAGAAATAGTCATGCGATAGCGGCATGCGAAACGTACAGCCAACCGATTAAGGATCGCTTAACGGCGACCCATGTGAATAAGCCACAAGTTCAACAGCGACTAAATGGGCTAACCAAAGCGTTGACCGAACGCAGCGCGCCATACGCAGAGCGCGCTCACCATCAAGCGAAAGTACTCGGTTTACCATTATTGCCAACAACGACGATTGGATCATTTCCGCAAACCGCTGAAATTCGCCAACAACGTAGTGCATTCCGTAGTGGTCAGCTTAATGCAGTGGATTACCAACAAGCGTTAAAAGGTCATATTCAAGACGCCGTTAAACGCCAAGAAGCATTAGATTTAGATGTATTGGTACATGGCGAAGCAGAGCGTAACGACATGGTGGAATATTTTGCTGAAAATTTAGCCGGTTTCCAAGTGACTCGATTTGGTTGGGTACAAAGCTATGGTTCTCGTTGCGTCAAACCGGCAATTGTTGTGGCGGATATTGAGCGTGAAAAACCAATGACGGTAGATTGGTCGGTCTATGCGCAATCTTTGACTTCCAAGCAAATGAAAGGGATGTTGACCGGGCCAGTCACGATTCTTTGTTGGACGTTCCCTCGTGAGGATATCACCCGTAAGCAAATAGCGGAGCAATTAGCGTTCGCCTTACGAGATGAAGTTGATGATTTACAACAAGCTGGCATTAATATTATCCAAATTGATGAGCCTGCTATTCGTGAAGGTCTGCCATTGAAAAAACGTGACCATAAAGCATATCTAGAATGGGCAGTGGATGCATTTAAGATTTCGGCGGCAAGTGCAAAACCTGAAACTCAAATTCATACGCATATGTGTTATAGCGAGTTTAATGAAATCATTGATTCGGTGGCCGCGCTCGATGCTGATGTGATCACCATTGAAACCTCGCGCTCGAATATGGAGTTACTGAAAGCCTTTGAAGCGTTTAATTACCCAAATGAGATAGGACCTGGAGTTTACGATATTCACTCACCCAATATTCCCACTCAAGAATGGATTGTAAGCTTACTTGAAACCGCGGCAACGAAAATTCCAGTTGAACGTTTATGGGTGAATCCAGATTGTGGTTTAAAAACGCGTAATTGGGCAGAAACGGAAGCGTCATTAAAAAATATGGTAGAAGCAGCTAAAACATTACGTGCTCTTTACCAAGTGAGTGAGAATACACAAAAAGCAAGTTAATCAGAATCTGTTATAGCCTAGAATTGGCACCTAAAATAAAACACCGATGCAGTCCTGAATGACTTTCATCGGTGTTTTTTGTATTTATTTGTCAGCTAAGAAGGTAAAGCGCTTATTGCACCCAATCTTTTAATGTGAAGGTAAGCGTGTGTTCATCATTGGAAAGTTTGAGCGTTTGTTTATCTAAATCAATCTTGCTCCAAGCCGATAAGGTGCTGGCAACTGCTCGCTCCGTCGCCATTGAGTCATCCATACACATTTTCATTGTCATTGCCATTTGACTGACACGAAATTCGTCGGTTTCAGCATTGATTTCTGCCATTCCACGATAACTATTACAACCAGCAAAGCCATGAGTATTTAGATTTTCACCTACTTCAATATCGGCCACTTTATCTAATTTGTTTTTGGCTACGGGTTTGCCATCTATTGCAGAAAGCTCCCAATGATGATGCTGTAAATCGCTGGCAGTAACAAAATCCGCTTTATCATGAGAAGAACAAGCCGCGAGTAACATTGATAATCCAACTAAAGGAATAATTTTTTTCATTATCGTCTCCGATTTAATGGATAGAGAAAAGCAAACATCCAATGGAGCTAGTATAATGAAATGGGAGAGAAGATGACAAATTTAACCTTGTTATTTTACATTCATTTACTGAACGCTGATTTTATAACAAAGTGATGACGGAGATCGTTCGAACTATAAACCGTTATCTTTAATGTTTGGCATCGTTTGAATCAATCATGAAGTCTTTGGATAGGAGGACGTATGGAACAACTTGAATTCTTTACCGTACCAAGTCCTTGCGTTGGCGTTTGTACTGTCGATGATAAAGGCCTCTGCCAAGGTTGATGCGTAAACGAGAAGAGCGTTTCAATTGGTTAAGTTTCACTCCTGCCGAGCAACGCAACATTATTAAATTATGTAAACAACGTTATTATCGTAAACGTCTCGCACAGAGACAACAAATCCCCAATTAAATCAATAGATTAAGATCCATTGCCACCGCAAGGAAGTTTGTTTTAGCACCCAAGCTTGTTCTAGCACCTAAGCTTGTTCTAGCACTCAAGTTTGTTCTCGAGCTCAAGAATAACTCGTCGCTGAGCCGGATTTATACTTGATTGATATAAACGCAATAAATTGAGAATGCCGCTTAAAAGATGATGCAGTGGTAAATTGAAGCATATTAGAACGGTGAAAGCCCGATAGTTGGTAGCTATCGGGCTTTCTGTGTTTTTGCTATTTCTAGCTGAGGTTCGAGTGGTAAATTCGAGTCTCATTTTTCCTTTTATGCAAAAGGTGGATTCAATCGAATCAAAGACGGGTAGTCTTAGATGCGGATGAAGTCCATGTGCTCAACTTTTGGCTTAAACGCGTGACGTTGAACATCTTGTGGCTTAACTTTTACTTCTTTGCCATCAACTACTAGAGTGATTGCTTCGTAAAACTCAGGCTTATCCATTTGGTTGATCACGTCAGAGTGAACCAATGCGATAGATACAGGCGCAGCTTCACCACCGTAGATGATTGCAGGGAATTGGCCAGTTAGACGTAGGCGGCGGCTCGCACCCTTACCTAGTTCAGTACGTACTACTGTTTCAAATTTCATAGTATTTACTCTCAAAATTAGTAAATTAAAAGATGTTTAATCACATAGCGACCTTGTGATTAAGCGTTGTTTCAAATCCATATCAATAAAAGAAGGACTGAAACGAGCGCGGATACTACCATTCAAGCTACGTTTGAGCAAGTCATATCCGTTTTCAAATACCTGGTTATTCATGCTTAAAAAGCGTTGCGATTAACCATGATGGTGAGAGTGATTGACGCCTGATTTTAAGTTATTATCGAGCGACCGATTTCCAACCGATATTAGCTTTATTATGTTACTTGAGGGTATTGAAACTCTGTTAATGCTGAGCCAAGAAAAAACCATGAGTCGAGCGGGTAGTCAGCTTTATATCAGCCAATCAGCAGTGAGTAAGCGAATTTCGTTACTGGAAAAAAAGCTGGGAAAAAAATTGATTGTGCCAGATGGGCGCTACATTCGTTTAACGGCAGATGCAAAAGAATTAATTGATAGCGTGGCTCCAACTTTCCAAGAGTTACAAGGCCGACTTTATGATCAGCATGCTTTGCAAGATGATACGCTTATTCGATTAGATTGCTCTGAAACTTTAGTGGCCGGTTATTTGAATCAAATGATGGGCGATTATTTACAACAAGACTCCGCTATTACTATTACTACGCACCATACGCCAAGAATTGTTGAGCGTGTTCAATCAGGTCAAGCCACATTAGGGTTTTGCGCGGGTTACATCACCTCATCCCATGGATTGAAAGTAATTCAGTTGTGGGAAGAACCTTTTGTCATAGTGAGTCAGCAATCATTGACTGAGTTACCAAAAAAAATATTAACCAATGATTTAGGAAATCCGGCCAACCGCTATCAGTTGGATATTTTATCTCAATTGGGAATAGAGCCCTTGATGCAGATGGATTCTTATACAGCCAGTGTTCAGTTAGCTTTAGGTGGGGTGGCGGCATCGCTTGTGCCACTTTCCATTATTAATGCGTTAAAAATAGAGTCTCAGTATTGTTTTAGTTTTGATGAATTAAAGCCTTTATATCGCCCGGTTCACTTATGTGTCCGAGCGAATACTTATCGAAATGAACGGATTAAAAAACTGATGAAAGCCATTGCGGATGTTGTTCCCACAGAATCTTAATAGCCATTGTCATAGACATAACAATGACTAACGGACGAATCCACTTTTGACCGTTACCCAAGACCATTTTTGCGCCTAAACGTGCGCCAATAAATCCACCCACCGCCATGGTTAAACCCAACTCCCAAATAGGTAAACCTGCAATAATGAAAAACGCCAAAGCAGCAATATTGGAAGTGAAGTTGAGCACCTTAGTGTGCGCGGTGGCAGAAACAATTGAATAACGCGCCAGTGCAACAAAACAGACGCTGAATATAGAACCCGTTCCTGGGCCTAAAAAGCCATCATAAAACCCTACGCTTCCACCCACAACAAAGGCAAAAGTAGCTTCAGATATTCTTGGAGTGACATCAGAGTTTGGAGTAGAAGAATACAGCAGGAAATAAGTAGAGATGGCAATTAATACAATAGGAATCAAACTCATTAATACGCTAGCATCAATGTATTGGACCGCAAGTGCCCCACAGGCGGAACCGACAAATGTACATGCAATGGCAAGCCACATCGATTGAAGTTTTACAGCGCCGTTGCGAATAAAATATAAACTGGCAGAAAAACTGCCGAAAGAGCTTTGCAGTTTATTTGTCGCTAAGGCTTGAGTTGGTGGAATGCCGGCTGCAAGTAATGCGGGTAATGTTAACAATCCACCACCACCGGCAATCGCGTCAATAAAGCCAGCTATTCCTGCAACACCAACTAGTAGCGCCATGACTTGAAGCGAAATGTCCATTTTCTTTCCTGTAGATAATCAATTGTCATCAATATAACACTAATGAAACGAGGCAATTGGCAAAATGGTGGAAAGTAAATCATTCCTAATATTCATAGGTCGTAAAAGTAACAGAAACTAAAGGCTCTCACCTTTGTGAATGGTGTAACCTGTGTCGATGATTTTTTGTGGCAATGTGGCATCACCCTCAGCATTGATCGCATTCAGCAGTTCTTGGGCAGCAATTTCGCCAATGCTATAACGAGGTGTGATCACACTGGCTAACTGAGGAACCATAGATTGCCCAAAGTTATGGCCATGAAAGCCGACAACACCCATTTGTTCCGGAACAGAGATATGCTGGCGTTGGCATTCAAAAATAGCACCAATCGCTAAATCGTCATTGGTGCAAAAGACACAATCCGTTTCAGGGTAATCTTTAAGTGTTTTTTGGATTAATTCAGCCCCTAAGCTGTAAGACGAAGCTTGATTTGTCATGATACTTTTAGGCGTTAAACCTCTTGCTAGTACCGCTTGTTGATAGCCTTGTAATTTCAATTGGGTGCGCACATCTAAACGAGCACCAAGATAGACGATATTTTTATATCCTGAATCCAGGATAGTATTCGTCATATCAAAAGCCGCTTTTACATTATCAAAACCAACGGCTTGTTGGATAAAAGGCGAAGTGATATCCATAATCTCAACCACAGGGATCCCCGCGGTTTCAATCATTTTTTTTGTTTTATTGGTGTGCATGCTTTCCGATAAAATTAAACCATCAACATGATAAGACAATAAGTATTCGACGCGTTTCTCTTCCACTTCTGGACTGTAACCATAGTGCGCAAGCATCGTTTGGTAACCTGCTTTTTCGGTAACACTTTCAATCCCACGGATGACTTGAGCAAATACTTGGTTGGTTAAAGAAGGAACCAAAATACCAATGGCACGACTTTTTGCATTGGAAAGGAGATCCGGCGCTTTATTGGGAATATAACCTAGGGTTTCAATCGCTTCATTTATTTTTTTGTGCGTAGTCGTCGAAACATGCTCGGGATTGCGTAAGTAACGACTGACCGTCATTTTTGTCACGCCAACTAAATTGGCCACATCTTGCAGTGTAGGTCGTTTCTTTTTCGGTGCCATATTGACTGCCATTGATGTAATAAAAGGATTCGATATAAATCAAAATACGATAAAAAGTAGAAGAAGATCATTAAGTAATGATCTTCTCCTGATGATTATTTTTGGATTTCTACACGTGGGTTTTGGCTCCACTCTACATGATATTTCTGCGTTTCAGGTTGATCAATTCGAGAATAAGTATGAGATCCAAAATAATCGCGTTGGGCTTGTAATAAATTAGCGGGCAGTGTGGCGCAACGCATGGAATCAAAGTAACTCAAGGCTGAACCAATACCTGGAATTGCAACGCCGTATAAACTGGCGTGGGCAACACATCGACGCCAATTGAGCTGCCGGGCTTTGATTTCGTCCCCAAACTTTTGATCAAAAAGGAGGTTATCTAATTGCGGGCTCGTTTCAAATGCTTGTGTGATGCTTTGTAAAAATACCGCGCGGATAATACAACCGGCGCGCCATCCTTTTGCTATTTGGGCAAAATCAAGTTGCCATCCTTGCTGCTCTGAGGTGGTTTTCATTAAATCGAAACCTTGCGCATAAATGCATAATTTCGCGCAGTATAAAGCATCGTGAAGCTCAGCTATTGTCGTATTGAGTGAGTCTTGTTGCTGAGGCTCCGTTACCACGGCCAGTTTTTGTTCTCCTTGCAGGCGGCGCTCTTTTAAGCTGCTAAGAGAGCGAGCATAAACGGATTGGGCAATACTTGGAGCCGGGCAACCTACTTCTAAGCTGTTGATTGCAGTCCAAACGCCAGTGCCTTTTTGGCCCGCTTTATCTAAGATCATTTCAACTAAAGGCTTGTCGCTGTGAAAATCTTTTTGCTGCAAAATATCGGCACTGATTTCCATTAAGTAGCTATTAAGAACGCCTTGATTCCACTGACTAAAAATATCGCCGATTTTTGCCGCTTCTAATCCGATGACTTGATGCAAGTATTGGTACACTTCGCAAATAATTTGCATATCGGCGTATTCAATACCGTTATGCACCATTTTGACATAATGACCAGAGCCACTTGGCCCCGTGTAAGTGGCACAAGCTTCGCCATCTTGCAATGGTTCTACTGGCATTCCATGCGGATCTACTTTCGCCGCAATGGCATTCCACATTGGCTTCACATATTGCCATGCTTTAGGATCGCCGCTAGCCATCAGCGCAGGACCAAAGCGTGCACCTTGTTCTCCACCTGAAACCGCAGTGCTGAAGAAGTTGAGCTGGCCTTGATATTTTTTATCGCGTGCAATGGTATCGGTCCATAAACTGTTGCCAGTATCAATGACAATGTCATCAGGCTCTAGATCTGCATTTAATAAGTCTTGAATGACGGTATCAACAATATCGCCAGCAGGAACAGAAAGCGCAATAACACGTGGTGAAGGTAATTGGTTCAATGCATATTCCAGTGATGAAGATGCAAAAAATTGTCCTTTATTTAGTTTTTCAGCTTCATGTGCTGTGTTATCCGAATTGACGCTGTTTAAATCAAAGCCTGCCACATTAAAGCCGTTATCCAATAAATTTAGGGTTAGGCTTTTGCCCATCACGCCAAGACCGATCATGGCAATATGACATTGGGGCGTTTTTAAAGTGCTGGTCATGGGCGCTCCTTGTTCTAATGAATAGGCATCAAGTTGTTGGTGGATATTGATAATAACATCTGAAATTGATGGTGAAATGTTGACAAAAATCGCTTCACTTGTCTGAGGTTCAATTAACGCATCAAATTGGCTTTCGAGCATACTTTTACCATTGAACCAATGGTTATTTCGTTTTTGGTGACGCTTCCAAATAGTATCAAAATCACCCTGTAAATAAACGATGACGAGGTCGTTATTGTTATGCCTTAAAATATCTCGATATTCTGGCTTTAGAGCTGAGCATGCAATAACGGCTTGGTCATTATCTAAAAATAATTGATTAAGTGTATGTAGCCAGCCAATTCTATCTTGGTCTGTGAGTGGAATGCCTTGCTTCATTTTCTCGACGTTGGGCTCGGGGTGGAAATCATCACCGTCAAAGAAGGGAAAGCCTAATTGTTGTGCCAATAAGTTTCCTACATGACTTTTACCACAACCCGAAACACCCATTACGAGTATTTTTTGTGTGATGCTTTTTTTTTCGAGGCCGGCTTCTTTCGTGCCTAATGCTTTATCTTTTACCATAACGGGGCCTTACCAAAACCCTACTTAGTCCGTAGGGTATAAATTGAAAGTAATGCGCGGTTTATTCTAAGGCGCAGTTTTAAAAAAATGATTGCTTTAAAGCTTGTAAATTACTGCCACCAAAGAGCAAGCTGAGGGAATATAATAACCAACGCGAGCGCTATAATTTGTAAGCCAATGAATGGTAATAAAGAAGTAAATATTTCACCAAGGCTTATGTCTTTAGGCGCAACAGATTTAAGGTAAAACGCTGCTGGGCCAAACGGTGGTGATAAAAATGATACTTGCATGTTTAAGCAGAACACCACACCAAACCACACAGGATCAAAACCGAGGTTGATAATAATAGGCACGAAAATTGGCATCGTTAGTAGGGCTACGCCAACCCAATCTAAGAACATACCAAGTACTAATAAAATGACCATCATGATCAATAATGTGCCCATTGGGCTGCCGCCACTTAGCGCTAAAATGGTATCTTCTACAAAATCGATACCACCCATTAAGTTATAGACACCAACGAGAGCGGTCGCACCAATACCAATCCAGATGATCATACCGCAGGTACGCATAGTGGCGATGGCGCTTTCTTTTAGCATGGTCCAATTCATTTCACGGCGGATCACCGCACTGATCATGATTCCTACTACACCTAATGCGGATGCTTCTGTCACCGAAGCCACGCCGCTATAAATGCTACCTAAAACCGTCGCAACGGACAGTAATGGAAAGAATAAAGCTTTAAAATAATTAGGTTTGGTTCTCGCATCTTCTTCTAATTCCTCTTGAGTAGGAAGAGGAGCAAGCGCGGGGTTTAGGTGGCTACGAATTAATACGTAAGCAATGTAAAACAAAGCAAGGAGTAGGGCCGGAACAAATGAAGCTTTGAATAGATCACCAATGGAAACACTCGCGGTTAAACCATAAATAATCAGAACAATACTTGGCGGAAGCATTGTGCCTAGTGCTCCGCCAGCACAGGTGGTACCAATGGCCAATTTACGGTCGTAGCCCAAGCGCAGCATTTGAGGAAGCGCTAAAATGCCAAGTAATACGGTTTCTCCGCCAATCACGCCAGACATTGAGGCTAATAAAACCGCGACTAATAGAGTCTGAACCGCGACGCCGCCACGTACTTTACGACCAACCGATTTCATAGCATCGAATAAATCACGAGCGATACCAGATCGATCAAGCAATGCTGCCATCAATACAAACATGGGAACCGCAAGGAAAATATAGCCATCAACAAAGCTATACATGCGGCTTGAGACTAGCGGCAGTGCATCGACACCAAACCAACCGAGCGTAAAAAATAACGCCACAAAACCCGTAACAAAAGCAAGCTGCATACCGGTAAGTAATAAGGCAATCATCATAATCAGCATGAGTAAACTGCCGTAGCCGATACCAATCGAAGATAAATCAAACATCTTTATTATTCCTTAATCCTTTGATTTCACCAATGATGTGTAAGATGAATTGCATGACGAGAATGCAAAAAATAATGAAAATTAAAGCTTTTAAAAGTGCAGGATAAGGAGGATTGAAATACGATCCTGATGTTTCTAAGCGGAACTCTCCCCAAGGTGTAAACCAAGAAGTTTCAACCATGGTGAAAGAAGCCCATGCCATCATGCCTGCAAATGCAAGCCCTACAATGTGGTGGAACATATTAAGATAACGACGAGTTCGGTTGGATACGGCATCATAGATTAAGACTACTCGTACATGTTTATCAGTAGCAAAAGCGTAAATGCCGCCAACAACAAACAAGCTGCCACCGATAAAAGAAGCGCTTTCATGTACCCAAGTCGTTGGCGCATCAAAGACATAGCGCATCAGAACTTCATAAAATGAAATAAACACCGTGAAAATAAATAACAGACTTAATGCTTGGCTGATCTTAATAATCCACGCATCAAGTCGATTTTTGGGTTGTTCTTCTTGTTCATCTGAATGTTGAGGTGTTGAATTTTCAGTCATATTGGCAAACCTATCAAGATTAAGGGCTGTTCTCGTGAGTGAGCTCAGCCCTTACACAGCTAGTATTAAAGCAGTCCGTTTACTTCTAAGTAGTGAGTGACTGAGTCATACACTTTTTGAGCGTTTGGTGAACGTTTCGCAAACACTTTCCACTGAGTCTTTGCGATAGCGCGGAACTTTTTACGCTCTTCTGAAGACCAGTTATGGATAGTGATTTTCGGATCTTTTTCAGCTTCTGCAACGGCTGTTTGGTCTGCAATGCGAAGTTCTGTCGTCATATCATAGGCAAAATCACGCACAGACACAGTTAAGATTTCTTGCAGATCAGGTGTCATTTTGTCCCATTTTTTCTGGCTAATCGAAATATCAATTAAAGGTAAAGAGTGGAAGCCAGGTTGAACAGGATGAGGTGCGATTTCATTCATACCTGCTTTTTGGTTGGTAGAAAAAACGGTGTAGTCGGCGGCATCAATAACACCTTTGCTTAAACCTGTGAAAACCTCAGAGCCCGGTAAGTTCACTGGAGTAGCACCTGCTGCTGCAAATACTTGCTGAACTAAGCCTTCTGGAGCACGGATTTTTAAGCCTTTAAGATCAGCCACGCTATCGAGTGGCACTTTAGACACTAACGACTCGACGCCAGTTGTTGAACCACCCACAAACTTCACACCGTAAGGTTTGTAAAGTTCAGTCATTAGCTCATAACCACCGCCGTAGTTGATGTACTGCAGAAGTTGGCTGGTGTTAGACCAAGCACCGACCATATTACCAATCAGACCAAAAGCAGGATCTTTACCAGAGAAATACTCCGTTGCAGTGACTTGACCATCTAAAATACCTTGGCGAATAGCATCTAACGTTTCAGTGTTTTTGACGACACTTCCGGTTGGAAGCAAGGTGATTTTAATGCGGCCATCGGTCATTATTCCAACACGTTTGGCCCATTTTTGTTGTACTTGGAAGTTTTTATCGCCAGATGGATCTGAAGATTGAATTTTAAGATTAAAATCTGCAGCCAACACTGAGGTGGAGAATATCCCAGCGAGCGCGGTGGTGATCAGGGTATAGGTAAGTTTCATGCTCTATCCTTTTATTTACATATTGATGTACGTTTCACGGTACTAGTTTCCGATTTATTAGAATTATGTTACCGGTAACTTTGTAAAATAAATGTTACCGGTAACTATTCTAGTAAGCTATTAACTAGATCACATAATAAGATTTTATGAATAATGACTAGGAGAGATGAACGACTGATTTATTCTGATTTTAAATCAAAGAGATATTAGTTTTTCACGAGTTTTATAGGACTTAAATTAAAACATAAATAAAAATAGTGAAGGAAAGAAAGCGGCTTAATTTAATTCATCTGAAAAAATTTTATCTCTTATTTTCCAAAAACGACCTGATTTTCTGGCAATAATAAATAATGGTAATCGAAACCGATGTTGATGGTTGACGACTTTTGTAGGAGAGCTTTCTTCAAAGGGGCGGTGCCTGTCTGCAAGGTGGGGGCGTACAAATTGATCGGCAAAATTTTGCTTTTGTTTTTTTGTGGTTAATGGCCAAAATTCATGCACTTGAGCGTGTTGTTTCTCCTCGGTTGAATCCCCTAAGTAAGTGATTTTGAGTTGAGATTTACCATTTGTATCTTTGTGGACATCGAATTGCATATCGGTACATTCGAAAACTAACGCATCTTTTAGATTCAGTGCGTCGCGCAGCTTTTTATCTGGGTCAACTAACGTGGCGTCACATTGGTGGCAGATACGCGCTGCAATATCGTTATCGGCGCCGCACTCCCCACAAAACTTAGCTTTAAAGCGATAACCGCAATGTTCTCTTTCGCCTGTTGATTGGTCATTATCATCTAATATTTCGAAATAACCTTGGCAACGTCTTCCATAATGCTCCAACAACATTCCATTACTATCCAGTTTGCCCCAAAAGCTGTTATTGAAACCACAGGTGGGGCACGGAACGGTTACAGTGTCACTTGTTGGATCTGGTTTTGGCTCACCCACTTCTGGTTGGTATAAGTCGTAATTGTTGCCAGCATAATCCAACACTAAGCATTCTTGTTTTCCATCGGCTAAACGAAGCCCACGCCCAATGATTTGCTGATACAAACTGACCGATTCAGTTGGGCGTAAAATAGCGATTAAATCGACATGTGGTGCGTCAAATCCAGTGGTAAGAACGGAAACATTGACTAAATATTTAATCTGCTTATTTTTGAACGCATTAATAATGCGATCGCGTTCAATTTGCTGGGTATCACCGATCACCAGCGAAGAGTGATCTGACGGCAATAACCCTAAGATCTCTTGTGCATGACGTACGGTAGCCGCAAAGATCATGATGCCTTGTTTATTTTTGGATAACTCAATAATTTGCGCCACGATCTGTGGTGTTGCACGTTTGGATTGTTCGATCACTAAATCCAATTCAGATTCTTTATAACGCCCTGCCAGTGCAGGTTTTAAGTGGGAGAAATCATAGCTTAATACTGGCGTGTCAATCATTTTAGCTGGTGTCAAAAAGCCTTCATCGAGTAGATACTGAATAGGAAGTTCGAAGATGCAGTCGCGAAAAAACCGTGGCTCTTGTGATTTGACTTGGCCACGTTTTCCGCGCACATGGTATTGATAAATCCAGCCCATGCCTAAACGATAAGGGGTTGCGGTGAGCCCTAAGACTTTAATGCCAGAATTTATCGATTGAAGATGAGAGATAACTTTTCGATAACTGCTTTTAGGGTTATCGGGCACGCGGTGGCATTCATCTATCACCAATAATGAAAACTGATTAGCAAATGAATCTAAATTCCGCACCACAGATTGAACAGAAGCAAATACCACTTGTTGCTCGGTTTCCTTGCGACCAAGACCTGCTGAAAATACCGAACCTTTAATCGGGCGATCTGGGGTGGAATAACTTTCATATTTGGCATGGTTTTGTTCAACCAATTCTTTCACATGCGCTAATACCAACACTCGTCCTTTGGCTAAGCGGGCTAACTCGGCAATGACCAAACTTTTACCAGCACCAGTGGGCAATACGATCATGGCAGGATCGTTATTATATCTAAAGTAATGGATAACGGCTTTGACGGAATCAGCTTGGTAAGGGCGTAAAGTAAACATGGGTGAGTATTATTGGTCGATAAACAGAAAAGTAGGGTACTGAGAAGTGAAGTGTAAAGCCACAAGATTAAATCAGAAAAAATGTTAGAGGAATAAAAAGAAAACCCA
This sequence comes from Vibrio hibernica, assembly GCF_015223435.1. GTDB lineage: Bacteria > Pseudomonadota > Gammaproteobacteria > Enterobacterales > Vibrionaceae > Vibrio > Vibrio hibernica. Next base: position 56,923 of record NZ_VHKO01000017.1, read on the forward strand.
CCGTATGTATTCGGTGGGTTTTGAACGCTTATCTCAGGTTAAATTTAGAACGCGTAGTTCAACTGCACAGAGCCGATATAAGCCGGACCTGATGAATCAAAATTCATGGTTCCAGCTTTACCGTCTTCATCAAATGAACCTGATTTTCCATCAATATAAGCAAAGCCTGCATCAAGTGATAAATTATCAGTCCACAAGTAAGTTAAACCAGCGGTGTACCAGTAGCGGTCGGTATCTGGAATACTTAATGTCGCTGCGCCTGCTTGTTCATCATACGCAAAACCTGCGCGTAAAATGACACTATCTACAGGCTGGTAGGTGGTACCAATCGACCAACGTTGATTATCTTCATAGTGTTCTTTTT
>NZ_VHKO01000018.1 GCF_015223435.1 Vibrio hibernica
CGTTGTTTTTTGAGTTCTTGTTGATGTTGCTCGACCATGATGATGACTTAATAGGGGGGAAAGTGGCGTTATGTTATCAAACTTATGTGCAAGGACGAATGTGTATTATACCGTTCTGAGCTTGTCGGCTAAATTTTGAGGGGGCGGGGTCATTAAGTTCCGTTTTACCCTACATTTAGATATTAAATTCAGCTATAAAAAAACCGCATCGAATCAACTATTCAGATGCGGTTTCTTAAATTACTTTCTAAGATTGCTCTTAGTTCATGCCGTATTTCTTAAGTTTCTTGCGAAGCGTACCACGGTTGATACCCATCATGTTCGCTGCGCGAGTTTGGTTACCGCGAGTGTATTGCATAACCATATCAAGCATTGGTTGCTCAACTTCTGCTAGTACTAATTCGTATAGTTCAGTAACGTCTTGGCCATTTAATTGTGCAAGATAGTTCTTTAAAGATGCTTTTACAGAGTCACGTAGTGGTTTTTGCGTGATTTGATCTTGTGATGTCACTGTCGTTACTGTTAGTGGTTCTACAGTCAGATTTTGTTCGAACATAATTAGTCTAAGCTCTTTTTGGTAATATTATAATGCAACGTTATTTCTATCGACTATTTAAAGGATCACTCTAAATTAGTTAGGATAGACAACATAACCTTTAAGCACATCAAGCTGCTGATTGGCATCTTCGATGGCGTTGAAAATACGGCGGAATTCACCCGCTTGGTCGTGTTCTTTTAGGTACCAACCCACATGCTTTCGGGCAATGCGAGGGCCTAAAAACTCGCCATAAAACTCATGTAAAGCTTGAACATGGCCAATGAGAATCGCTTGCACTTCTTCTGTTGGAAGGGGTGGCAAGTGCTCTCCCGTGTTTAAAAAATGTTGGATTTGATTAAAAATCCACGGCTTTCCTTGGGCAGGTCTGCCTATCATTAGAGCGTCTGCGCCAGTGTACTCCAGCACATATTTTGCTTTTTCTGGGCTATCAATATCCCCGTTAGCAATAACAGGAATCGAGATAGCATTTTTGACCGCTCTAATGCTGTCGTATTCTGCGTCACCATTGTACATGCAGGCTTTGGTTCTCCCGTGGAGTGCCAAGGCTTGTATGCCACATTGTTCAGCCATTTTCGCGACTTCAACACAGTTTTTATTGTCTGTGTCCCATCCTGTGCGCGTTTTAAGAGTCACTGGGACATCGACTGCTTTGACTACCGCAGTGAGTATCTGTTTGATAATCTCTGGGTATTGCAGTAACGCGGAGCCTGCGAGTTTTTTATTTACTTTCTTAGCAGGACAACCCATGTTGATATCGATGATTTGCGCACCGTTTTCAACACTGACTTGAGCCGCTTGCGCCATTAGTTGTGGGTCGGCTCCAGCAATTTGTACACTGCGAATGCCCGATTCGCCTTCATGTACCATTCGCTGGAGTGACTTGGATGTGTTCCAAACTTTTGGGTTAGAGGACATCATTTCACTGACGGCCATGCCTGCCCCATATCGAAGACATAATTCACGAAACGGTCTATCCGTTACACCCGCCATTGGGGCTACGATTAAATTGTTCGATAATGTGTAGTTTCCGATCTTCAAAACACTCACCTAATCCTTTGTTCTTTTACTATCGTTTATTACTTATACGATGCATCAATAACGCGGATATAGTTCTAATAGCAAGGGCGCGCATTTTACGCATTTTTTCGGGGCGTGAAAAGACTAATATTTGAGCATTTTACAATTAGTTTCATAAATAGCCTGTTTTTCAGTCAATTAGCCCCGAAGTCGACGATTATTATTTTGATGAGCGTAATTAATCAGGCTTTTTTTGACCTGAGATACGACACCACTCTTGTTGTGATGCAATTGGGTCGAGATTAAATCGTGCATCATAATAGGTGGCAACATCGGTCGCTTGGGTATCTAACACGCCCGACATGGCTAATAGACCTTGTGGTTTGACTAAGCTTGAAATGACATCTGAAAGCTCACGTAATGGCGCGGCTAAAATATTGGCGACCACGACATCGGCAATTAATCCGTCTGGTTGATCTTGTGGAAGGAATAGCTCTAGTTGGTCTGCGACGTCATTACGTTTTGCATTTTCAATCGAAGCAACAATCGCTTGTGGGTCGATATCGATACCAATCACTTTGGCCGCGCCGAGTTTAATGGCAGCAATCGCAAGAATGCCTGAACCACAACCAAAATCGATGACAGTTTTGCCTTCCAAATTGATGCTTTCTAACCACTCTAAGCACAACGCGGTGGTGGAGTGAGTTCCGGTACCAAATGCAAGGCCAGGATCGAGCATGACGTTAATCGCGCTTGGATCCGGCACATCGCGCCAGCTTGGGCAAATCCACAGGCGTTCGCCAAATTTCATTGGGTGGAAGTTATCCATCCACTCGCGTTCCCAGTCTTTATCTTCAAGCTGCTCGACTTTGTGAGCAAAATCATCGCTCAACATGTTGCTGTCTTTAATTTGCTTAAGCACTAGCTGCGTATCGGTTTCGGCATCGTACAGCGCCAGAATATCGGTTTCACCCCAAAGGCGAGTCTCACCCGGTAGAGGTTCAAAGATGGGAGTGTCTTTCGCATCAAGAAAAGTCACCGACAGTGCGCCAGTGTCGTCCATTAGCATATCTCCAATCGCTTCTGCGTTGGCTTTGGTTGCATTTAGTTTTATTTGGATCCAAGGCATAGGATTGATCTCTCGCTGGATAATAGAAATTGGTTAAACAATAAATTGTGGCGAAGTTTAGCAGAAAATAAGTAAATGAGGCGAGTATTGTGGGGAAGTCATGCTCAAACTTGAAAGCTTGAGCATGGCTATCTTATCACTAAGCGGTTTCTGCGGAGGTGTGCGGTGTCGGTTTTAGCTTGCTACCAATAATAAAGGCGATTAAACCTATGATGAGACTCGGCACGATGGCATGAACACCGGCTAAGTCAGGTTTGAAGGTACTGATCGCAATGTAGCTGATTAGCCCTGCCAGCATGGAAGCAAAAGCACCAGTTGCAGAGGCATCTTTCCAATATAAACCCAAAACGAGCGGCCATAAGAACACCGCTTGCATGCCACCAAATGCGAGTAGGTTGAGCCAAATGATCATATCGGGTGGATTCAATGCTGCCACAAATACCAGCGCGGCAAAAATTCCTGTGACCCATAAGGACAGTTTTGGCAGTGTTTTTTCTGCTGCTTCGCCTTCTGCTATCGATGGGTTGATGTAGTTGATGTATAAATCTTTGAGTAACGTCGCTGAGGCTTGGATCAGTTGTGAGTCAATCGTAGACATGATGGCGGCCATTGGACCGGCTAAGAATATTCCTGCCACAACAGGGGGCAACACTGTGATCATCAAGGTCGGCATGATTTGATCTGGGCTGGCAATATCAGGCACGATCGCGCGTCCGAATGCGCCAGCCAGATGCATACCAAACATCAGTAACGCCACCATGATGGTGCTGATCACCATACCTTTATGCAGCGACGCGCTATCTTTATAAGACATACAACGAACGGCGGCATGCGGTAGGCCAATCACACCAAAGCACACTAATATCCAAAAGCTGAGCATAAACGGCTGGCTTAAAAAATGATTGGGGCCGTAAGGAGTGACGAGCGAGGGATCGATATGATGTAAATCCGTAACGATTTCGCCGATGCTGCCGCCAGCATGAATAATCCCAACTAATAGGGCGATGGTGCCGATGATCATCATTACGCCTTGAAGGGTATCTGTCATTACCACAGCGCGAAAGCCGCCAATAGTGGTGTATAAACCCACGGTGATGGCAAAAATCATCAAGCCATGAGTGTAGGATAACCCCGTCACAGTTTGCAGCAAGCGCGCTCCGCCAACGAACTGAACGACCATGGTGCCAAAGAAAGCTAGTAACAATGAGAGCGAAGCAAAGATCACGACACCTCGATGCTGATAACGCGCATACAAAATATCGTTGAGGGTGAGTGCGTTATGGCGGCGAGCTTCAATCGCAAATTTCTTGCCTAACACCCCGAGAGTGAGCCAAGTCGCAGGCAATTGGATCATGGCAAGTAAAACCCATCCCAAGCCCATTTGATAAGCCGCTCCCGGCCCGCCAATAAACGAACTGGCGCTGGCATAAGTGGCGGCAAGCGTCATGGCAAGCACAAAGCCGCCCATGCTACGTCCACCCACTAAATACTCGTTTAGAAAACCGGCTTTGTTGTCATGTCGACTGCTCCAATAGGCCAAGCCAAAGACAGCAATAAGGTAAATCACTAATGGGATAAGGATCTCAATATTCATGTTGGTCTTCTTGTTGGCTGGCAGCGTGTGGTGCTTTTTGTTGTGGCTGAGATTTTGTTTCTAACCATTCAGGTTCTATTTCTAATGACATGTCTTGATAAACCCATTTGACCATGGCGGCGCACAATAAAGTAAACACAATTGGCCCGATAACACACGCCATTAAAAACCATAAAGGAAAACCAAAGTAGAGTGTCGGCATGGCTTGGATATTATCGGGCGCCGGCGCTAAACCGTAAGCAGAAGCATACCACCACACAAAATAAGCCAGTGCGAGGCCAATCGCCCATTTAGCTTCTTTATGCGCTTGTTGGTAGCGAGACGTGAGTGTCTTCATGGTTGGAGAACCTTGGGTTGAAATTAATAGAGATTAAGAAAGGCGGTATTTTGGCAAAAGTTTGATATGGATACAAATGACAATCTATAAATAATAAAAAGGCCGCATAATGCGACCTTCTGATTTAGCTATTCAACGATGGGATTATTGTAATCCTAGTTTCTTCTCAAGGTAGTGGATGTTCGCACCACCGTGTTGGAAGTTTTCATCGTTCATGATGGTAATTTGTAGAGGAATGTTGGTCTTGATGCCATCGATGATGGTTTCGCTCAAAGCATTCTTCATACGTGAAATTGCCACATCGCGGTTTTCGCCGAATGTGATCAATTTACCAATCATTGAATCGTAGTGTGGCGGCACAGTATAACCAGCGTAAATATGAGATTCCCAACGAACGCCCATACCACCTGGTGAATGGAAATGTTCAATCTTACCTGGGCAAGGTAGGAAACGCTCTGGATCTTCAGCATTGATACGACATTCAACCGCATGGCCACGGATCTTAATATCATCTTGAGTGAATGATAATGGTTGGCCAGCTGCAATGCGTAATTGTTCTTTGATAAGATCGATACCGGTAACCATTTCAGTCACTGGGTGCTCAACCTGAATACGAGTGTTCATTTCAATGAAGTAGAACTCACCGTTTTCATATAAGAACTCAAAAGTACCTGCGCCACGGTAGTTGATCTCGATACAAGCACGAGTACAACGTTCACCGATGTATTTACGCATTTCTTCTGTAATGCCCGGTGCCGGAGCTTCTTCCACTACTTTTTGGTGACGACGTTGCATAGAACAATCGCGTTCACCTAAGTGGATTGCGCCACCTTGTCCGTCGGCTAATACTTGGACTTCAATATGACGTGGGTTTTCAAGATATTTCTCCATGTAAACCATGTCATTATTGAAGAACGATTTTGCTTCAGAACGTGTCATTGCAATCGCTTCAACGAGATCGGCATCTTTCTTCACAACGCGCATACCACGACCGCCGCCGCCGCCAGAAGCTTTGATAATCACTGGGTAACCAATGCGTTTTGCAAAAGCACGGTTCTTGGCATCATCATCGTCTAATGGGCCATCAGAACCCGGTACACAAGGTACGCCCGCTTTTTTCATGGCACTAATTGCGGAAACTTTATCACCCATTAAACGGATGGTTTCACCTTTTGGTCCAACAAAAATAAAGCCTGATTTCTCAACTTGTTCAGCAAAGTCAGCATTCTCAGAAAGAAAGCCGTAACCCGGGTGAATAGCAACTGCGCCGGTTACTTCTGCTGCTGCAATGATACGAGGAACATTTAAGTAGCTGTCAGTACTGCGAGCAGGACCAATACAAATGGTTTCATCTGCCAATAGCACGTGTTTTAAATCACGGTCAGCGGTTGAGTGAATAGCAACAGTTTTGATGCCTAACTCTTTACATGCGCGAAGAATACGGAGGGCTATTTCACCTCGGTTCGCGATGACTAATTTATCTAGCATTTTTATCTTGCCTCTTAATCGAGATGATTATTCAATAATTACAAGAGGTTGATCAAATTCAATCGCTTGTCCATCTTCTGCAAGGATTGCTTTGATCACGCCTGATTTGTCAGCTTCAATTTGATTCATCATTTTCATCGCTTCAACGATACAGATCGTTTGACCTTCTTGTACCGTTTGGCCTACTTCGATGAATGATTTTGCTTCAGGGCTTGGAGAACGGTAGAAGGTACCCACCATTGGAGAAAGTACTTTATGACCGGTTTCAACTGGAGCCACAGGCGCTTCAGTTACTGCCGCAACGGGTGCAGCAGGAGCCGCTACAGGTGCAGGAGCTTGTTGTGCATATTGCATTGGAGCCGAAGGTGCTACTTGAGCACTATAACGGTTGATTCGTACCGATTCTTCACCTTCAGAAATTTCAAGTTCAGCGATGCCAGATTCTTCTACTAGCTCGATTAGCTTCTTGATTTTGCGGATATCCATAATAAATTCTCTATGTGTTTAATTATTCAGTGTATAGCTGGCAAAATTGTCAGCCGATATTATATTGCCCATCAACCGTTATATGCGGATGGTTATTGACTGTTTCCATCACTTATTTTTTGTAAGTGCTTGATGAGCAGCCGATAATGCAAATTGGTAGCCTTGAGCCCCTAAACCACAAATTACCCCGACCGCTTTGTCGGATAGGTAAGAATGATGTCGGAAAGGTTCACGAGCATGAACATTGGATAAATGTACTTCGATAAAAGGGATATTAACGCCCAGTAAAGCATCACGTAATGCCACGCTCGTATGTGTAAAAGCGGCTGGGTTGATGATGATGAAATCAATCGTGTCATGCGAGGCATGGATCGCTTCAATTAATTCGTATTCACGATTCGATTGTAAGTGAGACAGTTCGATTCCCAATTCTTTGGCTTGGACGTCTAAATCAGACACGATATCCGATAAAGTGTGTGAGCCATAATGAGCGGGTTCACGTAAGCCTAGCAAGTTTAAATTTGGGCCATTTAAGACCAGAACTTGTAAGTTTGCTGTCATCATGAAGCTAATATCCATCAAAGTGAATGTAAAATGCATCATGTCATAGATTTGATACATTACTAACTAAGATAGCAAAAAAAATCGTGACTGCATCAATTAATTTACCTGATTATAGCGAAATCACAGCAAATCGCAGCAAATTACTGGTCTAATGACTTGTTTTGTTCGTTTTTAGAGCGATTGTGAACTGAGCTTTATTAATTGAGTTTTCGGCTTTATTCATCGTTTGTAGAAATAAGAGAAACGCTATTCATTGATATTCGGTTGGTGCTGATGACGATCATTTGTTCTAGATAGAACGAAAAAATCAGGCCATTATAAAATGACCTGATTAAGTTGGGATGAAATTTTAATGAGGCATTAAACTAATCTTGATTTCTCTTCGATTAATTTATCCACCACGCTTGGATCAGCAAGAGTGGAGGTATCACCTAAATTACCCGTATCGCCAGTGGCAATTTTACGCAAAATACGACGCATGATTTTGCCCGATCGGGTTTTTGGCAACGAGTCTGTCCAATGCAAAACATCGGGCGTGGCAATAGAGCCAATTTCTTTACGAACCCAATCTTTGACTTCTTTGTGTAATTCGGCTGATGGGAATTCGCCATCATTTAAAGTGATATAAGCATAAATCGCTTGGCCTTTAATATCGTGTGGAACGCCAACAATTGCCGCTTCTGCAATTTTATCGAACGCCACTAGGGCTGATTCAATTTCAGCGGTTCCCATGCGGTGACCAGATACGTTAAGTACATCATCGACACGACCGGTTATCCAATAATAACCATCTTCATCACGACGTGCGCCATCACCTGTGGTGTAAACACCTTTAAAGGTTGAGAAGTACGTTTGTTCGAAACGCTCGTGATCACCATAAATAGTGCGCATTTGTCCTGGCCATGAATCGGTGATCACCAAGTTGCCTTCTGTAGCGCCATCAATGACATTGCCTTCGTTATCGACTAAGGCTGGTTGTACGCCAAAGAATGGGCGAGTGGCTGAGCCTGGCTTAAGGTCGGTTGCACCTGGAAGAGGGGAAATCAAAATTCCACCTGTTTCGGTTTGCCACCAAGTGTCTACAATCGGGCAACGTTCATCACCAATGGTTTTGTAATACCATTCCCAGGCTTCTGGGTTAATCGGTTCACCGACCGAACCCATGATGCGTAAACTTTTACGCGAGGTGCCTTTAATGGCTTCATCGCCTTTGGCCATCAAGGCGCGAATGGCAGTTGGCGCGGTGTAAAGAATATTAACTTGATGCTTATCGACCACTTCGCTCATGCGACTGGTGTTAGGGTGATTTGGTACGCCTTCAAATAAGATGGTTTTCGCGCCATTGGCCAGTGGTCCATAAACAAGGTAAGTGTGTCCTGTGATCCAACCCACATCGGCGGTACACCAGAATACTTCCCCTGGTTGATAATCGAACACATATTTAAACGTCATGGCCGCATAAACTAAATAACCACCCGTGGTATGAAGCACACCCTTAGGCTTACCAGTTGATCCCGAAGTGTAGAGAATGAAAAGTGGGTCTTCAGCATTCATGGCTTCTGGTTCGCACACTGGAGAGGCTTTTTCGGTTGCTTCATGCCACCAAATATCACGCTCACTATTCCATTCGACCGCTCCGCCAGTACGTTGGAAAACAATCACGCTGCGCACATTGGTGTCTGGATTTTTTAAGGCTTGATCAACATTGGCTTTGAGAGGAACAGGTCGTCCGCCACGTAAGCCTTCATCGGCCGTGATCACAATGTGAGAATTTGAATCGATAATACGACCAGAAAGTGCCTCAGGAGAGAAACCACCAAATACTACCGTATGCACTGCGCCAATGCGGGTACAAGCGAGCATTGCGACTGCGGCTTCCGGTACCATTGGCATGTAAAGACAAACGACGTCACCTTTTTTGACGCCTTGCGCTTTTAATACGTTCGAAAAACGACATACTTTCTCATGTAGCTGTTTAAAGGTGATTTGTGCATCATCATTGGGATCATCGCCTTCCCAAATAATGGCAACATCATCACCGCGTTCGGCTAAGTGACGATCAATGCAGTTGGCCGAAACGTTCAGTTTGCCATCTTCAAACCATTTAATATCGACATGACCTGAATCGAATGAGGTATTTTTTACTTGAGTGAACGGTTCGATCCAATCGAGAATTTTGCCATGCTTACCCCAAAAACTGGTTGGGTCAGTGACCGACTCTTGGTACATGGAAAGGTATGTATCGTTGCTTGCGTGAGTGGTCTTTAGGATGTTGTCTTTGACCGGATGAATGTGTACTTCACTCATAATTCTCTCCTTGGATGAGTCAGACTCTTAATTAGTTCACCTTAATGCTGGTGATTGTCGTTTTTCTTGTACGTTAACTGTCTGCCTATCCTTATCTCATCACAATTAGACTTTAGGATTAAAGATTGAATTTATTGGCTTTTTTATGCGATGAATCACACAAAACGAGACTTATACTCAAGTATCGAAAGGGCGGTTTTACTTAGGAATGAAAGGCGTAGGCTGTGATCCATAGGTAAGACGGACATAAATTAATGCGGCGGTAATCGTATCTTGTAGAGCATCATGTCGCTGCTGGATGGGCAGATCTAAATGACGACAAATGGTTTCTAAGCTGAGATCAAAATAGGCGTTGGGCAATAAACGCTCAAGTCTTTGGTGATATAACTGACTGACTTCAATTAATGGATTGGGCAGAGGAAAGCCTAAATGTTTTTTACAAGCACGATCTAAGATCGCCTTGTCGTAGCGGATATGATAACCCACCAAAGGGCGATTACCGATAAAAGCTAATAGTGCTTTAATCCCATCAATTTCATGGTAACCATTATGCAGATCATTGTGACGTAAGTGATGGATTCGTACCGAGCCTTGATCGAGAGATTGCGGCGCTTTCAGGCGAATATGAAAAGGTTGACTGGTGATAATTTTATTACCAATAATTTTTGTCGCCGCTATCGTCACCAACTCTGCTTGTGCTGGATTTAAGCTGGTGGTTTCACAATCCAATGAAATGTATTCTTTTGGGGTTGTTTTATTGGTTTTATCTCGGCGAAATAAATATTGATAGTCCGACCCTTTCAATCGGTGTGACCACCAGAGTCGTTGTAGTAGATTCATTTATCATTCCTCAAAGTGTACTTTAATCACTAATTTGATAGTGATAACGAAGCCACTGTTTGAATTTTTTCACGGCATGTAAGCTGTGGCGTAATAGATCACGCTCGGTTCGGTTAAGCAGTTTGGTATCTAAAGTATTATGGTGATGATTAAGTTGTAATTGTTGGCTTAATCGCCATTTTAAAAAGAGTTTTAAGGCCTCTGATAAGTTGTCTTTGGTGAGTGTGGCTAATACCTGTTTTTGTTCCAGTCTTTCAATTCGTTCAAAAGTATTGGTGGCGGTAATGCCATACTCTAACGCCAGTGTTCGAATGCCATGCACAATAGGAAAAATGCCACCTTGTTTAATATCGATGCCTTGTTTATTTTGCTTTATTTGGCCAAATAAGGTTAAAGGCACCGCAAAACCTAACGCTGGACGGGCAAACTGCATGAGCAATAATGACTGTTGCTGCATAAGGTTGTGTAAGTGTTGTTTGACTGGTGAGAGTAATTGGGTGTTGCCAGCAATGGCTAATGCATCTGCCATAATCGCCAGTGACATAACGGAATGTGGCGTATTGTTTTGCGCCCAAGCTGATAAGCTCTTCTTCCAGTCTAATTGTGATTTGACCCAATCAGGGTTGTTCACCATCACTTGCCCTTTACATAATGGATAACCGAGTTGTTGCAGGGTATGGGTTAACTTGTCCATTAGTGGTGCAAATTGATGCCAATGCAGGCCATCTTTAATAATTAATGCATTATCTTGGTCGGTTTTGAGAATTTGTTCACCACGACCTTCGGATCCTAAGACTATTAAACAGCAGTGATCATGCAGATGTTTAGGGACAATGAGTTCAAAGGCTTTTTCGATAATATGTTCATTGAGGGCGGCGATAAGTTCCATCATAAAACGGGTGCGAATACCATTTTTATGTAAATTGGTCACAAGTTCTCGCTGTTGATGCGCCGCGAGTGCGAGTTCTTCAACGCTGGTGGCATTCGTGATGCGTAAGCTTAATACATGTGAATGGGTTGAAAATGCTGACAATACTTGGGTGAGATCCAACATACCAATCGCGGTTGAGTCACGTTTTACCATTAGTCGCTTACAACGATTTCGAGTCATGCGGATCATGGCATCAAATAAATACTCACCATGTTCAATGGCGTGCACCGGATAAGTGGCAATGCTTTGTACTGGCGTTTGAAGTGAGTGACCATTTAATACGATGGCGTGCAATAAGTCGGTACGAGTGACGATGGCATAATCATTGGCTTTTATTTCAACCAACGCGGCATCGATTTTTTTTACCTGCATTTCTGAAGTGACATATTGCAGAGAATCTTGTGGCGTGAAAATTAAAGGTGCTTGATAAATATGGCTGTCGATTTTGGTTAAAATAAATTCCGCCAAATTTTGCTGCTGATGAGCATTGTTTAAAAGCGCCTGACGTTTGGTTAAGTTACTGTCAAAGTAAGCCGCGAAATCGAGATTATGTTGATAGAACTCTTGGAAGACGCTACGAGGTAATAAATAACTTAATGTATCTTCAAGCGCGGTGTAGCGATGTTTAGTTATGCCATCTAATTGTGCTCTTACATCAAACATATCATCTGGGGTGTAATGGGCAAAGACCTCTGTTCCTTGCTTATTGGTTTCTTCTACCGCCCCTTTAATGACAATATGCAGCGCTTCGCAATCTTGATTTGGTGATAAAATAGTGTCGTATTCACGAAAATAAGCCACATCCAAACTTTGGCGTAAGCGTGCTTGTTCGCGCTTGGTTAAGCGGTTAAATGGAGCCAATGTCATGTTGAATTTATCAGGCATCAATACTCTTCTTACTTGAAGGCGCGGCGGCGCTCGTTCACCTCAATAATGAGGAAAGAGGAGTGTGGCTAATATTACTATGCATCGCTAGACGACTTTGGTCTATGGCCTCAGTTGAATCGCATTTCCATCAATAGTTGTGATGAGTCATTGTTGAGACTCATAACGGTATTTCATATGACAGTCGATATTAATCTCTTGCTAATGCATCAATGGGATCCAATTTTGCCGCATTCTGAGCAGGTAAAAATCCAAATAATACGCCAATTAACGTTGAGCATAAGAATGCCGCAATAATGGAGTTTGACGAGTAGATCATTTGGAAGCCCGCGCCACTGGATTGCAATGCAAAGCCGAGTAAATAGGCTAAGCCAATGCCCAATAGACCGCCAAATAAACACACTAAAATCGCTTCGATTAAGAACTGACGTAAAATGTCGCTTTGTCTTGCACCAACCGCCATGCGCACGCCAATTTCACGGGTTCGCTCAGTGACGGAAACTAACATGATATTCATGACTCCAATGCCACCGACGATCAACGAAATAACGGCAATCGCAGAAATGAGTAGTGTCATAGTGGCAGTGGTTTTCTCTATATTTTGACGAATGGTATCGCTATTAATCGTAAAGAAATCTGCCGTGCCGTGGCGTATGGTTAACAAGGATATAATACTTTGCTCAGCAGCATCGCTTGGTACTTCTGGATTGAGCCGAATGCTAATGCTGTTTAAGTAATTTTGCCCCAACATGCGCCCTGCAACCGTGGTGTAAGGTATCCAAACATTCAGGGTATCGCTGCGTCCAAATGCTTGATCTTTGGGTTTGGTGACACCAATGATCCTAACCGGCAAGCGACCTAAAAAGATCACCTGACCAATTGGGTTGGCATCATCGAATAATTCTTGGCTGGTGTTACTGTCAATCATGGCTTCTTGAGCAAGGGTTTTGATGCTATTTTCATCCCAAAATTGACCTTGGTTTAGTTGGTAATCGTAAACACGAAAATAAGCAGGACCTACGCCTTGAACGCTGCCCGTTACCGCTTGATTTCCGGCGCGAATAGTCACCGATGTGCTGACGCTCGGCGTAACACTATCAATGAAGGGTAAATTTTCTAGGGCTTTGGCATCGCCTGCGGTTAGGGTTTTTATACGTCCTGATCGCCTGTCGCCAAATCCTGTACCGGGCCTAACATCAATGGTGTTAGTGCCAAGTGATGAGATGTTTTGTAAGATTTGTTGTTGCGTGCCAGAACCAAGAGCCACCACTGAGACGACCGACGCGATACCAATAATAATGCCGAGCATGGTCAGAAAGGTGCGTAAGCGGTGACTCGACATAGCAATAAGCGCCATTTTAAAGGCTTCACTAATACGATCGATTTGGGTTGAGACTATATTTTTGCTTTTTTCAGCTCGTGGTTCTAATTGCTTTTGAGTGGTGAACCGCTCTTTATTATTGACATAATCTTGGATGATTTCGCCATCTTTGATTTCAATAATACGGTCGGCAAATTGTGCCACATCCATATCGTGAGTCACTAATATGATCGTGTGGCCATCTTGATGCAACTCTTGCAGTAACAGCATCATTTCTTTGCCGCTGTGGCTGTCTAATGCCCCGGTTGGTTCATCAGCTAAAATGACATCGCCACCATTCATTAAGGCTCGCGCGACACTAACTCGTTGCTGCTGCCCACCGCTGAGCTGGCTAGGCTTGTGATCTAAGCGAGTCCCTAAGCCTAATCGAGTTAATAATTCTTCGGCACGTTGATGGCGAGAGTGTTTACTCTTTCCTGCGTAGACGGCAGGTACTTCAACATTGGCGACCGCATCGAGATCTCCGAGTAAATGGTAGCGTTGAAAAATAAAACCAAAGTGTTCTCGGCGTAGGGCGGCGAGTTGATCCACTTCCATTTGGGAGGTGTCTTGTCCATTAATAAAGTATTGGCCTTTGGATGGTTTGTCCAAACAACCGAGAATATTCATTAATGTGGATTTACCTGAGCCTGAAGCGCCGACAATGGCGACCATCTCGCCACGTTTTATTTCTAAATCAACGTTGTTGAGAACGGTAAGTTGTTGCTCTCCAGCCGAAAAACAACGTGATACGCCAGATATATGCAATAACGCATCAGTCATGATTATAACCTTACACGCGATTTACGATCGGATGGCGAGGGTGCGCCTATGGTTGCAATGCCGACTACCACTTCATCGCCAGCTTTCACGCCAGATAAAATTTGCGCGTTCACTTTATTGTTTAAACCCACTTTGACTGGGCGTTGTTCGACTTGACCATTCACTAATACTGGAATTTGATAGCCTTGGCCTTTGGCACTTTTGGTTAACACTTGTGAAGGCACTAGGAGAGCGTCTTTCGCTTGATTTAAGACAATCGATACTTGGGCTGTCATGCCGATACGTAATACTCGATCAGGATTGTCTACATCAAATAAGCCATTGAAATAAATAGCATCATTATCACCAATCGTGAGCACGCTATCATTACCATTCATTAAAGTAGGCCCCGGTTCGATAGCGCGTAATTTGGCTCGATATGGATGATCCGGTCGACCTAAAATGGTGAAGTAGACTTCTTGTCCTGGTTTTACATCAACCACATCGGCTTCTGATATTTGTGCCTTGATGGTCATAGTATCGAGTTGCGCCAGTTCAATGATGGTTGGTGTGGTTTGATTGGCGTTAACGGTTTGCCCGGTTTCAACTGCGGTGTAAACCACTGTGCCGTCAATGGGCGCAGCGATAGTGGTGTAACCGAGATCGAGTTTTCCGGTGTCCACTTTTATAATCGCTTGTTGTTTTTGCGCTTCGAGCTGTTTGGATTCTGCTTTATAAACGGTAAGTGTTGCTTGTGCGGTATCGTAATCGGCTTTGGAGCTCGCTCTGGCCGCGAGCATACTTTTTTGTCGATTAAACTCTAGTTGAGCTTGATAAATCTGTGCACGTTTTGCTTCCATTTGGGCATTAATACTATTTAAAGAGGCGATGGATTCTTTGAGATTATTTTGTTGAGTGAGATCATCAATTTGTGCGATCAAATCACCTTGCTTTACTTCATCGCCTAAATTCACCGCGAGATTTTTGATTTGACCAGAAACTTGCGCCCCGACATTCACCAATTTAGAAGCCTGTAACATGCCATTGGCGAGAACGGTTTGTTCTATATCACCAGTATGAACCGTAACAGTGGCATAATTTTTCGTGGGGGCAGCATTGGTTTGAGAGTGCCAATAATAATAGCCACCGGATATCACCACTAGGCCCACGAGCAAATATTTTTTAGGGAATTTTTTCACTGATTTATCCGTTTGGGTTTGTTCGTCCATAATCATGGTATGACAACCATCTGTCGGTATGATTCCATGCCGCCGTAACATGGAACACAATTTTCATGGGCTATACGATAAATACATTGTATGGCGTTAATGTGAGTATAAATTGGTTCAATGTAAATATGTTGTTCTATAACGTAAAAAAGCGTAAAGAATAAACCTGTTTGTAACCTAACATCTCACAGTAATGCGAATTATTTTCAATACGGTGTGTTCTTTAGTGTGAATTATTTTTTAGGCTAGGCATAATACTTTTCTTTTCTTTTTAAGAGTTTACAGTCACATGTTTAAACCATCTCCCTTCGGTTGGGTCTCTCAGTATTTTGGCGGTTTCTTTTTTGCTTATGGGGTGTATTTACCTTTTTTGGGACTATGGTTTTCAGACCAAGGTGTTTCAGCTGGCGATATTGGCGTCTTAATTGGTATCGGTTTTGCAACTCGCTGTTTAACCAATTTGGTTCTTACTCCACGTTTGCATAAGGTCGAACATTTAATTCCAGCTTTACGTCTTAGCACCTTTGCGGCCCTTCTTTTTGCGATTGCTCATTTTTTTACTGGTGGGAATTTTTGGTTGTTGGTTCTGGCGACCATTGGTTTTAATGCCTGCTTTGGCCCAGGGATCCCATTGTCTGATGCGATGGCAAATTATTATAGTAAATTAAAGCTATTGGATTATGGCCGTAGTCGCTTATGGGGCTCGGTTTCTTTTATTGTCGCCTCCACCTTGGTGGGTTATTTAGTGGAAGGCTTTGGCAGCTCGATGATCATTTATACCGTGATTGCAGGCTTATTCGTTACGTTACTTGTGTCTTTTCGCTCCCCATCAGTGTTACCCGTTTCTTCGGTTGAGCTGCACCAGAACACAAGACCAAAATTATGGGCAATATTAAAGCAACCTCATGTTATTAAATTCTTATTTTTAATTGCATTAATTCAAGGTTCCCATGCGGCTTACTACAGTTTTAGTGCGATTTATTGGAAACAGTTAGGCATTTCAGAGGCCGTGGTGGGGTATCTCTGGAGTGTTTCGGTGGTGTCGGAAGTATTAATGTTTGCCTTTAGTGGTCGTTTATTTGCTCATTGGAGCTTACGGGCGATGTTTTTATTGTCGGCAACGGGCGTGATTGTACGTTGGAGTGGGCTTGCCATTAGCACCGAAATTTGGCCATTGGTGATCTTTCAATTGCTGCATGGCGTGACATTTGCTTTGGCTCACTTTGCGACGATTCGTTATATACAGCAAGCCGATGACAATCAAATGGTGCCATTACAAGCGTTATATAATGCGATTCCAATGGGTGGTTTTGTCGCCGCAATGACGGCGCTAAGTGGCTGGGGATTCCAATTATGGGATGGTGGCATCTTCTGGGTGATGGCGGCAATGGGCGTATTGGCATTATTTGTGAAACTGGATGAACCAAAATCGGTAGTCGCTGCACAGATTCCAGTAAAATAGATTGAGACAAGCTTCTGCGCAATGCACAATTTAAGCCTCGACTCACAGTATGATTAGTACTGAATTCGAGGCTTTTGTTTAACTTCCGTACGGATGACGGAATATAGATAGCGGAACCGAGGTGTTATGCAAGGATGGATTGTAATTCCCGTATCACTAGCCTATTTAGGCGTATTGTTTTTAATTGCTTGGTATGGTGATCGTCAAAAAAGTTGGTTATTTAAATGGCGACCTTGGGTTTACAGTTTATCGATCGCGGTGTACTGCACTTCATGGACTTTCTTTGGCACGGTTGGCCAAGCCAGTTTAGATTTTTGGTCATTTCTTCCTATCTACCTTGCACCTATTCTCGTTTTCACTTTTGGTTGGCGTATCCTCGCGCGCTTAATCTTAATTACCAAGCGCGAACATATTACTTCTATTGCTGATTTTATTGCTGCGCGATATGGAAAGTCACAAGGTTTAGCCATTACGGTGACCTTAATTGCTGTGGTTGGGATCTTGCCGTACATTGCACTGCAACTACGCGGAATCACCATGGGGTTAGATTTAGTTGCCCCTAATTTAATGGATTACCTTGGCTATCAAGATCTACAAGTCTCTTGGTTTGTGGTGGGTGTGATGGCTATGTTCACTATTCTTTTTGGCACTCGTCATATTGATAACACCGAGCATCATCGGGGTATTATGATGGCGATTGCGTTTGAATCGATCGTTAAGCTGGTGGCCTTTTTATTGGTGGGTGTCTTTGTGGTGATGATGATCATCAATTCGCCAGATATTTCGCTGCCTAAACTTGCTCAGCAATATTATCAGTCCCCCAATATTCCTACTCTTGTTATTCATATGCTTCTAACGATGGCGGCGATTATTTGCTTGCCGCGTCAGTTTCACACCACCATTGTCGAAAACGACCAAGCGCGTGATTTACACACCGCGCGCCGAGTCTTTCCTGTCTATTTATTCTTGATGGGATTATTTGTACTGCCAGTCGCGTGGGCAGGGCAGCATTTCCTTCCTGGTACGAGCGCCGATGCTTATGTGATTAATTTACCTTTAAGCGTTGGTTCGGAAACTATCGCTTTGCTGGCGTATTTAGGTGGCACTTCAGCGGCAAGTGGCATGGTTATCGTCTCCACCATCGCGCTGACTATTATGGTTTCTAATGATCTGGTATGGCCGATGTTGTTACGCCGTATGCGCCTTTCTAATGCGAAACCAAAGCAGATATCGGGATTGTTACTCAACGTAAGGCGAGGCTTGATTGCATTGTTGCTGTTAGGGGCATGGGGCTTTTATCAAGTGTTAGATCGCGTATCGTCATTGTCGGTGATTGGTTTGCTTTCTTTTGCGGCAATCGCACAATTTGCTCCCGCGGTTTTAGGGGGAATGTATTGGCGTAAAGGTAACCGTAAAGGAGTCTATGCGGGTTTGTTGTTTGGAATGCTGGTGTGGCTCGCGACCTTAATGTTGCAAACGAATATGTTGGCCGGCAGTGATAAAACCAATTTGTTGCTGTGGTTGTTAGCCCCCCCAGAATGGTTGCAGCTTTTAAAGCTTAAAGCTTCGGATTGGGGAATGGCGCTCAGTCTTATTGTTAATACGTTAGCGTATATATTAGTCTCTTTAATTACACGCTCTAGCCTAAGTGAGCGCTTACAAGCGGCTTCATTTGTCGGAACTCCATTACCTGAAAATGAAGATGTAAGCTTATATCAAAGTCGAGTGAGCGTCGCTGAGTTGGAGATGCTGGCCTCTCGATTTGTGGGACGTAAACGAGCTCGTCATGCCTTTCAATTATTTTGGAAACAGCAGCAACAGACCTTGATGCCACAGCAACAAGCTTCCGCACAATTGATCCGTCATACTGAGCGAGTGTTAGCAGGAGTATTCGGTGCATCTTCTTCGAGGTTAGTGCTTACTTCTGCGCTGCAGGGCCGTAATATGCAACTTGAAGAAGTCGCCGCGATTGTTGACGAAGCCTCGGAGTTATATGATTTTAGCCGAGGTTTATTACAAGGCGCGATTGAGCATATTGGCCAAGGTATTGCCGTGGTGGATAAGCAGCTTCGATTAGTGGCTTGGAATCAGCGTTATTTAGAGCAATTTGAATTCCCTCCGGGGTTGATTCAAGTCGGAAGGCCAATTGCTGATGTTATTCGCCACAATGCCGAACAAGGATTGTGTGGTCCCGGTGATCCTGAGAGCCATGTAAGTCGCCGGGTAAAGCATTTAGAACGAGGTACTAAGCATACTTCTTCGCGTGTTCGTGATGACGGACAAGTTATTGAAGTACAAGGCAATCCAATGCCAGGCGGTGGTTTTGTGATGAGCTTCTCTGATATTACCGCTTTTCGCCGTGCTGAGCAGGCTCTTAAAGAAGCGAATGAAACATTAGAAGATCGCGTTCACGTCCGTACTCAAGAATTAGAAATCTTAAATACTCAGTTGGTTTCTGCTAATCAAAGTGCTGAACATGCGTTGCAGTCAAAGAGCCGATTACTTGCGGCAGTGAGTCACGATTTAATGCAGCCTCTCAATGCTGCGCGTTTATTTGCATCTTCATTGACTGAAACCGCACAAGATCAAAATACCAAACAATTTTCCTCTCATATTGAAAGCGCTTTAGGTGCGGCTGAAGATTTGATTGGAGATTTGTTGGATATTTCACGCTTAGAGTCGGGCAACGTTCCGACTGAAATAAGAAGCTTTGCATTACATGAGGTGATCGATAATTTAGACGCAGAGTTTGGTGCCTTAGCCACTCAGCAAAAAATAGAATTTAATCGTATCCCTTCAAGTGTTGTGGTGAAATCCGACCCTAAGTTATTACGCCGTATATTACAAAACTTACTGACCAATGCTTTCCGCTATAGTCAAAAGGAAGGTAAGCAAGCCAAAGTGGTTTTGGGTGTTCGACATCTTCATCGGCATAGCCAAGATCCACAGATCAAAATTGAGGTATGGGATAATGGTATAGGTATTCCGTATGAGCAACAAAGTGAAATTTTTGAAGAGTTCACGCGTGTGGATCAAAATCGAGCTGATCAAGGTTTAGGCTTAGGACTGGCGATCGCCAGAGGTATTGCTCGCTTGTTGGATCATCGAGTTGAACTGCGTTCTTGGCCGGGCAAAGGTACGGTATTTTCCGTTACATTAGATGTTGGTATATTACTTCCCCAAAAACCAAGTTTAATACCAACACCGCCTCACGCGCCTTTAGCTAATATTAAAGTCTTGTGTGTTGATAACGAATCCGAAATATTATTAGGCATGGAAGCATTATTGGATCGTTGGGGCTGCGAAGTGAAAACCGCGCTTAACTTACAACAAAGCCTGCAAGCGATGGATAATGACTGGTACCCCGAAGTGGTTTTTTCTGATTACCATTTAGATAATGGATGGACAGGGTTAGAGGTTTTATTGCATTTACGTAATCAATTGGGCGATGGGTTTGAGGGTGTTATTATTAGCGCCGATCGATCGCCTGAAGTCAGTCAAATGATTCAACATGAAGGATTTAAATTGCTTGCTAAGCCAGTTAAACCGCTTAAGTTAAGGGCAATTTTAGATGGCTTATAGATTAAAGGAAGGAAGAAAAAATCATGATGGGTGAGTTTAAAACTAAGCAGGGCGCATTAATTGAAATTTACCAAGGCCAAGTTCGCATTGCGATTGGTGGGTTAGTAGTGACGGATAAAGTGGAGAATATTCATGCGATCACCATTACGGCACTTGATGGTTCAAACAGTTTTTATTTAGCGGTTGATGATTCTAATGCATTGTTGTTTTTGGAATCGCTAGAAGAGCTACAAGATGTTGCGAATGTTCTGGGATTAGAGGTAGAAAAAAGTTAAAACTTGAGATCTGCTTTCTATACATTAATCTGGTATTACAATTGTATGTGCAAGTTATATTATGTTTTTCGGTTATTATGGGTCAGTTGATGATTTTAAGTTATATCGCCTTAGGTGGGGCTGTTGGTGCGTGTTCGCGTTATTTAGTTTCCGAACTTTGTATCTTGTTACTCGGAAGAGGTTTTCCATATGGGACGCTCACGGTCAATGTGGTCGGCTCGGCTATAATGGGGCTATTAATCGCAGCAATGGAAAATGAATTGGTAGCGGAGTCTCCTTGGCGACTGATTATCGGCTTAGGTTTTCTGGGTGCATTCACCACATTTTCGACTTTTTCAATGGATAATGTTCTTCTTATGCAGCAAGGCGCTTTCTTCAAAATGGGCTTAAACGTGTTGTTGAATGTCGGTTTGAGTATTTCTGCTGCGTGGATAGGCTTCCATTTTTTGATTAAAAACTAAGCTTAATATTGTTATAAATTCGTTATCGTCTATACTACTTTTTACTTGTCGGAGTGCCATAAGGCTGAGACCGCGTCATTGCGGGATCCGTGAACCTGATCAGGATAATACCTGCGTAGGGAACGAGAGAAGAGTAATCCATATTACCCCTCTATAAATGTAGCTGTGTTTTTACATCGCAGATCTGCATTCTTGTGCATTAAAATCCGTCAAGCATTTACTCCCTTGGGAGCCCTAACTCAAAAAGTTAAAGGAAAATGCTATGTCGTCAAGTCGCAAACAAGCTCGAATGGAAGCCAAAAATTTCATTGAGTCTTTATCTGTTCAACCTTATCCCAATTCATCGAAAACCTATATTGAAGGTAGCCGCGCTGATATCCGCGTCCCAATGCGAGAAATTTCGCTAGCGGATAGCTTAATTGGTGGCGGTAAAAAAAATCCGGTCTTTCAACCGAATGAACCCATCCAAGTTTACGATACTTCTGGCTTGTATACCGATCCTGATTATCAAATCGACCTGTACACCGGCCTACCGAAATTGCGTGAACAATGGATAGAAGAGCGCAGTGATACCGAAATTTTAGTGGATGTCAGTTCATCTTTCACCAAAGAAAGACTTGAAGATGAAACCTTAGATGATCTTCGCTATGGCAATTTACCCCGAATTCGTAAAGCTAAATCTGGCCAGTGTGTCACTCAACTTTATTATGCGAGACAAGGCATTATCACTCCTGAAATGGAGTTCATTGCGATTCGAGAAAATATGGGTCGCCAGAAATTTGCCGATGAACAAATGAACCAACAACATCCAGGTAATAACTTTGGCGCTAATTTACCCAAGGAAATCACGCCTGAATTTGTACGTCAAGAAGTAGCAGAAGGGCGTGCGATTATTCCTTCTAATATTAATCACCCAGAATCTGAGCCTATGATCATTGGCCGTAACTTTTTAATTAAAGTGAATGCCAATATCGGTAACTCATCGGTGTCATCATCGATTGAAGAAGAAGTCGAAAAACTCGTGTGGTCAACTCGTTGGGGTGGCGATACGGTAATGGACTTGTCTACCGGACGTAATATTCATGAAACCCGTGAGTGGATTTTGCGTAATAGCCCTGTGCCGATTGGTACGGTTCCAATGTACCAAGCATTAGAAAAAGTGAATGGTGTCGCAGAGGATCTTAACTGGGAAGTGATGCGCGATACCTTGATTGAGCAAGCCGAGCAAGGGGTGGATTACTTTACTATTCATGCCGGTTTACTGCTTCGTTATGTACCTATGACCGCTAAACGCGTGACTGGTATTGTTTCTCGCGGTGGTTCTATTATTGCTAAATGGTGTTTAGCACATCACCAAGAAAGTTTCCTTTATACCCATTTTCGTGAGATTTGTGAGATTTGTGCTAAGTATGATGTGGCTCTTTCTTTGGGTGATGGTTTGCGCCCCGGATCGATTGCAGATGCGAATGATGAAGCGCAATTCGCTGAACTACGTACATTGGGCGAGCTAACCAAAGTGGCGTGGCAATATGATGTGCAAGTAATGATTGAAGGCCCAGGACATGTGCCTATGCATATGATCAAAGAGAACATGGATGAACAATTAAAGCATTGCCATGAAGCGCCATTTTATACATTAGGCCCTCTGACAACCGATATTGCACCGGGTTACGATCATATTACTTCGGGTATTGGTGCGGCCATGATTGGTTGGTTTGGTTGCGCGATGTTGTGTTACGTCACGCCTAAAGAACATCTTGGATTGCCAAACAAAGAAGATGTTAAAACTGGTTTAATAACTTACAAATTAGCCGCGCATGCTGGGGACTTAGCTAAAGGTCATCCGGGTGCGCAAATCCGAGATAATGCCTTATCGAAAGCGCGCTTTGAATTTCGCTGGCATGACCAATTTAATCTATCGCTCGATCCTGAAACTGCGTTGGCTTTCCATGATGAAACCCTGCCGCAAGAGTCTGGAAAAGTTGCGCATTTTTGTTCGATGTGTGGACCTAAATTTTGCTCGATGAAAATTTCTCAAGAAGTACGAGAGTACGCAAAAGATACCAAACAAGTCGCAGCGGATCAGGCGATTAATATCAAGATGCTAGATGATCCACTAGAAGGGATGAGACAAAAATCAGCTGAGTTCCTAGCTAGCGGATCGGAGTTATACCATCCGGCGGTATCTCATCAGCCTGAAAAATCGGAGCAGGAGGTTGAATGATTAAGATTAAATTTCCACCGCAGTATGAGGATATCAAAACGATATTCTTGCAATGCTTAAGTGCGGCTAACCAAGTCGGATTTGCCACTGATCATATTCAAGTAAGCGACAGTGATAGTGGTGGCTTTATTTATCACGATGGTATTGAAGACAAGATATTTTCGGTGCAATTGAATGCTCCTATTCCTGCTTTTGAGGAGGAGTTAGAGCTAATATCAAATGAATTAGACTCAAGTCTATCTCAAAGCGAAGTTCGGCACTTAGTGTATTTAGATGGCGCTTCACTGCCGGCAGTGTTGAATCAAAACACCATTTATATTGATGCACTATTTCATGGTGAACATCATGATATTTGGCTTAATACTGAATCCGAGTTTTGCGTTTTACGTTCAGCGCAGAAAATACAGCTAGAGCCACATCGTCATTTTGCCTGGTTCTTTGCTTGTCTTAGTTTGGACTTTCCTTTGGAAGATGCCTTAACTTTAGCGCGAGCGGCTGTATCGCATTCTCATATGTCATCGTCAGAAACATTGAATTCAGCAGATGCAGGGTTGAATGTTTCACGTGAAACATGGCCACAAGAGCGCTTCTTATTTCCTGTACCTTTATTGGTGAATGATCGGGTAGAGCAGGAATTAGAACTTCAGTTTCAGTGGGAGAGTATTCAAGAGTCTTTGTTTGATTTTGCTGAGTTAGAAAGAGATAAATTTCGCTTATATCCAGTGGTGACTGACTTTACTCAAATTGAAACATTACTCAAATTTGGAGTGAAAACAATTCAGTTACGCATTAAGGACCCAGATCAAAGTGACTTAGAGTGGCAAATTGAGCAAGCGATAAAACTGGGGCGTGAGCATGATGCGCAAGTTTTCATTAATGACTACTGGCAACTTGCCGTTAAGCATAAAGCCTATGGTGTGCATTTAGGGCAAGAGGATCTACTTACCGCAGATTTAAGAGTGATTGAACGGTCAGGTTTACGATTAGGTTTATCAACACATGGTTACTATGAAATCCTAAAAGTGGCACAACTCAACCCTAGCTATATTGCGCTTGGGCATATTTTCCCCACGCCAACTAAACAGATGGTATCAAGACCACAAGGGCTGACTAGGCTGCGTTTATATCAAGAAATGATCAGTAGCCTAGTACCAAGTGAGCCAACGGTTGCGATTGGTGGAATAGATTTATCCAATGCTCAGCAAGTTTGGCAGTGTGGTGTAACGAGTTTGGCCGTTGTGCGTGCCATTACTCAAGCTCCTGATATACAATTAGCCATCAACTTATTTGCGCAAATTATGCAAACGGATGAGGCGTGTATTGCTGAATCAGCATAATTGGATTTGAGCTTAATTTTTTAAAAGGCTACTTATGAACGATTTACAGTTTCAACGCTATCAACGTCAAATTATGGTTCCTGAAGTCGGGGAGTCGGGGCAGGCGTTATTGCTTGCCAGTAAAGTACTGATTGTTGGATGTGGTGGATTGGGTTCATCGGTCGCCTTATATCTTGCTTCTGCTGGTGTAGGTCAGCTCGTCGTTGCCGATGGTGATTGTGTTGAATCGTCGAATTTACAACGCCAAGTCATTTATCGTGAACTCGATATTGGTGTGAATAAAGCGAAAGCAACGGTTAATCAAATCAAGCAATTGAACTCGAGTAATAAAGTACGCAGTGTTGAGTCATTTTTAGAAGACGATAGGTTAAATCTAGAAGTGATGATGGCGGATGTAGTACTCGATTGCAGCGATAACTTTCCCACTCGCCAAGCGGTTAATAAGGCTTGTGTTGAATCGGGTACGCCATTGATTTCCGGTTCAGCTATTGGTTGGGTCGGTCAGTTAATGACTTTTGATTTTAGACAAAGTAAGCAGCCTTGTTACCACTGCGCGGTGCCGTATCAAGATGATAGTGCTGGATTGAAATGTTCTGAAAATGGGGTAATCGGCCCAGTAGTTGGAACGTTAGGCAATTTACAGGCACTAGAAGCGATTAAGCTCATTACTCAAAACGCCAAGTTAAAACCGAATGTTCTCAATCTCTTTGATGGGCAATCACTAACTTGGCAAAAATTTAACATTAGCGTGGATCCTTCGTGCCCTATTTGTAGTCACTTATCTACCCGTCTTACTTGAAGCTGCAGCTTTGTTGACGATGCTCGTTCACCCCACTCACTTAGTTGAACTAAGCTCATGGGGCTTCACTTGCTTGTCGCCTCACTGCAACTACTTTGGGTACAGATAAAATATGGTCATTAATAACCGATGACTGAGATTATTGTGACTATTTTAATGAGTAAATAAGTTGAAGGGAACGCGTTCAAATTCTTAGGAAAGAAGATGAATGTAATGATTAATGGAGAAGCCATCGCATTGGATGTGCCGGTTTCTCTGAAAGGACTAATCCAAGATCTCAAGATTGAGATTCAGAATATAGCCATCACGGTAAATAATAATATTGTTCCAAAATCACGTTGGCATGAAGTGCATGTTAATGCTGGTGATGATATTTCACTTTTCCAAGCAATTGCCGGGGGCTAATTTTATGAATACTCAACCATCTTATCAAAGTTCAAATCTCAGTATCGAGTCTGATACTTTCGGCTCTGATCCTCTTGTGATTGCGGATAAAGTATTTTCTTCCCGCTTATTCACCGGAACCGGAAAGTTTGCCAATAAACACACGATGTCTCAAGCATTGGCAGTTTCAGGCTCTCAGTTATCTACGATGGCGTTAAAGCGCGTCAATATACATAATCAAGATGATGATATTTTACAGCCATTAATAGAAGCCAAAATTAACCTATTACCGAACACTTCTGGTGCTAAAAATGCCAAAGAAGCGATCATGGCAGCCGAATTGGCTCGTGAAGCGCTCGGAACCAATTGGTTAAAGTTAGAAATTCATCCCAATCCTAAGTATCTGATGCCTGACCCGATTGAAACATTAAAAGCGGCAGAAGAGTTGGTTCGACTTGGTTTTGTGGTGCTACCATATTGTCATGCCGATCCAGTTCTTTGTCGCCATCTTGAGCAAGTTGGTTGCGCTGCCATGATGCCACTCGGTTCACCTATTGGATCGAATAAAGGCTTAGCATCAAAAGATTTCTTAGAAATTATCATTGAGCAAGCCAACATTCCTGTGATTGTTGATGCAGGAATTGGTGCGCCTTCACATGCTGCCCAAGCGATGGAATTAGGCGCAGATGCGGTATTAGTCAATACCGCTATTGCTGCTGCTAGCGATCCAATTATGATGGCAAGAGCATTTAAATATGCAGTAGAAGCAGGGCGATTAGCTTACCGCTCAGGGCTAGCAGGCGCGAGTCAAAAAGCGATAGCTTCCAGTCCATTAACGGCATTTTTATCTTAGGTGGCTTGTAATGAGTTATATTGATGAATTTAAAAAATTGGATTGGGATAGTATTAAGCTATCGATTTACAGTAAAACCGCGCAGGATGTTGAACGCGCTTTAGCTAAGTCAAAGTGTGATTTAGAAGATTTCAAAGCGCTAATTTCACCTGCGGCTGAATCTTATTTAGAGGAAATGGCACAAAAATCTTATGCGTTAACACGTCAACGATTTGGTCATGCGATGGGGTTTTATATTCCGCTTTATCTTTCTAATCTTTGTGCTAATTCGTGTAGCTATTGTGGTTTTTCCATGGACAATCGAATTAAACGTAAAACGCTAGATCAGCATGAAATTAGTGATGAGATAGCGGCGATCAAAAAAATGAAATTTGATAGTGTCCTATTGGTGACCGGCGAGCATGAAACCAAAGTTGGTATGAATTATTTTCGACAAATGTTGCCGTTGATTAAAAAATCATTCAGTTATCTTGCGATGGAAGTTCAACCGCTTGACCAAGATGATTACGCTGAATTGAAAACGCTCGGTTTGGATGCGGTGATGGTGTACCAAGAAACGTATCATCCATCGACTTATGCCTTGCATCATTTACGTGGCAATAAACAAGACTTTTATTATCGGTTAGATACGCCAGACCGATTGGCGAAAGCAGGAATAGATAAAATTGGTATTGGTGCATTAATCGGGTTGGAAGAGTGGCGAACCGACTGTTTCTTTGCTGCCAGTCATTTACACTATTTGGAAAAGCGGTATTGGCAAAGTCGTTACTCGATTTCTTTTCCACGATTAAGGCCATGTGAAGGTGGTGTTCAGCCAAAATCTGTAATGTCAGATAAACAACTGGTACAACTTATTTGCGCTTATCGTTTATTTAATCCACAAGTGGAATTGTCATTATCGACTCGTGAATCACCTGAGTTTCGCGACAATGTTTTAGGTTTGGGAATTACTAGCATTTCGGCGGCCTCAAAAACACAGCCAGGTGGTTATGCTAATGATGATGTTGAGCTTGAGCAGTTTGCGATTAGTGATGAGCGTTCTGCTGCATCGGTAGCAGAAGCGGTGAAATCTCGTGGTTATGAAGCAGTATGGATGGATTGGCATCATGCATACTCTGGCTAATTAGTGCTTCAATTTTATCTTTATGTTTCACGTGAAACATAAACTGAAGGCCCACAATTGACATTCATTGTGGGCCTTTTTATTTTTGTCTACTCAAACAGTACTGGCTTATTCCGTACTAGTTTAGCTATGTTTTGCTAACCCTTAACTTGCGGCATAAGACAAAGGGGCGGTCGCTTGTTTGAGCCACGCTCTCACTTCGCCTTCAACCAGAGGACTCAAATCGCTCCACACTTTTTGATGATAATCGTTTAACCAAGCTAACTCTGGGCGGTTCAACATATCAATATTGATGGCTCGAGTATCAATTGGGCAACGAGTTAAAGAGCGAAAACCAAGTAATTCAAGATCGCCATCAGACTCAACATTACCAATCAGTTCTAAGTTCTCGATACGAATACCAAATTCATCTGTACGGTAATAACCCGGCTCATTGGAAACCACCATGCCCGCTTGCAGAGCTACGCCGTTGTAAGCAGGGGAAATACGTTGTGGCCCTTCATGTACACTTAAAAAGTGGCCCACGCCATGACCGGTACCATGATCGTAATTGTAACCTTTTGCCCACAAGAATTGACGAGCTAAGATATCAAGTTGGCTGCCAGTCGTGCCTTTTGGAAAGCGTGCACTTGCTAAAGCAATATGACCTTTTAGTACCAAGGTGAACTGTTGCTTCATAAAGTCACTTGGCTGCCCAATAGCGACAGTACGTGTGATATCCGTAGTGCCATCTTGATATTGGCCACCTGAATCCACAAGATATAAACTGTTGAGAGAGAGTTTACCAAATTCAGGCTGATCAGCATGGTTGTAATGACACATCGCTGCATTACTGCCAGCGGCGGAAATGGTATCAAAACTTAAGTCAGCAAGCGTTGGGTCTTGTTCGCGATAGTATTGAAGTTTGCTCGCTAGAACATCTTCATCATGCAGTTGACCTTGTTCCACTTCTTTATCTAGCCAACTTAGAAAGTTCACCATGGCAACACCATCACGTATATGGCAATTGATCATCCCTTGTGCTTCGACTGAGTTTTTACAAGCTTTAACGAGCAAGCATGGATCGGCAGCAGGATGGATAATGGCATTATGCTTTTGTAAGGTTAGAGTAAACCATGCGTTACTGGTATTGGGATCAACCAGCACTTTTTTATTGGCGAGAGTGGCTAAAATATTCTCAAGATCCTGCGGTTCATGCACTCGTACATTTGGACCAACATGTTGAGTGAAGTCACTAGGAATACGATGAGCGGCAATAAAGAAATCTACACTTGAGTCTTGATGAATAATGGCATGACTTAATAGTACCGGCAGACGAGAAACATCTAACCCGCGAATATTGAGCAACCAGCAAATAGAATCTAATTGGGTAAGAAGCGCAGCATCGGTATTGGTGTGTAGAAGGGTGTCGGCAATGTGTTGACGTTTTACTTCACTTGATTGACCTACTAATTCAAGATCCATTAATCGCATCGTGGATTCAATCGGATCAGGGCGATCTTGCCAAATAATATCAATCGGATTTTGATCGACACTGATCATGTTTAAATTACCAGACACTTGTAGCGATGCTTTTTCAAACCAAGTCGCTGAGTGCATTTTAGGATCAATGGCTAAGCGGGCATCTTTTTTTAAGTTTTGGGCTGCCCAAGTTAGTGGTGGCTCTTGTATTAAATGATGGTAAGAGAAAATCTCACTTGGTGTTTGTTTAGTCACTTGAATCGTATAACGACCATCGACAAAAATCGCTGCTTGCTCTTGAGTGATGATGGCTGCACCTGCTGAACCGACAAACCCTGAGATATAAGCGAGGCGTTCATTATGTTCGGGAATATATTCGCCGAGAAATTCATCTTCGTGAGGAATAATGATGGCATCTAAATTATTGGTAACCAACCATTGGCGTAAAGCTTGAATACGATCTGAAATATGGCGAGACATGTTTTATCCTTAATATAATGTGCGACATTGTAGGCATTTTTTATTACTGTCATTGTTGAGATACAGTTTAATATTAACATTAACTTTTGATTGTTAAAGTGAAGTATAAAGAAAAATAGCCTCTGAAATACATCCTTTAAGTTTATGTTCCCAATTTGAAGAGAGCGTTTGCAGGTTTCACGTGAAACCATATTTGATAACGATATTTTTGTCTTTGGTAATAAATGAAACATCAATATAAGTAAGGGGCTTTATGTGCTGAATATCATTTGCCAAAAATCATAGGAAGCGTATATTTAAGAGCTTAAAAATATAAAATATCCCACTCTGGAAAATCAAATCACTTATGTCTATGACCACTTATGAAATGGCTCGAATCTTAGAGCAGCTAGAAGAGAGCCCGGAAAAAGTTATGTATGGAAAGTTACTGGCTGGATTGGGAAACCAAAGCCAAGAACGAATTCGTAGTGCCGCTAAACAAGTACCGCTAGAAAACCTAAGAGATATTATTTATCAATTTCAAGCAGTTTTAGAATCACGTGAAGATGAACACATCCAACAGATTGCGCAAGAGATGAAAGATCAAGGATTCTCAGTTGCCGAATTACAGCAGTTTCTTGCTAAAAAATAAATCATATAATAAAACCCAACATCCATAATATATCAATGCAATTAATAAGGTTTATCGGAACGCTTCATTTCGTTTAAATTTTATTTGCTGAATTATCAAACCAATTAAAATAAGTACTAAGCCAATAATTGTCGATGGATAGATTGTTTCGCCTATAATTTGAGAAAGTAGTAACAATGAAATAAAAGGCGAAAGGAAAATAAAGTTACTGATACGAGCAGTATTAGACGTTAACTTTAATGCACTTAACCATAAGACAAAAGTGATCCCCATTTCAAACAATCCAACATAAGAAACTGCCATCCAACCTTGCCAAGTAATCTGGCTCCATGAATGACCTTCATACCAAGCCAAGCTAGCCGAAAATGGCAATGACACTAAGAAACCAAGCAATACTACTACGACAGGATCAGATTTGTTTTTCGTATTGAGGATCCAATAAGAGGCCCATAAAAGTGTGGATAATAAGGCAAGAGTAACGCCAAGAGGGCTATCAAAATTAAGTGCGAATAAATCACCTTTCGTTGCGATCACCAAAACGCCAAAGTAACCTAAACCACATGCGAACCAATCTTGACGACGAATTTTTTGACCGAGAAAAATCGACGCCATTAAAGTTAATGTAATTGCCCAACTGTAATTGAGAGGCTGGGCTTGAGAGGCAGGTAAAAGCTCATAGGCTTTAAATAATATTAAGTAATAGGCGAATGGATTGATTAACCCAAGTAAAAGGAAAAACCAAGGATTACTTAAAAAGACGTTGCCTATTTGCTTAAGCTTTCCTTGATAGCTACAAATAAACAGTAATGTGACGGCGGAGACAATGCTTGCGATTACTAGCATTTGAATTGGGCTAAACTGCGCTAATGTAAGTTTAAAAGCAGTGGCAACCGTTGACCAAAGTAATACCGCACAAAGTCCAAGAATGATGGCAGTACGTTCATTTTTTATCTCGCTCATTGGTTATCCATTTCAATGTTGGTAAGGAAGATTCGATAAGATGCTGGACATTTATACAGTATCTAATATTATTTATGTAAGTAAAACAAGCCATAAGGGTTTATATGCACGGGTTCACTTATGATAACGATTTGATAACACTTTGCCTAATAGGGATGACGATTAGCTTGATGATGCTTGCAGTTTGGCTTCGTTACCGATATCAATCCAAGCAATTGGCAATAGAAGAGAAGCACATTGGTGAAGTGAATTTACTGCAACAAACTATTCAGCACTTGCAGCAATCTAATTTCGAACATCAAAAAGAATTAGAGCAGCTTGATATGGCTCGTGATAAATCAGAATTTGATGCTCGTCAAGCTTATGGGGAATTGATGGCAAGTAAGGAGAAGCTAAATTATTTAGAGCTTCAACAAGCTGAAATGCAGCAATTAAAGCAAACGAATCAACAGATACAGCAACAATTGAGTGACTATAAAACCTCGAACCGAGAATTAGAAGTTCGGCATACTGAATCACAAAAAGCCGCGCAAGAAAAATTGCAGATATTAGAGCAAGCAGAGCAAAGATTAAAAGTTGAATTTGAAAGTTTAGCCAACCAAGTCTTTGAAGCAAAAGTAAAAAGTGTCGATGAGCAGAATAAACTTAGTTTAGACGGGTTATTATCGCCACTAAAAGAGCAGCTGCATGGATTTAAACAACAAGTTGATACTAGTTTTAATTATGAAGCAAAAGAACGTCATACTTTGGTGCATGAAATTCGTCATTTGCAAAAATTGAATCAACAAATGGCGCAAGATGCCGTTAACCTGACTCAAGCGCTGAAAGGTGACAACAAACAGCAGGGTAATTGGGGGGAGGTCGTTCTCGCCAATGTATTAAAAGATTCGGGGCTGCGTGAAGGCCATGAGTATCAAACCCAGGTCAGTTTGAATCATGAGAATGGTAAACGTTATCAACCGGATGTGATTGTTAATTTACCTGAGAATAAACAAGTCGTTATTGATTCCAAAATGACGTTAGTGGCGTTTGAACGTTATTTTAATGGGGCGACTGATGCAGACAAATCTAAAGCTATTAATGAGCATTTGATCGCGATGAGGAGTCATATCAAGTTACTTAGCCAAAAGGATTATCACCAATTGCAGGGGATCACCTCACTTGATTATGTCTTGATGTTTATCCCAATTGAGCCTGCCTTTCAATTGGCGATGGAAGCGGATCCTCGCTTGGTGAAAGATGCGATGGAACAAAATATCATCTTGGTCAGCCCAACTACTTTATTGGTTGCGTTGCGCACGATTAATCATTTATGGCGTAATGAAAGGCAGAATCAGAATGCTAAACTTATCGCCGATAAAGCCAGTAAGCTATATGACAAAATGCGTTTGTTCATTGATGATATGGATGCTATGGGAACCGCATTAAATCGAGCGCAATCGAGCTATCAAGGCGCGATGAATAAATTATCACAAGGCAAAGGTAACCTGATTCGCCAAGCCGAAGGGTTTAAAAATTTAGGGGTTGAAGTTAAAAAAGAGATAGCACCTCATTTGGCAGAAATTGCACAAAATGATTTTCACAATGACAGACAATCGCTTGAGGATAAAGTAAACTAAGCGTTCTTTTATTGGCCCAGATCCTCACTGAGATTGAATAATCGGAATAACCATGACGGATAAACAAGTGCAATCAGATAATGTAATCACTCAAGACGATACGACTCACTTTGGCTTTACCACTGTCGCAAAAGATAAAAAAGTGGAGAAAGTAGCGGAAGTTTTTCACTCTGTGGCAGCAAAATACGACATTATGAACGATTTGATGTCGGCTGGCATACATCGTCTGTGGAAACGATTTACCATTGATTGCAGTGGTGTTCGCCCTGGTCATAAAGTATTAGATCTTGCCGGTGGTACAGGGGATTTAACCGCTAAGTTCTCTCGTATTGTCGGTGATAACGGCCATGTGGTTTTAGCTGATATTAATAATTCAATGCTGAATGTCGGACGAGATAAATTACGCGATCATGGCGTGGTAGGTAATGTTCATTATGTGCAAGCTAATGCCGAAGAATTACCATTTCCTGATGATCACTTTGATTGTATTACGATTGCATTTGGTTTACGTAATGTGACAGATAAAGATAAAGCATTGCGGTCAATGTTCCGTGTTTTAAAGCCCGGTGGTCGTTTGTTAGTATTGGAATTTTCAAAGCCACAAATGGAAGCTCTGTCAAAAGTCTACGATGCTTATTCGTTCCATTTATTACCTAAGATTGGCCAATTGGTTGCCAACGATGCAGATAGTTACCGTTATTTAGCGGAATCTATTCGTATGCATCCCGATCAAGATACGTTAAAAGGTATGATGGATGAGGCTGGTTTTGAACAAACTAACTATTACAATTTGACTGGCGGTATTGTCGCATTGCATCGCGGTTATAAATTTTAAGGAATAATCATGCCATTTGAACCTCTCGTAACCGGCGTGATTGAAACTGCACTCAATCGTTTGATTCAAGATGATGCAGAATATATTCAGCAAGTGGCTAGGCTAAAAGGCAAAGTCATTCATATCCATTTACAAGAATTAAACCGTAATTTGATTTTTGTTTTTAGCTATCGTGTTGATGTTTTAAGCCAATACGAAGGTCATCCAGATTGTTATTTAAGTCTAAAACTGACGACATTACCTAAGCTAAAAGACCAATCTAAAATCACTCAATTGATTAAACAAGATCAGTTAGTGCTTGAAGGTGATATCCAACTGGCACAAAAGTTTTCTCAACTCATGACAGACATTAAGCCTGATATTGAAGAGTGGGTCTCTAGAGTGACAGGCGATGTGGTCGCGCATACCTTAGTTCAAGGATTAAAAGCGCCCACGCAATGGTTAAAATCAGAAGTGGAACTGCAGCAACAACGCTTAGGTATTGTGTTGACTGAGGAGTGGAGAGTGGCTCCGAGTCATTTAGAAGTCGCTTATTTTTGTGATCAAGTTGATGATGTTACTAGTCGAGTGGCTCAATTTGAACAACGAATCAATCGATGGATGGAAAAATCATGACATTGACTGAGGTTCGCCGTTTATACCGAATAGCCAAAATACAGCTTGAGTATGGGCTAGATGAGCTGCTGCCAACGCATAAGTTAACCAAATGGCCGTTGCTGCTTAAAAAATTATTATTTTGGATAACACCGAAGCATAAAGATAAATTGCTTGGAGAGCGCTTACGACTGGCTCTGCAAGATCTTGGACCAGTTTGGATCAAGTTTGGTCAAATGATGTCTACTCGGCGTGACTTATTTCCCGCTCATATTGCGGATCCTCTCGCTTTATTGCAGGATCAAGTCGGTCCATTTGATGGCCAACTTGCTAAGAAGTGCATTGAAAAGTCATTAGGGGGACCAATTGAGCAGTGGTTTGATGAATTCGATATTGAGCCGTTAGCATCAGCGTCTATCGCTCAAGTCCATACCGCAAAGCTAAAAAGTACAGGGCAAGAAGTCGTCTTGAAAGTTATACGCCCTGATATTCGCCCGGTTATCGAAGCGGATTTGAAGTTGATGTATCGAATGGCCAGAATTGTCGCTAAATTCATGCCAGATGCTCGTCGTTTAAAGCCGGTTGAAGTGGTTAAGGAATACGAAACTACCTTAGTTCATGAATTGGATTTACGTTGTGAAGCAGCAAATGCACTACAATTAAGACGTAACTTTATTAATAGCGATGATTTATACGTCCCTGACGTCCTGATGGATTTTAGCAGTGAGCACTTAATGGTGTCAGAGCGTATATATGGGGTACAAGTTTCGGATCTTGAAACTCTAGCAAGTAATGGCACCAATATGAAACTCTTGGCTGAAAAAGGGGTGACCGTCTTTTTTACCCAAGTCTTTCGAGATAGTTTTTTTCATGCGGATATGCATCCTGGTAATGTATTTGTTTCCCATAAAACACCAGAAAATCCATTATGGATAGGGCTAGATTGCGGCATTGTTGGAACCTTAAATAACGAAGACAAACGCTATTTAGCAGAAAACTTTTTAGCCTTTTTTAATCGTGATTATCGCCGAGTGGCCGAGCTACACATTGACTCTGGTTGGGTACCTGCCGATACCAATGTGATTGATTTTGAATCCGCGATTCGTACCGTGTGCGAGCCGATTTTTGCCAAGCCCCTGTGTGAGATTTCATTCGGTCATGTGTTATTGAATTTATTTAATACGGCGCGTCGTTTTAATATGGAAGTCCAACCTCAGTTGGTACTTTTACAAAAAACGCTGTTATACGTTGAAGGTTTAGGTCGCCAGCTTTATCCACAATTAGATTTATGGGAAACGGCAAAACCATTCCTTGAAAAGTGGATGTTAGAACAAGTGGGCCCTAAAGCGTTGTTTAAAGCAGTAAAAGAGAAAGCGCCATTATGGGCGGAAAAACTGCCAGAGCTACCGGAACTCCTATACGAAACACTGAAGCGTAGTCGTGATATGGATCAAAAAATTGCACGTATTTATGAAGGCTATACATTAAATAAACGTAAACAAGCAACGGGTAAGTTTTTATTTGGTATTGGAGGGACATTAGTCGTATGCTCTGCAATATTACAGTTAAGTAGTACTCAATGGCATTCAGATGCTTCTATAGTGAGTGGTGCTGTTGGTCTCATTTTTTGGCTTGCGAGCTGGAAAGCGTACCGTCATTAATTCGTAAATTAAGTACATTACAATGTGCTCTTTCTTTATATTTTAAACAGTAAATCTGAGGTAGAAAATAATGGGCGGAATTAGTATTTGGCAACTTTTAATCATTGCAGTTATCGTTGTGCTTTTATTTGGTACGAAAAAATTACGTAGTATTGGTGGTGATTTAGGATCAGCGGTAAAAGGCTTCAAAAAAGCCATGGGTGAAGAAGATAAATCGGCTGATAAATCAACAGCTGATGATGCGGATTTTGATCCAAAATCGATTGATCAAGCGAAAACGGATGCATCTGCGCACTCAACAGATGCTAAAAAAGAAAAAGAGCAGGGCTAACTGGTGTTTGATATCGGTTTTGGAGAGCTGATATTAATATCGGTTATCGCCTTGGTTGTACTCGGACCAGAGCGTCTGCCAACGGCCATTCGCAGTGTGAGTAAATTTATTCGTACTGCTAAAACAATGGCCAATAACGTGAAAGATGAGCTGTCCCAAGAGCTTAAAATTCAAGAACTACAAGATAACCTTCGTAAAGCAGAAAATATGGGGATGAAAGATTTATCACCAGAACTGCAATCCTCTATTGAAGCATTAAAAAAGGCAGCACAAGATGTGCAGCGGCCGTATGCAAAAGATGAGGTTGAAGATACTCAAACCGTAGCCCAAGCGGATGACAAAGCATTACCCGATGCCAATAAAGTCACCGATGAGACTTCAACGGAAAGCAAATCTACTGACGCCAATAAAGCGCACTAGAGAAGTACCGCCTAGATTATTCCAATGAGCTAGGCGTTTTATTATTGAGGCTTTATATGTCCACTCAGGAACAAACTCAACCGTTAATCACGCATCTGATTGAGCTTAGAAATCGAATCTTAAAAGCAATAGCTTCTATTATGGTTATCTTTATTTCGATTGTTTGGTTCTCTAGCCAAATATATGAATTTGTTTCAGCGCCTTTGATCAGCCGGTTACCTCAAGGTGGCAGCATGATCGCAACGGATGTGGCATCGCCTTTTTTTACACCATTAAAATTGACTTTAGTTGTTGCAGTTTTTCTTGCTGTTCCACTTGTGCTTTATCAAGTATGGGCATTTGTCGCACCGGGCTTATACAAGCATGAACGCCGTTTAATTGCGCCATTACTCTTTTCAAGCTCTTTGTTGTTCTACTGTGGTGTGGCATTTGCTTACTATGTGGTTTTTCCACTGATTTTCTCTTTCTTTACCGCTATTTCGTTAGGAGGAGTGCAATTTGCTACGGATATATCCAGCTATTTGGACTTTGTACTATCGCTGTTTATGGCATTTGGAATTGCATTTGAAGTGCCTGTTGCGATTATTTTACTATGCTGGACTGGTGCGACCGATACGAAAACCTTATCGGAAAAACGCCCTTATATTGTCGTTATTGCTTTCATTGCCGGCATGCTATTAACCCCACCCGATATGGTGTCTCAAACCTTATTAGCCGTTCCTATGTGTATTTTGTTTGAAATCGGTTTGTTTTTCTCTCGCTTCTATACTCGACCGAAAAATGATGATGCAGATGATGAGAGTGAAGAGGATGCATAGGCATAAAAGCTAAGCGTAGTAATCTTTAAACATCGAATATATTGTCATAAAAAACGCGATGAAGTTTTATTCATCGCGTTTTTTATGGGTAAAATATAAAGAAGTGATGGTCAGAGATTAAATAACAATTTGGTATTCTTGCTTGTAATCTGGCCGATCTCACTGAGAGACATCTCGCGTAAATCCGCGACTCTTTGAGCGACCAGTTCCATAAATAAAGGTTCGTTACGTTTTCCTCGATGCGGCGTGGGGGCAAGGTAAGGGCTATCGGTCTCTAAAATTACAAAACCCAAATCAAGGTGTGGGATAACTTTATCCATTCCGCCATTTTTAAAGGTTGAAACGCCGCCTAATCCTAGATGAAAACCAAGTTGGTTAATGGCTTCGGCTTGTGCAAGGCTGCCGCCAAAACAATGAAATACGCCTCGCAGAGTACCATCTTGTTCTTGTTTCAATATCTCTAGAGTTTGATCTATCGAATCTCGAGTATGGATCACAACAGGTAAGTTAAGCTCTTTTGCCCATTGTAGCTGAGTGCGAAAAGCAAATTCTTGCTGTTGTTGATAGGTTTTATCCCAATAAAGATCAATGCCAATTTCACCAACGGCAATAAATGTGTGTTGGTTAAACCACTGACGAATGATCGCCAAGTCGTGTTCAATATTGTCATTCACATAACATGGATGTAAGCCCATCATGGAATGACAAACGTCGGGATATCGAGCTTCAGTGGCAAGCATTGGTGCGATTGATTCTAGGTCAATATTAGGCAGTAAAATTTTTTCAATACCGACCGATAGAGCGCGTTCAACGACTTGATCACGGTCATCATCAAATTCAGTTGTGTAAATATGGGCGTGACTATCAATCATAATGAACTCTGTTGATAAGTGGTGTAGCTAGTATAAAGGACTGTAAACCAATCGTCACATAGATTGACGGTAATAGGAGCTTTCAAGAATAGCTGAGAGTGATATGATAATAAGATACATGAGAGCTAAGAGGTAAATAGTAGCTCAAGATCATTAAGGAGAGTTAGAGTGTCTGTATCTATTCAAGGTCAATTTCCGGGTCGTCGTCTACGCCGTATTCGCAAGCACGATTTTAGTCGTCGCTTAGCCGCTGAAAGTAAAGTCAGTGTTGATGATTTAATTTATCCAATGTTTGTTTTAATGGGCAAAAACCGTCGTGAAGCGGTTGAGTCGATGCCAGGTGTTGACCGTCTTTCGATTGACCTGTTATTAGAAGAAGCTGACTATCTATCAAAGCTTGGTGTGCCAGCAATTGCACTATTTCCTGTCGTTAATCAAGATGTAAAATCGTTATGCGCTACAGAAGCCTATAATCCTGAAGGATTGGTTCAACGTGCGGTAAAAGCATTGAAAGAACATGTGCCTGGATTAGGCGTTATTACGGATGTTGCGTTAGATCCTTATACAACTCATGGTCAAGATGGCATTATTGATGCTGATGGTTATGTGCAAAATGAAGAGACAACTGAAGTCTTAGTTAAGCAGGCGTTATCACACGCGGCAGCGGGTGCTGATGTTGTTGCGCCTTCCGATATGATGGATGGTCGTATTGGTAAAATTCGTGAAGCATTAGAAAAAGCTGGGCTCATACACACTCAAATCATGGCGTATTCAGCTAAATATGCGTCTAACTATTATGGACCTTTTCGTGATGCGCTTGGTTCAAGTAGTAATCTAAAAGGTGGTAATAAAAGAAATTACCAAATGGATCCAGCGAATAGTGATGAAGCTATCCATGAAGCTGCGATGGATATTAATGAAGGCGCGGATATGGTGATGGTAAAACCTGGTATGCCATATCTTGATATTGTTCGTCGTGTTAAAACTGAATTACAAGTGCCAACTTTTGCTTACCAAGTCTCGGGTGAATATGCCATGCATAAAGCGGCAATTTTAAATGGCTGGTTGAAGGAAAAAGAAACGGTATTAGAATCGTTACTTTGTTTTAAACGTGCTGGCGCGGATGGTATTTTAACTTATTTTGCAAAAGATGTTGCTGAGTGGTTAGCACAAGATAACATCACGGTTGATACAGCGGATCATGAATAACTAGATCTAAATAGTATTGGTTATAAAAATGGAGCCTATTGGGCTCCATTTTTTTGGTTAAATTAAATTAATGATTAATGGCCAACCTATATCTGTTTGTCGGTTCGCTTCCAATTCTAGTTCAGCTTGAGTGAGTGGGTTAGATTTAAGCCATTTTTGATTAATTGATAAAGTGAGTACATCTTCATCGGCGTGGAGTTTCGCTAATGGTTGTAGATCAACATGGCGGCGATGGGTCAATAAAACGGCAAGGCGAAGTATTCTTAGTAAGCGTTTACTACTTTGACTCGATAATGCATGCTGCTCTGGTAGTGAACTTAATTGTTCGCGATAACGACGGATCCATTCTGCTAACAAATATTTTTGTGATCGAGTGAAGCCTGGTAAATCTAAATGTTGAATGAGATAAGCGCCGTGATCGCCACCTTTTTTAAAATCGATGCTTAATCCAATTTCATGTAATTCAGCAGCCGACTGCAGTAGATAAGAAGCTTGAAGCTCATTGACCCATGATTCTTGATTGCATTGTTTAAATAATTGTAAGGCTGTTTTAGCAACTTGATTGGCATAAATCACATCAACCTGATAGCGTTTTTGTACACTGTTGATAGTACGTTGGCGGATATCAGATTGTCTCATTTCAGTGATCATTTCATAAGCAAGGCCTTCACGCAAGGCGCCACCTGCTAATGTCATTGATTCAATGTTTAAGCTTTCAAAAATAGCGATCAAAATAGAGAGTCCACTAGGGAAGACTAAAGCCCGCTCCAAAGTTAACCCATCGATCTCTAGCTCTTCCAAATGTGAAGCGAGCATGGCTTGCTTTTGTAAACGTTTGAGTTTAGCGAGAGTTATCACTTCGTCCATGCCTTGTGCCAGCATGATTTCTTGCAATGCTTGTACGGTACCACTTGCCCCAACACATACATCCCAGCCTAGCTGTGTGTATTTTTCCAATATAGGCGCGAGCGTTATTTTTGCAGCATTAATAGCATTATCAAAATTGTATTGTGTAAGCTGGCGGTCATGGAAGTAATTATCTAACCAAGTGACACATCCCATTGATAAGCTAATAAGTGCTTGAGTTTCAAATTCTTGGCCAATAATAAGTTCGGTACTAGCACCACCAATATCGACCACTAATCGTCGACCTAAACCGCCAGAAGTATGAGCAACCCCTTTATAAATTGTTGCCGCTTCTTCTTCACCGGAAATGATCTCGATTGAATGGCCGAGAATTTGATTCGCTTTTTGCAGAAATACATCCACATTGAGGGCGGAGCGTAGGGCTGCCGTGCCAACAATACGAATGTTTTCGGCGGGTATATCTTGCAGTCGTTCAGCAAATAAGTGTAAACAGTCCCATCCACGTTGCATTGCATCTTGGCTTAATTGATTCTTTATATCTAAACCATTTGCAAGACGAACTTTACGTTTTATTTTTGCCATGGTCTGCACGCTACCATCAATATGACGGACAATCAGCATGTGAAAACTATTCGAACCAAGGTCTATAGCAGCGTAAAGTGGCGATGAAACTGCTGTACTCATAAATCAATAATATCCTTGATTAATTGCTACGCGGTTGGCGTGGACGACGGTTACTGTTGTTACGTGCACCATTGCTACGATTAGATCCACGAGCGCCGCCAGTGTTAGTACGGCGGTTGGTTTGTGGACGACGTTGCAAACGTATCGCTGGTGGTAATTCGCTTAATAATGCTGATGCATCATATTCTGACATCGGAATAGAGTGCTCAATATATTCTTCAATCGCAGGAAGATTAATGGCATAGTCTTCACAAGCAAAACTAATCGACGAACCACTAGCACCAGCGCGGCCTGTACGGCCAATACGGTGTACATAATCTTCCGCGTCATCTGGCAGATCAAAGTTAAACACGTGTGTGACCGCTGGAATGTGTAATCCACGTGCCGCAACATCAGTCGCGACCAAGAAATCAACATCGCCGCGAGTAAATTCTTCTAAAATACGCTCACGTTTTTTCTGTGGAACATCACCTGTTAGTAACCCAACACGGTGTCCATCTGCGGCTAAATGGCCCCATACCGATTCACATTTGTATTTGGTATTGGCAAAAATAATGGCACGTTCTGGCCATTCTTCTTCAATTAATGTTTGAAGTAATGCCATTTTGTGTTCATTGGATGGATAGAACAATTCTTCTTTGATGTTCGAGCCTGTTTTCTTCTCAGACTCAACCACCACATGCTCAGGATTGTGCATATGTTCAAAGGCCAGTTCTTGTACACGATAAGACAGCGTGGCTGAAAATAGCATGTT
Organism: Vibrio hibernica; assembly: GCF_015223435.1. GTDB lineage: Bacteria > Pseudomonadota > Gammaproteobacteria > Enterobacterales > Vibrionaceae > Vibrio > Vibrio hibernica. The sequence goes on from NZ_VHKO01000018.1 coordinate 42,185, forward strand.
AAGACGATCTTTTGGCTCAGGCATACGGCGGAACAAGAAACGAATGTCTTTAATGAACCCAAGATCGAACATGCGATCCGCTTCATCTAAAACGACAGCTTGAATGCTATTTAAATCGAATACTTTTTGTTTATAGAAGTCGATGATACGACCACAAGTACCAATTAAAATATCCACACCATCTTGAAGCTTGGTGAGCTGTTTATCATAGCTTTCGCCACCATAAGCTAAACCTGCTTTCAAACCTGTGGTTTCAATGAGACCTTCTGCATCGTTATAAATCTGAATCGCAAGTTCACGAGTCGGAGCCATAATGATTGCGCGCGGGCTCGTTTTTGAACGGCCTTCAGGAGCATCATTTTTTAGTAAGTGATTAAAAGTAGCAGTAAGAAACGCGAGCGTTTTACCTGTACCCGTTTGGGCTTGGCCTGCAATGTCTTGGCCGGTGAGCAGTACCGGCAACGCCAAGGCTTGGATAGGGGTGCAAAACTCAAACCCTTTTTTCTCCAATCCTTCAATGACTTGGGGTAATAAATCCAAGTCGGCGAATTTTTGCTCTGTGATATGTGTCTTTTTCATTCGCATAGAATATCAGCTTAAGCTTGCAATACGAAAGTAAATCCATTCCAATAGGCAATCTAATTGCTGGTTATCATCCAACCAGCGCATAAAAGTAGACATTGGAGTGGAAGATGAGTGACAAGATTATGCAGCTTTCTGATGAAGGTTTCGAAAACGATGTAATCAAAGCTGCGGGTCCAGTGCTAGTTGATTTTTGGGCGGAGTGGTGTGGTCCTTGTAAAATGATTGCTCCAATTCTTGATGAGATCGCTGACGAATACCAAGGTAAGCTCACTATCGGTAAACTAAATATCGATCAGAATGCTGGAACACCGCCAAAATTTGGCATCCGTGGCATACCAACATTATTACTATTTAAAGATGGCAGTGTTGCTGCAACGAAAGTTGGCGCACTCTCTAAAACTCAATTAAAAGAATTTTTAGATGCCAACCTATAATTGGGTATTGCCTAATTAATATCATATCAAACCGCCTATATTCATTTATATGCGGTTTGTGTTTTTAAAAGCTAGACGAGCGTTAATTTTAGTGATAATTTATCGCACGTTAAATATACAAATTTCCATTTCATGGCCGATCCTTAAGGTCATATACCTATCTTATAAACCACCAAAAACAGAATCCTATTTTGACAAAACAAGCATCCACCACTATGAATCTAACTGAATTAAAAAACCGCCCAGTCTCTGAACTTGTTGCGCTTGGAGAGAGTCTAGGTTTAGAAAACTTAGCCCGTTTGAGAAAGCAAGACATCATTTTTTCTATCCTAAAAGCTCATGCTAAAGGTGGTGAAGATATTTTTGGCGATGGGGTTCTTGAAATTCTACAAGATGGCTTTGGCTTTTTACGCTCGGCAGATTGTTCTTACCTTGCTGGCCCTGATGATATTTATGTATCACCAAGTCAAATTCGTCGTTTTAATTTACGGACAGGTGACTCGGTAGCCGGAAAAATCCGACCACCAAAGGATGGGGAACGTTATTTTGCCCTCCTTAAAGTCAACACTGTTAACTTTGACCGCCCAGACAACGCCCGCAACAAAATCCTTTTCGAAAACTTAACGCCTCTGCATGCTAACGAACGTATGGTGATGGAGCGTGGTAATGGTTCAACAGAAGATATTACTGCTCGAGTTTTAGATTTAGCCTCGCCAATTGGTAAAGGTCAACGTGGTTTGATTGTTGCTCCGCCAAAAGCGGGTAAAACAATGTTATTGCAAAATATCGCACTAAGCATTGCACATAATCATCCTGAATGTGAATTAATGGTTTTACTGATTGATGAGCGCCCGGAAGAAGTAACAGAAATGCAACGTTTAGTGAAAGGTGAAGTTATTGCTTCTACTTTTGATGAACCAGCATCTCGCCACGTTCAAGTGGCTGAAATGGTGATTGAAAAAGCGAAACGTCTTGTTGAGCATAAGAAAGATGTTGTTATCTTACTTGATTCGATTACTCGTTTAGCACGTGCTTACAACACCGTTATTCCATCATCAGGTAAAATACTGACTGGTGGTGTTGATGCTAACGCATTGCATCGTCCGAAACGTTTCTTTGGTGCGGCACGTAATGTTGAAGAAGGTGGCAGTTTAACTATCATTGCAACTGCACTTGTCGATACTGGCTCTAAAATGGATGAGGTTATCTACGAAGAGTTTAAAGGTACCGGTAATATGGAATTACACCTAAACCGTAAGATTGCGGAAAAGCGTGTTTTCCCTGCCATTGATTTCAATCGTTCTGGTACGCGTCGTGAAGAGTTACTGACGAAAGGCGATGAGTTACAAAAAATGTGGATTTTACGTAAAATTGTTCATCCTATGAGTGAAACGGATGCAATGGAATTCCTCATTGATAAATTGGCCATGACCAAAACTAATAATGAGTTCTTTGATGCTATGCGTCGTCAATAACGGCCCTGTAGAATAAGATCACTGATTTAACTTTCTATCACCGCTCACATTGAGCGGTGATTTTTATTGTATGGGTAAAACATTCGTAGCAGTATGGCTCGATTTTAAAGGACGAATTATTTATGCACCAAGGACGGTTTGCATTTATTCTTTTGTGTGTTGCTTTACTGACAAGTGAACTTGCCTCCGCGACATCAATATCAAGAGAAGATGCACAACAATGGTTGAAAGACTCTCAAGTTAGTGTTGTGGTCGATCAGTTATATGATAATGCAGCCAAAAACGATACAGAGAAGTTAGTATTGCGACTCGAATCCTTATCTATGCCAAACCAAGAGATCGCTCGTTATCTCTTATTAAAAAAATTAGAAGCCTCACAATTTGTTTTAAGTCCAGATATGGCAGCATTTGTTCTCTCTCAAACTAAACATTCACCCGCCTATACGATTGAAGAGTCGGGGAATGGCTATCAAACAACGATCCCCGCTTTTAATTCTTCAGTTGTAGCGACTCGTTTAATGCGAGTGCGAAGCAAAACACAATCTAATTTGGATTTTATTTTATCTGTTGAAGAGCGTAATCTTGAGCTGCATCAATGGTTGCAAGGTTTCGATAGCCAAATTAAGCAACGAGAGTCACTATTAATTTCCTCCATGGATAGCTTATCCCCGCAGGCTATATCGTATTTGGTTAATCAAATTGCAGGAGATAAAGTTATTCAATGGCTGCCAACGTCGGCTGTGATGGTTAAATTGGCAGAAATTTCACAAGATCCTCGTATTTATCATTTGCTGTGGCGGATGAAAAGAGATGTAGAACTTGAAAGTGAAGTGAATAGACTGGCAGCTATTGGTGATGCTTTTTCAATACAGCAATTGGTTAATGCTGCGGACAATCCAGCATTAAAACCACTGGCCGTGATGGAATTAGTTAAGATAAAACCGATGCCGATTGGATTAGAGCAATTTTTTGTTGCCCGATTAAATCAGGATAAAGATAGAGAAAGTTTGAGATCTCTATTAATTGAAAATGGATATGGTCCTTGGTTGCAGCGGCTGGGCGTAAGTGGATTAATACCTAGGGGACCATCGTTGGTGAAATAAGATACAAGATTCAAGAATAACAAAAAACAGCTTGCGGCGAGATAGTAAGTTTGAATCAGTATATAATGACAATTATTATCAATAACGAATAGAAGCATTATGAGTTTTAAGGATTTACGCGACTTTCTTGCCCATTTAGAAAAGATCGGACAGCTCAAGCGTATAGATCACCCAATTGATCCCCATTATGAAATGACGGAAATCAGTGATCGTACGCTACGTGCAGGTGGGCCTGCATTATTGTTTGAAAATCCTATTGGGTATGACATGCCGGTATTGACTAATTTATTTGGTACGGCAGAACGTGTGGCGATGGGGATGGGGCGAAATGAAGTAAAAGAGCTGCGAGAAGTGGGAAAGTTGCTGGCTTATCTTAAAGAGCCAGAGCCACCTAAAGGTTTTAAAGATGCCCTCGATAAGCTGCCCGTATTTAAACAAGTGTTAAATATGCCAGTGAAACGCCTTCGTCGTGCCTCATGCCAAGATATTATTTTAAAGGGCGATGAAATCGATTTAGATACAATTCCTGTCATGAGCTGTTGGCCTGGTGATGTCGCCCCGTTACTAACTTGGGGATTAACCATAACCAAAGGGCCAAATAAGAATCGGCAGAATCTTGGTATTTATCGCCAACAAAAAATTAGCAAAAATAAAATCATTATGCGTTGGCTGGCTCACCGTGGTGGCGCGTTGGATATGAAAGATTGGATGGAAACCTATCCAGGTAAACCGTTTCCTATTTCAGTTGCCTTTGGGGCAGATCCCGCGACTATCTTAGGCGCAGTAACCCCTGTCCCGGATTCATTATCTGAATATGCCTTTGCTGGGTTATTACGGGGTAGTAAAACGGAAGTCGTGAAATCTATTAGCAATGATCTTGACGTTCCAGCCAGTGCGGAAATTGTACTAGAAGGCTATATCGATCCAAATGAATTTGCCGATGAAGGGCCTTACGGTGACCATACTGGGTATTTTAACGAAGTAGAAAAGCATCATGTTTTCACTATCACTCACTTAACGATGCGTAAAAATGCTATTTACCACAGCACTTATACTGGCCGCCCGCCAGATGAACCTGCGGTATTAGGCGTTGCTTTGAATGAAGTATTTGTTCCTATTCTACAAAAACAATTTCCAGAGATTGAAGATTTTTATCTTCCACCTGAAGGTTGTTCATATCGAATGGCCGTTGTGAAAATGAAGAAGCAATATCCAGGTCACGCTAAGCGCGTGATGATGGGGGTTTGGTCTTTTTTACGTCAATTTATGTATACCAAATTTGTTATCGTGTGTGATGGTGAGGTTGATATTCGCGATTGGTCAAGTATCACCCATGCCATGATTCTACATATGGATCCGGTGAGGGATACGACTTTAATTGACAATACACCAATAGATTCACTGGATTTTGCTTCGCCTGTTGTTGGTCTTGGCTCTAAGATGGGCTTAGATATAACCCAGAAATGGGCGGCAGAACTTGCTGTTTCAAATAATGAGAATTCACCGTTAAGTGGATCCGAATTAAAAGATGATCAAATCGCGGAGTTACATCGACAATTTCCTGAAGTATTGGATTTGTACTTTCCATGTGGTTCAGAACATTCGCAAATGATGATTATAAGCATGGAGAAGGAAGGTGCTGGGCATAGCCGGCGTTTAATGATGGCGCTTTGGGAGTATCTAGAACCATTAATAGACATTCGCTTCATTATTATTTGCGATGGTGATGTAAATATTCAAGATTGGAATGATGTGATTTGGGCTGTAACGACAAGAATGGATCCGACAAGAGATACTTTAATGTTGAAAGAAAGGACTGAAAATCCTTCTATTCGTTCTAAGATGGGCTTAGATGCTACTAATAAATTGCCTGGTGAAGCACTAAGAGAGTGGGGAACGCCGATTAAAAAGGATCCCACTATAGTTGAAAAAATTGATTCTATCTGGGAAACGTTAAATATTTTTCCAGACAATAAATAAAATGTCTTATAAGGTTACGTTGCTCCCTAGCCAGCAAGAGTTTGATGTCTATAGCGATCAAACTATTCTTGAGGCGGCTGAACAATGTGGGATCTACATTCCTAGCCGCTGCCGAATTGGTGTGTGCACAACGTGCTTATGTAAAAAAATCGAAGGAAATGTACTTTATTCTCTTGAGCCGATGCTTACACAAAAAGAGCATGCTCAAGGCTGGGTATTTCCATGTTTAGCTTATGCAACAAGTCACTTAGTTTTATTATTTGATGAGTGATCTAGAGGAAACTATGACGATCAAATGTACAGTAAAATCGATAGAGCCATTAGCCCGCAATACTTATCGAATCCTTCTACACCCAGAAACCCCTGTGAATTACAAGGCAGGTCAATATTTGATGGTAGTGATGGGAGAGGAAGATAAGAGGCCATTTTCAATTGCAAGCAGTCCATGTCGGCATAATGGGGAGATAGAATTGCATATTGGCGCCGCTGAGCATAATGCATATGCGATAGAAGTCGTGGAAGCGATGAATCATGCTTATGCCAATGACCAAGTAATTGAGGTTGATGTACCTCATGGTAGTGCTTGCTTACAGACAGAAACTACACGCTCGATATTATTAATCGCTGGTGGAACAGGCTTTAGCTATACCCGTTCAATTCTAGACCACTGTATCAGCCAGAAATTTTCTCAACCTATCTATTTATACTGGGGTGGAAAAGATAGTGAGCAGCTATATGCAATGAAAGAGCTTAACCAAATTGCTGAAGAGAATGAGAATGTACATTTTATTCCTGTGATTGAAGCGCAAGAAAATGGCTGGAATGGAAGAGAAGGTAATGTTTTGGAAATAATAGAACAAGATTTCACATCATTAATTGATTTTGATATCTATATAGCTGGTCGTTTTGAAATGGCAGGTGTTGCAAGGACGCGTTTTGTTGACTTCAAACAAGCACAGAAAGAAAGAATGTTTGCTGATGCGTATGCTTTTATCTAGTGATACGGGTCGAATAGATGATTAAAACAGCAAAAAGGAGTCTTGTTGCTCCTTTTTTCATCGAAGTTGAAATAAAGTAAAATAAATTG
>NZ_VHKO01000019.1 GCF_015223435.1 Vibrio hibernica
GATCACTTCCAAACACATTTTTGGACAATTTTGAGGTATCGATTTTACTAATTTAGTAAATTACGGATTAGTTGATGTGGGAAAGTAACGCCTTGCTCACCGGTAAATTAGGAGCGCAGCGAGTAATTTCTCCGCGTGCAGCAACTTGTTATACGCTTTTGAATCGAAATCTCAAACAAGACTGCCTAATATCCATTGTTTCGTACCCATAGAATTAAAAGCTTTTCTCCCGTACCCCTCGGTTAGCAACTCTTCAGGCAGATACTCATCATACTTTTCAATTAACTTTTGCTGAATGGAAAGTGTTCTCGACAGTTCGGCTTCATTCGGTAATACATCATTTTCTAAATCTATTAAGCAATTTTTTATGTCATCCGCATTCGAATTTTGCACTTCAATAACCCCAGAAAAATTACTGCATACATATCCACTTCTAATAAGCAAAACAGTAAGCGTGTTAACTACTTTATCGCCCATCCATGAAAAAATATAACAATGCTTGCCGCTTTGATAGATAGGTTGTTTCTCAAGGCTGGCTTCTTTAAAAAGATATGCTCCTTCTTTAAATAGCCGACTTCCGAGATTATCCAAAAAATCTATTTTCTGGTCGCCAACTTCAATGCGATAGTCACCAGAGCGATAGATACGTAACATCTCTTGTCGAACCCTGTCGTGAATCGACATGCCACTACCGTTAAATTTAGGGGGTTTACCACCCTTTGTAGAAGTCACGTAGATAACTTTCTTTTCATCGTCAATATCAGTGATCTTCCATCTACGTCCACCAAATATAATGTGTTGATCTTTAAGAATGAGTGAATCAACGGGTAGCGTTCCGAGGGTTTTACTTCCTGCAACAATGCGAAATTCTTCTGGTGTTTTAAAGACAGCATAAAAGGTATAGGAATTGGTAAGGCGCTCGCCTTCAATTCCCAAAACTAATTCACCGCTATTTAACTGCTGTATCAGTTGAACTGTCCCCATATGGGACAATAATTGTTTAAAGTGCTGAATTGATATTTCTTTGAACGATCCTTGCTCACATAATAAAGAATAAAGCTGGTCTGCTCTAACGCTTCCCCATTGCGCAATTACAGCAAGAATCTGGTGTAAAAAGGTAGAGAGATGCATTTGCTTTGTATCTGCCGGTTCAAACCAGTTCTCTACGATGAGTAACCGTATAATTGCTAGTGATTGAACCAACTCTAATCTAAGACCATCAACTATATTGGATTTATCACTAAGTTCATTTTCAGCGATAAGCATTCGTAAAATAGATGGTGAATTTCTTCTGCCGGAGCGACCTAACCGCTGACGTAAACTTGATACAGAATGTGGAGCAGTAACCTGAATAACAGAACTCACTTTCCCAATGTCGATACCTAGCTCTAATGTCATGGTACAAATAGCAGTAGTTGGCAGTGTTTCCTTTTGCAATCTTGCTTCTAAATCTTCTCGAAGTTCTTTAGCTAATGAGCCATGATGAGGGAAAAATTCATTCGGTACGACCTGCTGTTCGCATAAGTCACCTAGTTGCGCAGCTATGCTTTCCGTCCGGCTTCGGCTATTCGCAAAAACTAGATGTGAGTCGCCTCTACAAAGTGTATAAATTTCCTGACAAATCTGCTGTTCGGCGGAGGTTCGTGTTTCATCTGCCATGATGTCTATCGGTTCTAAATATCCTTTAACCTGAACTTTAATAATGCTTTGGTACTGACTACTGGTAATGGTTTCACAAGGCAGACTTTTATTCGGCCTGAGAGATAACGGTACTTTTTCAAGCTCTCCGAGTGTCGCACTTAGCGCAACCCGTGGAATGGGATTAGAGATTCGACCAGTAATATGCTCTAGGCGGGTAAGTAGAGAAAGTAACTGCTGACCTCGCTCTGTTCCGATAAACGCATGAAATTCATCAATGACAATATATTTGAGTGAGGTGAAGGATTGCTTAACCCATCCTGGCTCTCTGACTAAGAGTGACTCCAAGGATTCAGGGGTAATAAGAAGAATGCCGGAAGGATTATTTCTGGCTTTCTTCTTTTTGGATTGGAGGCTATCACCATGCCACGGCGTAACCTGCATATCGAGCATTTCACTTAAACTTTCTAGTCTGCGGTATTGATCGTTAATCAATGCTTTTAAAGGACTGATATACAAAATACCAAAGCCGTTTTCCTCTTCGGCAATTGCACTACATGCTGGCAGAAAAAAGGCTTCTGTTTTTCCTGCGGCCGTTGATGCGCTAATCAAAACATCTCTGTCACCGGCTAGAATAGGTCCAATTGCCCGTTTTTGTATTTCTCTTAAATCAGGCCATCCCTGATTAAATAACCATTTTTGTACACGCTTATCAAGGCGCTGATATTCCTCTATCATAATTTGAAATCAGCTAGTCCATCAGAATTCAACATTTCGCCTGTCTCTTCATTCACCATAATCTCATCTGTATCACTTGGACGATCATCCTCAATAGCAATGGATTGAACTAACTGTGACCATTGCATAGAAGGGTTTTGGTCTAGTACTGCCAGCATATCCAAAAACGCTTTGATGGTATTTCTCGGTGTTCGAAAATAGGCATCCCCAATAGTCTGACTGCAATGATGAAGAAATGATTTTAGTGCATCATCTGGAACGAGATATTTTGATGTGTCACCCTCGGCAAATACATGACGCAGGTTCTTCAGGAGAATATAAAGCTCTTCTGGTGTTAAGCTCGCTAGATGTAATGCTGGAGATGAATAATCAATAACACCTGCACGTTGCGCAAAGCTATTTTCAGCTAAACGGGATTGCAGTGCTTCATAGCTATATAATCCTCTGCGTGGATCTAATAAAAACTCCGGTGTTCCACCCAATAACAATCCAAGATATTCAGCCGACCCCTGAAGGCAATCGTTGAGCATCCGAAGAATCTGCTCATAGTTAGATGTACGTGCTTGTGTACTGCTTAATTTATAAAGATTGACCATCTCATCAAGGTTAACAAGCAAACCTTCATAACCCGCTTGACGAACAAATAGGCTCATAAGCTTTAACGCATCGTAAAACGAGTTATCTGAAATAATTGTTCTGACATCAAGATCCCTTCTCGCATCTGTCTTAGTAGTGTATTCAGCACGTAACCAACGAATGGCATTTGATTTTAACTCTTCATTATCCTGCTCATGACCATTCCAGTAAGCATCAATGACTTTTGCAAAATCATATCCGCCAACCAATTCTGACAAGGACGCCAGTTTTTGATGTATTACTGTTGAAACATCAATGTTCTTTTCATCTGCTTCTTTACGAGCCTGAGTTACAAAACGCTCTACAACACTAGCTAAAGCATTTCCATCCGGTTTATTACGGGTAGCCAGATTCCTCATAAGCTCGGAATAAAGATTACGTGCCTGCCCTGAAGAGGCGTGCACACGCCGATCCGGCGAAAGATCCGCATTGACCGTAACCAGTTTTTTTTCAAGAGCAATAGAACGTACCACACTCAAAAAAAATGTTTTTCCTGATCCATAATCACCAATGATGAGCCTGAATGCTGCGCCGCCTTGAGAGATTCTTTCAATGTCCTTATACAACGCTTTGACTTCATTGCTTCGCCCTACCTGAATATGCTGAATCCCAATTTTAGGGGTCACGCCTGACTTCAATGATTGAATGATTGCGTCACGTTCTTTTAATCGGATACGTTTTTCCATAGGTTTAACCTTCTATCTCTTCTACGATTTCCTGATCGACATAAATAGCGTCACCGTCCTCTTCAAGTACAGCTGCATCCACTTTTTCAAATGACCAGTCATTAATAGTTTCCAATGCTCCGCTAACCATTAGGCCATAATCACGGCATAGTGCTTCCACTTCTTCACGAGCCCATTTATCTTTTCGTATCAAACTTTCAAATAAAGCATAATGCGGTTTATCAATTCCGGCTTCTTCCTCTACTACAGAGTTATCCATAGCTGAGTCATCAGACTCTTCTTCGGGTGAGTCTTCCACAAATATAGCGCCTAACATGCTTTGTACATCTTTGGTTTCAGATTCATGTATTGCGAGGATACTTTCATCAAGTTGGAATGTAGTGGAAGCTGGCGAAATAGTTTCTGATTGAGGGTTGACGGGTCGTACTCCCACTTTACTTGATGACATTCTATGAATGTCTCCAGTAACAAGGGCTTTATCTAGTCCTAGTAAGGTGTAGAGCTTTTCAAGCTGTTTGATTTCTCCCGGATCAATTTTTCCATCAGCCATCGCAACACTGACCAATATGCGGCTAACAGCAGCTTTTTCTGTTTTTCCGAGCAGTTCCACTCTGGCTTTTAAACCCGTGACATTTGAAGGTGTATTAAGTCTCCATACCAGATAGGCATGTAGTGATCGTTTCTCGGTAGGCGATAAATTAGTATCGTGGTCAATGAGTTGGGTGAATAAATGTAATTCCGCCTGATCCACATGTGAATCAATCGTGGCAACCATAGCTCCTAGACGCAGTGCCATTCCCATTTCACTAAATGCTTTGGAGGGCTCAAAGTATTTACCATGTCCTTCATAAAATAGAACCAGCTTACCATCTACGCTTATTTTAGCATGGTGGTAACGTGTATCGGGTGCTATGCCGTAACCGGCTTTTTGTGCAAGATTCTGAATTAACTCAGCTTCCTTTTTGTTGATCTTGGCAGGTAAAGGTGATTTGGTATATATCCAGAACGCCTCGACATTCACCAGACCGTTCTTTGTTGATATGGCATCATCCGCCCATTTCTTAAACTTCCCTAATCCTAGAGTAGCGCCCATATCACCAAGATCGTCTGGCAGTAACAGTACGGCTTCAATATCTGTGCGGGACGTATCGGGCTTAGCAAGATAGCGACTATAAGCATCTAATTCGGCCGTACATTCATCTGCAATGGCAATAAGTTTATTTACAGGGCCTTTCAAGTTACTTGGGTCGGGAAGATCCTGTTGAGGAAACGATATACCACGTAAGGAAGAACTAGCGGGATGATACTCAATCTTTAATCGTGTTTTATTGGGTTTGACGACAATGCCGTCCCCATATTTTTTGCTATAAAGGCGTGTAAACATTTGGCTGAATTCATAGCCACAACGCCGCGCCGGTTTCTTCAGATTATAATCCGGATAAAACCGAATCCATGCCAATGCCAATTCAGCTGAAACCGGCTTTCCTTCATTTACCGTAGTGGCAAGGCGATGTCTGAATAACAGTGAATCTCTTTGAGGTGTTTTTTCAAATTCTGGATTTGATACTACGTGAGGTCGTAATAGACACATAATCTCTAGAAGACGAGTGGAATAATTTGAAAATGAACGACTATTGCCGTAAATCCCTTTTAATCGCAAAATTTCGTCAAACAACGATTTGAATTCAGTGTCATCCACTGCCTGTTTAATTGAATCAACAGTAATGCGCCTTTCAAGACCATAGAAATAAATAAACACATAACCCAAAGGTGTCTCTGGATCACTTCTATTGCCGGATAGCCAACTAAGGAAAGCACCACGCCCTTTAGGTGTGAGCGAGATAAATTTAGGCCAATATCCTAAACTTTCATCTTCATAACTTGAAGGCTTGTTTTCAATTTTTAGCGAATCATCAACTAATGAGGCTTCCGTTCCATATTCATCAAATGAACTGAGCTTTCCACCAAAATAAAAATTACCACCCGTAAATATTTGTCCCTTTATGGTGATGGATTGACCGGATTTTATCCATTTCCCCGGCGTTTTGTTTTTGCTTTTTTCTTCTTCATAGCCATAAGAAATGCTGAAGGTGGCTAGATCGCCGCCATCATCACGATTACTGTTCGCAACCACCCGATTACTTGTAGTCATAGTTACACGAATTTCATTTTCGGAACTTGATCTATCATTCTTATGAGCTTGCTGTTTTGAGGATGTTGCCATTGCTTTTATGACGTAGTACAAAATTACTGCGCCTCCTACTAATAACCAAAATCCCATACTCGCCTCAGTTGTTATTTTTTGGGGATTGCACAGCCGTTTCAGCTGCCGTGTAACAGTGTATTAACAAGAAACTTAAATAAACCCGAAGGGATTTTATACACGATCGCTGCTAATCAATTCATTTATTACTATAAGATACTCTAACAACGGTTTTTTAAAAGCATTTAGCCGATTTTATGCGATGGAGAAAGCGAGAATTGGGGTTAGCGAGCTAGTTGTGACAGGGATGAACTTTCAATATTTATACATTATTGTTAATTAACAATGTTTTATAATGAAATCTGTCAAATCACATCTAAGCATAAGTTCTCGCTTTCACACAAAACCGCTTATTACTAAAAAATCGAATTATAACTGTATAGACATACAGAACGAGACAGAAGACGATTTACCTTTCAGAAGAATACTTAATGTATTGAGAAAAATTTCAGTCCTAACTAAGAATGTGGCAGCTCTGTGCTAGCCACATCAGCTAACTCGAAGATGGACATAAACGAATTAGTGTTTTTTCTAATTTAGGAAAATATGGATAACTTTAAGTATTGCAATGAACTTCACTTGCCTTGCCCTTTTTTAATTTGTGATAACCTATTTGGGAGTTCTTTCTTTAGGATATTCAGATTATAAGGTTTCAATACTTTCCATTTTTTACATTCTTCCCGTGTTCTTCCACATCCCAAACACCAGCCTTTACATGTTGAGAAATCACAGACATCGATGCAAGGATTTTTCTGCTTTTTCATAGCGTTAAGCTCACAGTGAAAATACACCATTCGACATATTTATAAAAAATTGCCCCTACGTTATCAATTCCATAGAGGCTATAACTTACTTAATTCATCAATGAAGAATAGCCATGAATGCCCATATACAAACCTACTGCTATAATCAATATTCCCGACAAATAGGGGGCTCGACGCGCTAAATCATTCAGACCACTCCATTTAGATGTCGCTTTTTGCACACCGATCGCTGCCACAACACCAACGGTTACTAAGGTCAATGCAAGACCAATACTAAAAGATACAACCAAGGTCGCACCAAGTGCCATTTCCTTAAGTTGTAAACAGATAAGTAAAACCGTGACCGCTGCTGGGCATGGAATCAAGCCACCGGTTAAACCAAAGAGAAGTATTTGCCCATTGGTCACACTTTTGTTTTCAAAGCGTTTTTGAATATCTTGAGCATGGGCAAGTTCATGTGCATCTTGATATTCCTTTGTTTCAGCTTCACTATGTGGATGAGCTTCAGAATTAAAATGTACAGCAAAATCATGAGAATGATCGTGATGTCCAATACTCACTATAATTGAAAAACTATCAAAAGATTCAATACAAGAGACTGACTCCAAGTATCCTTCACGTTCAACAAAATGATAAGTCTCAGTTGGTTGACCATTTATGTTTGGAACTGAAATGTTAACGCTTTCCGCCGTTAAAGGTTTACCGTCGAGTGTTCGCAAATGAAAGCGTTGACGATCCTCTTCCTCAACAATAGAGAGTGAAATGTGCCCATGACCTGTATCGACAACTTGGGTAGTCCATTCTTGATCATGATGATGAGCTTCATGCCAAGCACGCTCTTCTCTCCATGTTCTCCAAAACATCCACAAACCCGTTGAAGCAATAATGGCACCCGATACCAGTTGCATCCATGGCTCAGTCGCTTCAGCCGTAAACTTCTGACTAATGTACATACCGCCAAAGGCTATTAGCCATACAATTGCTGTATGTGAAAGTGTCGCAGCTAATCCTAACATTACTGCCTGCTTAACCGTTCCTTTCACTGCAATAATAAAGGCTGCCATCATTGTTTTAGAATGTCCGGGCTCTAAACCATGCAAAGCGCCAAGTAAGATGGCACTAGGAATAAAAAACCACCCGTTGCCTTGCTGTAGTAATGCGACAAAATCCATTTTTATTCTCTGTGGGTTATTTTAACTACTTTAAATCATACTCCCCCCCAGTATTAAATACTACCCCCTAGTATAATGTTAGTGCTACATTATGGTTAGAATCGCTCACCTGTAATGATAAGAAGACAAGCTATGTCACATACAACCAAAGATCAGAAAAAGCTCAACGCTCGTGTAAGCAAAATACAAGGTCAGGTAAATGGGCTAAAAAAAATGCTAGAACAAGAGCATGAATGCCAAGATGTTTTACAACAGATAGCAGCGATTCGCGGGGCTGTGAATGGCTTGATGAGAGAAGTAATTAAAGGACATTTGCTCGAGCATGTTGTACTCGAAGATGATAAAGAACAACGTGAAGTCGACATGCAAGTGGTACTTAAAGTTCTAGATTCTTATATTAAGTAAGTATTTTGGAAAAAAATGTTTTAGGGTAGCTACTCTAAAAAGCTCATTTCAGATTAGAAAATATATGGAAAAAGTGAACCACTGACTATTTTGAAAATTGAAGTCTTAAATGACTTTGGGGCAAAGATGAATCAGCAGAGGGCTAACTATCTTAAAATGGGTAGTGCTCTTCTTCATACGCTTCCACCCAGGTCACTAGCTTTTCAAGTTCGTCACCTTCGGGTGTGCCTGGTTCAGCATCGAATATGGTTTCAATCCTCTTTAAAACCATCCTGTACTCGTTTTCTGACGGTATTTCCGATTCAGTAAGTCCTTTAACTTTCATGAGAGTTTCCCTATCGACACTCCCGCTTTTGTTAAAGCGTTCAGCCATTTTTAGCATTTTTTCCATTCGGGTGTCGTTAAGAGCATCGTCTCTTTGAACAAGAAAATCGCTTTCTGCTTTATCCGTATCTTCAGAATAAGATCCCCAATCTTTTTCATTTGTAGTCGCGAGTTCATCAGCGTGTGCTGTTTTGGGTGTAATATCCTCAAGCAGTTCTTTTTCTGAAAGTGGTCTACGGCTCATGGCTCGCTCCTCGATTGAAAGTAACATTAGATGATTTATAGCATAGTGAGTTACCGGCTGTAAGGTATGAGCTGCTTTAAGACAAGCTTTGGGGCAGAAATGATATGGGTAAATAACACAACTAAAAGACGCCGATATGCCAAATAAACTTTCTCCCCCCTCCTTTGTTTAAACCCGTATGGCGTATCGAAAAACCGATACATTGAACCGTATTGTGTATCGGATATTCAATACCATGACGTCATTGATGTGGGTCTGTTTTACTCTTCCTGTGATATATATTCGTGCAACCCAATCATTAAACCATTCACTTTATAAATATCTAGATCACTGCAATTCATTTTGGAGATTAACGTTATCAGTGTCTTTAACATTAATAACCAGATTTTAATTCGGAAGATTCCCATTCCATAAATATACTGACGCTTACTATGAGAAATACGGCTTTGCTCCACTCGTACATAAATGAATCAAATAGCCCTGTTATCTTCCACTCATAATGTATTGACTTTAGGTAAAACGCGACCGCTACTCCTATCGAGCCCCATTATCGATTCGAAAATAGAATCAATTGTTTTCGGTTCTAAATCAACTAACCTACGAGGGTAATATGGGAACCCATGCTGTAGGAAAAAATCACATGGATTCTCTAAATTCGTCTGAAGTCTAGAGTCTAATCCAACAACCATTATGGGTCTTGCTGGACATTCACCAAAACTGGTCCATTTAGTACAATAAGAACAATTATATTTTCTGCTTTTGAGCAACTTTTCAGAAAGTAAACCTGGTCCATTTATTCCAAATTTAACGCAGGTAACTTCTCCATACTCTGAAATGTATTGTTTCGATTTCTTTGGGAATTCTTCCATATATTTTTCAAAAACCCACTGCAAGCATTCACGAGATATAGGCTTTCTTCTTCTGTTCTTATAATACCAATTATAAAAATCAGTCCCAAGACTATGATCTTCCCTCCATCTTGTAGCCCAAAAATGGAAGTTAGACAGAAAACAAGGCATGATATGAAAAGGTAGTTGCGCAGAACTATAACTGCTAATACGGACTTTTGTATATTCCAAACTAAGGCTGCAAATCATCGTTGGTTCTAGTTCATGGGCTGCTAAAACTTTCGATATAGTCGAAACAATGTTTTTCCGCTTAGACCTACTTAATTGTTTAAGAAGTGTATTATGTACAGAGCAATTAACTCCATCCAGCCACTCCCACTTAAAATACGCACAACCATATTCTTTAATTGATCTTGAAATACAATCAGGACAAAACCTAATAGGAATTGGGCCGTAACTACTTGATTTGGGTACCCGTTTTAATGAAGGATAAAAGATATTCTCAACTTTATCTAAATAGTCTACAGGGTTGTCATAGAATCCTGCTGATTTATGTGCCATTCCTGAACATCGAAGAAATCGAATTAATTCAACATCATCAATACCCTCCATTCTTTCTGGGCATTTCTTAAGAAAGGTGGCATTATTATACCAATACCCATCTGAGGTAAGAATGGTAGAAAAGTCGATTTCCCCTTCGACAATTAGATTACGAAAAATCCAACTATGAACTGATTCATCTTCAAAATGCTTAAGATTCATAATACTACCGAGCATTTCTTAAAAATAAATAAATCACTATCCCATTACCTATGCCACATTGCACTTAAAATTCTCAGCCTGCCCAAAAATCTCTTTATACACTTCATCACGATCAATCGGTGGGTAGCCCCATGCATCGAGCAAAATGCTCAGGTCAAAATGCAATTCAGCTTTAATATCGTGGCCAATTTTAGTTGACCACGACAATTACCATTTATAAGATAAAAAAATATTCAATGTTTTAGGGAGTTTTTCTTTCTTCGAGATTAACCAACCATGCCCTCCTAATTGCCTATCTAATTCGCTTCTGCTTATTTGTTTTGAATTGCACCTCAAAATTTCAATCACTTTTTCCGCAAGCTCTACATCTAATTGTTCCCAATTGATTTTATCTACATGTTTTGTCTTTGTGGCTCTCGGCAAGTTATCCTCTAACCAATTTCTATCATGCTGATATAACCAGAAAAAAGCAGCCTCACAGGCATTCTTTACATCTTTTCTAAGGCTATGACTATTAGAATATATGTAGCGAAGAATTATAGTTTTATACCGACGAGACGTAGATTGGCATTTGCATTTCCTTCGCCATTCAACAAGCCCATTAGTCGTTGATATGATAAGTTCAACGCTCCCTGTTGATATTTTGTATTTATTCGCAATCACTTTTCTGTGAAAGCCTTTCCGCGCTAGCGCTATTACATCAACCTTTAATTCTTCAGTAATAATCTTTGGCTTAAGATTTACAGGAATTTTATTCCTTAATGCAACGGATTTTACATAGCATCGACTTTTATTAATCTGTCTCCCAACATCAGCCATTGAAAATCCACGTAATAATAAGTCACAACAAGACTTTTCTAGAGCTAAATCTTTTGAAAGTGTAGGTTCAGTGGCTAATGGTAATGACAGTTGTCTCGTGGCTACATGGTTCAAATAAAAACTCATCAATAAATGCTTAAAGGGCGGTTGATTCAAGCTCCCTTTAAACGTCTCTATCCAATATGAGTAATCGCTTTTACTACGAGGCAGCAAAAGGTGCCCCCTTGGTAACACTTGCTGTGCCAAGTAATACAGCTCTGCACTTAAAGTCTTCCGTCTAATACTCCCATTTAATGTGATAAACCCACAATCTTTCATTATTTCTTTATAGTTGAAGGGGACTTTTAGCTCTGCATTTCGGGTTTGATTCAATACGCTTTGGCAATAATTTACAAACTCAAAGGCTAATGGTGAGCAATTTTTAGTTTCAGCATATTCACTTGGGAAGAAGTAATTGCTTATGTGGCTTCGCTCTGGGAGCGCTCTATGTATCAACCACACATGATGCTTGCTACATACTTCAACACCTGAAATTTGATGTAAGCAATGCCAATACGATACACCAAATTCTTGAATTTCATCTTTTGCACATTGAGGGCAGAATTTTATACTTAATTGTTCACGTTCACGAAACGTGGATACTTGGCAAGCTCTAATCACTTGAGAGACCTTGGCATTTGAATCATTAATTATATTCTTATATTTAGGTAGAAAATAAGAAAAGAAAGAGTTAAGACTTTGATACTTAATGATATCAATAGGATACTCATTAATAAGGACAGCCATTCTACTTAGGTCACCGACAAAATAAGGATGAAAAGTAGATTTTTCATTACCAAGTATCTTTTCTAAATATTGTGCCGTCGTTAAGCCGCTATAACTAAAATGGCGGCAAATTCGGCTATGAAAGGTTTCATCTGGGAGTGTACTTGGTAATTGCATGAAAACCTTATTATCAAACCAATCATGCTTTAATTATAGTTCTTCAAGTGGATTTTCCAGCATTAACTTTTTCGCCCTCAGATAATCAATAGGGTTATTTGCTTCGCTAGCTTGTTGACAAAGGTCTGGGTTCCTAATTCTACTCAATAAATCGACAGAGCCTACCAATTCAATTAACTGTGAAGCAAATTCTGGATGTTGAGGTTTCATAATATCCCCTGTTTTGTCTACAGTTTTTATTGTGCTTTTTGCTACACGATGAACATTACGTTGCTTCCCTTTAGGTAAGGAAATTACCATTTTGAGCTCATTAACCTCCTCTGTCTGCCTTGAAAGGCCACAAGCAACAGCATTACCAGATGTCAATGCTGTAGATGTCATGCGTTCATCGTGAGTTCCAATAAGTAATCTTTGCGCTTCTCTGTAGGTACGGCTTGCCATATCAATATTGCCCACAGAGAGCGTATGAAGATCATCATTTAATTCGTCGGTTAAATCCGTGTAAACATTAGTCCACTGGTATTGCCATAATTGCTCTACAAACGCATTCCATGAAGCACTATCCCGAGCCAATACTGACATAGTATGGTGATAGCCACTTTCTGCTCGTCGGGCCGCTTTAAGCTCTTTAAATAATGATTGTTCAAAAGGAGGGTTTGCTACGAAAAAAAGTGGTACACCTAGCTTATTCACCAACCTGTGTAAAAATCTTAATAAGTTATTTTCCCCACCCGTTCTCTTAAACTTTAGATTCTGCATTTCATCAATTACTAACATACCAATAAAGCTTGACTTCATGCACTGCTCTAACTGTCGTATCAAAGCTCCTATCGTTCTTGCCGCCTTGGTTTTTTCTCTATCAAGAGTCAAATCTAGTGTCGATAGGATCTCTTCACATAAATCTCGAACACTTGAGTTACTAGGGCAATCAACTTTTATCCAAACAACTTGTTTTCTGAACTCTAATACTTGCCCTTGATAAGTTTCATGCTCAATAACATTCGGGAAGTAATTCAGAACTTGCTCTATCATTGAAGTTTTACCTACTCCACTTTCGCCTATAAGGGTAAGTCCATCCCCTTTAGGTTGAAAAAAACCTGTCCGCGGCTCTATATTCGGTTTTTCATCAACCAAATAATGTAAAAATTGAGCCGTTGTGGGGCTAAGAGGGTTCTTGGCGGAATATCCTTTTTTAATCGCTCTCTCTACTGCTCTAAAACATGCTTCATAATCGGTTAACGGCTGCCTAATTTCTTCAATACGATTTAAGTATTCATCACGGATTAATGGATCGGGATGTTCGGCTATTTCTTCTGAGTAATCAGGATAATTACTAAACGATCCCATCACATTTTCCCATCCTTGTTTCATGGGAAGAGCTTCAATAAGTGGATTGCCCTGATGTTCAGGTAAAATTGCATCTTGATATACTGCTTTCTCAGTTCTCACATCCCATCTCCACTGGTTTTTCTTTTTCTACCTTTTGGCAATGGAATAACTTTATCTTCAGAAGGTAAATTGGTCGGTATATTATTAATAATGGCTGTTTTCGAAGTCGTTGCACTGTTTGTTGTTGCTTCTAACTCTTCTTTTCGTCTCTGCCGAGTGTTATGAGATTTCTCCCTAAAAGAAACTTTCGCTTCACCGTCTCTTCTACGTTTCGCTTGTCGGGTCACCTCTTGCCTGTGCTTATGATCATCAATGGAGGATGTTGATATTGGTGTTAACTCATTCTTATTATCTAACCAATCTTGAATAAAGTTTGCATCAAACATAGATTTATCACTTAGCATTCGACTACGAGGTAATAAGTCACATCGAACAAATCCTTTATTTCTATCTAAACGAACATAAATATAATTCGTTGTGTTTTCATCAATACGAGCCTCTAGCCGCCAACGCCCCGATGACCTAGCGACAGATGCCAAATTAAGCTCCTCAACCTCTGAACATGAGTAATACATTCTATTAAAATATATACCACTTCTCGTCATACTTACTTCAGCGGAGGGAAGCAATCGAGCAATAACTTCATCAAGATTAGCTGATTGAAGTTCATGCATATGTTTTGCTACATGTATCTTCCAATAATTCAATGGTGTTGGTGACAGGTCATTCTCAATAAGTAAGGGACTAGAAAAAGCCAAATCATCAAGAATAGATCGATTATGCTCCAGTACTGATTTTATTATTTCAGCTGTAACTTCTTTAAGTGTATAAATTGCGTCTTTTCTAGGATCTCGAGCACCTCGAACAACCAGACCGCCTCTAGTTGTACCAAGTAACTCATGAAGTAATTCTTTGTTGATAATATCAAATCGCTTCTCAACAACACCTTTGCAATCAGGCCTATATGGGGGAGTAAATGATAATCGAGTCATCGGAGTCAAAGCTTTATTCGCCTGTACTCCTATCATTTCCCCATTATCACAAACCAACTCTGTAGGGATATGAGCACAGGGCCACTCTGAATTTTCAATATCCACCCCAAAACTTTTACAATAAATTGATTTAGGTAAGAAGCTATTTGTTAATGCTTGCCTAGCAGCACGCCAAGAAGCATGATAAAGCGAGACATGCATACCAACAATCATGCGGCTGGCTCTGTCAACAACGATATAAATCGTCGGCCGACCTAAAACATATTGAGAACCAAGCTCAGAAACTATATGTACATCAGCAACGGTAGCATCAATTTCAAAATGAGATCCCGGTAGGTAGCTCCGGTCTGTAACACTACCTAAAACCCCCCTTTTATTTCTAAGGTAATCATTTTCTGACATTCGTTGTTTAATAATTTCATCTTTAGTAAGCAATTTTTTCCGCCAATAACTAAACTGCTTCAAGGTTGGTATACAAGGAAACCTTTCTTGTGCCTGAGCTAATTTTATCTCTTTCGAATAGCTATCTTTTAATAGGTTTTTATAGGTTTTTGATAGAGTCAGTCCTGACTCTTTAAGATAATATTTCTTTAACGCTTTTCTAAATTTGGTCCTATCGACATCAGTTACAATAAATTTAACAGCTCTATCAACAGTAACTGTTCTTGGTTGTTTTGGAGCGCCTAATGGTACCGTTGTTGGCACTCTATCTTGCCCAGCACCACCGCTGTTTGAAAATGCCGGTAACAAAGCCATCTTATCTTGTCCATTCCTCCAATAAGTAGTAAGTAACCGAGCTAAAGATTTACGATCAACATTAATTATTTTGGAATACTCAGCAAGTTGAGGTGAGCGTTTCTTAGTCGCATAATCAAAAAGAAAGGTTCTATCTGATATGATGCTTTTTACTAAATGATAATTCTTATCTCGACGAACAATATACTCATTAGGAATGTTTTCTTCGTCAATCAATAGATAAGCCGGCAATTCATATTTTGACCTTTTAGCTTTACGACTAGATACAAGCTCTGTGAAACTTTCTAATGAAACAGCTATCGGCCTTACTGTCGCAGAAGTATTGCCAAGCGAAAATAAGATGACAGACTCAACATCCTGAATGATATCCAATAGACGATAAAGCCCATCTTCAACCAAGTTCGAATTATTCACATTCCAAACGCTATTCCTAGGAAGCACCATATTAGATACTCCCTTGACTTTTAGTAACAGACTTAATATTAATTAGACCAGATTCGGGAATATTGAAAGATAGATCAACATCAATAAACTTATCCACAATGAGAAAACGAATTAACAGTAAAGCGTTATCATAAGAGGTAATATTCATTGAAACTAACTGATTGCAAAGATCTTCAATAAAAAATTGTCCTGCGACTATTGTGGATAGAGCATTATCGATTTGCTCACAAGAAAAACTTATAGGATGCTCTCTAAAAGGTGATGCTGCCCATTCAAGATTACTGCTCTGAACTCTCGTTAATTCATTACCAGTAAAGTAACTAAATTTGACCCCAAGTAATTCCCAACAAATACGTTCAATATCAATTTTTGCTAGTACACGCAAATTTCCCGAATCACCCTCAGGCTTTACAGAAATTGCATGGTATTTGATACCTTCAGAGGAGTCGATCGTGAGCAACTGATCCGTTGTCATGATAATGGGTTCTTTTGTTTTAGGATGCTTAGGATGCTCAACCCCAAGTAGCTTTGCTATTTTTTGAGTATAGGTAAGAGGGAGTAACGGAAATTGTTCTCTGATATCGATGACATTATTTGAAAACTCAGCTAAATAAAATAGCTCTGACTCTATTAATGACATCATATGGTGCTCTCTATGTGTTTTTCGACCATAGATTAATGAACGCACACCATTAGACTTTACATCTTGAATCCTCAGCCAAGGCTTATACTCTGGGCCTTGACCAATTCCATATTTATTCTTCAAAGCACGTTCAAAGTCTTGTAGCGATTCTAACTTCCGTCCACGAGGCATAGTTAAATCCAATAAAATTCATGTCCTAAAAGCATAGTAAACAACCTCATTACGGGCAAACTTTATTGTCTGAAAATGCTCTTACGGGCAAACTTTAATGCTTACGGGCAAACTTTATTGTCTCTACACATGACTAGACCCATTGCCCAGCAGCAAAACCACTACTCCAAGCCCATTGGAAATTGTAGCCTCCTAGCCAACCGCTTACATCTACCACTTCGCCGATAAAATACAAACCTTGGATGTCTTTGCATTGCATGGTTTTAGAGGATAGATGATTGGTATCTACACCACCTAAAGTGACTTCTGCGGTGCGATAACCTTCTGTACCATTGGGTAGTACTTGCCATTGCTCTAATTGAATAACAACGGCTTGAATCTCTTTAGGCGTAAACTGTTTAAGTGGTTTGTCATTTAACAATTTTCGGTCAATAAACACTTCCATTAAACGTTTTGGTAATATTTTGGACAGGCTATTTTTAAGGCTTTGGTTAGGATGCTTTTCTCGTGATTGTGTCAGTAATTCAAGCACATCATCATTAGGAACAAGATTGATAGTGACCGTTTGACCTGCTCGCCAAAAGGAAGAGATTTGCAGCACCGATGGGCCAGACAAACCACGATGCGTAAACAGTAAGGCTTCTTTAAACAGCGTACCATCTTGCGCGGTAATTTCTGCCGGAACGGCAATGCCAGACAGCTCAGCAAACGCTTCTTTATCTTCCTTGTGCAAAGTAAAAGGCACTAAACCAGCACTGGTTGACACGATTGGTAAACCAAACTGCTCCGCCACTTGATAACCAAACGGGGTTGCGCCCAGTTTTGGCATTGAAAGACCACCGGTTGCGATCACCAAAGACTCACAAGTGATTTCACCCGTTTGCTCTTTATTGCTCGAAATAGAGTGGAAGGAAAATCCCGTCTCTGTTTTTTTAATCTCTTGAATATCACAGCGATACCATTGTGATACATGGGGAAAATCACATTCTTTAAGTAACATACTAACGATGTTTTTGGCTGGGTTCTTATCTTCATCATTAGCGGATAGACAAAATAATTGCCCATGGTCACGCTCTTCAAATTCAATGCCGTATTTAGACACCAAGCTAACGAAATCCCAATGCGTGTATTGCGATAAAGCTGATTTTACAAAGTGTGGGTTTTGGCAAACAAAGTTATTGGCGCTAACATCATAATTGGTAAAATTACAGCGACCACCACCAGAGATTAAAATTTTACGTCCCGGTTTTTTAGCATGATCAATCACTAAGGTTTTTCGGCCACGTTTTCCCGCTTCCGCTGCGCACATCAACCCAGCCGCACCAGCACCAATGATCACAACATCAAAATGATTACTCATAACTTACTCTACCGCACAAAAAAGATGCGCGATTTTAGCACATCCTTAAATGATGGGAGACAAAGTATATTGGTAATATCAGCTAAGCAATAAAAGCCATCAATAACGTCAACCCAAGTAAACCAGCCGATAACATGAACAAGTCACGGACTTTGGCGCACTTAGCGATAAAAACAGGTTCGTAGTGATTTAAATAATCACGGCTTTTTAAATAGTGGAATAAGCGTACTTGCTTGGAAACATTACCGTTAGTATGGAAGAAATCTCGCCCGTCGACTTGCTGATACAGCAATGGGTGTGCTTCTCGCATAATAAAAATGAGTGAGCGAAGTGCGGTTAGGTATCGCACCAGATTGATAGCGGTTACGAGCGTAAACGCAATAAGTAAAGTATCAGCACTGATCATCTTTCCCTCCAAACACCGTCTTGTGATGAGAGAAGAAAAAGACAATCAGTCCTTATCTTATCATTCGATACCGAAATTAAGCGGTAGTCGAACTTGCCATCACAGAAGATGAGCCTTGTTTAGCTAACTCTGCTAGATCTTTATCAATAAAGAAGAGCGCTTTTCCGTCCTCTCCAACTAATTCTAGCTTGTCTAAAATACCTTTGAATAATTTTTCTTCTTCGTGCTGCTCTGCAACATACCACTGTAAAAAATTAAAGGTTGAGTAGTCTTGCGTAGTGAAAGCGGCATGGGCCAATTTATTAATTCGGTCAGTAATCATTTGCTCATGCTCGTAGGTTTCACGGAACACTTCACCAAGGCTTTTAAACTGATGTTTTGGTGCATCAATCGCACCTAAAATCGGTAAACCACCGGTTTCGCTAACATAAGTAAATAAACGTTGCATATGCTCCATTTCTTCTACGGCATGCTTGCGTAAAAATACTGCCGCACCTTCAAAGCCCTTGTCTTCACACCAAGCACTCATCTGTAAGTATAGATTGGATGAGAAAAACTCCAGATTTATTTGATCATTTAAATTATCGATCATCGCTTTTGACAGCATAAAAAACTCCTACGTTAATGAATATTGACGCTCTAGCACCACTATATCATGTTGCTCAAACCCCGCTGTGACAAATCCATTACTTTTACTTACCTATTGAAAAATCAGCATTCTAACTATCTAAAATAAGAAAAATATCTAAGTAACGATTGTGACACTGCATCTATTTTTTTTTAAAATTGAGGCGTACTATGAGTTTAGACCTAAACTTATAAAATCGTATGTATTGGAGATTGATATGACATATAAACATATTTTAGTCGCAGTGGATTTATCTGAAGACAGTGAAGTATTAGCTAAAAAAGCCGCTGAGCTTGCTTGCGCTTTAAATGCACAGCTTTCTCTGGTCCATATTGATGTGAACTTCACCGATATGTACACCGGCTTTATGGAAATCAATTTTGCTGAAACCCAGAATGCGATGCTGGAAGCAGCCCAAGCAAAAATACACACTTTAGTGCAAGCACTCGACTACCCTGTCAGTGAGATTATTGTTTCTAGTGGCGACTTATGTAATGAAATTCGCAATGCTATTAAACAGATTAATATTGATTTAGTCGTGTGTGGGCATCACAAAGATTTCTGGAGCAAACTACTTTCAACGTCTCGACAAATGATCAATGACTCTCCGGTCGATATGCTGATCGTGCCTCTGGAGGACTAAATAACCCGAACGCCAAGATAAAAGAAAGCGAAGATTAGGCTGATTTTATTTTAGATCAAGGTAAACTTGGAGAATTACTTTTGGTTTACAGGAATTCGTCATGTTTTATCTTTCTGCGGTCACCTTATTGTGGGCGTTTTCATTTAGCTTGATCGGTGTTTATCTTTCCGGTCAAGTGGATGCTTGGTTTTCGGTTTGGATACGTATCGCCCTCGCGGGTGCGCTTTTTTTACCCTTCTTAAGATTCAAAGGGATCCCTCGCGCTTTAATGATAAAGCTCATGGCGATTGGTGGCCTACAACTCGGCTTAATGTATTGTTTCTATTATCAATCTTTCTTATTGCTTTCCGTACCAGAAGTATTGCTATTCACCGTATTTACTCCGCTTTATGTCACCTTAATTTATGACTTACTTAAGGGCCAGTTTTCGCCTTGGTATTTAATCACTGCCGCCATTGCCGTTTTCGGTGCCGCCATCATTAAGTTCTCAGGCGTTAACGACAACTTTTTGATTGGTTTCTTGGTAGTACAAGCATCGAATTTATGCTTTGCGATTGGACAAGTCGGTTATAAATATGTAATGGAAAAAGAAAGCGTTCAATTGCCACAACGCGTGATCTTTGGCTATTTTTATATTGGGGCGTTTATTGTCGCCACCATTGCCTTCTTATTGCTGGGGCATACTGACAAACTTCCAACTACCAATCTGCAATGGGGAATTTTGATCTATTTAGGATTGATTGCTTCTGGCCTAGGCTATTTCTTATGGAATAAAGGCGCGTGCATGGTGAATGCTGGCGCGCTCGCGGTAATGAACAATGCATTAGTACCAGCAGGATTAGTGGTCAATATTTTTATTTGGAACCGCGATGTCGATCTCACTCGCCTAGCGTTAGGTGGCGCGGTGATCTTACTTTCACTTTGGGTCAATGAAATCTGGGTAAAAAAGAAAGTTGCCCAATAAACGCCACTTCTAAAAATAAAAAGATGGGCGGCCAACTTGGCTGCCCATTTCATTTCTACCGGCTTGCTTAAGCTTAACTCAATGTAATCTTAGCGGGTATTGCTTGCCTAGCGGCTGAACCCACCACCCAATCAAGCAATACACCTTTACCTTCACGCGTAGGATCGATAATACCAATATCATTAATATTGACGCCATCACCGAAGGTTTTCACTTTCACTGGTTGTTGCTTATCTCCAATCCAATGCGCTCGCTCACCTAATTCGGTATGCCCAAAACCATGCTCGAACCCCAATGTACCTTGGCGAATACCATCGACAATCATGGCAATCGCTTCTAGTGATCGAGTTGGTGTTTCAACCGTAAAGACATCACCCGTTTTAACACCAAAATTTTTGGCATCAAGCGGATGAATATAAACCGGATTCACCCCTTTAACTGAATTTAAACGTGGCGATAGGTTTGATATTGCGCTGTGCACATTCGATTTAAAGTTGGTTAACGTAAATGGCCATTCTGATTTTGGAAATTGCTTATCCATTGGTGTGCCATCGGCCAATTTCTGCGGGAACCAAGTCGGACAACCTGAATACAATTCACCGGTCATGGTATTGCGTGATGTGCCCAATTTTTCATTCCAAATTGCTGCTGGTTTTTGCCATTGATATTTCATCAAATCGCCTTTATAAGCTTCTGATAAATTCTCAAAACGACCACCACGCGCATAAATAAAGGCCACCTTGGCAAACTCTTCTGCATTGAGAACTCTTTGCATTTCCGGCAATAAGCGATCAAGGCCAGAAAAGTGAATATCTTCCGCAGACGCTTTCGGCGCGCCACCAGCAATATAGGCTAAGTTCGCCGCGCTGCGCAGATAGTAATCAGCAGCAGAGTGAATGCCATGCCAGTTACCTTGTGCATCTTGAATCGCGTTATCACCAAAACCGCCTAGATTCATCGCTTTCGCCACATCGATCAAAAAGGTTTCTAAACAAACTGAACGACCATCTTTCGTTTTTTCGGTGCGCGGTGTAACGACCGGCCAACGAGCCGTGACAGCTTTAGTTGGAACATCATGCCACGGCCCTGCCATTCCCCAACTTTCATATGTGACGGTATCAGGCACGATGTAGTCAGAAATGGCGCTGGTTTCATTAATAAACGCATCGACCGATACTATCAAAGGTAATTGTTTTGGGTCGCTCAGCTTATCTTTAAGCAAAGTGACCAAGCCAGGAATGCCGTATAACGGGTTACCCATGTGGTTGATCCACGCTTTTAAACGATACGGATAACCATCAATCGCAGCAGTTAAATGCTCGGTTAATAACGGCGCCGAAATCGGATACCAAGGTGCGCGCGTTGGATAAGGGGACTCCCCTGCGGCTACTTTGTTTTTGTATTCCGTGGTTTTTTCATATGGGAACTTACTACGCGATAAAAACACCCCTGTCGGCGCAACTTTGCCTGTAAACTTGGTGAAATCGTAACGAGGCCCCGCGCCAGAGGTTGGCCAACCGCCCGCTTTGGCCATCATGCCGCCTTTTTTATTAATATTTCCCACCATAGCGTTGAGCATTAAAATACTGTAGCCATTATAAAAACCATTGGTGTGCATGTTGCCACCGTGGGTATCCACCACCGCTTTATGACCATGGCGAGTGAATTTATCCGCTAGCTCAATGATTTTCTCCACCGGCACTTCACACAACTCGCTCCACTGTTGCATGCTGTGTTCAAACGCGCTGTGTTTTAATTTTTGCAAAGAAGACGCCACTTGCAACATGCCGTGTTTGGTTTCAACACTTTGTTCTACCAACAAACGCGCAGGCTTAGCTTGAGTGTTGACCGCCAATTCGCCAGATGCTTCATCAATTACGATATAAGGATCGCTGTCTGAATGCGCTTGCCCATCAAAAGGTAAACCAATATCGGATGCTCGTAACATCGAACCTTGACGCTTGTGCCCAATCTCGGTGATCACCAGATGTGTCGCATTACACCAATGAGCATTACCGGCTGCTTTCATCGCTTCGGCACTTGGCTGAGCTAAGTAATCCTTGTTGTAACGATCATAGGTAAACATCCATTGCATCATGGCAAAAACTAATGCCGAATCACTGGCTGGTTTAATCGATACCCATTGGTTGTTATGACCAGCAGCTAAACTTGATGTCATTGGCAATACTGGCGTCACCACCGCATAATCAAAATTATCACGTGTACGAGCTTTGGCTAATTGACGAGCTTGGCGCTTAAATGGATTGCCCGCTTGCGCTGGCGAAGTGCCAATAAACAAAGCAAACTCCACATGTTCATAATCGGGTTTGAGATGTAAGAATTTATCCAAATCATGTAAAAAAGCCCCCGAAGCGGCGCGGAATGCATAACCACAATACGAACCATGATTGGCAAAATTTCGCGTGCCAAAACTATTGAAGGCAAAACGCTTTAAAATATCATCACGCCCTTCATTGGTCGCATTGGTCACTAATAGCTGATTAGCTAATGGACCATATTCTGGATTATTCGCATCCAATGGTGTTTTAAGATCGCGAATCGTTTGCAAGCCATCGACGTGACCCTCACCAAATAAATCACCACCTTCCACCACCTCTTTAACCAACTGCTCAAAACTGATTGGCTGCCATTTCCCTTCTCCACGTTTTCCCACTCGCTTTAATGGTTGAGTCACGCGATATGGGCTGTTTTGTACGTCCATCATGGCATTGCCACGCGCACAAGCAGTGGAACGACCCTCAATGCCCGCCTCACCCGTTAGCGACAAATATGCCTCTTTAACTGGCATTTCGAATGGGATTTTTTGTTCACTCGAAAGCGGATGATACGGATTACCCGCAATGCGCAAAATATTATCCGTTTCGTTATCAATACGCACACGCACACCGCATAAACTATAGCAACCAAAGCACATCGAAGGTGCAACTCGTTGTTTATCATTGGCGATCAAATTACCATTTTTGACGTAGTATTCTGGCTCTAATGAATTACCAAAATGCGCATGTTTGGTTTTTTCACCCGATGTACCTTCTAAAATACCCTCTGCAGTATGTTTAGCGGTAGAGGCATAACCGGCAGCAAATGCAACACCACCACCAACAGCAAGACCAGATTTTAAAAACTTACGACGTTTATTATCCATGATGACCTCTTACTGGTTGTGATGAATTTGATGCTGTTTTTCCTGAATCTACTGCCATTAATTGAGGCTGATTTCCCTTGGCGGAGACGATCTCCGTTAATATCATCGCCAGTAATAACCATAATCCGGCCATACCAACCACACCTAAAATCCCCGGTGCGCCCCATGGCACATCGTAGGGGTAAGGGCCAACATCAAACTTTGGCAATGTTTGCACTTCGATCATAGTCATCCAACGAATCGACCAACACGTTGAAATGGTTAACGCGCTCGCAACCCACAAACTGATACGCTTAAATTGATGACCGCGTAAAAGCCATAACGACATCACCAAGCACGCGGCGAATGCGCCCATCATCAGCAATAAATTGGCGAACCATTGTCCGTAATGAAGTAAATCCATATACGCACCATTGGATACCCAAATTGGTAATAAAATCAGTGATAACACCGAGCAGATCACCACGCTGCGTTTTAATAAACTAACATCGGTTGACGTTAACGTTTGGGTTGGTTCATTGCTCGATAAGAAACTTAAAATGAACAGACTAAATCCAATGGCGCCAAAGAAAGCCGTGACAAACCAAATTATCGGCGAAGCAGGCTGATGCCACATTGGGCGTGATGCCACCACCGCAATCTCCATGCCGGTGTAAATCGCAATCGACAAACCAGAAAGCACGGTGATAGCCGCCACCGTTATCATTAATCGATTGGATATTTGCCATTTTCCTAGCGTTAGCATTGAGCATAAACGTACAATTTTATGCTCGCTTTTCTCTAATTGATCAATATCGGGACGTAAATACAACCACGCCGCCGCAACAGACAGCATTGAAAATAACGGCAATAATAATGCGCCACGTGACATCCAAGACCACGATGTTAGATGAGTGAAGAAATGCCATGCTCGGCCGGGTTGGTGTAAATCAGCGGTTAAAGCTAATGGGCCAACAATGGCGCAAATGGCTAAACATAATGCGAATGATGCTCTCAGTTGATGGCTGGTCTTATCTCGCAACACTAAGCTAATTAAAAATAAAATTGCCGCCGCATAAGCACTACCAATATAGAAAAAATATTGCACCGCCCACGGCAGCCAAGCGACATCTTGCATGGGAACTAATACTTCAGTAATGCTCATAAGTTCGCTCCTTTATTGTGAACTTCAGCCGGATCGTAAATCGCGGCTCTAGCGTCAACATTTCCGCTACCAATATGAGAGGTAAACTCGGCCGCTAAACCAATGTAAAACACATGAGGATTGGTGCCTTCTTCTGGCTTCAATACTTTAATGTCATCTTTATGCTCGGCTAATAAACGGCTAATTTCACTGTTTGGATCCTTAATATCCCCAATCACCCGAGCGCCACCCACGCAAGTTTCGACACAAGCGGGCAGTAAACCTTGCTCTAAACGATGAGCACAAAAAGTACATTTATCGGCGGTGAGCGTTTCTTCATTAATAAAACGAGCATCATAAGGGCAAGCTTGCACGCAATAAGCACAGGCAACACAACGTTTGTTGTCCACCATGACAATGCCATCTTCACGCTGAAAAGTAGCTTGAACCGGACAGACAGCAACACAAGGTGGGTTTTCGCAATGGTTGCAAAGACGCGGCAAAGTAAACATTTTAGTTTGTTTGGTTGCAGTTGAACCATCATCTAAAGTGACTTCATATTGCTTAACCGTGGTTCGAAACTGGCCGATTGGCGCCTGGTTTTCAATACTGCACCCCACAGTACACGCTTGGCAGCCAATGCATTTACGCAAATCAACCACCATCGCATAACGCTTACCTTTCATGCCTTGGCGATCAGGTTCTTGGTTATTGCGAATAATGGGTGTCGCGGCGACACTGGTCACAGGAATGATGGCAGCGCCTGCGGTGATAGCACCTATACCACTAAAAAATCGACGTTTCGTTTTATCCATTAGAATCTACCTTGGTGATACTAGCTCTTAAGAGGTATTCTCTCTAATGGGTAATTTTTGCTCTACTGTGGTTTTCCACATAAGCGAACCTCACTTGATCTAGAACAAATTAGGCTAGAATAAAGAGGTGCAATTTATTTAAAACAGTCACGATTTTAGGTATAGAGGAGCGCATCACTTCTTACTCATCATTTAATTTGGCATAAAAGGATACAATTTGACGCATCTCATCCATGTTCGAAAAATAAGATGCTTATTCTGTCTGCTGCTTATTCCATTTTGCAGCCCACTATTGAGCCTAAACGCTTATGCGCAGCAACCTCAAGCGCCTATCATCAAGGTTGCCGTTTTAGCGCCACGCGGCAATGTTGACGCAATACAACGTTGGCAGCCTACGATTGATTGGCTCAACCTCCGACTTCCTCAATATCAGTTTGAGTTATTACCCAGTAATTTAGAGCAGCTAGAACAAGCCGTGCGTGAAGACACCGTCGAATTTGCGATCACCAATCCTGGTCAATCCGTCATACTTGGGCGGCAATTCCCACTGTCTTGGATCGCCACGTTAAACAGCCCTTGGCCACATGGTACCAGTCAAGCATTAGGCAGTGCTTTAGTAGTAAGAGTGAATAGTCCTTTTTTAAATTTGGGCGATTTACAACACTCGAACGCCGTGGCGGTTTCACCCGATGCCTTTGGCGGCTTTCTGACTTTAAAACAATATTTAAAATCACAGCAACAAAACCCACAAAACTTCTTTCAGCACGTTGAGTACATTGGATTTCCATTAGACGCCATGATCTATCAACTGCGTGATAACCGCGCCGATGTGGCAATTACGCCTGCCTGTTTACTTGAGAACATGGCCAAGGAAGGATTAATTGATGCTGAAAAATTTCGCGTCATTAATAATAACCCGCCTCCAGGCTTTCCTTGCTCCGTCTCCACCCCGCTTTATCCCAACTGGTCATTTGCCAAAACCAGTAAAGCCAGTGAAGGTCTTGCCACCAATGTCGCTAAAGCGTTACTCAACCTGCCTGCCGACAGCGTTGCAGCAAAAGCTGCCCAATCAAAAGGTTGGGCCTCCCCAATTAGCCCACACCGTATTGATAAGCTATATCAAGAACTCGATATACATCCATTACAAACGCCTTGGTGGCAACAAGCATTATTGTGGTTAAAGCAAAATCAACAATGGGCATGGGGGGCATTAATCTTATTCTTGGCACTCAGCGGTTATCATTTTTGGTTGGAATACCGCTTTAATCGTAATCAAAAATTGTTGAACTTAGCCAACTACGACCTGAAACAGAAAAGCCAAATGCTGGAACATGCACAGCGAGTCGCCATTGTCGGCGGGTTGGGCAGCAACCTAGCGCATGAAATCAACCAGCCTTTGGCCGCGATCCGTAATTATAATCAAGGGGCAATACTTAAAATATCTAAGGGCGCCAAAGCGGAAGATCTCGCTCCGGTCATGGACAAAATTGAGCAACAAGTGGTACGTGTCGATGCGATCGTGCAACGCTTACGTAACTTAATCACTAGACGGCCAGTTGCCACTAGGGATTTCAATATTCAAGCGATTATAGATGACACCATTGCTCTGCTACACCATGATTTAAGCCTTAAACATGTGAATATTCATACTCAAACCATTGGTCATGCTCGTGACGTTCATCTTGATCCAGTCGGAATACAACAAGTACTGATTAATCTACTCAACAATGCAGCCGACTCTTGCTTAAGTCACGGTGATCCATTGGATAATCACATTAAGATTGTGGTCGAATATCTTGCAAGCGAAGCCCATATTATTATTACTGATAATGGCGCGGGGCTAAGTCATCCAATTGAACATTTACAAGCTGCATTTGTGACCACTAAAGAGGAAGGGTTAGGGCTTGGTTTATCGATTTGCCACGATATTATTGAGCACCATCGTGGCTATTTCAGCTTACAATCCATTCAGCCTCATGGTTGTGAAGCTCGCATTCAACTGCCCTATAGTGCTCTCACTCAACTATCTAGCACTCCATCATCTTAAGGAATAAATAAGTATAATGACGCTTCCTATTTATCTCGTCGATGACGATGATTCCGTACTCGATTCATTGGCTTTCTTATTACAAGAATTAGATTATTCGGTGACGTGTTTTTCTAATGGACCCGATTTTCTCAATCATGCTCAATTAGACAAGGCAGGATGTGTCGTACTGGATAGCCGTATGCCATTAATGCGCGGCCAACAAGTCCATCAACAATTGATCGCACAATGCAGCCCATTAGGAGTGGTGTATTTAACTGGACACGGCGATGTCCCGATGGCAGTTGAAGCTCTGCAACAAGGCGCGGTGGATTTCCTGCAAAAACCAGTCGATGGATTCAAGCTCGCTCAGGCAATAGATAAAGCATGTGAATATTCACGCCAAGTACAAGCAACCATCACCATCCAATTGGCATTTGCATCATTAACCGAAAGAGAAAAAGAAATTTTAGCGTTAATCGTGAAAGGTATGAAGAATCAACAAATCGCCGATGATTTGTGTATTGCGGTCAGAACCGTGGAAGTACATCGTTCTAGTTTAATGAAGAAGTTTGCGACTAAAAGTATTGCTGAGTTAGTCATGCAATACTCAAAATTACCTATCTAAATCTTATCTTATCTTATCTTATTAACAGTTTAAGGTGCCTATAGCGATACGCCATAAGCACCTTAAACTCTTCACTTAAACTTTGAGCATCATTGATAACAACGCTTATTTATAAATGTATTTTTGCTCAACATCGACCAAAGCGATCGGATTTAGGAATGAGCGACCAAGTAATATATCGCTAATCATATGATCACGATCGACCAGGTTAAATGGGGTGGTGTAGGTTTTATCACCGAGCTTAATTTCAAGATCAACGATTGGACGGCGAGACAGTTTAGTGCTCGAAGACTGCTTGATTTTAACCCAACGTTTTACTGGCAATGTAATCGTATCACTGACTTTATCTTTTGATTTAAGTTTAAATGACACCATATCTTTGCCGTCTTTTTCAAAGTCTTTAATATCGAGCGCATTAATGGAAGAGGTCGTTGCCCCCGTATCCACTTTAGCAATTGTTCTTTGATCGGTATTCATCACCGTCAGCCATTCTTTTTCCCCGACAATGATCTTGTTGTTCAATTCAGAACAAGCTGAATCCGCAGTTGACGTTGCCGCAAATGTGGTCGCAGGTAGCAATAACGCTAATGATAGTAATAAGGTCGTAGATTTCATATTGCTCTCTTTTTTTAATGTGCCATTCAAGTAGATAAGACCATCTAATAACGAATAAATTTCAATATCTTTGTGAACGTTAGGTCAAGTGTTCGTTATTACGCGTTCTATTTTTCTGTCATGGCGTTTAACACATACACATCAAAACGATTCTTTTTGGTTTCAATCGCCATACTTGGTTTTTGATTATCTAGCCAATCCGCATAATCAGGACGCTTCACCACCACTCGTTTAGTGGCGAGCGATAATGCTGGTTTAAGCAGCGCATCCGCGTCGTTATCTGCCCCGACTAAAGATTGAAAAACGCGCATCTCTTTTTTGACTAATGCCGATTTCTTTTTGTTTTCAGGGTGCGGATACATAGGATCAAGGTAAACGACATCTGGCATTACAAAGTCAGCTTGCTGTGTTAATTGCGTCAAAGCGTCATGACTAGAAGCATGCAGCAAGCTCATTCGCTCACTCACCCAACCGCCGATTTCGGGATCTTGTTTGGCTCTCGCTAACCCATCATCTAACAATGCCGCCACCACTGGATTACGCTCAACCATCTGCACCTTACAACCCAATGAGGCCAATACAAAGGCATCTCGCCCCAACCCAGCGGTACCATCTAAAACCGTGGGTCTAGCGCCTTTATTTAATCCCGCCGCTTTGGCGATTGCTTGCCCTTTCCCACCACCAAACTTACGCCGATGTGCTACCGCTCCACCCGCCAAATCAACATAAATAGCCCCTAATTTAGGCTCATCTAATTTGCGCAGTTCTAATCTGTCAGAAGTTAAAACCAGGGCAAATACGGAGTCAACTTGATGAGTCAGCTGCCAGCGTTGGGCAAGTTCTTGCAGTTCCGCCATTCTTTCTGGCGCTTCACAACATAAGTTCAACTGCACAATCGGCAACCTCTAAATAGATAAATAATAATTAACCTGACCACTTCACAGATGAAGGCGTTCAACCGCGCACAAAGGAAATATAATCGATAAGATTAGATAGGCGTCAATCTGTGATAAATTATATTCTATTCAGGATCAGGAAGACAGCATGCAAAATAACGTACCTAAACTCGACCAACTTGATCGAGATATTCTCAAAACTTTGATGGCCGATGCTCGTACCCCATACGCCGAAATGGCTAAAATGTTTAATGTTAGCCCAGCCACCGTACATGTTCGGGTAGAAAAAATGCGCGCCGCGAATATTATTGAGCGCACCGAAGTGGTCATTAATGAGAAAAAGCTTGGCTATGATGTGTGCTGTTTTATTGGGATTAACTTAAACGCGGCGCGTGATTATCATTCCACGATCGCAAAACTAAATGCCCTCGATGAAGTGGTTGAAGCCTATTACACCACCGGCGCTTACAATATTTTCGTCAAACTGATGTGTAAAAACATCGAAGAATTACAGCATGTTTTGATCAATAAGCTGCAAGCAATTGATGAAGTTCAGTCCACTGAAACCTTGATTTCTTTGCAAAACCCCATTAATCGCAACGTGAATCCATAACGTATTTTGGAGTACTCATTGTGACCTTCTCAGCATTTATACCCAAAGTAATTGAAGTTGCAATGAGGCGGCAAGTAAGGCGGGAATATCTCGCATGAAATATTAACGTAAATAGATCGTCATATTTATTTAACATAGAAGCCTTAGCCTCTTGGTCAAACTAAAAATAGACCAAGGAAGCTGTTATGAGCCATATTGAACACGATGATCATTCAAATAACCTTTTATCTACACCTTCTGATTTTTCAAAAATTATCGACAATAGCTTAAGTCGACGTCGATTTTTACAAACAACGGCAGTAGGAAGTTCTATTGCTTTTTTTGCGACCTCGCCATTAGCCAATGCGATGACAAAAAAACACAGCGACTCGACCGTTATTGGCTTTAATCCTATCGCAGCCTCAACCTCAGATACCGTTGTGGTTCCAAAAGGTTATCTTGCTCAACCGCTTATCGCTTGGGGTGATTCAATTAAACCTAAAGCTACTCTTTTTTCCCAAACCAACTCAGCCACCGATCAAGAAAACCAATTTGGTGACAATAACGATGGCATGACATTTTTGCCACTCAGCCAATCGCGTGCCGTTTTAGCGGTAAACAATGAAAGCACCGATTACGCCACTTTATTTAATGATCACGGTAAAACATTAACCGCCGAAAAAGTTCGCCGTTCACAAGCTGCGGTTGGGGTTTCTATTGTTGAGCTTCGTAACGATCAGCAAGGCTGGAATGTGAATGTTGATGGTCGTCTTAATCGCCGCATCACGGCTTACACGCCAATGGTACTCACCGGCCCTGCCGCCGGCGATCAACACCTCAAAACCAACGCGGATCCAACTGGTACACAAGTACTCGGCACATTTAATAACTGCGCTAATGGTTCGACACCTTGGGGAACTTACCTGACTTGTGAAGAAAATTTTGATGGCTTCTTTGGCAGTAAAAACGACATTAAAGTGCCAAAGAGAGATGCTCGATATGGCATAAAATCAGGAGATGGTGATTTCAATTGGCATCAATTTGATGAACGATTTGATATACAAAAAGAGCCAAATGAAAACCACCGTCACGGCTGGGTAGTCGAAATCGATCCTATGAATCCAAACTCCAAACCTAAAAAGCGCACGGCATTGGGCCGCTTTAAGCATGAAAACGCTGCATTAACCATCAACCAAGATGACAAAGTAGTGGTGTATTTAGGTGATGATGAACGTGGTGAGCATTTATATAAATTCGTTTCAAAAGCAAAATATAATGCGAGTAAACCAGAAGCCAATCGTGATTTATTGGATGAAGGGACATTGTATGTGGCCAAGTTTTCCGCTCAAGATGGTGAGCTTTACGGTAATGGCGAATGGTTAGAGCTGACCTTTGGTAAAAATGGTTTAACGCCTGAAAATGGTTTTAATAATCAAGCTGAAGTAGTTATTTTTGCTCGCCAAGCAGCAACACAAGTGGGCGCAACTACAATGGATCGCCCTGAATGGGTAGCGATTAATCCAAAATCAGATCAAGTATTTTGTACATTAACCAACAATAAAAACCGAGGCGTGAAAGAGAACCAAGCATTAAATGCAGCCAACCCTCGCGAAAATAATATTTATGGTCATATCATTCGTTGGGAACCTAAAAATGGTAACCATGCCGTCCATGAATTCACTTGGGATATTTATGTGATGGCAGGTAATCCGGATAAATACGATGCTAAAAATCCGCGTTCGGGTAGCCAGAATATAAACAAAGACAATATGTTCAATAGTCCTGATGGGATTGGATTTGATAACGCTGGTCGCTTATGGATCCAAACCGATGGTGATTATTCAAATTCAGGCGACTTTGCAGGCATGGGCAATAATCAAATGCTGTGTGGCGATCCTAATACTGGCGAAATTAAACGATTTCTCACTGGGCCAACTGGTTGTGAAATCACAGGCTTAACCTTTAGCCCAGATAATAAAACCATGTTGATTGGCGTACAGCATCCCACGGGAAGTTTCTCTGAGCTCAACGGTATTCCGCGCTCAACCGTGATGAAAATTACCCGTGAAGATGGTGGTGTGATTGGGGCATAAACCTCGTTTCTCACATGTCGGGATCTCAATATCAGAGATCCCGATAGTGTTTACTTGGCCTTAATCTTATAACGTTGGTATTTTCAGTTCCGGGCTACGAAGTTCGGCTTTCTCGGTATAACAGGTTGGTACCCGTGGGCACATGCCGCCGCGAGCACAAATCACTCTGGCGTCATTTTCAATTCCGCGCTCAATCCAATTAATATTTAAAATTCTGGCCACGGTTAATAACTTTTGTCGAATGCCATGTGGTATCACGGCTTGCCCACCTCGGCGTACACATTCTTTTTGCAGTGCCGTGGCAATCTCTACCGCATCTTCACCTTGTGCATCCAAAGCGGGATTTAAATCGATTCCGCTGCATAGCACATGGTAATTGCCCGCCATGTCTTTCACCTTGACCGATTCACAGCAATAAATGTGCGGTACACCATTTTGATTTAACACCGAAATTTGCGCGACTGGCGTATTACCCGGAATACCAATCATGCGAAATACCGACCAATGCTGGCACGGATCTTCCACCATGCGCATATTGCCCCACGGCAGCGGAATACCATTACCGCGATACACCGCTTTTAATTTCCCGGGATTGTATGCATCAAAATAATGCCAATGCGGATACGAAGACACAGCGGTCATACGACGCATCACCACCGATTCCGATACACCAATCAATTTACTCACGCTGATCTCATAGCCATGGCGGTCAAGCAATTGACGAAATGGCACTTTCGGGCACAGTAACGCACCGGCAAAAAACGAACATTCAAAATCTCGCCACGCTTGTAGAATATGTTGTGAATCCAAATTTAACGTATCTCGAGATTTATCATCTCGTTTGAGTGTCGATAAATTACGATTATCAGACGCGATAACGTTTTTTTCACCATCACTGTTATGCAACACCTTATGACCAATATGAACCGCTAGATCATATTTCAACTTTTCTGGCGTCGCTTTAAGGGCTTTATTAATACGAATAACACTCGGAGTTTCAGCGTAAGAACGTACGATATGCTTAGATTTAATACCCGCTTTATCGACTACATCTTGTGATGGTTCGTCAAACCATTTAATTTTTACGCCGACTTCTTTACAGATTTCCAGTAAATCCTCAACGGAAAGTGGCATACGTTTTTGACCGATTTTTTCCGCCGCTTTTTCTAGATCTGGAAAATGGTTTTGATGATGTTCTTGGTGGGCACGAATAAGCAAATGAGCAAATTGATGCCCCGTCGTTCCCGTTTGAGACAGCATTTCTGGAATGGCAATCTGTAAAATATCATTCGAAAAAAGGAAGCTTGGTTCAAGCACCATGCCATTGATACCACCACGGGTACCTTTTTCTGGTGCGAATTCTTGCTCCTCACTGGCATCGTCCAAAAACCAACTTAATGGCTTTTGAAATACTTGCGCAATCACATCCAGCATCGCTTCACTTGGCACTCTTTTACCGCGCTCGATCATCGAAAGATAAGAAACAGATGGCGCATCTTCAGCATCCACTTTGACACAACGCGCGGATAAATCCTCCAACGTTAATCCGTTACGTTTTCGCAGGTTACGGACTTTTGTTCCCAAAAAATGAGATTGTCGATTGAGTGAATGTACCGTTTTCATCCTTGAGAACTTCCTATGATTATTTTGTAAAATTTACACTGTGTAATTTCCTTTGTGAAATTTTAGTTAATTTATCGATATTCTTTTAGTCACAAGATAAGAAAACCGCATTTGATGTTCAGTTTTAAGACAACCGTCACTAATTGCTCTATCAGAACCACATTTATAACCGGTAACACGAGGGAAACATTATGAACTTAGCTCAGACAATCAATACCAAAAACACACCATCGATGGTACACAAGCTCAACGCTGACCTAGTTCAATTCGTCAATCAAGAAGTGTTGCCGCTAACAGGGTTAAACCAAGCACAGTTTTGGCAAGATTTTAGCCAACTGTTAACCGATCTTACCCCAAAAAATAATGCGCTTTTAGCCCAGCGTGAAACGCTACAACAACAGATTGATCAATGGCATCAAGCCAA
The DNA here is from genome assembly GCF_015223435.1 of Vibrio hibernica. Classification (GTDB taxonomy): domain Bacteria; phylum Pseudomonadota; class Gammaproteobacteria; order Enterobacterales; family Vibrionaceae; genus Vibrio; species Vibrio hibernica. The sequence continues at coordinate 34,636 of NZ_VHKO01000019.1, forward strand.
CCCTCGCCAATTAAATACCGAACAATACCACGCATTTTTACGTGACATTGGTTACTTGGTTGAACAAGGCAATGATTTCAAAATCACCACCAGCAATGTAGATGAAGAAATGTCGATCATGGCGGGGCCACAATTGGTGGTTCCGATTAGAAATGCTCGCTTTGCTTTAAACGCGGCTAATGCTCGCTGGGGCAGTTTATATGATGCTGCTTACGGCTCGGATGTGATTCCACAATCTGACGGTTTAAAGGCGGGCAAAAAATACAATCCTGCTCGTGGTAAGCATGTTATTGCTTTTGCTAAAACCTTTCTAGATGATAGTTTTCCATTAAAAGAAGGTTCACATCACGATGTTCAAAGCTATTCGGTTTATTTTCACCACCTATTGGCGACATTTCCAGATGGAAGCCAATCTGGTTTAACCCAGCCTTGCCAGTTTGTGGCTTCAAGTAATCCGGATGTTGAACCAACGTCTATCGTTTTAAAAAATAATGGCCTGCATATTGAGCTGATCATTAACCGCAAAGGATCGATTGGTCAGCATGACATCGCTGGTTTAGATGATATTCAAATGGAATCGGCACTTTCTACCATCATGGATTTTGAAGATTCGGTAGCCGCAGTGGACAGTGAAGACAAAATTGAAGCGTACCGTAATTGGTTTGGTTTAATTACTGGCAACCTAACTGCGACCATCAATAAAGGCAATCAAACCCAGATTCGCCGCCTTAATTGCGATCGTAGTTACACCCATAAAAATGGCGATGACTACACCTTACATGGTCGATCACTTTTGATGGTGCGTAACGTCGGCCACTTAATGACAAGTGATTTAGCGCAAGACCAACACGCCAACAATATGCCAGAAGGCTTGATTGATGCCGTGATCACCTCCTTGATTGCAGCTATCGAAATCAAAAATCCTCAAGCGTGTCGTGTCACTAATAGCCGTACCGGCAGCATTTATATCGTGAAACCCAAAATGCATGGCCCAGAAGAAGTGGCATTTAGTAACGAAATTTTTGAACGTGTAGAGAACATGCTAGAACTTGCACCAAACACCATCAAAATTGGCATTATGGATGAAGAACGTCGCACCACCGTTAATCTAAAAGAATGCATCCGCGCGGCGCAATCTCGTGTGGTGTTCATCAATACTGGATTTTTAGATCGCACTGGCGATGAAATTCATACCAGCATGCAAGCGGGCGCATTCAAACCAAAAGCTGAGATCAAACATCAAGCTTGGATTTCAGCTTATGAAAACAACAATGTTGACGCTGGTTTAGCGTGTGGTTTTGCAGGTAAAGCGCAAATAGGCAAAGGCATGTGGGCGATGCCAGAGGAAATGAATGCCATGATGAGTGCCAAAATCGCGCATCCACAATCAGGTGCTAATACCGCTTGGGTACCATCGCCAACTGCCGCCACATTGCATGCTATTCACTACCATCAAGTGAATGTATTTGAACAGCACGCGAGTATTTACCAACGTCCACCAGCAAAACTTGCCGACTTATTACACCTTGAATTATTAACTGAAAACGAACTGACCGAGCAACAAATAGAAGCGGAACTCGATAACAATATTCAAGGTATTTTAGGTTACGTGGTTCGCTGGGTAGACATGGGTATCGGCTGCTCAAAAGTGCCAGATATTAACAATATTGAGTTAATGGAAGATCGCGCGACGCTGCGTATTTCCAGCCAGCACATTGCCAACTGGTTATTACACGGCGTCTGCCGCCCAGAACAAGTCATGGACAGCATGCATAAGATGGCGCAAGTAGTAGACAGCCAAAACCAAGGTACTGAAGGCTATCAAGCGATGTCGCCTCGCACCGAACAAAGTTTAGCGTTTCAAGCGGCAAGAGAGCTGATATTCCAAGGCCGCAATCAGCCAAGTGGCTATACCGAACCTTTGTTACATCAATATCGAGCTTGGGCTAAGAATCAATAAGGAAATGAGGCACGAGTTGTCCAAGCTCTCCTACACCGTTGAGGTTCAATTCAAATAGTGGAAGGAGATCCTGAACCACACTCCTTCGTCACTATTCAGGATGACAACATCAATCAAAACAAAATCCAATAACGTGAATATTGTTAATAAGAAAAGAAGGGAATCATTATGCCAAATACCACTACTCATTTATCAAATAGTCAGCAAAACAGCTACAAACAACAGCTTGCAGATGCGACCTCAATGATCGAAAAGCAAGGCAGCACTTGGAGTGCGATCACACCACAATATGTGGCTCGTATGCGCCTGCAAAATCGTTTCAAAACCGGATTAAACATTGCACGCTACACCGCAAAAATAATGCGCGAAGACATGGACGCTTATGATCTTGATTCATCTAACTACACTCAATCTCTAGGTTGTTGGCATGGATTTATCGGCCAGCAAAAGATGATTTCAATTAAAAAGCATTTTGAAACCACACGCGGTCGTTACTTATATCTTTCCGGTTGGATGGTCGCTGCTATGCGCTCTGAATTTGGCCCACTGCCCGACCAATCCATGCATGAAAAAACCTCGGTTCCGATGCTGATTGAAGAGTTGTACACCTTCTTAAAACAAGCCGATGCTCGTGAGTTAAATCATCTATTTAAAGACTTGGATGCGGCGCAAGCGTCAGGTGACCAAATAAAAGTTCAAGCAGTGCAAAAGCAAATCGATAACTTTGAAACTCATGTAGTCCCAATTATTGCTGATATTGATGCCGGGTTTGGTAACGAAGAAGCGACTTATTTACTCGCGAAGAAAATGATTGAAGCGGGTGCGTGCTGCATTCAAATTGAGAACCAAGTATCGGATGCCAAACAATGTGGCCACCAAGACGGTAAAGTCACCGTTCCACATGAAGACTTTCTAGCCAAAATAAATGCAGTGCGTTACGCCTTCCTAGAAATGGGCGTAGAAGATGGCGTGATTGTGGCGCGTACCGATTCATTGGGCGCAGGGCTAACGCAAAAAATTCCAGTATCACAGACACCAGGCGATCTTTCCGATCAATACAACGCTTATATTGATGGCGTAGAAATTACCTCGTTATCTGAGCTTGAATCCGGTGATATGGTATTAAAACAAGGTAATGCAGTGATCAAACCCACTCGTCTGCCTAATGGTCTGATTCGCTTCAAGCCTGACACAGGTGAAGATCGCGTTGTACTAGACTGCATTACCTCTCTACAAAACGGCGCTGATCTATTGTGGATTGAAACCGAAAAACCTCACGTTGAACAAATTGCGGGCATGGTTAATCGTATTCGCGAAGTGATTCCGAACGCTAAGCTAGTTTACAACAACAGCCCATCATTTAACTGGACGCTGAATTTCCGCCAACAAGTGTTTGATGGTTGGAATGAAGCAGGAAAAGACGTATCCACTTATGAGCGCTCTCAATTGATGAACCAAGTGTACGATGGTTCAGAGTTGGCACTAGAAGCGGATGCAAAAATCCAAAGCTTCCAACGTGATGCAGCGGCACAAGCGGGTATTTTCCACCACTTGATCACGCTACCGACATACCACACCGCAGCGCTTTCTACCGATAACTTGGCGAAAGACTACTTCGGTGAGCAAGGCATGTTGGCTTATGTGGCGGGCGTTCAACGGAAAGAACTGCGTCAAGGTTTGGCATCCGTGAAACACCAAGATATGTCAGGTTCCAACATTGGTGATGATCACAAAGAGTACTTCTCTGGCGACCAAGCACTGAAAGCTTCAGGTGAAAACAACACCATGAATCAGTTCTCGTAACGATTCTACTCAGCTCCCTTAATCAAAAGGCTTCTTATCTCTCGTTAGCGATACTTTTCGCTAACGAGAGATAAGAAGCCTTTTTTTGTGCGAATGGGGATAGAAATTAAACCAAGTTCGCTTCAAGCAGCGGCTTTATTAAACTAAGAGCAATGCCAAACATAACCAGTGCAATTACAGTGTCCAACACTCGCCAAGTCACGGGTTTCGCAAACACAGGAATCAATTTCTTAGCGATATACGCTACGCCATAAAACCACACTGCCGACGCCGTTAGTGAGCCAAGCAAAAACCATTTTTTCTCATCAAAAGTAAGCGATGAAGTGACACCGCCTAACACCACAATAGTATCAATATACACATGTGGATTAAGGAAAGTCATCGCGAGCGTCATCATTGCCACTGCCATCCAACTGCGATTGACATCACCTGAGTCAACATCTAGATGACTTTGGCCTTTCCATGCTGATTTAGCCGATAAAAATCCATACCAACATAAAAAAGCAATACCCGCCAATGTTAAGGCATCACGCCACATTGGCGCTTGTTCTAATAATGCACCCACACCTAGAATACCAGTGGAAATCATCAAAATATCGCCAATAAAGCAAATGGTCGCCACCAGCATCACATGGTTATTCTTCAATCCTGACTTTAATAAAAACGCATTTTGACTGCCTATTGCCACAATTAAACTGCCCGACAAAAATGCCCCTTTTACTGCCATTGCCAACATCTGTGGATTCCTTAAAAACTTGAAGTGAAAACGTGAGACGCGCAGTATCACTGCAAATAATCATAAGTTAAAATTAAAATAACTTAACCAACATTAGAAAATCTTATATAAAGTGGATTATGTTCGACTATAAATTATTAGAATCACTAGAGCGTATTGGCGCACTCAAAAGTTTTGATGCTGCTGCCAATGAACTCAATATTACGCAATCGGCTATTTCTCAACGTATCAGCTCGCTTGAGCAAAAAGTCGGTGCGATTTTGGTTCATCGCGGCAAAGCTCTGTCATTAACGGAAACCGGACAAGCACTGGCTAATCATGTCATTAAGGTCAAACAACTCGAATTAGAGTTAAGTCATGTGATGGATGATATGACCAAACAACATGCCATCAAAATCGTGGTGAACGCCGACAGCTTGGCCACGTGGTGGTTTCCTGCTATTCAGCATTTTTCACAACAGCATGGTGTAATGTTTGAGCTCATGATTGAAGATCAAAGTGAAGGCTTAAAGCATCTGGAAGAAGGGTTGGTGCTGGGCTGTTTGTGTAGCTCAGAAAAACCACTCAATGGCACTCGTAGCTATTTTCTTGGCAATATGGAATACCGCTTTTATTGTACACATGATTTTTATCAGCGTTACTTTTCCACTCACGATCGACATGCAGAATTATCTCATGCGCCCGCGGTTATTTTTGGCTCCTCCGATAAACTGCATAAACAATCTTTGCAACAATATGGCTGTAATCAAACCTATCCTTACCATATTTGCCCATCAAGCGAAGGTTTAGTGCACATGGTACTCAACGGCCAAGGTTATGGTTTGCTGCCGCTCTTGCAAGCGGAACCTTTTATTGAACGATTAGTTGAAATATTCCCACAACAGGACGGCATACAAGTCCCACTGTACTGGCATTATTGGCACCAAAATGGTTCGCTGTTGGAAAAATTGTCGAATGTGTTAGTCAGCTCGAATGTGCAAAGATTGATTAGATAGAAATAACGATTAAAAGTATCACTAATACATAAGCTATATTGCTGACCTTATGGCTATTCAATATTATGGAAAGTTAAAAATGAAAACATGGACCTTACTTATCCCTTTACTTCTTAGTGCCTGCTCAACAGCCGAAAGAGTAGAGTATTCCCCGAAATCTATTTCAAACAAAGCTTATGCCACAAAGATCATTGAGCAGGTCATAATGCAACAACCTGATAAATATCGCCCAGAATCATTGTTCATAAATGATGATTATATTGGTTTTAATGACGGCTATTCAAGTAAGACCATAGGCATTGGATCGGCAGCACAGAGTAATACGTCAATAATCGCTTCTGGCATTTCAACAACAAAAACCAAATCAAATAATTCAAGAGTGTATTTCAACTCCCTCGGCCCCACGACACTTTGGAGCAAGAGAAGCTGGTATATTATAGATATCCAAAATAAAACCCCTAGTTTAATAAAGCGTATATACACCAGAGATCAAGATAACGCTAAAGCGTTTATTGATTCCATCGGTTATATGAAAGAACACTCTACCCCTATTAAATAAGCTTTATAAATAAGAAAAGCCCCGAACTTTCATTCAGGGCTTGGTGTTTTCATTGCAAATAAAAAGAATTATTTATCCTTCAATGCCAGCATGGCGCAACATGGCATCAATTTGTGGCTCACGACCACGGAAGCGCTTGAACAGCTCCATAGGTTCTTCACTACCACCCATTTCTAGAATATTGTTTAAGAAACTTTGGCCAGTTTCTTTATTGAAAATGCCTTCTTCTTCAAAACGTGAGAATGCATCACTAGAAAGTACTTCAGCCCACAAATAACTGTAGTAACCCGCGCTGTAACCACCTGCAAAAATATGGCTAAATGCATGTGAAAAACGGTTCCATTCTAAGCTTGGCAATACTGCAACCTTGGCTTTTACTTCGGCTAACGTTTCCAGCACTTTTGCACCGACTTCAGGATCGTATTGCGAATGCAGAGTGAAATCGAATAGGCCAAACTCTAACTGGCGTAAAATAAACATCGCCGATTGAAAGTTCTTGGCGGCTAGCATTTTATCGAGCATTTCTTTTGGCAGTGGTTCACCCGTTTGGTAATGACCAGAGATAAATGACAACGCCTGCTCTTCCCAGCACCAATTTTCTAAGAACTGGCTTGGCAGCTCAACTGCATCCCAAGGCACGCCGTTAATACCCGATACGTCCGCAACAGAAACTTGGGTTAGCATGTGATGAATGCCGTGACCAAATTCATGAAATAAGGTCACGACTTCATCATGGGTAAACAACGCAGGCTTATCACCCACTGGCTTGTTGAAGTTACAAGTTAGGTAGGCCACTGGTGATTGGATAGAACCATCTTCTAGATTACGGCGAACTCGGCATTCATCCATCCACGCCCCGCCACGTTTATGTTCACGGGCATATAAATCTAGGTAAAAACTGCCGCGTAATTCGCCTTTCGAGTCTTTAATTTCAAAGAAGCGGACAGAACCATGCCATACTTCTACGCCTTGCTTTTCGCTGACCGTCATACCAAACAGACGGTTTAATACTTCAAATAAACCCGAAACAACTTTAGCTTCTGGGAAGTATGGGCGCAGTTCTTCATCTGAAATTTGGAACAATTTTTGCTTTTGCTTTTCGCTGTAATAGCCGATGTCCCACAAGTTCAATTCAGTCACACCACATTCTTGCTCAGCAAACTGACGTAATTCCTCGACTTCTTTCTCACCTTGTGGCTTCACTTTGGTGGCTAAATCGTTTAAGAATCCCATCACTTGACCAGGATTTTCTGCCATTTTGGTTGCTAGAGATTTTTCTGCATACGAACTAAAACCTAATAAACGGGCGATTTCATGTCGCAGTTTTAGCTCTTCAGCCATGATCTCTGTGTTGTCCCACTTCCCTGCATTTGGACCACGATCAGACGCGCGAGTCACAAAGGCTTCATACATTTCTTGGCGTAATGCTTGATTATCACAATAGGTCATCACAGGAATGTAAGATGGCATTTCAAGAGTTAACAGCCAACCGTCTAATTCTTTATCTTCTGCATTCGCTTTTGCCGCCGCCACAGCCGATTCTGGCATTCCGGCTAATTCGGATTCTTCCGTGATCAGTTTGCTCCAACCCATGGTCGCATCCAGCACATTATTGGAGAAGGTTGACCCCAACTCAGATAAACGTTTGCTGATCTCGCCATAACGTTTTTGTTCATCCGCAGGAAGCGCAATACCCGATAATTCGAAATCTTTTAATGCATCGGTAATGGATTTTTGTTGTGCGGTGTTTAATGTAGCAAATTCATCACTGGTTTTGATTGCTTTATACGCATCGTACAAGCCTTTATGTTGACCAATCCACGTGCCGTATTCAGATAGTAACGGCAAGCACGCTTCGTACACTTCACGTAACTCATTGCTGTTTTTTACTGAGTTTAAGTGGCTTACTGGTGACCAAAGTTGACCAAGGCGATCATCGGTTTCAGTTAATGGCTCACAGATGGTATTCCAACTTGGTACAGCATCATTTTGTAATACTTTTTCCACTTGAGCGCGGCAATCAGCAATTGCTTGTTCCATTGCTGGCTGAACGTGTTCTGGTTTTATTTGAGTGAATGGCGGGAGGTCAGTAAAGCTTAATAACGGGTTAGACATGAATGCTTCCTTAATCACTGAAGGCGTAATCGCCAAGTTCTTTTAAAGCGAGAGACTTTATTGCTCAATGCTTAAATTCTAGATTATTTGTGTCTTTGCTATTAAATGTAGTCGATATAAGTAAAATTCAATGGGTAACGCGGTTTATCTTTTGTAAGGCATCGCCAGTCAATATTCGGTATCATGGCGACAATATTGAATTATTTTAAAGAGACCTTTCATGCTGAGTTATCGCCACAGTTTTCATGCTGGCAATCATGCCGACGTTGTTAAACATATTGTTCAAAGCCTCATTCTTAATGCTCTGAAGCAAAAAGATGCGCCATTTGTTTATCACGATACTCATGCCGGGGTTGGCCGCTACGATTTAACCCATGAATGGTCGGAAAAAACCGGCGAATACAAACAAGGGATTGCTCGTATTTGGAACTCTGAATTGCCTGAAGAGGTGAGCAGTTACTTAGACGCGATTCAAAACTTAAACGACGGTGATGAGCTACGTTATTATCCAGGTTCTCCACGCGTAGCGCGTGCTCACTTACGAATAAATGATCGCATGGTTCTTACAGAGTTGCACCCTAGTGACTTTCCGTTACTTGAACAAGAGTTTCATCGTGATCGCCAAGTATCTATTCATCAAAAAGACGGCTTTGCTCATTTAAAAGCATGTTTGCCGCCAAAAGAACGCCGTGGATTGGTGTTAATCGATCCCCCTTACGAATTGGCGCACGAATACCAAGATGTGGTGAAAGCAATTAGCCAAAGTTACAAGCGCTGGTCAACCGGCGTATACGCTATTTGGTACCCAGTGGTTTACCGTCGTAATATCGATGACATGATGAAAGGCTTAAAAGATCTCGGGATTCGTAAAATCCTGCAAATTGAATTAGGCGTTTCGGCCGACAGTGAAGAGCGAGGTATGACGGCATCAGGGATGATCGTGATTAATCCGCCGTGGAAGCTAGAAAGTCAGATGCAGGAAATCTTACCTTTATTACAACAAGCTATCGCGCCAGCTACCGGATTTTCTAAAGTAGACTGGGTTGTCCCGGAATAATCGAACTCACAACAATTGGGGTTGCAGTTCTGGTGGGTGATCCCCATTATGAATTAATAACTCACAAACTTAATAATCATGAGCATGCTAACAATATCGCATGCCTTCAACACAGTTACGGAGAACAAGATGACGCATTTTGATTACATTTGTATTGGTGGCGGCAGTGGCGGCATCGCATCAGCTAACCGTGCAGCAATGCATGGCGCAAAAGTAGCACTGATCGAAGCACAAGATCTCGGCGGCACTTGCGTTAATGTCGGCTGCGTACCGAAAAAAGTGATGTGGCATGGCGCACAAGTAGCTGAAGCTATCAATTTATACTCAAAAGATTACGGCTTCGATGTCGATGTAAAAGGCTTTAACTGGGCAAAACTGGTTGAGAATCGCCAAGCATACATTGGTCGTATTCATCAGTCTTACGACCGTGTTTTAGGTAACAATAAAATCAATGTTATCCGTGGCTTTGCGAAATTTGTCGATGCAAAAACGGTTGAAGTAAACGGTGAACTTTACACCGCCGATCATATTCTAATTGCCGTTGGCGGACGCCCAAGCATTCCAAATGTACCAGGTGCAGAGCATGGTATTGATTCAAACGGTTTCTTTGAGCTAAACGAACAACCAAAACGTGTTGCTGTCGTTGGCGCAGGTTATATTGCAGTCGAAATCGCTGGCGTATTAAGCGCTCTCGGCACCGATACCCATTTGTATGTCCGCAAAGAATCGCCACTACGCAGCTTTGATCCTATGATTGTAGAAACCTTGGTTGAAGTAATGAATACCGAAGGTCCAACGCTGCATACACATTCTGTTCCTAAAGAAGTAATTAAAGAAGCTGATGGCAGCGTCACTCTTCATCTTGAAAACGGTGAAAGCCAAAATGTTGATACACTTATTTGGGCAATTGGTCGTCATCCAGCCACCGATACAATTAACCTAAATGTGACCGGTGTTGCCACTAATGACCGCGGTTATATTAAAGTCGATGAATACCAAGAAACCAACGTAAAAGGTATCTATTGTGTAGGCGACATTATGGAAGGTGGTGTTGAACTGACTCCGGTGGCAGTTAAAGCTGGCCGTCAATTATCTGAGCGCCTATTCAATGGGCAGACTAACGCCAAAATGGATTATGACCTTATTCCTACCGTCGTATTCAGCCATCCGCCAATTGGTACTATTGGTATTACTGAACAACAAGCAGTTGAGCAATACGGCAAAGACAATGTAAAAGTTTACCAGTCAGGATTCACCGCAATGTACACCGCGGTAACGCAACATCGCCAACCATGTAAGATGAAGCTCGTTTGTGCGGGTGACGATGAAAAAGTTGTCGGGCTACATGGTATCGGTTTTACAGTGGATGAAATGATCCAAGGTTTTGCAGTTGCGATGAAAATGGGTGCAACCAAGGCAGATTTTGATGCCGTTGTTGCTATCCATCCAACAGGAAGCGAAGAATTCGTTACTATGACGGGTTAGTGTAGGAAAAGCATCTTACACACATAAATAAATCTGGAAAACAATCAGTCACTGACTATGCTGTATGTATAGTCAGTGGTTTTCTAGGTGAATTTATGTATCTCATAAAATCAAGCAATGTCTATAAACAGACAGAACTATCAATCAGTGACAACACCTACCAGTGCTCTCCTGTTAAGGGAAATATTGGCAGCCTCCCAACTCTCTTCAATGGTGATGGCTCATTCAACCATGAAGCCAATAGCTACCTCTTTTACCAAAAAGCGGTTAAGGATGCTAAAGACCTTAGTCCCTGCTCCCAAGCTCTTTATGCCTATTATCAATTCCTTGAAGATGAGAACTTAGCGTGGGATACATTCCCTCCCGTCAAAAGGCTAAAACCAACTTATCTATTTCGCTCCCACCTACTAAAGCAGATTAAAAAGGGTGACTTGGCGCATAGCACTGCCAGCGTGCGAATGAACCAAATTGTTAACTACTACAAATGGTTAATGCATGATGGTTACTTGAAGATCAAAAACGAGAAAGAGGCTCCATTCAAAATAGAGTTTGTCTCCATTCAAAGCACAGGGATGCTGGCACATATTTCGCCAACATTCAGCGTGCAGACAAGTGATCTACGAATTAAAGTGCCGAGGGACAGTAGCAGCAAGAACATAAGGCCGCTCACCCCCCTGAGTAATGATTCGCTGGGCATATTGACCTCGTATCTGCCTCAAGCATCCATTGAATTACGCCTTCAAGTGCTGCTTTCTATTGATACCGGAATGCGGATCAACGAAGTCGCCACAGTCTCCCTTGATGCATTAAAGACTGCCATACGACTTGCTGAAAGTGAGCACCGCTATGAACTGATAATTTCACCGCAATTGAATGGTGTTCAAACCAAATATGCCAAGCGAAGAACCATTGAAATATCAGCCGAATTATTAACTCAGTTAGATGATTACCGCACCTCCGAGCGGCGCTTACTGCGTGTGAAAAAGCTAAATAATAAACTGGATAATTTATTTGAAGTGGCATTAGAGCTAAAACAGGAAGCTGTTGATGCGTTGGAGCGCTGTGAGCGCCACGAACCTCTGTTTGTCAGTGAACAAGGTAATCCGGTAACCGCAAAATCAATCGAAGCAAGGTGGTCAGAGTTACGCAGCGTAATTAAAAAGTCACACCCTACCTTCACCCACCGTTTCCACGATTTTCGCTCGACCTATGGCACTTACCGCCTCAGCGACTTACTCGAAGCCGGACTCCTTGATCTTGAGTGTATGGAACTGTTGATGGCGTGGATGGGACATAAAAATGAATCGACCACCTGGAAGTATTTGCGCTTTCTAAGACGGAAAAAGGCTTTCAAGGTCAAGTTTGGCATCCTCGATAACATCATGCACAGCGCATTACATGACGAACAGGGAGGTGAAAATGAGTAAAGTGGAATATCTCAGCGGTTGGCAGCCAGAGCTGTGTATTCAATTAGACATATATGGCATTCAAAAAGCGGACTTTAACCGTTTTCTGGTCAAGCACTTTCCCTCTACGCAGTTATTGCAACAGGGCGGACAATTTGAAGATGCTGACCGAGAGGGCGTTATTCTTCAGTTAAAACAGAGTTTCGATAAAGCTATTGAAGAAGGCGGCAGCCATCACTCCCTGTACAAGATCTTTTCTACCACATCCTTATATCTCAGGTGGTGCGATAAGCAGAGTGTCAACGCATTCACCCAATGCTCTGTTGAAGGCTATATGTCTCACCATAATGACCGAGTAATGTTGGGTTTGATGAAAAGCTCGACCTACGCGCAGATACGCGGACAAATGAGTATCTTGTTTATCAAATACCTTGACTTGTCGTTTCATTACTTTGATAACGTGGTGGTCAGAGGTTACAGCGATACAGAACCCTACGAAGCTTACACCCGTAGCGATTTAAATCAACTGCTTCCGTTTTTCCGACAAGTCTTTAAGCAGACGCACAAGCAATTTATTGCATTCCCAGAAAAACATTTTGATGCCTACAAGAACGTGCACACCATGACCTTTCACTGGCAGGGTGAGCAATACCA
>NZ_VHKO01000002.1 GCF_015223435.1 Vibrio hibernica
ATTATTATGGTCTTATTTCTTTTTTATTTACGAATCATCACAGATTTTTAGTTGCAGATAGGTGGTTGAAAAATGTGGGGAAGGCGAATAAAAAAATGGCCTGTTAATGTATAACAGGCCATGCATGAGTTTAGTTAATTTGTACTATACCTAAGTGTTGAGTATAGGAGATAAGTCATCGCTATTAGGCGTTAAAACTTATTATGCGCTAAAGATTTGGGTAAGCTCTGTCGCCGATAAGTGGTATTGACGAGGGCAGTTACGCCATGTGAGCAGCATGCGTTTATATTTTTCAAGCATTGGCATTTGGGCATTAAAGTAATGGTCTGCTTTATCAAATTGAGGATATAAACCTTCTGAATCGACGAGGAAGCGAACGTAATTAACGGCTTGATGCTCGGTTGCAATGTCAAAGCCTAAAAACTGTAGACGACGTTGATCAACTTGAGCCTTTTCAGCATCGGTAAGCATGTTATTGGATTCTTGCAATGCGTGGTACATTTCCATTATGTCGATAATGACACGGCATTCGTTTTCTTCTATACGACCGTAGTGCTTGATCTGTTCACGCATTTGAAGCTCATAACCACGCTCAACAATCGTTTGTAGGCGTTTATATTTTAGGGCGTTCTCTGGTTCTAATTTTTCCATAATACTGTATTGATTTGAAAGAATTAGACGCTGTGCATTTGTCATTTCCATTGAGGACCTCGATATAAATTAAAAATTCTTTTATACAAAATACTAGTATCGCGGAATACCGATTTTAGTCGTGATCTACGATGTGTAATTAGTAAGAAACGTTATCGTGATATTTACTTAGAATGGCCACAACATTATCCATCATCTCTTTTGATGGAGGATTAACGCCCTCAAGTGGATAATCAAAACCTAAAGCTTCCCATTTATGAGCGCCAAGTTTGTGATAGGGAAGCAGCTCCACTTTTTCAATGTTGTCCATGTCTTTGATGAATTCACCGAGCATTTCAGCCGATTCAGCATCGTCGGTATATCCGGGAACAATCACGTAACGTAACCATGTTTTTTGACCAATTTTATGTAAGTAGCGAGCAAAATCTAATGTTCGGTGGTTGGAGACGCCTATTAGATTTTTATGCACGTCATCTTTCATCTGCTTAATATCGAGCATAACCAGATCCGATACCGCTAAGACTTCATCGATGACATCAGTATGCTTACGAATATAACCATTGGTATCAAGGCAAGTGTGAATCCCTTCAGCGTGAGCGGCTCGAAAAAGATCTCGGACAAATTCAGGTTGCAGCATTGCCTCACCACCAGAGCAGGTAATACCACCGCCAGAGGCGTTCATGAAATGACGATAAGATTTCGCTTCGGTGATGATTTCTTCTACGGTTACTTCTTTGCCACCATGCGTATCCCATGTATCTCGATTATGGCAATACATACAACGCATTAAACAGCCTTGAGTGAAGATGATGAAGCGGATCCCTGGGCCATCGACAGTACCACAAGATTCATAAGAGTGAATTCGACCAGTTGCTGACATTGGATTAATCCTTTGTAATTTTATGTGTTTATTTTATTACAAATGCTAGTTCTAAAATAGGGGAGTGAGAGGATAAACTGAGTTTCTTTGATCTAAGAGGTGTAATTATTTGAAATGAATGAATACAGTTAAGAAAGCTGAAATTTTACATGCAAAGGCGATAAAATTGCCCTACTCAGAAGAGCAGGGCTTTATTATTTTATCAATACTTTGTCTCTATTTTTAGACTATAGAGACTCGGTGAAAGTACGTGCGATAACGTCTTGTTGTTGCTCTGTTGTTAGAGAGTTGAATCGTACAGCGTATCCAGAAACACGGATAGTCAGCTGAGGATATAGCTCTGGATGTTTCACCGCATCTTGTAGCGTTTCACGGTTAAGAACGTTTACGTTAAGGTGTTGACCACCTTCAACAGAGGCTTCATGGTGGAAGTAACCATCCATTAGACCAGCAAGGTTCGCTTTCTTCGCTTCGTCCGTTTTACCTAGTGCGTTAGGGACGATAGAGAAGGTGTAAGAAATACCATCTTGTGCATCAGCAAACGGCAGTCTTGCAACTGAAGTAAGAGAAGCAACAGCACCTTTCTCATCGCGACCGTGCATTGGGTTAGCACCTGGAGCGAATGGAGTACCAGCGCGACGACCATCTGGTGTGTTCCCTGTTTTCTTACCGTAGACCACGTTAGATGTGATCGTTAGGATAGATTGCGTTGGGATTGCATCGCGGTATGTTTTAAGTTTACGGATTTTGCCCATAAATACAGATACAAGTTCACAAGCAATGTCATCTACGCGTGAGTCGTTGTTACCAAATTTAGGATAATCACCTTCGATTTCGAAATCGAGCGCTAGGCCATTTTCGTCACGAATTGGTTTCACTTTTGCGTATTTGATTGCAGATAGTGAGTCAACAGCAACTGAAAGACCAGCAATACCACAAGCCATTGTACGGCGAACATCACGGTCATGAAGAGCCATTAGGGACGCTTCGTAGCTGTATTTGTCGTGCATGTAGTGGATAGAGTTCAATGCTGTTACGTATTGAGTCGCTAACCAATCCATGAAGTGATCCATTTTTTCCCAAAGCTCATCGTAATCAAGAATCTCAGAAGTGATCTTGTCCATTTTAGGCCCAATTTGCACTTTAAGTTTCTCATCTACACCACCGTTGATAGTGTAAAGCATGGTTTTCGCAAGGTTTGCACGAGCACCAAAGAACTGCATTTGTTTACCAACAATCATTGGTGATACACAACAAGCGATTGCGTAATCATCCGATGCTAGGTCTGGGCGCATTAGATCATCATTTTCGTACTGGATAGAAGAAGTATCGATAGACACTTTCGCACAGAAGTGCTTGAAGCCAGTAGGAAGTCGCTCAGACCAAAGAACCGTAATGTTTGGCTCAGGGCTTGGACCCATTGTGTATAGGCTGTTTAGGAAACGGAAGTTACTACGAGTAACCAATGTACGGCCATCAAGACCCATACCACCCATTGATTCTGTTGCCCAGATTGGGTCACCAGAGAACAATTCATCGTATTCAGGTGTACGTAAGAAACGAACCATACGTAGTTTCATTACGAAGTGGTCAATCATTTCTTGCGCTTGTGCTTCGGTAATTTTACCCGCTGCAATATCACGTTCGATGAAGATATCTAGAAATGTAGATGTACGGCCAAGAGACATTGCCGCACCATTTTGAGATTTAACCGCCGCTAAGTAGCCGAAGTAAGTCCACTGAATCGCTTCTTGAGCCGTTTGTGCAGGCTCGGAGATGTCACAGCCGTAAGAAGCTGCCATTTCTTTAATTTGACCTAGTGCACGATGTTGCTCTGCAATTTCTTCACGAAGTTGCATAGTAGCCGTTAGATCTTCGCCTTTTTCAAAACGCTCTTGTAGAGATGTAAATTGAGCGAATTTATCTTTCATTAGCATGTCGATACCGTAAAGCGCGATACGACGGTAATCACCAATGATACGACCACGGCCGTAAGCATCAGGAAGGCCGGTTAATACGCCTGATTTACGACATTTCATGATGTCTGGAGTATAGATATCGAAAACACCTTGGTTGTGTGTTTTACGGTACTCAGAATAAATTTTAGAAATTTGTGGGTCTAAAGTGCGACCGTATGCTTTACAAGAACCTTCAACCATACGCACACCACCATTTGGGATGATGGCACGTTTTAGTGGTGCTTCTGTTTGAAGACCAACGATAGTTTCAAGGCTTTTGTTAATGTATCCAGCATCATGCGAAGTGATAGTAGAAATAACGGAGGTATCAAAATCAAGGGGAGCAAGAGTCTTGTTCTCGATTTTAATGCCTTCCATTACTTGAGCCCAAAGCGCATCAGTGGCTTCAGTACCCTCAGAAACTAGGAAAGATTCATCACCTTCATAAGGTGTATAGTTCTTTTGAATGAAATCACGAACGTTTACTTCGTTCTGCCAATCACCTTGTGCAAAACCTTCCCAAGCTTTAGCAAATTGCTCTGCCATGACATACCTACCTTTTTAGTAGAAAAAATACGTACTGTAATAGGGCACTAAAATGAAGTGAGTCTATCGCCTTAAAGCACCAGTACACTCTGATTAATAATAATACGAATAGATTACGCTGAGTTTCTATTCGTATTGTTACTATTGCGTGAACATCCTTGCTCAAAGATCGAGAAACGTATGATGGATTATCCTAACGGTTCTATTTAAAAAAAATCAAAAAATTACAAACTCTTAGCTTGAGTACATAGCATTACCATGTTAATTCGCACGTTTCAATCCAAACAAGCGTAGTGGTTATTGCTTAAATCGCAAGCGAGTTCACCGTGGCTTTTATCGATAAAATGTAACGTTGGTAACCGAATCTTTATAATTTTCTGCTTAACTATTTTAGATAAAATTACCAACAATGAGGTAGGTCAGTGTTGATCTGGATCACTTTTTTTTTAAACTCTGCATAAATAATAAAATATTTTTATAAAAGTTATAATTTTTTTTGATTTTTTGATTTTTGAGTAGAGAGATGAATGCAGTTGGTTTAGTGGCCTAGAAGCAATTGTTCTACCCCGTAAAGAGCAGAACAATAAAAAGACCGATTATTCTTTGTCAGTTTGTGCAGATTGAGATTGCTTGTTGTTCGCTTTATTAGATCTCACCATATGAACATGTAAATCTCGTTGTGGGAATGGAATGATAATACCTTCTTCATCAAAGCGTATTTTCACCGCACGCGTCACTTCACGTTTTACATCAATTAAATCATCGGTTTTCACCCAAGGGCGAACCACAAAATTAACGGAGTGATCGGTTAATGAATCGACTTGGATGATTGGTTCTGGTGTTTTTAATACACGTTCGTCAGCATCTAGTATTTCTTTAAATATAGCTTCTGCTTGTGGAATAGAGTCGCCATGACCAATGCCAAACACCATATCGACGCGACGTACTTTCTCAAATGTCCGATTAATAATGACATCGCCCCATATTTTTGAGTTAGGAATAAGGAGTACTTCATTATCGAAGGTTCGAATTGTCGTGTTCACTAAGCTTACTTTGCTGACTTTTCCTTCTACGCCAGCAGCGCTAACCCAATCACCAACATCAAATGGTCGGTAAATGAGAACCATGATCCCGGATGCAAAATTAGAGAGCGTATCTTGCAGAGCAAAACCAATGATAATACCTGCCACCCCAAAGCCTGCCAAGATTGGCGTTAAATCTAATCCAACTTGTGCCAAAGCGATTAAAAAAGCGATGGAATAAATTAACTTGGCGGTTATTGAGACTAAAAATTGTTGCATTAAATAGCTAAGCTTTAAGTGGGTTGTTTTGACCACGCTGCTCACCAATCGGTTGGTACCTTTAGCGAGGATATGCGCAATAGTTAAAATTAAAATGAACATGAAAGTATTGAACAAAAGATTTGGACTATTAATAACAAGCCACTTACTTACCTTTGTACAAAGGGTGGATAGAGTAGAGGTGACCATGCCCCAGCTGAGGAAGTCATGGGTAATTGCGCCTGTGGCGGTGAACAACTGCTGTTTAAAACCAACGGTATTGAGACCAAGTGGTTCAGCAATTTCAATGTAGCTATCAAGCATCTTGCTATAAGTATCAATATTACGTTGGAGGTAATTCAGTTCCAGATCAAATTGACCTTTTTGATCGGCCGGGACTTTATCCAATTGTTTATTTAAGGCTAATTGACGGTTTAATGAGTAATGCAGCGATGCAGATGTGAACTTAGCTGCATTATTGACTTGGTGGCGAAATAACGACATCACCAAGGTATTATCTTCACCCAGTTTACCTAACCATAAGTAGTTTTGATATTGAAAACCATGCACTTTTGCAAGCGCTTGGCGGTGTTCATTTAATGGTATTTGCAGTAATAATCGGTCTTCTTTACTCGCGTCATGGACACCTTTTTGTAATTTGGTAATGGTGCGATCTAAATACGCCAAATATTTGCTGTCATAATTTATTTGTTTATGCATTTGTTCAATTAAAAACGGGGTATTGCGATCCTTTTTGTCCATCGCATCCGATAGACTACTGCGTAACTTATTATAATTCTCGAAGAGTTCTAACTGAAATATCGAAAGTTGTTCACCACTGGCCTTTTTTGCTTGTTTGGCTAGTTCCTCAATATTTTTATTTTGTTCAATGATTTCTTGTTGATAACTAGGGGGATTGACGACAAGATTGGCCCAAGTGAAAGTACTTAAGCAAGATGAAAAAGCTAAGAAGATAAGGTAGAAATAGCGCATAGGTTGTAAAAGCCAATCAATAAAGAGCAATGGCCGTTATTATTGCTAAGTTTATAAGAAACGCAACCTAGAGGCCGTGAGTTTAAAGTCAAAAACAGATGAGTAACAAATTGAATGACGTCAATATGATGAAATAAAGCGCCATTCGTTATTTTCTTGTTACGTTCTTGTCGTTAACTATGAATTCGTGTTATTGAGTACTCTAACAATTGATTAACTTATGATCGCAATCAAAATATTGACTACTAAAACGATTCGTTAAGCTTACTTGCAGTTCGAATTATATTCCGATTTTGGTTTCTAGACTAAACTGCATATATACTAATAGCCTTATCCCATTAATGGATGGTGGGGAAAATACAAGGAGCTGTGGCGGATGACAGTTGTACCCGCATTAGATATAAAAAATCTTCATAAAACTTTTGGTCAAAATGAAGTACTCAAAGGGATATCTTTATTTGCCAATCAAGGCGATGTCATTTCTATTATTGGCTCTTCCGGCTCAGGCAAGAGTACCTTTTTGCGCTGTATTAATTTGCTTGAAACACCGACTTCGGGCGAAGTTTGGGTAAAGGGTGAACTAATTAAAATGAAATCGAATCGACAAGGTGACTCTTTACCTGTCGACGAAAAGCAAGTGCAACGTATTCGTTCTCGCCTTGCGATGGTGTTTCAAGGTTTCAATTTATGGTCACATTTAACTGTACTCGAAAATGTCATTGAAGCGCCTGTTCATGTCATGGGTATTCCAAAATCAGAAGCCATTGAAAATGCAGAGTTACTTTTAAAAAAAGTGGGGCTGTATGATCGTAAGAATTACTATCCCGGTCACTTGTCGGGAGGTCAGCAACAACGTGCGGCCATTGCTCGCGCTTTAGCGGTTGATCCTGAAGTAATGCTATTTGATGAACCAACCTCTGCTTTGGATCCTGAACTCGTAGGCGAAGTGCTAGGTGTAATGCGTGATTTGGCCGAAGAAGGCCGAACTATGCTAGTGGTGACGCATGAAATGTCATTTGCGCGAGATGTATCCAATCATGTCATGTTTCTGCATCAAGGAATTGTGGAAGAAGAAGGACATCCTGAAACGTTATTTAATCACCCCGAATCAGATCGCTTTAAGCAATTTATATCATCGGTTTATTGATGACATTGTCTTAATTGTTTTTTAAGGTGATAAATCATTCAACGTGATGCTTGTATACCTAAATTATTTTGAGTGTATAGCTAAGTTTGAGCATATAACTAACTAACGAAGTAAGACGGGTATAGCATCACGTTAAATAACAGGTCGAAGACCTAAACATGCAACAACATAATAAAAATACATGACGCGCTCAAATATGAAGAGCATAAGTAATAATCACAGGAGTATGGATATGAAAAAGTGGTTTTTAGTCGCAGCTATAGCAGCAACAGCTGTATCAGGGCTTGCACAAGCCAAGGATTGGAAATCAGTGCGTTTTGCGACAGAGGGAGCTTACCCTCCGTTTAATTACACAAATTCTGATGGCACATTAGGCGGCTTTGATGTCGATTTAGCTAATGCTATTTGTAAAGAAATGCAGGCGAAATGTCAGGTTGTCCCGCAAGATTGGGATGGCATCATTCCTGCTTTATTAGCTCGTAAATATGATGCGATTATTGCAGGTATGTCGATAACAGAAGAGCGTAAAAAGAAAGTCGCGTTTACTCATAAATATGCATTAATACCCAATAAGTTTATTGCTAAAAAGGGTGCTGATATTAAATTCACCAAAGAAGGCTTAAAAGGCGTGAAAATTGGTGTTCAGCGTTCAACTACTCATGATCAATATATTGAAGACAACTATAAAGACATCGTTGATGTAGTTCGTTACGGCACTTTTGATGAAGCGTATCTGGATCTTGAAAGTGGACGAATCGATGCCGTATTTGGTGATGCTTCTGCACTTCAAAGTGGCATGTTAGATAAAGTTGAAGGTTATGAATTTACTGGTCAATCTTTGACTGATGAGAAATGGTTTGGTGATGGTTTTGGTATAGCGGTTCGTAAACAAGATCAAGATCTTGCAGACCAAATTAATAAAGCCATTGATGCATTACGTGCGAAAGGCATTTATCAACAAATCGCGGCTAAATATTTTAGCTACGACGTTTACGGTAAATAATAGACGTTCTTTCATTTAAAAGCCGCAATACCGATTAATCTTACAAGGGTATTGCGGCTTTTCAAAAATTAGATACTTATGATATTCGATTTTTTACAAGGCTATGAAGATACAATTTTAAAGGGAGCACTGGTAACGATTGAAGTTGCGGTGTTATCTTTATTGGTTGCTGTGGTGTTAGGTATGTTGGGTGCGCTCGCCAAATTATCGCCTTATCGTTGTGCGAGAATGGTCGCGACCGCCTATACAACCATCATCAGAGGGATCCCAGATCTTGTGTTGATGATGTTGATTTTCTTTGGCGGTCAGATCTTGCTTAATAATTCGTTGTATGCATTAAATGAGCACATTAATTCTTGGATGACGAGTTATAACCCCGCTCATGAATGGACGGGATATTTACCTGATTATATCGATGTGAGTCCTTTCGCTGCGGGTATATTAACGATTGGATTTATTTTTGGTGCTTATATGGCTGAAACATTTCGTGGTGCCATCATGGCGGTCGATAAAGGTGAACTGGAAGCAGCAAAAGCATACGGCATGAATGGCAGTTTAGCATTTAGACGTATTTTATTACCGCAAATGATTCGTCATGCTATTCCAGGTTTTGGCAATAACTGGTTAGTACTACTGAAAACGACGGCTCTCGTCTCAATTATTGGTTTAGAAGACATGGTCCGAGTTGGCGCGTTAGCGGCTGGTTCGACCAAAATGCCGTTTACCTTTTATATGACAGTGGCGGTTATTTTCTTATTTTTTACCAGCATTTCAATTGCGCTACTTAGGCTCTTGGAACGCAAATATACGTTACATACGAGGTAGGCATGGATTTTTCAGTGATTGTTGATAGCTTGCCTTTATATGTTGGTGGCTTGTGGACTACATTTTGGTTAGTAGGTTTATCGCTAATTATTGGTTTATGCATTGCCATTCCTGCCGCTCTTGCAAGAACCAGCTCGAATGCTTTTATTAATTTTCCAGTGTGGTGTTATAGCTACTTTTTCCGTGGAACGCCTCTTTTGGTTCAGCTATACCTTATTTACTATGGTATGAATCAATTTATGCACGTTAAAGATACCCTATGGGAACATGCTTGGTTTTGCGCCTTAGTGGCATTTGTGCTTAATACTGGAGCTTATACAGCGGAGATCGTTGCTGGTGCTATTCGTGGATTAGATAAAGGCGAGATTGAAGCGGCGAAAGCGTATGGAATGTCCAATATTAAAATGTATCGTCGTATTATTTTACCGAGTGCATTACGAAGGGCGCTTCCGGCTTATAGTAACGAAGTGATTTTTATGCTGCATGGCTCGGCTATTGCTGGGATCGTGACAATCATGGATATCACAGGTGTGGCTCGCTTAGTGAATTCAAGAACCTATGCCCCGTTTGAAGCTTTTTTTACGGCAGGGATCTTCTATATGATTTTAAGTATGTCGATTATTTATCTATTCAAATTGACAGAAAAAAGGTTGCTCGCTTACACGAGACCATTGAGCTGAAACCCTTTTTTGAACATAAAAACGCCGGCTTAAATTTTGTATTTAGCCGGCGTTTTTTTAGGTGTTTAGCTTGGCAGACTTATTTAAACTCAGACCAGATTGGTGCGTGATCGGATGGTTTTTCAATGCCGCGCAACTCATAATCAATCCTAGCATCAATACATTTCGCAGCAAGGCTTGGCGTGGCTAAAATCACATCAATACGTAGGCCGCGATTATCATCAAAACCACGTGAGCGATAGTCAAACCATGAGAATTGGTCATCCACTTGTGGGTGAAGATTGCGGAAGGTATCTTCAAAGCCCCAATCTAATAATGTTTTAAGCCATTCTCTTTCTTCTGGCTGGAATGAACACTTACCAGATTTTAACCAACGCTTTGCATTAGGCTCACCGATACCAATGTCTAAATCAATCGGACTAATGTTTATATCACCCATTATGATCACTTGTTCATCATTGGTATGAGTAAGGTTGAGGTGGGTCATCAAATCTTTATAAAACTGGCGTTTATAAGGGTATTTAGTTTCATGATGAATACTGTCACCCTGTGGAAAATAGCCATTCATTACGGTGGTTTTTTGTCCTGACTCATCTTTCAATGTCACCATGATCATACGGCGTTGGTGCTCGTCTGTATCAGTCGCAAACCCACGTTGTACCGAAATAGGCTTTTGCTTACATAACATAGCCACGCCGTAATGTGCTTTTTGGCCATGGAAATAAACGTGATAACCCATTGCTTCAACGGCTTCTAAAGGGAAGGCTTCATCATGCACTTTGATTTCTTGCAGGCCAATCACGTCTGGTTGATGCTTATCAATAATAGCTTGTAATTGGTGAAGGCGGGCACGCAGGCCATTTATATTAAATGAGATTGCTTTCATTGGGATTCTACTTTCCTTTTAGAGTTTGGAACATCTTAAAGCGAAGCGGGGAAAAGTAAAAGTGGGCAAACCGATATTGTCCGGTTTGCCCACTTAATTGAATGGTTAATCAGCAGAAATTGGCTTATTCAGTAAACCAGTAACCAAGATTGAGTAACTTGATCAGTAGCTGTATTGCTTCTGGAAATGCGGTGATCTGATTAAGAATATCTGCATTTATTTCATCTTGTTCTGTTAAACAAGGTACAAAACTGAGTAAGCTTTCATCTAAGGTAAAAACTTCACCATTGATAAATAGAGTCAGTGGTAGGTTTTCATGATAAAGCACTCGCAGACCTTGAACTTTAAATAAGCTATCACCTGATTCAATGTGGAGCATTAAATCATCCGCCGTCCAGTCTTCTTCTGGTTGAAGCATATTTAATTGATGGCGAGATTGGCTTAGCATACAACCTAAAAAGGACTCTAATAACTCCGGTTGCTGCGTTGCTTTTTGTAGCATGTCTACCATTATTTCAGCATCTTTCGTCTGGATCATACCATGGCGTTCTTGTGCTTTTTGATCGGGATTATGCAAATGTGTATCACCAATATCACAGGCTAAAACGTAATCAGCGAAATTGCTGAGTAGCTCTTGTTCCTTGGGTGAGCGATAACCGACCGAGTAGCTCAGTGAGGCTTCTAAAGCATATCCATCATGGGGAAAGCCCGGTGGAATATATAGGATATCGCCGGGTTCCAGCACATCATCAATAATGGCATCAAAAGAATCTATCTGGCGCAGTGCTGAATTGCGACAAACCTCTTCATATTGTCCTTCATCTTTTGCACCTACACGCCAATGACGCTTACCTAAACCTTGGCAGATAAAGACATCGTATTGATCGATGTGAGGGCCAACGCCACCATTGGGCATAGCAAAGCTCACCATTAAATCATCAAATAACCAGCCGGGCATGGTTTTGAAAGGGGCCAGCATTTCATTGACTTGTGGATGCCAATGGTTTGCCGCTTGTACTATCAAGGACCAATTACTTTCTCCCAGCTCAGCAAATTTATCCTCAGAAAATGGGCCATGCTCTGCTTGCCAATCATCATTCAAATTAGAGATAAAGCGTGAGTCAATTTCTTCTTCCATTGCAAGACCGGCTAATTCATCTGGGCTGATTGGATCAACAAACCCTTCTTCTTGAGTGTTAAAGAAGAGACCACCTTTAATGATAATCGGTTTTTTCTGCCAATATTCAGCTAGAAATTCAGAGAAAGAAAATGATAATTGATACATGGATTAGCCTTAGGGGAAGCAAACAGGGCGCGATTGTATCAGAAAATTAATAAAAAAGGAGAGGGCTTATGCGGAGTCGAAGTGAACAATAAAAAGCAAAAAGGGCTAGCCGAAGCTAACCCTTTGCGGTTTTCTATTGAGAGTGTGATTAAAGCTGATCAGTTAACTTAATTGCATCACCAATGTAGTTAGCGGGTGTCATCAGTTTAAGACGTGCTTTTTCATCTGCTGGGATTTCTAGACCATCAATAAATGCACGCATGCCTTCGCCATCAACACGTTTGCCGCGAGTTAGTTCTTTTAACTTCTCGTAAGGTTTTTCAATGCCGTAACGACGCATAACGGTTTGTACTGGTTCTGCTAATACTTCCCAGTTTTTGTCTAGTTCCGCTTCAAGTGCTGCGCGGTTGACTTCGAGTTTGCTAATGCCACGCATAACAGAAGAATAAGCGATTAATGCATAACCACAACCGACACCTAAGTTGCGAAGAACTGTTGAATCAGTAAGGTCGCGCTGCCAGCGAGAAATAGGCAGTTTTTGAGCCAAATGACCAAAGATAGCATTGGCTAAACCAAGATTACCTTCCGAGTTTTCAAAGTCGATTGGATTGACTTTATGCGGCATGGTTGAAGAACCAATTTCACCAGCAATCGTTCTTTGTTTAAAGTGACCTAATGCAATGTAGCCCCAAATATCACGATCAAAATCGATTAAGATGGTATTAAAGCGTGCAATGGCATCAAACAATTCAGCAATGTAATCATGCGGCTCGATTTGAGTCGTGTACGGGTTCCAGTCTACACCTAGAGATTGAGTAATAAACTCTTCGCTAAATGCATGCCAATCAAGTTCAGGGTAAGCCGAGATGTGAGCATTGTAGTTACCTACTGCGCCATTAATTTTGGCTAGAATTTCAACATTAGCGATTTGCTTGAATTGACGCTCCATGCGATACGCCACGTTCGCCATTTCTTTACCCATCGTTGAAGGTGAAGCAGGCTGACCGTGTGTACGAGACAATAAAGGAATGTCACGGTATTCAACCGCAAGGCCTTTAATAGCATCAATGATGGTACGAATTTGTGGCAAGATTACTTCGTTACGTGCTTCTTTAAGCATTAATGCATGTGAAGTGTTGTTGATATCTTCAGAAGTACAAGCAAAGTGAATGAACTCACTAACCGCATGCAATTCAGGCATTGCTTCAACTTTTTCTTTCAGGAAATATTCAACCGCTTTTACATCGTGGTTGGTGGTTGCTTCAATGGTTTTGATACGATTAGCATCTTCTTCAGAGAAAGTGGCCGCTAAGTTATCAAGAAATTGAGTTGCTTCATCACTAAATGCTGGGACTTCTGAAATTTCAGTGGTCGCTGCAAGCTTCTGTAACCAACGGATTTCAACAATAGTACGATACTTAAGTAAACCGTACTCACTGAAGATTTCGCGTAACGCAATCGTTTTACTTCCGTAACGGCCGTCTACCGGTGAAACAGCAGTCAATGCTGACAGTTCCATGTGGATCTCCTGAATTAAATTGAGTGTGTTTGAATGTGAAATAAATGAGGTATTTTTATCATCATATTTTGTCTAAGCATCTAAGCATCTAAGCTCTTGCTAATAAAATTTTAGCTTGCTCGACCATTTTCTTTCGACCTAACAATAAATGACGACGTTTACCACCGACCTGGCGCCATAACACGGCGCAGCGCATGCCAGCTAATAAAAGGGCTCGAACTTTATGTTGATTGGTGGTTTGTTGTAATATGGCTGGCGTTCCTGCGATTTGAATTCGAGGTCCAACAGGGCTGATGACATCTAAATAGACACTGGCAAGATTACTGATCATTTGATGATCGAATAAATCATAATGTTCAGTTTGGCGTGAAACTGTTTCTAAACGATCGCCAAGTTGTGCCATGGCATCAGAACGGGCATTTAATTTCCGTTCAAGCGACATAACACTAATGATATAACGGGTCGCTTCAGTGCCATTAGGACTACTATCAATACCTTTAATTAAAGTCTCTAAACCAAGTTTTAAATTGGACTCATCGCCGAACACATCTAAAGTGCTGCTTGGATTCATATTGACAATCGTTTTTAGCGTGGCTTCAAATGCGTCGTTATCACAATGTCCGTTTTTAGCTATCTGTTGAACAAGCGCAACGGCTTGGCAAATTCCAGCGAAAGCGATGGTACGGTCATAAAGGGTTTGAGCCACGGGTGATCTCCAGAACGATGAATAACAAATTAATTACGATGATATAAATAGGGCCTCCGTAATGGAAGCCCAATGAATGACTTAAATTCGAGCCTCGATGATACCACCACCAAGGCACACTTCGCCAGAGTAGAACACCGCCGATTGACCGGGTGTTACGGCAACTTGTGGTTCATCGAAAATGACACGTATGTTGGTGTCATTAATCGGTTCAATAGTACAAGCAATATCTTGCTGGCGATAACGCGTTTTTACTGTGCAACGTAAGGACTCGGTGATTACTTTACGATCGACCCAATCTAGTTGAGAGGCAAGTAATCCGGTTGATTTTAATAATGGATGCTCACCACCTTGAACTGCAATTAATACATTACGTTTCAAATCTTTTTCAGCAACATACCAAGGATCTTCGTTACCACCGCCGCCTTTTTGACCGCCAATGTGTAAGCCTTTACGTTGACCAAGCGTGTGATACATCAAACCTTGATGCTCACCAATAACTAAACCTTCTGGCGTTTCAATTTTACCCGGTTGGGCTGGTAAGTAACGGGATAAGAATTCAGTAAATTTACGCTCGCCAATAAAACAAATACCTGTGGAATCTTTTTTCTTGGCCGTGATCAGGTCTTGTTCTTCTGCAATTCGGCGTACTTCTGGCTTCTCTAGTTCACCAACTGGAAACAAACTGCGTGCAACTTGTTCATGGCTGAGTGTATATAAGAAGTAACTTTGATCTTTATTGCTATCTATACCGCGTAACATTTTAGGTTTTATACCTGCCGCTTGTTCTTCTGCTGTTGGAAAAGTGCGGCGAACGTAATGACCCATCGCGATAAAGTCAGCTTCAAGCACTTCATCGGCAAACTCTAGGAAAGCTTTGAATTTGATTTCTTTATTACACAGAATATCAGGATTTGGGGTACGGCCTGCTTTGTATTCGGCTAAGAAATATTCGAATACGTTATCCCAATATTCAGCGGCAAAATTGATGGTATGCAAATGGATACCAAGTTTGTCACACACAGCCTGTGCATCGGCAAGATCTTCTGCCGCGGTACAATATTCTTCGTTATCATCTTCTTCCCAGTTTTTCATGAAAAGGCCTTCAACCTGATAGCCTTGCTGTTGAAGAAGGTAAGCTGAAACGGAGGAATCAACACCGCCGGACATTCCGACAATGACTTTCTTTTGGCTGTTATCTGACATCTATGAATACCACTTAATTTAACTGGGCGAGATTCTAGCAGAAACTTATCGGTGGTTACACCTTTCTTACTAGTTATAAAACTTGGTATTTACCGGGCTTTAAATCCCCTAAATTCCATTCTCCAATCGAATAACGAATTAATCTAAGTGTTGGAAAACCAATGTTGGCGGTCATTCTACGGACTTGGCGGTTTCTACCTTCAATAATACTGATTGCAATCCAAGTGGTTGGAATGGCGGCGCGAAAACGAACTGGTGGGTTTCTTTCTTCAATATCCGGGGCTGGTATTAACTCAACTTTGGCAGGTAAGGTCATTCCATCTTTGAGTTCAACGCCTTGACGAAGTTTATCTAAGTCAGGCTCACTTGGTGTACCTTCTACTTGCACCCAGTATGTTTTTGGTGATTTAGATTGTGGTTGCGTGATTTTGGCTTGTAATACGCCATCATTGGTCAGCACCATTAAACCCTCACTATCACGATCTAACCTACCAGCAGCGTAAACTTCCTTTATATCAATAAAATCAGCTAATGTTTTACGTCCTTCACCATCCGTAAATTGGCTGAGTGTGTCGTAAGGTTTATTAAAAAGCAGCACAACACGTTCTGAATCTGAGATTTTTTTTGGTTTAATTTCTTGACGTCTGTAGCTCTGATTTTTATGTATAGAACCCTTTTTAAACTTAGATTGTGTTTTAAACGAACTTGAGGTTTTGGCTTTATTTGATGTGCGAGAAGGGGCTGTCATGTTAACTACCTTGCAAAAATGTAAACAAACTGGATGAGTAAGTTTTAAAAATCTCAGATTTGATCTAATATGGAGCGCACTGAAAATGAAGATTGTACAGATAATAGAAGCAGAAACGAATTTTGTTTAATTTAATGCGTTTTATTATTGATAAAAACCGGAGAGAGGATTAAATCCATCTCTTCTACAGTCACGCAGCCAACTCCCAAAATTTCGGCTGTTCAAACTCTATAGGGAAATTCAATGTCTACAACTAATACTAGTCAAAAGCAGCCTACCATTATCTATACCATTACGGATGAAGCTCCAGCTTTGGCGACACATTCATTATTACCCATCATTCGAGCTTTTACGGCATCTTCAGGTATCGCTTTTGATACTCGCGATATCTCATTAGCTGGTCGTATTATCGCAAACTTCCCTGAATACTTAACTGAAGAGCAACGTATTGGTGATGCACTAACTGAGTTAGGCGAATTAGCGAATACCCCAGAAGCTAATATTATTAAATTGCCTAATATTTCAGCTTCTATCCCGCAATTGCGTGCAGTAATTAAAGAGTTACAAGCGAAAGGTTATGCGCTTCCAAATTATCCTGATGAACCAAAAACAGATGAAGAGCGTTTAATCCAAGACACTTATGGCAAGATTAAAGGTAGCGCAGTAAATCCAGTATTACGTGAGGGTAACTCCGATCGTCGAGCGCCACTTTCTGTTAAAAATTATGCTAAGAAAAATCCACATTCGATGGGAGCTTGGGATAAAAACTCTACTTCTCATGTAGCGAGTATGGGACACAATGATTTTTATGGTAGCGAAAAATCCACCACGATTGATGGTGCGACTTCTGTTCGTATCGAGCATGTGGATGCTGCAGGAAATGTTGAAGTACTAAAATCCGAATTTGCTTTAAAAGATAAAGAAATTATTGATGCTGCTGTATTAAATAAATCGGCATTGGTTGAGTTTTTTGAGAAAGAAATTACGGCCGCAAAAGAGCAGGGTATTTTACTTTCATTGCACCTAAAAGCCACCATGATGAAAGTATCGGATCCTGTTATTTTTGGCCATGCTGTAAAAGTATATTATAAAGATGTGTTTGCTAAATACGGTCGCTTGTTTGAAGAGCTAGGCATTGATGTGAACAACGGTCTAGGTGATGTTTATAGTAAAATTGAATCATTGCCAGCGGATCAAAAACAAGAAATTGAACAAGCTATCCAAGCTGTTTATTCAACACGTCCGGCGTTAGCGATGGTGGATTCGGACCGCGGTATCACCAACCTGCATGTTCCAAGTGATGTAATTGTCGATGCCTCTATGCCAGCGATGCTACGTTCTTCTGGTAAAATGTGGAATAACGATGGTCAATTACAAGATACGAAAGCGATGATTCCTGACCGTTCATATGCAGGTGTTTACCAAGCTGTAATTGATTTTTGTAAATTACATGGTGCATTTGATCCAACCACGATGGGTAGCGTACCTAACGTTGGCTTAATGGCACAAAAAGCAGAAGAATACGGCTCTCACGATAAAACTTTTGTGGCGAAAAAGTCGGGAGTTATTCGTGTGGTTGATACAAATGGTACGACACTCCTAGCACAAGATGTGCAAGAGGGTGATATTTTCCGTATGTGCCAAGTGAAAGATGCACCAATTTTGGATTGGGTGAAACTTGCAGTGACTCGCGCTCGCGCAACTGGCGTTCCTGCAGTGTTCTGGCTAGATGAAAATCGGGCGCATGATGCAGAGCTTATCAAAAAAGTGAATGCTTATTTACCAACATTTGATGTAGATGGCCTCGACATTAAGATACTTGAACCAGTATCTGCGACCAATTATTCACTTGAGAGAATTAAAGAAGGGTTAGATACCATATCGGTTACTGGTAACGTATTACGTGATTACTTAACCGATTTATTCCCAATTCTGGAACTTGGTACATCAGCGAAAATGCTATCAATCGTACCGCTTATGAATGGTGGTGGCTTATTTGAAACGGGTGCAGGTGGCTCTGCTCCTAAACACGTTCAACAAGTTGAAAAAGAAAATCATTTACGTTGGGACTCATTAGGCGAGTTCTTGGCTCTAGCTGCTTCTTTAGAGCACTTAAGCACCGTTACTGGAAATGCTAAAGCAAAAGTCTTAGCCGATACTCTCGATAAAGCGACAGGCCAATTCCTTGACGAAAACAAGTCACCTTCGCGTAAAGTGGGTGAGTTGGATAACCGAGGTAGCCATTTCTTCCTTGCGTATTTTTGGGCTAAAGCGTTGTCTGAGCAATCTACAGATGCCGATCTTGCGAAGCAGTTTTCTTCGATTGCAGGTGAACTTGCGCAAAAAGAATCGACTATTGTTGCTGAGTTAAATAATGCTCAAGGTGCGCCGGGTGATTTAGGTGGTTATTACTTTGTTGATGATGCAAAAGTGTCTAATCTAATGCGTTCTAGTAAAACTCTCAATAATATTATTGATAATATTTAATGTAAGAAAATATTATTGACCAAGTATCAAAGCGACTTATAATGAGTCGCTTTTTTTATAAGTTGAAATATATATTTAACTAATGTGTGAGGATTTCCCATTAGTTGCTAGAATTGTGACCGTTGCCGATGTATTTGAAGCCTTAACAACCAGTAGTCGTACTTACAGATATGCTTATAGTTTTAATAAAGTAAAACAGTATATTATTGATGAACGCGGTAAGTCGTTTGATTCTATGATAGTTGATGCTTTTTTAGCTCTGACACCAGAATGGAAACAACAATTGAAAGTTCTTAGTTGAATGTTAAAGAAACAAAAAAGCGACTTAAGTGCCGCTCTTGAAGGTGATCAATGTTTGATAGGATCTTTTAAAATTATTTACTTTGATCATCAACAAGCATAACTAAGCTTGCATGAGAACCTTTAGGACCCTTTTCAACTTCATAGGATACTTGTTGTCCTGCTTTTAATGTGCGGTAGCCATCCATCTTAATGGTTGAATAGTGGGCAAAGATATCGCCTTCTTCTCCTTCCGGGCAGATAAATCCAAATCCTTTGGCATTGTTAAACCATTTAACTGTTCCTGTAGCCATGCTGTACGTCCCTCATGCTTTTTACGATGATAACGGTTAATTTTTTAACCCCTCAGAACACAATCTAGCCAATCACAGGCAACAGTCAATAGTTTTGAGTGATAATTGCTCTCCTAATAACAAAATACGAGATACATATTTAACTTTTCATTAACTGTTGATCTTGTGGTTATTATCAGTACAGATAGATAAATAAATGTTTAGGTGATTTTTTAAACAAAGTGGCGGTAATGTTTTGTGAATAGCAATCTTTTATTTGCAGGGATACAATTGGTGCATTAGTCTCTAAATTAGAAGACGATTTGATTCGCTTATGAGTAAGCTGTCGAAATGGTAAATAAAGTAGAATTTTATAATGAGTAATAAATATCAATGGTCTTCACCAGATTTTGACCTTCTGGAAAGTGAAAAAACGAAGGTAAAACCACCGGCGATGTATCACGTAATTTTAAATAACGATGATTATACTCCGATGGATTTTGTGATTGAAATTTTGAATCGATTTTTCTCCATGGATTTGGAGGGTGCGACACAAGTGATGTTGAAAGTACATTTTGATGGTAAGGCAATTTGTGGCACTTTTACTGCGGAAGTTGCAGAAACGAAAGTTATGCAAGTTTCTATGCATGCTAGACAAAATGAACATCCTTTGCTGTGTACTATGGAACAGGTGTAAACAACCTGGCTAAGACTTTACTTGATAGCTCTTTTATAGAGTCTAAATAGACTAAGTTGTTTTTGGGGAGGTAGCTATGCTAAATAAAGAATTAGAAACAAGCTTGAACACTGCATTTGTAAGAGCAAGACAAAAGCGCCATGAGTTTATGACAGTAGAGCACCTTTTACTGGCTTTACTCGATAACCCATCAGCCAATGAAGCTTTATCTGCATGCCAAGCCGATATTGAAATATTACGTCAAGAACTTGATGCCTTTATCGATCAAACTACGCCTTTAATTATTGAAGCTGATGAAGAACGTGAAACTCAACCAACACTCAGCTTTCAACGTGTGTTGCAACGCGCCGTTTTCCATGTTCAATCATCTGGCCGCAGTGAAGTGGCAGGAGCCAATGTTCTTGTTGCTATTTTTAGTGAGCAAGAATCGCATGCGGCTTATTTACTGAAAAAAAATGATATTAGTCGTTTGGATATTGTTAATTTTATTTCCCACGGAATAAGAAAAATTAATGATGATACGAGTTTAAATTCGAGCGGTGCTTTTAATGAAGAACAAGCACCTGAGAGCAACTCGGATGAGCGCCTTGATAATTTTGCAACTAACTTAAATGAAGTGGCTAAAAAAGGTCAAATAGATCCTCTTATTGGCCGTGATGCTGAGCTTGAAAGAACCATTCAGGTTTTATGCCGTCGTCGTAAAAATAATCCATTACTTGTTGGTGAGGCTGGAGTCGGTAAAACGGCGATTGCGGAGGGGCTAGCCTGGCGGATAGTGGAGGGCCAAGTGCCGGACATTATTAAAGACAGTGTCATCTATTCATTGGATATAGGCTCATTACTTGCTGGCACGAAATATCGTGGTGATTTTGAAAAACGTTTTAAAACTATTTTAAAGCAGCTTGAAAAAGAAAAAGGCAGCATTTTGTTTATTGATGAAATTCATACCATTATTGGTGCAGGAGCGGCATCAGGTGGTCAAGTTGATGCGGCAAATCTCATTAAACCATTATTGAGTAATGGCAAGTTGCGTTGCATTGGTTCAACAACCTATCAAGAATTCAATACGATTTTTGAAAAAGAAAGGGCACTTGCTCGTCGTTTCCAAAAAATTGATATTTTAGAACCTTCTATTGATGACACGACTAAAATTCTTATTGGTTTGAAATCTAAATACGAAGAGCATCATGAGGTTCGTTTTACTAATAAAGCTTTACGAGCAGCCGTTGAACTTTCGGCTAAATATATAAATGAACGTCACTTGCCAGATAAAGCTATCGATGTAATGGATGAAGCGGGGGCTCGTTGTCGTTTGGCTCCTGCTAATAAGCGTAAAAAAACAGTGAATGTTGCAGATATTGAATCGATTGTTGCCAAAATGGCTCGGATACCAGAAAAATCGGTATCGTCTTCAGATAAAGAAGTGCTATCAAAACTAGACCAACGTTTGAAAATGTTAGTATTTGGACAAGATCCAGCGATTGATGTTCTATGTGAAGCGATAAAACTTACTCGAGCAGGGTTAGGCCATGAGCATAAGCCTGTTGGTTCGTTTTTATTTGCAGGTCCTACAGGGGTTGGTAAAACTGAAGTAACGGTACAGTTAGCTAAATTGATGGGTGTAGAGCTGTTACGTTTTGATATGTCGGAATATGGCGAGCGCCATTCTGTTAGCCGTTTAATTGGGGCGCCTCCAGGTTATGTTGGTTACGATCAAGGTGGTTTGTTAACTGATGCGGTGATTAAACATCCTCATTCGGTTGTGTTACTCGATGAGATAGAAAAAGCTCACAGTGATATTTTTAACCTGTTACTACAGGTAATGGATAATGGTACTCTGACGGACAATAATGGCCGTAAAGCCGATTTCCGTAATGTTATCTTTGTGATGACGACTAATGCTGGGGTGAAAGAAACAGAACGTCAGTCGATTGGTTTAATTCAGCAAGATAATAGTCATGATGCAATGTCCGAGATTAAGAAAATATTTACACCTGAATTTAGAAACCGTCTAGATAATATTATTTGGTTTAACAGTTTGAGCGAAGATATGATTCATCAAGTGGTAGATAAATTTATTGTTGAGTTGCAAGCGCAATTGGATGTGCGTGGTGTTTCAATGGAGGTCTCGGAAGCGGCTCGTCATTGGTTAGCTCATTTGGGTTACGATAAAAATATGGGCGCGCGCCCAATGGAACGTGTAATTCAAGATAAACTTAAAAAACCACTTGCTAATGAATTACTTTTTGGCTCATTAGTTGATGGAGGGACAGTTAAGATTGGCTTGAAATCGGGTGAACTTGAGTTTATCTATTCAAATCAAGAAGAGGCTGTACACGGGTAGTTGACTTGGTGGTTATATCACGCGTAACTTGGGCTAAGGTTCAAGTTACGCTAAAAGCAGAGTATAGATATAAAAAACCGAAGCATATGGCTTCGGTTTTTTTATTAATTCAATCTGGTAACACATTAAGCTATCAAATTGTCATTGTAATAATGATTAACGAGCACGGAAGACGATACGACCTTTAGAGAGATCATAAGGCGTCATCTCTACAGTCACTTTGTCACCCGTAAGAATACGAATATAGTTTTTACGCATTTTACCCGAAATATGAGCCGTTACTACATGGCCATTTTCTAATTCAACACGGAACATGGTGTTTGGTAATGTATCAAGGACAGTGCCTTGCAGTTCAATTACGTCTTCTTTTGCCATTTAATCCTCTTACCGAAACTTGGCTTATTTTTAACTGCGAGAAATGCAGTTTAAATAGGGGTAATTACACTCAAGCACATTCAAAATAGTGCCTGAGATCAAAGTTGTTGCGTATTCTACCCTTGCCAACGTTGATTTACTAGCTTTTGATGGTGGTGAAAACGAACTTTGTAATTCATCGCTGGGCAATCATCTACTTGATAGCCTAAATAGAGCCATTGCTTTTGTTGTTTTTTACATTGTTCTATTTGCAATAAAATACATAGTGTTCCTAACGATAGCGGGTGATCTGGCTGGAAAAATGTATAAAAGGCACTAAGGCTATCGGAAAGAGTATCAGTTACTGCCACGGCAATTAATTTATCTTCCTGATAGACATGCAGAAATTGTATATCCATCCAGCTAGCACGGGCAAACTGATCAAAAGTACTTTTATTCGCAGGGAACATGCTTCCTGTGCTGTGTCGTTGAGTAATATATTGTTCGTATAAATTAAACCAAAGTGGATCTAATTCAGTTTGAAAAGACCAACGTAATCTTGTTGACTTATTCATGAGGCGTTTTTGGCTTTTCGATAAACGAATGTCATTTACGGCGAGTCGTATTGACTGGCAAGCATTGCATTCATCACAATAAGGTTTGTAAATCATATTTCCACTACGGCGAAATCCATTGGATAGAAACATCTCATAATGTTCAGGTGTGTGACAATCCTCATCCAGAACTACAGCAATTCGTTCTTGTTGGTCGGGTAAATAACTGCATGCATGATTTTCTGTTAAACCCATTCTTATTTTAGTGGTTGTCATAATGGTAAATAGCTTATTTATTTAAAGTGATAGTACGCGGAGCAAATGCACCGCTTTTTATTGGTTTAAACTTTAATTGATCTAGTTGCTTAATGAATAGATCACGAGACACGATATCTACGCCTAAACTTAGTAAATGATCGTTTTCAAGTTGGCAATCAATAAGCTCTCCTTGTATGGTTCGAAAATATTCACATAAATGCCAGAAGGCAACTTTAGATGCGTTTGACTCTAAAGAGAACATGGACTCCCCACAAAAAACACGGCCAATGGCTAGCCCATATAAACCACCGACCAATTCAGTATCACGCCATACCTCGATAGAGTGGCAGTGTCCTAAATCAGCTAAATTTTTATAAGCTTGCTTCATCTCTGATGTGATCCATGCTTCATCGGGAGAGCGAGTAGATGAACATAATTCAATGATTTCTTTAGTGACGCTATTTAACGTTACTTTATAACCTGATCTTTTAAAGAATTTTTTTAAACTTTTAGATGGAGTAAATTCAGATGGTTTTAGTATTGCTCGGTGTGAAGGGCTCCACCATAAGATAGGATCATCTTGAGAGTACCAAGGGAATATACCATGTTGATAAGCGTCTAAGATTCGTTTGGGAGATAAGTCTCCACCGAAAGCTAGTAATCCATCAGGATCATGTAAGGCTGTTTCAACCTCTGGGAATGGCGTGATTGGACTTTCAATATAAGGTAAATGGATGGTCATATTGTAAACTTCGGTTGGAACATAAGTTGAAGATATTACAGATATTAACATGAGTAAAATACTCTTATGCCAACAGGCTCTAGCCTTGAATGAATTTTTTAGTTAATCTGCCATTAATTTTTATTTGTAAGGGACGTTGTTACGCATGGAAACACTAACACTACAGCCGATTAATAAAATATCAGGGGAAGTTAATTTACCCGGTTCAAAAAGCGTTTCAAATCGCGCTTTATTACTAGCGGCGCTTTCAAATGGCAAAACACGCCTTACTAATTTACTCGACAGCGATGATATTCGCCATATGTTGAATGCTTTGTCATTGTTAGGTGTTCAGTATGAATTGTCTGAAAATAACACCGTTTGTGATATAGAAGGCCTAGGTGGTGCATTTATTGCTACAGAGTCGCTCGAATTATTTTTAGGCAATGCTGGTACCGCAATGCGCCCACTGGCTGCAGCTTTATGTTTAGGTCAAGGTGAGTTTATTTTAACGGGCGAACCAAGAATGAAAGAACGCCCGATTGGTCACTTGGTCGATGCACTGAGAACAGCCGGCGCTGATATTCAATACCTCGAAAATGAAAATTATCCACCGTTAAAAATTACGGCTACAGGTTTAAAAGCAGGAACCGTTCGTATTGATGGCTCCATTTCAAGTCAATTCTTGACAGCATTTTTAATGTCAGCGCCACTTGCTGATGGTGAGATCCAAATTGAAATTGAAGGTGAGTTAGTTTCTAAACCTTATATTGATATTACTTTGGATATTATGGCGAAATTTGGTGTTCATGTTGAAAATAATAATTATCAAACGTTTGTGATCCCTGCAAATCAAGTTTACCAATCTCCGGGTGAATTCTTAGTAGAAGGTGATGCTTCATCCGCATCATATTTTCTTGCAGCAGCGGCAATCAAAGGTGGTGAAATTAAAGTCACCGGTATTGGTAAGAATAGTATTCAAGGCGATATTCAATTTGCTGATGCGCTTGAGCTGATGGGCGCAGAGATAGAGTGGGGCGACGATTATGTTTTATGCCGCCGTAAAGAGCTTAATGCTATTGATATGGACTTTAATCATATCCCAGATGCAGCTATGACCATTGCAACAGCAGCACTATTTGCAAAAGGTACGACGAGTATTCGTAATGTCTATAATTGGCGAGTAAAAGAAACGGATCGATTGGCTGCAATGGCGACAGAATTGCGTAAAGTAGGGGCTAAAGTTGAAGAAGGGCATGATTATATTATTATCACACCACCTCAAAAACTTATTCATGCTTCAATTGATACTTATGATGATCACCGCATGGCAATGTGTTTCTCATTAGTGGCTTTGAGCGATACAGCTGTAACGATTAATGATCCTAAATGCACATCAAAAACATTTCCAACTTACTTTCAAAAATTTAATGAATTAAGCCAGTAGTAATGAAATAGTGGCTAACTAAGAGAGTTACTAATATGAAGAGCTTTATAATTGAGGCTCTTTATTTTTAATTATGATGTTAAAACTTAATTAAACATGAAGTGTTACTAACTTTTCGCTATAATTTACATCTACTAAGTTTGTAAACTTTTACTTTTACTTTTACTTTTACTTTTACTTTTCTATTTCTCCCGGAGATTTTTATTTTGTCTCAACATCCGGTTATTACTGTCGATGGTCCTAGCGGTGCAGGTAAAGGCACATTGTGCATGTTACTTGCGAATAAACTTAATTTTCATCTTTTAGATTCAGGTGCTCTTTATCGAGTGCTGGCTCTAGCGGCCATTCACCATGGCATCGATACCGAGTCAGAAGATGCACTCGTCCCTATCGCAACACATCTTGATGTACAATTTATTGCTGAAGGTGATTTAGTTAGAGTCATTTTG
Organism: Vibrio hibernica; assembly: GCF_015223435.1. Lineage (GTDB taxonomy): Bacteria > Pseudomonadota > Gammaproteobacteria > Enterobacterales > Vibrionaceae > Vibrio > Vibrio hibernica. The sequence continues at coordinate 26,197 of NZ_VHKO01000002.1, forward strand.
GAAGGAGAGGATGTTTCTAAAGAGCTTCGTAAAGAAGAGACCGGAAACGCCGCTTCTAAAGTTGCCCCTTTACCGCGTGTAAGAGAAGCTCTATTACGACGCCAGCGTTCTTTTAATGTAAAGCCTGGGTTAGTTGCTGATGGCCGCGATATGGGTACGGTTGTTTTTCCTCAAGCAGAAGTGAAGATTTTCCTGGATGCGAGCGCTGAAGAGAGGGCACAGAGACGACTTAACCAGTTGCAACTTAAAGGGTTAAGTGGTAACTTTGAGCAACTTTTGTGCGACATTCAAGAGCGTGATGATCGCGACCGCAATCGAGTGGTTGCTCCTTTACGCCCTGCGGATGATGCTTTAGTGATTGATTCTACCTCGATGTCTATTGAACAAGTGGTAGATCAAGCGCTAAAATTTATAGAATCTAAACTCATTAAGTAGCTTTTGGCGTGAGTGGTTTTTATTTGAGTATTATCTCATTAGACACTGCTTTTAGTTAAATACTTGATGATAAGGACTGTCGGTCGCAAGGATGATGACTGGCTAATTTATCAACCCCATGCGGTAGGATACCCATGGACGTTTAATTAAATGAAGATCTTATTATAATGACTGAATCTTTTGCTCAACTCTTTGAAGAGTCGCTAAACGAACTAGAATTCCGCCCAGGTACTATTGTAAAAGGTACTGTTATTGCTATCGAGAACGGTTTCGTTCTTGTTGACGCAGGCCTTAAATCTGAATCTGCTATTCCAGCTGAACAATTCAAGAGCGCTACTGGCGAGCTTGAAGTAGTAGTTGGTGATGAAGTAGATGTAGCACTTGATGCGGTTGAAGATGGTTTCGGTGAAACTCAACTTTCTCGTGAGAAAGCTAAGCGTCACGAAGCGTGGATCGTTCTTGAGAAAGCTTGTGAAGAAGCTGAAACCGTTGTTGGTATCATCAATGGTAAAGTTAAAGGCGGTTTCACTGTTGAATTAAACGGTATCCGTGCTTTCCTTCCAGGTTCTCTAGTAGATGTTCGCCCAATTCGCGATACAACTCACTTAGAAAACAAAGAGCTAGAGTTCAAAGTAATCAAGCTTGATCAGAAACGTAACAACGTTGTTGTTTCTCGTCGTGCTGTTATCGAATCTGAAAACAGTGTTGAGCGTGACGAACTTCTTGAAACTCTACAAGAAGGTACTGAAGTTAAAGGTATCGTTAAGAACCTTACTGACTACGGTGCATTCGTTGATCTTGGCGGTGTAGACGGTCTACTTCACATCACAGATATGGCTTGGAAGCGTGTTAAGCACCCATCTGAAATCGTAAATGTAGGTGATGAGATCCTAGTTAAAGTTCTTAAGTTTGACCGTGAGCGCACTCGTGTTTCTCTAGGTCTTAAGCAACTTGGCGAAGATCCATGGGTAGCAATTTCTAAGCGTTACCCAGAAGGTCACAAACTAACTGGTCGTATTACTAACCTAACTGATTACGGTTGCTTCGTAGAAATCGAAGAAGGCGTTGAAGGTCTAGTACACGTTTCAGAAATGGATTGGACTAACAAAAACATTCACCCATCTAAAGTGGTTAATGTTGGCGACGAAGTTGAAGTTATGGTTCTTGAGATTGACGAAGAGCGTCGTCGTATCTCTCTAGGCTTGAAACAATGTAAAGCTAATCCTTGGCAGACTTTCGCTGAAGCACAAGCTAAAGGCGATAAAGTAACTGGTAAGATTAAGTCTATCACTGACTTTGGTATCTTCATCGGTCTTGACGGTGGTATCGACGGTCTAGTTCACCTATCTGACATTTCTTGGAATGCTCAAGGTGAAGAAGCGGTTCGTGACTACAAAAAAGGCGATGAAATCTCTGCAGTTGTTCTAGCAGTTGATGCTGATCGTGAGCGTATTTCTCTTGGCGTTAAGCAAATGGAAAACGACCCGTTCAATGCATATGTTGCAGACACTAAGAAAGGTACTCTTGTAAATGGTACTGTAACTGCAGTTGACGCAAAAGGTGCTACAATTGAACTAATTGAAGGTGTTGAAGGTTACATCCGTGCTTCTGAAGCAGCGCGTGATCGTATCGAAGATGCATCTCTAGTGTTCAGTGTTGGTGATAGTGTTGAAGCGAAATTTACTGGTGTAGACCGTAAAAACCGCGTAATCAACCTATCTATCAAAGCGAAAGATGAAGCTGAAGAGCAAGAAGCAATGGCTACTGTAAACAAGGTTGATGAATCTTCGTTTGGTAATGCTATGGCTGACGCATTCAAGGCTGCTAAAGGCGAGTAATACTGCCTATAGAAGGGAGCCATTACGGCTCCCTTTTTTTGATAAAGTTAGAGTAGAATGAGGGAATCACCTATGACTAAGTCTGAATTAATTGAAAGGCTCTGTGCCGAGCAGACACACTTATCATCTAAAGAAATTGAAGATGCTGTAAAGGATATCCTTGAGCATATGGCCAATAAATTAGAAGATGGTGATCGTATTGAAATCCGTGGTTTCGGAAGTTTTTCTCTACATTATCGAGAACCACGCGTGGGGCGTAATCCTAAATCGGGTGAAAAAGTTGAATTGGAAGGCAAATGCGTTCCTCACTTTAAGCCAGGTAAAGAATTACGTGAGCGTGTAAATAGCAGTATTTAAGATCGTAAATAAGATGATGAAAGCGGCACGCCAATTTGGCTGCCGCTTTTTTATGATCATTTATTCAACTTAAGGCTGATAACATGACCAAAGTTAACCTTTTTCAATAATATTTACTCGTTTCAAACGATTGGGAATGGAGTGTGGTTCCAATTTACTGCATAATTAGAACTATTATCTGGATGTCTATGAGGTCTGATTATGAAAGTGATAAAAATAATAATAGTGATTGCATTGTTTCTTATTGCCCTAGCTCTAGGGGCACAAAACCAAGAAATAGTAACATTTAACTATTTAATTGCTCAAAATCAATTACATCTCTCGACATTGCTTGGTGGTGTTTTTATTGTTGCTTTTGGCCTCTCATGGCTAATTTTTGGTAGCCTGTATTTCAAGTCGAAGTTAACGATTGTCCGCTTAAAAAAGCAATTAGCAAAAAGCAAAAAAACAGTCACCACGCCATCATCTCTACCCGATATTAAAGGTTAGGTTTATTCGTTAATGCTAGAGCTACTTTTTCTATTATTACCCATTGCTGCCGCTTATGGCTGGTATATGGGGAACCGTAGTGCTCGACATGATAAGCAAGAACATTCTCATCAGATCTCTCGACAATACGTCAAAGGTCTTAACTTGCTGTTGTCTGAGCAATCAGATAAAGCGGTCGATCAGTTTATTGAATTGCTTCAAATTGATGATGAAACGATTGATACCCACCTTGCGTTAGGGAATCTTTTTCGTCGCCGTGGAGAAGTTGATCGTGCTATTCGTATTCATGAGAATTTGATTTCTCGTGAAGGGTTAACCATTGACCAAAAAAATCTCGCCTTACAACAATTAGCTAAAGATTATATGGTCTCTGGCTTTTTTGATCGTGCTGAAAAAATATTTGAACAATTGGTAGAAGAACCTGAACATAAAGAGCAAGCTTTACAGCAGCTTGTCACTATTTATCAACAAACTCGTGAATGGAACAAAGCCATTAAATATGGTGATGCATTAGTGGCGATGGGCAAGAAAAGAGTTCGCCGAGACTTAGCGCACTTTTGGTGCGAACTGGCGATGCATGAAATTAGTTTAACTAACACCTCAAAAGCTATTTTATACTTTAAACGAGCATTGACGGAAGATCCTAAGTGCGTACGAGCAAATATCGCGTTAGGTAACCTTTATCTTGAAGCTGAAAATTATAATCAAACAATAAAGTGCTTAGAGAAGGTTCTTGAGCAAGATATCGATTTTACATCTGAAGTTTTACCGACATTATCGGATTGCTATTATCAGCTTGATAATGAAGCTGGCATGTTGGAATTTTTACGTAAGTCTATAGAGAAAAAAGCAGGCGTATCTTCTGAGTTAATGCTTGCTCAAATGGTAGCAAAGCATGATGGAATAGCATCAGCACAGACTTTACTAACGAAACAATTAATCAAAAATCCTACAATGAAAGGCTTTTATCGATTAATTGATTATCATATTGCGGAAGCTGAAGAAGGGCGAGCAAAAGATAGCTTAACCACTTTACAAGAAATGGTAGGGGTGCAGATGAAAGCAAAACCACACTATCAATGTCAAAAATGTGGTTTTGCAACCCATGCTTTATATTGGCATTGTCCTTCCTGTAAAAGCTGGGGACTAATCAAACCAATTAGAGGTTTAGATGGTGAATAAGTTGATCTTAGTTAGCTTTGTAAATGAAGATTAAACCGCGAAACAGTTGGCCGTTAATGGATTGATTTTCTTTTAGCGGCCAATTCTTTATCTATTATATGACGAGTAATGCAGGAGTTAAAATGTTAGACCCTAAAGTAATTGTAGCCCTAGACTATGAGAACCAAGTTGATGCCTTGGACTTTGTCGATAATATTGATCCTGCGAGTTGTCGCTTGAAAGTGGGCAAAGAAATGTTCACTTTATTTGGTCCAGATTTTGTGCGCGCATTGCATCAACGTGGCTTTTCTGTTTTTCTTGATTTAAAGTTTCATGATATTCCGAATACCTGTTCGAAGGCTGTTAGAGCTGCAGCGGAGCTAGGAGTGTGGATGACAAACGTACATGCTAGTGGCGGCGAGCGTATGATGGCTGCTTCGCGTGAGATTTTAGAACCTTATGGCAAAGATCGCCCATTACTAATTGCAGTGACTGTACTAACAAGTATGGAACAAAGCGATCTTACTGGCATTGGATTGAATGTTAATCCTCAAAATCAAGTAAAGCGCTTAGCGACATTAACTAAAAATAGTGGTTTAGATGGTGTTGTATGCTCAGCTCAAGAATCACAGGTATTGAAACAAGAACTAGGAAAGGATTTTAAACTTATTACTCCTGGTATTCGCCCAGAAGGAAGTGATGCAGGCGATCAACGCCGGATTATGACACCTTATGATGCGATGCAAGCAGGTTCGGATTACTTGGTTATTGGTCGTCCGATTACGCAATCGTTGAATCCAAATCAAGTGCTGATTGATATTAACGCCACGCTCAATTAATTCTATTATCTTCCTTTTTTTATTTTATATTTCTCGGTGGTAGGCATTATGGCTTCACACCGAGATTAATTGGACTCATTATTATAAGTCGTTATTCCTTTCACTTGGAATATCGCTCAGGTATTCAACGAATTCGACCTCAAACCCAGCGGGATCGATAAAGTATACATTACGACGAAATGGGTTTTCAGTTCCTGGTTTTGCAATCATGTAACCCGCACTTTCTAAACGTTGTATTGTGGCCGTAAGATCAGTCATTACATATGCAAAATGCGCTAACCCTGTTTGATGACCACTTAAATCTCGATTTTCACCCACACCATTATCACTGAGCGCAATATAATAATAGTCATCACCAAAATGAAGCCAATGTCTTGGTTTTCCATTCCATTCGCCATCACTTTCACTACGGATCTTCCAGTGTGGGAAGGCTGCTTGATAAAAATCTAGCATTGCCGATACGTTATTTACAACTAAATTTATATGCTCTAAATACATCATTTCTTCTTCCATGGATAGTGAATGTTGGATCAGCATAAACCCTCAAGTAAGGTTTAGGTAAAGGAATTATTTGCAAACATTTTGACGAACTCTAATTGAGTTTAGGTATGGTATACTTACAGTTCAAATTTAAGAGGAAAACCATGAGTCAGAACGTTCTTTTTCACAAAGCTTATCTACATCCAACCAATATAGAATGGGTGGTATTTGTGCATGGGGCGGGTGGGAGCTCATCAATATGGTTTAAACAGCTTAAAGCTTACCGTGAGCATTTTAATATTCTTTTAATTGATTTACGTGGCCATGGCCGATCTAATAAATTGATTAAAGATATTATTTCTAAAAATTATTCTTTTAAAGATGTGACCTTGGATGTAATACAAGTTCTGGATCATATGCGTATTGATTCTGCACATTTTGTCGCTATGTCTTTAGGTACTATTATTGTCCGTAATTTGGCGGAATTAGAGCCAGAGCGAGTTAACAGCATGGTCCTTGGCGGAGCAATAACTCGTCTCGATGCTCGCTCCCAAGTATTAGTTAAGCTCGGCGATGCTTGTAAGCATTTTTTGCCTTACATGTGGCTATATCGCTTATTTGCTTATATTGTGATGCCGCAATCGAACCAAAAAGAATCGCGTCACTTATTTATTAATGAAGCTAAAAAACTATGCCAAAAAGAGTTCAAACGTTGGTTTAAACTTTCTGCGGATGTAAATCCTATGATGCGTTATTTCCGTGAGCGTGAGCTTTCGATACCAACATTATATTTAATGGGAGAGATGGACTACATGTTTATTCGTCCGGTTAAAGATATGGTAAATAAGCATCAATTAAGTTGGCTACACGAAATTCCAAATTGTGGCCATGTATGCAATATAGAAAAACCGAAAGAATTTAATTTACATTCTATTGCTTTCATTCAAAAATATAGTCACCTGAACGTTTAATTATTACTTTTCTCTCTCACAATTCCAGCATATAGAGAATTGAGGTTCGACTATTTCACCACATGAACTACATTGCCAATTAATGCCACCTTCACTTTCTTCAGATTCATAATCTTGAATAATATTTCGTGCTAGAGTTTCATCTTGTGCATTTAGCAGCCAAATATAAGGGTCAGTTTCACTAGTTAGTGGGATTTCACCTTTTAGACTAAATAAATCTTCAGCGTAAACCTTAGCTTCTACACCTTGGCTTTGTAATAATCCACATACAATATGGGCTTCGATTGGGGTGCTTGCGCTGTAGATCTTCATGATACGTTTCCTTGTTTGTATTGCTTTGGTTTAGATCGAAAAATTTATTTTAGTTATGACTTTTCAATGTGTTAAATCCGGACCAAATTCTATTCGCTGTAGTGATAAAACATAAAGCCGCAAATACTAGAGCATAAATGACAAAATGCTGTGGCCATAGACAGCAAATAATAAATAGAGCGATAGTTTCTGTGCCTTCCGTTATTCCTGCAATGTAATACAGCGATTTATTTTGATACGTCGGATTTTCTATTCCTAATTCTGCCGCCACAGAAGCAAAAGCTAAAAAACTGCTTCCTGTCCCTACAAATGACACAATGAGTAATGCACCTGCAATCGCATTTTGATCCGGGTTTGCAAGGATGAAACCAAGAGGGACCAAAGCGTAAAAAAGGAAATCTAAGCTTATATCTAAAAAGCCACCAGCCTCAGTGATTTTGCTTTGTCTTGCAATCGCGCCATCGAGACCATCACATATGCGGTTAATAATAATAAAAATCAGCGAAAGAATGTAATGTTCAAACCATAATGCTGGCACCGTTAATATACCAATCATAAAGCCAATAATCGTGATCTGATTAGCCGTGATATTACACTGAATAAGCAGGTTAGCACCAAACTCTAAAGGCTTCTTAATATATGGGATGATATGTTTATCCAGCATGCTTAGGATCCTTTGAAAGGTGTGTCCAATCGATAATTGAGTCAGATGATGGTGCATCTGAAGGATCGTGAGTCACTATAAGGGTAGGGATTTGGGATTTTTTTAGCTGCTCAAATACCCAGTAGCGAAAGCTGGTACGCGATTGCGCATCCAATTGGTTAAAAGGTTCATCCAGCAACGCGGCTTTGGGCTTGGCTTGTAGCATACGCAGTAAACTGACTCGAGCCCGCTGCCCACCGGATATTTGCTGAGGCATTGCATTGGCAAGTTGCTCTAATTCGACTTCTTTCAAGCACGATAAGGCTTCTTGTTTACGATGTGCTTTTTTGAACGAATCTGGAAGCGCAATGGCAATGTTTTCCCAGATATTGAGATGAGGAAATAGCATGTCATCTTGAAATAATAACCCAACTTGTCTCTGGTGTGCTGGCAGTGAAGCGATGTTTTTTCCGTCAAGAATGAATTGCCCTTGGCAGCTAAAATCAGACGTTAAGTGTCCCGCAATGGCATTGAGTAGTGTCGATTTTCCACAACCACTTGGCCCCATAATGCTGATTACTTCTCCGGCTGGAATAGTTAAATTTAAATTTTGGCATAAGATCATGCCATCATTACTTTGGATTGTTATCCCATCTAACAATAAACTCATTTAGAACACCTTTTGGATAAACGTTCTTGTGACTTAAATAAACTTGAAGAAGATACGGTGGCATTCCGATAATGATTACGCCATTTATTCGCTGTAAACGCTAAAGTAAAAAATAAGAAGGGTAATATGGCTTGCCATAAAGCATATAGCGCCATGATCCGGCGATCATGTCCACTCGATAACGTGACCGCTTCTGTTGTGAGTGTCGTAATACGTCCCGCGCCTAGCATTTGGGTCGGTAAGTATTGAGCCAAGCTAACGCTAATTCCCACGGCCCACGCAAAAATAATCGCATTAAATAAAATGGGCATCTTCACTTTAAACCACGCTTTTATAGGTGATAGTCCTAAGCTGTGCGCCGTTTGTGTCAGTTTCGTTGGAAAGCTTTTCCATGGACCATCTAATGCCATATAAATATATGGGAAAACAAAGAAGCAATGTGCCCAGAGAACCCAAAGATAATAAGGTGAACGATCAAACCACAATGTCACTATTTGTATCCCAAAAAGTAAAGACAGTTGTGGGACTAACATTGGTAAGGCAATAATATACATGGGCAGAGATAAACGATATTTGTGACGATATTCATGAGCAATAATGGCTAAGACCAATGCACAGAAGCTACTGATTAAAGCAATATAAATACTGCTTAGTAAGGTTTGTTGTATATAAGGCCATTCACTGGTCCAAAAATGTAAACTCCAGTTTGAAGGCCATAAATCAGGAAATGACCAACGTTGAGCAAAAGTCCAAATAAGCAATACTGGAATCGTGGCGATACTTATAAAGCCAATGATGGAAAATAATAGCTTAGCTAAAGTTAGGTGAGGAATAAAACGCTTACTTGAATGTATTTTAGATAAATATGACGATGTACTTGAGGCTTTATGACCGCGGCCTCTAATAAGCCAGTTTCGTTGGTAGCTTAAAAAGTACTTTTCTAGCCCCCATAATAATGCGATTAGTAGGCTACATAGGATAAAGAGAATAAATGTACCCGCGGCGGCTCGAGGGAGTAAATTGAGATCGGGTTGATTAAACCATTGCCAAACCAGGACGGCAAAAGTCGGTGGGTTGGTTGGACCTATGATCCAACTAACATCGACGACAGATGCTGAATAGGCGATCACGGCAAATAATGGAAAACGCATATGTTTCCACCATTGAGGAAAAATCAAACGTTGCCATGCTTGAGTCGTTGAATACTGTAAGCTGTGTGCAACATGCAATGTTTGCTGGATATTAAGATTCTTTAGAATTGGAATACTCATTAGCAATAAAAAGGGTGTTTCTTTAATCGCAAGTGCAAGTGATAAACCAAGTGCATATTCATCGGGAACGGATACCCAATGAAGATGGTATTGTTCTGGAATAATGGTAACAATGAGTCTTGTTAGCCAACCTGTATTTGAAAATAAAAATAAAAAACCGATGGCAAAGGCGACATGAGGTAGTGCTAATAATGGTGCGAGTAATTTTTCTATCCGCTTCCAAGATTTTGTTCCCCAATAAGTGTGTAAAATGCTAAAGCAAACTATTAAGGCCAGTAAAGTACTCAATAAGGCACTCAATAATGACAAAGCTATTGATTGCCATACTCCAGGCCAGTTAAAAATCTGAAAAAAAGCATTAGTATTAAAACTATAGAGGTTTAATACTGGAATGTAGTTGAAAGCTGGCAACACCATACCAAGCATGCCTGGTAACAATGGTAATATGGCAATGAGTAAAACCAATAAATAACCAATTCTCAGCATGCTGCCCCTACGCCTAATTTTTTTTAAAGTAGCCAATCTAGCTATTGACCATATCGAGTTAGCCAAGCTTGCTCTAACGCGCTTTGCCAGCTAGGGTGAGGTTCATCAATCGATGGAAATAATTGAGTTTTAGCTGCATTTCCGCTAAGTTTTTGTGGCAACAATACGGATGGATCACCCCATATATTGGGATCGCCTTTATGAGATTGAGCCTCAGGGCTAAGTAAAAAATTAATGACGACTAAAGCGCCTTCTTGGTGGGAAGCATTCCAAGGTATTGCTAAGAAATGGATATTAGATAAAGCGCCAGACTGCCATGCGTATGTCTTGGTTGTATTTGCTAATTTATCTGAGGCTTGAGCTGCGAAGACTTCATTTGGATTAAAAGTTATCGCTATATCAATTTGTCCATCATCGAGCATTTGAATAAGTTCCGGCTGGCTAAGAGGAAACTGTTTGCCTTGTTTCCAGGCAACTTTGTGAAGTTGATCTAAATAGGCCCAAAGTGGCGCCGTTACAGTATCAAAATCAGCGTCATTAACGGGTTTGGTTAAGGTTTTCTTATCCTCTGTTAACTCGAAAAGTATCGCTTTTAAAAAACTCGTACCATGAAATTGAGGGGGCTTGGGATACGTAATCGTACCAGGATGAGCTTGAGCATAAGCTAATAAAGCTTTCGCGGAGATCGGTGGATTAACGAGTTTTTTCTTATCGTAAATGAAAACTAATTGACCTATACCCCATGGTGCTTCTAAGCCTAAAGTAGGCTCTGAAAAATCATTTTCGATAGGCAGATTTTTGTCTACAAATTTCCAGTTAGGCAAGTCATGTATAAAGGGGCCAAAAAGTAATTGGTTTTGCTTCATTGACTTAAAATTTTCGCCATTTATCCAAACCATATCAACACTGCCAGATTGATTTTTACCAGCCGCTTTTTCGGCAATTAATCGAGACGTAGTTTCGGCAATATCGGTCACTTTTACATGATGAAGGTTTATGTCGTATTTTTGTTTTACTTGGTCACTAACCCAGCGTAAATAATCATTAATTTCTTGGCTGCCGCCCCAAGCATTAAAGTAAACATCTTGTCCTTTGGCTTTTTGCGTTATCGTTTTCCAATTTGATGCATCGTTAGAGTGCGCCATTAATGAGAATATGGAGGAGAAAGCCAATAAGTATCCAAGTAAGAAATGTTTCATAACTATCCTTGTATTATTTGGGGTGTATAAGCAACAGACCTTTAAAAAGTAGAAAAACATTCAACCTTTATTATTAATATTACATCTAATCTAAGATATAAAAAAACCAGCGCATGCGCTGGTTAAAAAAGGATAATCCTTTAATTGAGTTTTTTCACTGTAGAGCGTTCTACTAACTCTGGAAACATTTCAAAAACTTGCTTGGCATGGTCTTTATCTTTGATGCGCTCAAGTAATATTTCCACGGCAGTTTTGCCTACACGACGCTTAGGTTGGTGAATGGTTGTCAGTGGTGGTGAGAAGTAGGCAGATAAATCAATGTTGTCATAGCCAATGATTGAAATGTCTTCAGGTATTTTCATTCCCTTTTCTTGTAAACGACTCATTAGACCTAGTGCCATAATGTCATTGAAACAAAAAACAGCGCTTGGTTTTTTATCCATGGCTAAAATTTTATCGGCTGCGATCACAGCAGTATCACACTCAAAGTTCCCTTCAAGTAGCCAATCATCTGGCAGTGTTAAACCGGCTTCTGCTAGTGCACGTTTACAACCTGCAATACGTTCTTTACAAGCCATTTTTTCAAAGTGTCCACTAAGGCAGGCAATATCGGTATGACCATTATTAATTAAATAACGGGTGGCTAGGTAACCACCTTCTTCTGAGTTGTCGATAATTTTATCCGCTTTTGATGTTTCAGGGCCCCAGTCCATCACCACTTTCGGAATGTCTGGATGTCCATCTAGCATGATACGAAGTTCATCATCTAAATCCGAACACATGACTAATAATCCATCGACACGCTTACCTGCAAGCATGCGAATATAATCACGTTGCTTTTCAACCAAGCCACCTGTATTGCATAAAATCAGCGTATAGCCTTGGCGATAGCAATAGCTTTCCACACCTTCAACGACTTCGGCAAAAAATGGATTAGTGGATTGAGTCACAAGCATGCCGATGGTATTTGTCGTATTGCATTTTAAACTACGCGCAACCGCACTTGGCGCATAATTTAGCTCAGTGACCGCCGCCATTACACGTTCTTGAGTCGCTTCTGCAACAAAACGTGTTTTATTGATGACGTGTGAAACCGTGGTGGTGGACACTCCTGCGATACGTGCGACATCTTTAATGGTAGCCATAATGTTTTCCTTAGTGCCGACAGAAGTGGGCGAATCGATATTGAATGTAATAGGTGCCGATATATATTTTTGTAATATTTGGATTACAGGGTAAGTGAATATAGATCTGGCCGAATAATAAAAATGTAATTTCTTTAATAATCAAGTAATTAATAAATCGTTTCTATTTTTTGAAGCAGGGATTTTAGTCTTAATTTTTACAACTAACAATCATCAATGTTCTTTTTCTTATTATAAATATGGCACAGTAAAATAACCGTTTTGATAAATACGATATCGTTTGCGTTAATAAGAATAAACAGGACTGAAATAATTATCATCAGGTTAAGGTTTTTATAGTCATAACTCGATGATAATTAACGATATGGTAAATAAATTTATAAGCTTGTCGGTTCTGATGGAGTGGGCTTATCGGTTAAACTATTACGGATCACTTGCCACCAAAGGCCAAGTCGTTCATGCCAATAACGTTCGCTTTGCTCTAAGTATTTTGATTGTGGTGTGAAACGTTCCCAAGCTTGATTGATATTATCTACGGCTAAATAATTAGTTGGTGCAGGGATGGGATCTAAATTAGCACTATGGAAGTCATTTAATGCACGTTGCATGTGACTGGCTGATGTCACTAGTACTAAACGCTTTGTTCCGACAAAGCCCGCGGCTTGATGGGCCTCTTCCCATGTATCCTTAGCACTTTCTAATAAAATGATATCAGGTTTTGCTATCCCCAAAGACACCGCGATGTTAGCCATTAATCTTGCATTACTGATAGAAGAGCCTGCAGAGTAACCAGATAGAATTAATTTAGCGCCAGGGTACATTCTTAAAATTCGGATACCTTCTACAAGTCGCATTAAGCCAGTACGTGACAACTCTGAAGTCAGTGGAATTTGATCATCCACCGAATGCCCACTGCCTAATACCATTACATAATCAATTGAGCCTTCAACGGCCAGAAATGCTTTATATTGCCGCTCAGTAGGTTTTAATAAGCTGGTGGAAATGGGTTGAAATGATAAAAGGAAAATTCCTAATAAAGAAATAAATGTGAATATGCAGCCCGTTCCACGTTTGGCAGTAAACATGATCAAAAAGAGACCTAAAAAACCAATAATTAACAACGCAGGTAGCGGCATCATAAAAGATGACACTATTTTTTTTAACTCAAACATAATGGGATAGTCCGAAAAATAATCATTTGATAAATAAAAGTCAGTAATTCCTTTATTCCTGTATCTGCTATGACAGAATACACGCAAAGTTCCGTTATCTTAAATTAAAAACCATGAATAAAGACCGAAATTTCGATGATATTGCGCGTAAATTCGCCAAAAATATATATGGTTCAGCGAAAGGTGAAATTCGCCAGACCATTATTTGGCAAGATATGGAACAAATTTTAAATAAATTAGATGCATCCTCAAAAAAACTAACCCTTTTAGATGCCGGTGGCGGGTTGGCTCAAGTATCACAAAGAGTCGCACAGCGTGGTCATCAAGTCGTCTTATGCGATATTTCAAGCGAGATGTTAGAACTGGCAAAAGAAGACATCAAAGCAAATAAAATCGATCAGCAATTTACCTTTATTCATTCGCCATTACAAAACTTAACTGCTCATTATGATAATCCTGTTGATTTAGTTTTATTCCATGCAGTCATGGAATGGTTAGAAAACCCGAAAGATGTTTTGCAAGCCGTTCTCGAGAAAGTAAAGCCTGGTGGAATGGCCTCAGTGATGTTTTATAATCATCATGGGTTAGTTTTGAAAAATGTAACTTGTGGTAATATTCCCCACATTTTGCAAGGTATGCCACATCGTAAACGATTTAAATTACAGCCGCCAAAAGGACTTTATCCGCATGATGTATACCAGTGGATAGAAAGTGCAGGCTTTAAGATTGAAGGAAAATCAGGTATCCGTTGTTTTTCTGATTACATTGGTGATCAGCAATATATCGGCGATTATCAATTTGAAGATATCGTGGCATTAGAACAACAATTATGTCGAACAGAACCTTACCTTTCATTAGGGCGTTATATTCATGTGTGGGCTCAAAAACCGTTAGCATAAGTATCTCTGCAGATGAGTACTAAGGCGGAGTCAATTATTTACCTTCTAATGATTATTAAGAAATTGCATAAACAGGGACAAGAATGAGTGAAATAACTCAAGATGCTGTGAGCTTAAATGTTAGCCAACAGCCATTAGATGAATTAGTCAGTTGGGTTAAACAACATGATTTTTCTTTGGATCTCACCACAGAACGATTGGCATTTTTAATTTCGATTGCTGTGTTAAGTCATGAAAAATTAGATGAAGAACTTGGTGAAGGTGAATTACACGATTCATTTAAAATCGTTACCCGCTTGTTTGAAGAGACTGGAGAAGCGTCCGCTTTTCGTGCCAATAACGCGATTAATGAGTTAGTTTCTCAACGACTGATCAGCCGCTTTGTCAGCGAAATGACCGATGGCGCTAGTATTTATCGTTTATCGCCACTTGGTATGGCAATTACCGATTATTATATTCGTCATCGTGAATTCTCAAAACTCAAACTGTCGATCCAGCTATCGCTAGTGTCGGATGAAATGTCAAAGGCAGTAGAGTCCGCCCAAGAAGCAACCACGACTGCTCAATGGCAGAAGAATGTATACGGTGTATTAAAATATTCAGTCAGCGAGATTTTTGATCGCATCGATTTAAATCAGCGTGCGATGGACGATCAACAGATCGAAATCAAACAACAAATTGCAGAGTTATTAAATCAAGATTGGCGTGAAGCCATCAGCAGTTGTGAAAGTCTGTTATCTGAAACCTCAAGCACGTTAAATGAACTACAAGATACGTTGCAAGCCGCCGGTGATGAACTTCAGACCCAATTGCTTGATATTCAACAATTGATTTATGGGCAAGAAGGCTTAGATCTTATTGATGCGATCTTATTCTCGCTACAAACGAAACTCGACCGCATCATTAGCTGGGGTCAGCAAGCAATTGATTTATGGATTGGTTACGATCGCCATGTGCATAAATTTATTCGAACTGCGATTGATATGGACCAAAACCGCGCCTTTAGTCAGCGGTTACGTCAGTCTGTCACTGATTATTTTGATGCGCCTTGGTACATGGTGTACTCCGATGCAGAACGCCTGCGTGATATGCGCGATGAAGCGATGCTATTGCGTGACGATGAAGTGACCGGTTTTGTTCCCGATGAAGTGGAATATGAAGAATTAAGCGTGGTTGATGATGAACTCAGCCTGCGCGTAGAAGCGATGTTAAAAGTCCATCAAGAAACAGGGCAAGCCATCGATCTCGGTTTGGTGTTGCGTGATTATTTATCTCAGCATCCTACCACTCAACATTTTGATTTAGCCAGAATGGTGGTCGATCAAGCGGTAAGAATGGGGTATTCCGAATCGGATTACCAAGCGATTCAACCGGATTGGCAATCAATTAATAATTTTGGCGCAAAGGTACAAGCAAATGTCATCGATAAATACTGATTATATGGCGCCAGAAAGCGCAGACTCCTCTTTTATTAAAGGGCATGAGAAAGATGTTTACATGCCTGAACAATTAATAAAAGCACTCTCGAATCCATTATTCCCAGCACTTGATAGCATGTTGCGTGCGGGTCGTCATATCTCAAGCGATGATATGGATAATCATGCATTCTTGATGGATTTTGATATTGAATTGGCGACATTTTATCAACGCTATAATGCTGAACTTGTACGCGCTCCAGAAGGTTTTTTCTATTTGCGCCCACGTTCTACCTCATTAATTGGGCGTAGCGTTTTATCTGAACTTGATATGCTGGTGGGTAAAATTTTATGTTTCTTATACTTAAGCCCAGAGCGCTTGGCGCATGAAGGTATTTTTACCAACCAAGAATTGTATGAAGAATTAATTAGCTTGGCGGATGAGAAAAAACTGATGCGTTTAGTGACAAATCGTGCCGCTGGCTCCGATCTGGATAAAGAAAAGTTATTCGAAAAAGTGCGCACCTCGCTGCGTCGTTTGCGTCGCATTGGCATGGTGTTGCCTGTCGGTGATGATAATAAATTTCGTATTAGTGAAGCCGTATTTCGTTTCGGCGCTGATGTGCGTATTGGCGATGATGCTCGTGATGCACAGCTTCGTTTGATCCGTGATGGTGAAGCAGTGACAGATTTAAGCAAGGTGAACTCTGAACAAGATAGACAAGATACTGAATCAGAAGAAACGTCAGCTTTAGCGTTAGATACAGACGAGCAACAACAAGTAGGTGACTTATGATCGCACGAGGTAAATATCAATCACTCACGATGATCAACTGGAACGGTTTTTTTGCCCGTACTTTTGATATCGATGGTTTAGTGACGACACTTTCTGGCGGTAACGGCGCAGGTAAATCCACCACGATGGCGGCCTTTATTACCACGCTTATTCCCGATCAAAGTCTGCTGCATTTTAGAAACACTACCGAAGCAGGCAGTTCACAAGCCTCACGCGACAAAGGTCTATTTGGTAAGTTGCAACCAGGCAGCTGTTACGCTGCTTTAGATGTAGTGAACTCTCGTAATCAACGTTTATTATTTGCAGTACGCTTGCAGCAAGTGGCAGGGCGAGATAAGAAAGTTGATATCAAACCTTTCTTGATTCAAGGCTTGCCGAGCAACGTTAAGCCGACCGATGTATTGATTGAAAACTTAGCCAATGGTCAGGCTCGCGTGCGTGGATTCAATGAATTGAAGGATGTGGTGGCAAAATATGAAGGCGTAATCCTAAAAGCCTTCACATCGGTGTCGGATTATCACGGCGTCATGTTTGAAATGGGCGTATTACCGAAGAAACTGCGTAATACCAGCGATCGTTCTAAATTTTACCGTTTAATTGAAGCGTCACTTTATGGTGGTATTTCCAGTGCGATCACTCGTTCATTACGAGACTATTTATTACCGCAAAATGGTGGTGTAAAAAAAGCATTCCAAGATATGGAATCGGCGCTGCGTGAAAACCGTATGACATTAGAAGCGATTAAAACCACGCAAACTGATCGTGATCTATTCAAACACTTGATCACAGAATCAACCAATTATGTCGCGGCCGATTACATGCGGCATACTAATGATCGTCGCTCTAAACTGGATCAAGCGTTGGTACTGCGCAGTGAATTAAATCAATCGAGCACGACATTACGCTCTCAAGCGCATTTGTTAACGCAAGTTCAAGCTGAACTCGAACAATTGGTGGAGCAAGAATCTGGTCTTGAGCAAGATCATCAAGCGGCCTCTGATCATTTGCAATTGGTACAAACTGCGTTGCGTCAGCAAGAAAAAATAGAACGTTATCAAGAAGACTTAGAAGAGTTAAATGAGCGTTTAGAAGAACAAATGATGGTGGTGGAAGAAGCCGCTGAACAGGTCGCCATCGCAGAAGAACAAGCTGATATTTCAGAACACGAAGTGGATAGCTTAAAATCGCAACTGGCCGATTATCAGCAAGCGTTGGATGTGCAACAAACGCGTGCGTTACAATATCAACAAGCGGTGCAAGCACTAGAAAAAGCGCAGACATTGACTGATAACACACAGTTAAGTGCAGATATCGCTCAAGCTGAGTTATCCAGTTTAAAGCAACAAGAGAGTGAACAAACGTCAACCTTGCTTTCACTTAAGCATAAATTGGATATGTCATCCGCCGCTACCGAGCAATTTGAGCAAGCATTAGCTCTAGTGGAAAGTGTGGTTGGAAAGGTGGCACGTACCGAAGCGCTGCCTCAAGCTAAACAAGCGATCCAAAAAGCGCAGCAAGCCGAGCAATGGTTGCAAAATGAATCTCAATGGCGCGCGCAACATCGCGATCTTGAACGCAGCTTAAACGAACAAGCACAAGCCGCCAATTTGGTGGAGGTTTACCAAAAGCAACATCAAGTTCGTCTTGATGATGAAATGGTATTAGAGCAAGAGCGTGAACGTCACTTAGATGTGATTGAAAGCGTAGAAATGGCGCAAGAAGATCTGCGCGATGTGCGGGGTGATTATCGTCGTAAACAACAAGATGCTGAACAGGATATTCAAACCTTACAAAAACAAGCGCCGGCTTGGATTGCGGCCAATGAAGCATTAGAAAAGATTCAGCAGCAAACAGAGGCACCATTAACCGATAGTCATGCGGTGATGACGCAAATGCAACAAGTGCTGGAGCAAGAAAAGCAACAATCATTAGCGAAAGAACGTTTAGCGGTTCGTCGTGATGAGCTTGAGAAAAATATTGAGCATTTGTCGTCGCCATCTGGTTCGAACGATCCTCGCTTGAAAGGTCTGGCGGATACGTTAGGTGGCGTTTTATTGTCTGAAATTTATGATGATATTGCGATTGAAGATGCGCCTTATTTCAGTGCGATGTACGGCCCATCTCGTCATGCGATAGTGGTGTCTCATTTAGATGGCATTAAAGACAAACTGCTGGAATTGGATGATTGTCCAGATGATTTATACATTATCGAAGGCGATGTTGATGCGTTTGATGATGGTGACTTTAACGCCGATGAACTTGATGGCGCGGTGTGCGTTCAGTTAAATGACCGTCAGCTACGTTACTCTCGTCTGCCTGAAACGCCATTGTTTGGTCGTGCGGCTCGTGAACAACGTCTAGAGCTTCTACGCGCAGAGCGTGATGAAGTAGCAGAAGAATATGCAAAGGCCGCCTTTGACTCACAAAAGCTACAACGTTTATACAGCAGTTATAACGAATTTGTGTCCAAGCATATTCATGTCGCTTTTAATGCCGATCCTGAACAACAACTGACGGATGTTCGTGATGGATTGAATCAAGTCCTTCGTCAACTGGCTGATTTGGAAAATAAAGAGCAACAACAGCGTAGCCAACTGCAAACCAGCAAACAAGCAATCACGAGCCTGAATAAATTAGCGAGTGCGATGCATGTTATTGCTGACGACACTTTAAATGATCGCTTTGATGAGTTAGAAGAGAAGCTTGAACATTTAAGTGAATATAAGCGTTTCATACAGCAACACGGCAAAGCAGTTGAGCAACTGGCTCAGATTGTCTCGGCATTAGAAATCGATCCAGAACAATTTGATGCACTTAAAGCGAACTACGAGCAAGCAGATGAGCAATTGCAAACGCTAAAAACTCAGATATTTGCCGTGGCGGATTTACATGAACGTCGTCATTATTTTGCTTATTCTGATTCGGTTAACTTGCTTGATCAAAGCAGTGAGTTAAGTGAACAACTAAAAATAAAATTGACGCAAGCGGAGCAAAATAAACTTCGTGGCCGTGAATCTTTCAAACAAGCTCAAGCGCAACTTAACCAATATAATCAATTGCTCGCGTCGCTTAAATCGTCACATCAAGCGAAATTAGAAACGGTACAAGAGTTCAAACAAGAGCTACAAGATTATGGTGTTACACCTGACTTTGGCGCGTTAGAGCGTGCAGAAGAGCGTAAAACCGCCTTGCATGAACGTGTGCAAATTTCACGCCAGCGTAAGAGTGAATTTGAACGCACGCTCACGGCAACTGAGCTTGAAATGAAAGCGCTCACCAAACGCGTGAAAAAAATCGAAAAAGATTATCAAGACCTGCGTAAATTTGTCGTTAATGCTAAAGCTGGCTGGTGTAGCGTTATGCGAATTGCACGTTTAAATGATGTTGAACGCCGCTTACATCGTCGAGAACTGGCCTATTTATCCGATAATGAGCTACGTTCTATGTCCGATAAATCATTAGGTGCTCTGCGTTTAGCGGTTTCAAATAATGAGACGTTACGTGATGCATTACGCCTGTCGGAAGATAATGCTCGCCCTGAAGGTAAAGTATTGTTTTACGTGGCGGTATATCAGCATCTTCGTGAACGTATTCGCCAGGATATCATTCGCACTAACGATCCCGTTGAAGCGATTGAAGAAATGGAAGTGGAGCTAGCGCGTTTAACCGAAGAGCTGACCTTGCGTGAAAATCGTTTGGCGATAAGCTCGGGCTCTGTTGCCAGCATTATCAAGAAAACCATTCAGCGAGAGCAAAACCGTATTCGAATGCTTAACCAAGGCTTATCTAACATTGCCTTTGGTCAAGTGCGAGGCGTGCGGTTGAATGTCGGCATTCGCGAAAGTCACGAAACGCTATTGTTGGGCTTGGCTGAGCAGCAAGATCAGCATCAAGACTTGTTTGATAACCCACGTTTAACCTTTTCTGAAGCGATGGCGAAATTGTTCCAACGAGTTAATCCGCATATCGATATGGGTCAACGTTCGCCACAGATTTTAGGTGAAGAATTACTCGATTATCGTAATTACCTAGAATTAAGCATCGAGGTTAATCGTGGCTCAGAAGGGTGGTTACAAGCAGAATCTGGCGCGTTATCAACGGGTGAGGCAATTGGTACCGGGCAATCTATTCTATTGATGGTCATTCAAAGTTGGGAAGAAGAATCTCGCCGCTTACGCAGTAAAGATATTGTGCCGTGTCGTTTGCTCTTCTTGGATGAAGCGGCCCGTTTGGATACCAAATCCATCAATACCTTATTTGAGTTGTGCGATCGTTTGGATATGCAATTACTCATTGCTGCGCCAGAGAATATCAGTCCAGAAAAAGGGACGACGTATAAACTGGTACGTAAAGTGTTCAAAGATCATGAACATGTACACGTTGTCGGTCTTCGTGGTTTTGGCAATGCGCCCAAGGCACAAACGGATGAAAGTGAAGTACTGGAAACCGTCGAATAAGATTTGGTATAACATCGGAATAAGCGCTTCAGTATTTACTGAGGCGTGGATGTTAACCCATTAAATTTAGACTTATACAGTTAACATAAAAAGCGGTCGCTTCACTTGTAATACGACAGTGAAACGACCGTTTTTTTTATTAACGAGTAGAAATAAACTAACGAGTAGAATTAAATCAACGAGCAGAATTAAGCAGACAACATATGCAGTAATTTCAACGCATGTTCAGACGCTTCAATACCTTCATCCGTTAAGTAACCACCATCAGACAGTGTGCATAAATTCTTTTCAAATAGGCTTTTTACGGCAGCTTGTAATTCAGGCACTGCATCACCGCGAACCTTGATCCCAGTTTGTAGGCTTTTTGGGTCAAATTGCAGTAATAAGTTTAGCTCAGCAACATTCTCAATTTTAAATTTCATAGTATTTCCTTAGCTTTAATCATGTTTATACAATAGGTTGCAACCTTATAATTTGGCAAGCAGTAAAAAGTGCTTTTGGTGGTTTGTTCACTCTAAATTATGCTGAGTGATGATTATTACAGCAAAAGAAGTTTGAGCATTTTTGGTGAATATCAATTTGTCATAAATGACAGGGTTTATTTTGCCGACAAGCGATGACAAATTTTGAAATTCAGGTAAAATATCTTCCCAAATTATCTTTGATAGCTTGAGTCGAGTGTTCAATCTCTCGCACTGAGGCTGCCTTATCAACGTTGTTATAGGAATCCCCATGATCCAAGTAGTCGGCCATAAAAATCCAGATAGTGACAGCATTTGTAGCGCATTAGTTGCGACCGAACTTTTAAAAGCTCGTGGCTTAGAAGCAAAAGCGGTGCGTCAAGGTGAATTGAACCGTGAGACTCAATATATTCTTGAGCAAGCTGGTGTAGAACAACCTGAAATGTGCATGGGTGTGGCAGGGCAGAAAATTTGGTTGGTAGACTATACCGATCTTGCACAAGCGCCAGATGATATTGCAGAAGCTGAAGTGGTGGGTATTGTTGATCATCACCGTTTGGGCGATGTAATGACGGTTAATCCATTAGAAGCGTGGATTTGGCCAGTAGGGTGTACTTGTACGATTCTTTTTAATCTATTTAAAATGGAAGAAACCGAAATTACAAAACCGCTAGCGGTACTTATGATGTCGGCTATTCTTTCTGATACGGTTGGTTTTGCTTCTCCAACGTGCACTCCAAAAGATGAAGTTGCAGTAAAAGCACTGGCTGAAATTGCAGAGATTGAAAACTTAGACGAATTTATTAAAAACCTTCTTATTGCTAAAACGGATATAGATGGTCTGACGGCTGCGCAATTAGTTGAGAAAGATTTAAAAGCCTACCCATTTAATGGCCGTGACGTTGTCGTTGGCCAAGTTGAGCTAGCGACAATGGAACAAGTTGACGGCATGCTGGATGACTTAAATGCAGATCTTGAGCGTCGTTGTCAAGAAGATGGTTTAGCATTTGCCGCGCTTATGTTGACGGACATCACCACCAGCACTACAGAGCTTTTGTTTAAAGGTGAGTGGGCCGCTAAACTTGAGAAGCATGTGAAAAACGGTTCTTTAATGATGGAAAATACATTAAGCCGTAAGAAACAAGGTTGGCCTTGGCTGCAAGGTGAGCTGGTTTAATCTATTCTTCACATTTGAATATATAAATGAATGAACAAAAAGGTGAGGGTGACTCGCCTTTTTTATTGTCTTTTAGTCCCAATAAATGAGATGACTTATGTCTGAAGCGTTAGATACAGCAACAATCGAATCGATTAATAATTACGATAGTGAAAAACGTTTTCAATATTGCGTTAAAGAAGTGGTCGCGAATCGTCAAATTTGGATCCTTGTGGATGAAGATGGCTGCGTGATGTTGAATACGGAAGATGAAGATTGTGTTCCTGTCTGGCCAAATCAAGAATTTGCACAAGCTTGGGCGACGGGAGATTGGGAAGAATGCAAACCAGAAGCCATATCATTGAATAAGTGGCACAGCCGTTGGAGCCATGGATTAGCAGATGATGATTTATCGGTCGTTGTCTTTCCCAATTCGGATCAGGAAGGTGTGATCGTTTTTCCTGATGAATTTGATTTTGAGCTAAAAAAACAAGCTCAGAAGCGCTAAGCGAATTGATATGACTGATTGAGATATGAGAATAGGCTTAATTAGGTCGTAACTGATTGTTATTAAATTTAAATCTGACAGGGAGTATTTAAAACCCTCCCTGTTGAGATGAATTATCTAATATGATTTGGCGCACTATGGAAGTGGTTGTCAATTAATTTCTGGCTAATTGGGTGCTGAGGATTATCAATAATTTTTAATGTGTCACCCGATTCGACCACTTCACCTTCATGCATTACGATTAATTTATCCGTAATGTGTTTAACTACACCAATGTGCTGAGATACGTACACAAACGACAATCCCATCTCTTCTTGTAGCTCTAGAAATAGATTGATGATCTGCGATCGCATTGCCATATCTAATCCATTTAATGCTTCATCTGCAATGATTACAGAAGGTTGAAGCACAATCGCTCGAGCAAGACAAACACGCTGTTTTTGGCCTGTGGCAAGCATTTGAGGATAGAAATAAGCATGCTCTGGCAGTAAACCGACTTTAAGTAGCGTTTCTTTTACTCGCAACATCCTAGCTTCTGGTGACATTTGCGTGTTGCGTTTTAGTGGCCCTTCTAAGATTCGTCCAATTTGAATGCGAGGATTTAATGAAGTATTTGGATCTTGAAAAATCATTCGTATTAATTTGCATCGAGTCGAATAATCTTTATTAAATAATCGTTCCCCATTAACAAATATTTTTCCATGACTTGGTTCAATAACGCCTGCTAGCATCTTAGCTAAAGTTGATTTACCGGAACCATTTTGACCGATGATACCTAACGTTTTTCCAGCTTCTAATGTAAAGGAAATCGGTTTAACTGCTTGTTGTATTTGGCGGCGAAAAAAGCCTGAACGAGTGACGAAATTTTTTGATAAATCGATCACTTCTAGTAGTGCACTCATTATGATTTATCCATGTTTAGTGGGAAGTGACAGCTATATTTATGCGATTTTATTTTCACTCGCTGTGGAACATTAACACATTCTGTTTGTGCATAAGGACAGCGAGGACCTAAGCGACAACCGATTGGCAAGTGCTGTAAAGGTGGGATAGAGCCTGGTAATGAAGGTAAACGGCTTTTATGTGGGATCCACTCGTTAAAATCTGGCATCGCATGCAACAGTGCGACGGTATAAGGGTGCTTAGGTGCCTTAAGGAGATCTTGGGTTTTTGCGGACTCAACCGATTGGCCACAATACATAACCGTAATTTGTGTCGCCCATTGAGTAATGGTATTTAAGTCATGCCCAATCAGCATTATAGTGAGATTGTTGACTTGATTCATTCGACTGAGTAAACGCAATATTTGAGACTGCGTAATAGGATCGAGATCATTAGTCGGTTCATCCGCAATCAATAATTTAGGCTTAGAGGCAATGGCCATCGCAATCATGATTTTTTGGCACTGACCATCGGTAAGCTCATAAGGATACGAATCCATGACTTGACGATGATCTTTAATTCCCACTTTATGCAATAATGCTTTGGCTAATTTATGGCGCCAATGCCAACGCTGCCACCACTTACCTTCAAAAGCAGAAGAAGGAATGGATTCACGCAGTTGATGACCGACTTCTTCTGATGGATCCAAACAACTGCTGGCCTCTTGATAAATAACAGAAATATCACGAGCGATCACTCGGCGGCGTTCTTTTGCTGATAGCTGTAAAAGATCGATTTTTCCGAGTCTCATTCTATCCGCTGAAATGATCCAATTATCTTTGGTTAGCCCTACAATGGCTTTAGCCACCAGACTTTTGCCTGAACCTGACTCACCAACTAAGCCACGAATTTCACCTTCATTTAAAGTTAAACTCATTCTATCCACGGCTTTGACTGTGCCGTGTGGCGTTTCTATTTCAATGGTGAGGTTACGAATATCTAATAATGGCATTATTCTGTCCCCGCACTGAGCGAATCACGGATGCCTTCGCCCATTAAGTTGATCACAATGACAGCAAACATAATAAATAAACCGGGTAAGGTTACTGTCCACGGAGCAATATAAATAAGATCAACGGCTTGACCTAACATGGTCCCCCATTCAGGCGTTGGATCTTGAGCACCTAAACCTAAGAATCCAAGGGCACTAATATCGAGAATTGCCATGGATATCGCCATGGTTATTTCGGCCGCAATGATAGTTGATAGGTTGGGTAAAATTGAACTCCATAAAAGATGAAAAGCATTAGCACCATCTAAGCGAGCAGCAATGTTGTAATCTTTGGCAATTTCAGCATTAACGGCTAGGTAGATAGAGCGAATAAATCTTGGGATCAACGCCAAACAAATAGCTAATAAAATATTGAACTCGCCGGTACCAAGAAAAGCGACAAAAATAATGGCTAAAAGAAGTGTTGGAATAGACATGACGGTATCAAGTAAGTGGTTTAATGTGCTCGAAAGCAAACCTTTAGTCATACCTGCAAAAATACCGATGGCGCAACCAATAATCGTCGCGATAAAAGTAATGAGAAGACCATAGCCAAAAGTAAGCTGAGCACCAATTAATAAGCGTGACAAAATATCACGACCAAAATTATCCGTACCGAGAAAATACTCAACACTGCCGTTATGGCTCCATGATGGTGGTTGGAGTATATGGTGTGTTTGTGTGAATGGGTCATGTGGAGCAATCCAGCCAGCAGATAATACAATCAGCACTAAAGCACCAAAACACCAAAGGGCAAACATGGCTAAGCTGTTGCTGCGGTAACTGCGCCAAAATCGTTCAAATTGACTTGGGATATGTTGTTCTTGATAGATGTTATTTGACAACATGCCATTGCTTCCTTATTAGTGGATTCACAAGAGCACCCAATAAATCAGATAATATATTGGCCATAAGTACAAAAGTTGCCACTGTAATAACACCCGCTTGAATGGAAACGTAATCATTATTATCTAACGCTTCTAGTAACCAACTTCCAATACCTGGCCAGTGAAAAATAGATTCCGTGATAATGGCATAAGTCAGCATACTGGCTAGTTGAACACCGACCTTAGGGATAATCGGTGGGATAGCGTTACGCAAAACATGCTGAAAAATGATTTCAAAAGAAGATAACCCTCTTGTTCTAGCGGCTCGAATGTAGTTTTGCTTGCGAATATCGGCAACGGAAGCTCTCATAAGCCGGATAACTTCTGTGGTCGGTGGCAGTGCTAATACTAGACATGGAAGAAGTAAGTGGATAGCGATACTACGTAAGGCTTCCATTCTCATCGGGTCATCACTTAAAAGAGTATCGAGAACAGCAAACCCGGTAACATAGTCAACGTGATAGGCCAAATCATACCGCCCTGAAACAGGTGTTACCCCCATATTTAGCGAGAACACCATGATCATCATAAGTGCAAACCAAAATATGGGTACTGAATAGCCGACCATTGAACTAAAAGAAATAATGATATCGGTTGGCTTTCCTTCTCGCATACCGGCAAGTGTGCCGATCGGAATACCAATTGCTAAAGCTAGAACCATCGCAAAAAAACAGAGCTCTAAAGTAGCAGGAAAAATGACTTTTATTTCTTCAATAACAGGAACGCCTATATCATTAGTGCCTAAATCCAGTTGCAACAGTTGCTGTAAATACTCTAACCAGCCTTGAAAAAAAGACTGCATAGCCGCTGGTGATGTAGAGTCAAGTCGCAAAATACTAAAGCCAACTAAGCTGATAATAAGTAGCGTAATAATAAATAAGTTAATTCGTCGTAACGTATAAACGAACATCGATGGGTTCCTTACTACGAGCCTTATAAACCTCAATAAGTTTAGGGCGGACAAGCATAGTTTATGGTGGATTTTTGCGTATCAGAGATCATAACGAATTTCGTCTTGATTGTCTCGAATTGTCATCGTCTATATTACGTTTGTAGGTTCTAAACATTCGAGTAATTATAAGGTTTTAGGCGAAATGTTATGTTTTTTCAACATGCCACGTAATTGGTGGTAACTGACTCCGAGTAACTGCGCAGCATTTCTCTGGTTAAACTTAGCATGTTCTAAGGCTAAATTGAGTAATTGAACATCTTGTTTTGCTTGCCATTTCTTATAGTCGATAGGGAATTTTATATTTTCAATCTTTTGATTTTCATCATGATTAATTGTGGAGTTACCCTTTAATATGGCTGTATGTTCAACCTTTTCATCCAGGACTTCAATCTTTGGGTTTTTTAGTGAATGATGGGTGACAGTGTCACTATTTTGATGTGGGATGATAAAGGGATTGAATATGATGTCATTGATCGGAACTGCGCTATGCCCATGTTGATAAACGGCTCGCTCAATGACATTTTTGAGTTCGCGAATGTTTCCTGGCCATGAATAGGTCATTAATGCTTGTTGAGCTTTTGGGCTGAAACCTGAGAACATATCAAAGCTGAGCTCTTGGCACATTTGAATCGCAAAATGCTCCGCTAACAACAAAATATCATCTACACGCTCACGCAGAGGTGGAAGGTGTATTACATCGAAGGCCAGTCTATCTAATAAATCGGCGCGAAATTTCCCTTGTTGTGCGAGTTCAGGAAGATTAGCATTGGTTGCGCAAACGACGCGAACATCCGCCATTAAGGTTCTACTGCCCCCAACACGTTCATATTCACCATATTCAATCACTCGTAAAAGCTTTTCTTGCACACTCATTGGAGCCGTTGCGAGCTCATCTAAAAATAATGTGCCTTGTTCTGCGCGTTCGAATCTGCCTTTATGTTGATTTTTGGCTCCAGTAAAGGCGCCTGATTCATGACCAAACAATTCAGAATCAATTAGCCCCTCACTAAAAGTTGAGCAATTTAAATTGATTAAAGGCTGTCTCCAACGCTTTGAAAGGTAATGCAAACGCTGAGCTATTAGTTCTTTTCCTGTTCCTCGCTCTCCAATAATAAGAATAGGACGTTCTATTGCCGCTAATTGGGAGGTTTTATCTAATGCTGCTAGAAAATGAGCAGATTGTCCGATTAAATTTTGAGGCTTCATCTTTTTCACCTAGAGTTATTATCAATAAATAATGATTTTGACTAATAGTTGATTAAATTAATCATATCAGTTATTTGGTGAAGAACAGACATAAAAGTATCTAATTGATTTTTAATAGAAAATCCTATTGGCATGAATTGTGTATTAGTTAAAGTATCAATTCGCATTAATTTATAGAAAGGTACATATCATGGGTATATTTTCACGTTTCGCCGACATCGTTAATTCCAATATCAGCGCCCTATTAGATAAAGCCGAAGATCCTGAAAAAATGATCAGGCTGATCATTCAAGAAATGGAAGACACACTTGTTGAAGTTCGTACTCATTCCGCCAAATCACTTGCCGATGATAAAGAGCTTTCGAGACGTATTTCACTTTTACAAGAACAAGTGAAAGAGTGGCAGGCTAAAGCAACGTTAGCACTGACTAAGCAAAGGGATGATTTAGCTCGGGCGGCTTTGATTGAAAAGCAAAAACTGGAAGACATTCTGAAAGATTTAGCTAATGAGAAAGCATTATTATCTGAATCGATCGACAAATTAAGTTCAGAAATTAGTAAATTGGAAAGTAAAATTACGGAAACCCGCGCACGTCAGCAATCAATTATAACGCGTAAACAAACGGCCACTCATCGTCGTGATATTAAAAAACAACTGAATACCGGGAAAACGGAACAGGCGATGTCTAAATTTGCTCAATATGAGCGTAAAATTGATGAATTAGAAGCCGAAGCCGACAGCTATGATTTAGGCACAAAAGGGAAAAACTTGGATCAAGAATTTGCAGAATTACAGGCTGACGATGATATTGAAAAAGAATTGGCTAAGTTAAAACAGAGTATGCAAGATAATTCGTGATTCGTAACTTGGTAATATGTTTCACTTTAACTCTGTATGATTTAATTAAATCGGCTTAAAAACTAGGAGCAAAAGTATGATGGCCTTTCTTGCCACGCCATTAGTGGTATTTATGATTTTCGTCGCCCCTTTATGGCTCATTTTGCATTATCGCAGTAAGCGTAAAGTATCAAATGGGTTATCATGTGAAGAGCTAGAACAACTTAAGCAACTCGCGACAAGGGCAGAAGCTATGCAAGCGCGAGTCAAAACGTTAGAAAAAATATTGGATTCAGAAGCACCGAACTGGAGATAATTAATGTCGAAGAAATCATTTTATCGAGAACCCACGACTGGAAAAATTGCAGGTATTTGCGCCGGCATTGGTCGTTATTTCGGGATTGAAGTGTGGTGGATCCGTATTCTGGCTGTCTCCATCTTTTTATTGGGCGGCAATTTGTTAGTGGTTTTTGCTTATATCGGTGTTTGGTTGATGATTGATAAGCGTCCCATTTCCTTATATGAAGAAAACCATGCCGAAGATCATACTTTAAAAAGTAAACCGTGGCAGGCCGGAAAAGTACCGTCTGAATTATTGGCGGATCTGGACGCAGAGTATCAACAAATTGAAGGCAAGCTTAGAAAGATCGAAGCCTATGTGACCTCTGATGCCTATAAAGTGAATAAAGAATTTAATCAGCTGTAATTACGGTATTTATTATAAGCAGTATAAAAAGATTCCTGAAATCCGCTATGAACTGGCCCCCAATAGTTGGACAACCAACATTGGGGGTTATTTATGTCTAAATACAGAACAGCTTAATTGGGAGCCTTTGATAATGGAAGCACAAGATACAACATGCGGCTGGGCGATGAAGCACGATAACGAACGCGAGTATCACGATCAAGAGTGGGGCGTCCCGGTTTATGATGATAGGAAGCTGTTTGAATTTATATGTTTGGAGGGAGCACAAGCGGGATTAAGTTGGCGTACCATTTTGAATAAGAGAGTCGGTTATATAGCCGCTTTTGAAGATTTTGATATTGAAAAATTGTCTAAATATGATGAGCAACGTGTACCATTTATTATTGAAAACTTTGATGTGGTGAAACACAAAGGAAAAATAACGTCAGTGTTTTCTAATGCCCGTGCTGCGATTGAATTACAAAAAGAATATGGGTCATTATCGGCTGCTTTGTGGCAATTTGTTGATGGAAAACCGCTTCAACCTCAACGCCAAAGCATAGATCAAATTCCTGCGATAAGTGATGAATCTAAAGCGTTAAGTAAATTTTTAAAAAAACGGGGCTTTAAATTTATGGGGGAAACCATTTGTTATGCTTTCATGCAAGCCGTTGGGATGGTCAATGACCATGTGGTTTTGTGTCCTTGTTACCAGAAATGTAAAATTTTTGATCCTGTAAAAAACTAAATAGTCCTGAAAAGAGATAAATATTAATAGATGATTTTTATGTTGCAACAGTGTTGATTGTCATTGGCCCTGCGGATGTCTTCCATATCGATGTTTCTCTTGTATATTTATTATCAATATTTTAGGTCAATAAGTAATCGCTTAATTTCATTAGGGTTATATTTTTTCCTTTGGGGTAGAAATTAACAACCGCTCTTTGTATGCTAACTTCATGTTGCAATTTTTTACTCAATATTATTAAACGTAATTGGATGTTGAGTGGGGATTGCATTTTTTGTTATTAGGAGAACAATATGGACGTGAAAGCAGAAAAAAGGTCCTCGACGGTATTAGTTCCCGTCTTTATACCCGCAGTTATTGTAATTGCATTAATTGTTATTGGAACCATAAGTAATCCAGCACGAGCAGGTGTTTTTTTCTCAGATATTTTATCGGCCGTTACGACTAATTTTGGTTGGTTTTATATGTTGTCTGTGGCGATCTTTTTGGTCTTCATTATTTGTGTCGCAGTCAGTAAGTGGGGTGAAATTAAACTGGGCCCAGATCACTCAGAGCCCGAATACAGTTTTCCTGAGTGGTTCGCGATGCTATTTTCAGCAGGATATGGTATAGCACTACTCTTTTTTGGTGTGGCAGAACCGGTGCTTCATTATGCATCTCCGCCAACCGGGGCTGCATTAACGGTTGATGCTGCTCGCCAAGCTATGCAAATCGCCTTTTTTCACTGGGGTTTTCATATTTGGGCTATTTACGGTTTCGTGGGCTTATCGCTTGCATACTTTGCCTTTCGTCATGGTTTACCATTATCAATGCGTTCGACTTTATACCCAATTATTGGCGATAAAATTCATGGTCCAATGGGGCATACGGTTGATGTTTTCGCCATTTTAGGCACACTATTTGGTATTGCGACCACATTGGGCTTATCGGTAACACAAATTAATACGGGTTTGAATTATCTGTGGCCGGAAATCCCGATTAATAACACCGTACAGATAATTGCGATTACGGTAATAACCCTTTGTGCGATGGCTTCTGTCGTTGCGGGTATGGATAAAGGGGTTAAAAACTTATCAATACTTAACATGGTGCTTGCGATTGCTTTAATGGTGTTTGTTTTTGCTGTCGGTCCGACAATTTTCATCTTGAATACTTTCATGCAAAACACAGGAAGTTATTTGAGCAACATTGTTGAACGTACCTTTAACCTTCAAGCCTATACTTCAAGTGATTGGATTGGTAACTGGACTTTATTCATCTTCGGCTGGACTATTGCGTGGTCTCCATTTGTTGGCTTATTTATTGCGAAAATTAGCCGTGGACGTACCATTCGCCAATTTGTTGTCGGTGTGATGGTGGTTCCTACTATCTTTACGTTTTTATGGTTCTCTGTTTTTGGTGACACGGCCCTGCATATGATCATGGTTGATGGTTACACGCATATCATCAGTGAAGTGCAAAATAACAATGCGATTGCGCTGTTTAAGTTATTTGAGCGTTTACCAATGACGTCCATTGTTTCATTTTTGACCGTGATCTTAATTGTAACTTTCTTTGTGACGTCATCAGACTCCGGATCATTGGTGATTGATTCATTAGCTTCCGGTGGAGTTAAGGAAACACCAATCTGGCAACGTGTTTTTTGGGTATCTACAGAAGGTGTCGTCGCGGCTGTTTTATTGCTTGCAGGTGGTTTAGGCGCTTTACAAACCGCAACAGTTGTCAGTGCGTTACCCTTTGCTATTATTATGCTGATCGCCATGTTTGGTATGATAAAAGCATTACGTATAGAAGGGCATCACGAAAACAGTCAGCAACAATATATGCAAATGCAACAATCGAATACGCCATCAGGTAAAGGATTGTGGAAAAAACGTTTGGCGAACTTAGTTGATTTTCCATCTCGTGACTCGGTTGAGAAGTTCATTAGTGTGACCGCGCTAAACAGCATGAAGCGTGTGGAACAAGAGCTAGAAGAACAAGAGTGGGAAGCGGAAGTTATCTTTGATGAAGAGCTATGCCGTGCACACTTTGAAGTATATAAGGAAGGTCAGGTAGAGTTTATCTATGAGATCCGCTTACGTGGTTATGAAATGCCAGAGTTTGTCAGTTCAGAAGATGATGAGCCATTAGATGAATACTACTATCGTGCGGAAGTATTCTTGCGTCGTGGTGGTCAAGCTTATGATGTGTATAACTATGATTCACAAGATATTATCAATGATATTTTGAATCAGTTTGAACGTTATCTGCATTTCATTCATATTTCTCCAGGTATTCTACCGTGGAATATGGAAGAACATGATGATGATATTCCACCCGAGCAACCAGATGCAGAACCGGAAAAAGTATAATTTCTACTTTGTAAAACCACTATGATAGTGTGAGTAAGTTAAGGCCCTGTTTTTATGACAGGGCCTTTTTTGTTTTTTAGCTCGTTTGGTGTTGACCTTTTTAATATGAACCACTAGGATTGATTTTAATTGAGCCTTAACACTTAATGAGCCTTTCTTGCATTACTTTAAACTTATGCTAAGAAAGTAGTGAAAATGAGGGGCTGGGTTATTTTGTTCTGGAAAAGGGATCAAAATGAACGGAAATAATATCTATGGGTACATTCGCATTTCTCCCAAAATGAAAGATGTAGATTCACGAATTGAACAACTGCAACAATACCAATCAGATGTGATCTTATTTAAAGAGACGGGCGTAAGAGGGAATGTAGCTTTACTCGATCGACCACAGTATCAATTATTAGCAGAGAGACTTACTACTGGTGATACGCTAGTGGTGTGGTGGTTGACGGAATTTGGTCGTCAATTTGATGACTGTTATAAAACGATAGAAGGCTTGTTAGATGAGGGTGTA
Organism: Vibrio hibernica; assembly: GCF_015223435.1. GTDB lineage: Bacteria > Pseudomonadota > Gammaproteobacteria > Enterobacterales > Vibrionaceae > Vibrio > Vibrio hibernica. The sequence continues at coordinate 59,474 of NZ_VHKO01000002.1, forward strand.
AAGATCCTCACGATTAACCAGCAGCTTTCTTTATTACCAAATAATGAAAATACACAAGCGGTATTACAAGTCCTAAAAGGATATGCAGAAGCAGAAACACAACATCGTTTAATTGCCGCTGAATTTGGTCGCAGAGGTTTAAAAACCGATAAAGCGTTATGGAAAGAGAAATTTCAAGGCCGCCGGGCGGATAAAGACCAGCACCAAAAAATTGTGACATTGCTATTGGAAGGTAGAACGCTTCAAGCTGTCGCAGATGAAACAGGATCAAGTATTTCGACGGTTAAGCGAGTAAAAGCAAAATATCGTGATGGTGATGAATTAGGACAAATGCGCGGTAAATCTCATTCACACAGAAAATATTTACACAAAAATAATCATGGCCACGGGCATCATCTTAGTAAGAATGATATCGAATCGAGCCATACTGAAAACCAATCAACGGTTCAAAAAGAGATGGAGTCATAATGATGCCGAAGCGCCCATTAAAAACGACAACAGTTATTGATAGCTTTTCCTTAACGCCTAATATGCAAAGGATTGTGTTGCAAGGGGAAGAATTAAAGCAATTACAAACGCCTGACTTGGGTGGCTACATCAAGTTGATATTTCATCCTGAAGGTCATACAGATGTGAGTAATTTAGCTGATGGAGAGCGCCGGATTATGCGGACTTATACCATTAGTGAGTTGGATGTTGCACACGGGAAAATTAGTATCGATTTTGTTAAGCATGAAGCAGAGCACACTGATGAGAATAGAAATATTAGAGTTCAAGATCAAGGTGGTTATGCCATCCGTTGGGCGATGAAAGCCAAAGTTGGGGATCATATTTCCATTGGTGGCCCAGGGAATAGCCAAGATATTGATTTCAATGCGGAACAGCTATTTTTAGTAGCGGATATGACGGCTATTCCTGCTTTAAGTGCAAAAATTACAGCACTAAAACCGGATGCAGTTGGTGATGTTATTGTACAACTTACCTCAGAGCAAGACCTGCCTAATTGGACTTTGCCTCAGGGTATGACATTACATAAAGTCGTTGGGTATGAGCCTAGCCAATTGTCCGACTACGTTATCAATATTGCCGCTAAAAGTTTAGATATTGCTATTTGGTGTGCTTGCGAATTTACCGCGATGAAAACGATTCGAGGTCACTTTAATGATCATAATCTTGTTCAGCGACATAAAAGCTATTTCAGCAGCTACTGGAAACAAGGTGTTACCGAAGATGGCCATAAATTGATTAAGCGCAAAGATGCTGAAGGTTTAACGACCTTGCTATAACTATTCGTTATGTGGCAGGTAGATAAAGTTATTTTGTTTATTCATGCATTCAAGTATCATCTTTATTAGAAGTCTATACGGCTATTTTAGTGAGCTGCTTAATTTAAAGGAATAAGATGATGTTGAAGAATAAAATAACACGATTACTTTGTGTTCTGCCGCTAATTTTGGCTTTATCAGCTTGTGGTCAAAAAGAAGAAAGCCATATCATTAAAGTTGGCGCAACAGTTGGACCACATGCACAAGTGGTTGAAGCGGTTGCAGAAGAGGCAGCGAAGCAAGGCTTAAAAGTCGAAGTTGTGACTTTTTCAGATTACATTACTCCTAATGCAGCGCTCGCAGATGGAAGCATTGATATTAATAGCTACCAACATCAACCGTTCTTAGATAACTACAATAACAATAATAAAGCGCAGCTTGTTTCGATTGGACATTCTATTTTAATGCGTATGGGTATTTATTCGAAAAAATACCACTCTCTTTCTGAGCTGCCTGACAATGCAGAAATTACCATTCCAAATGATCCAACTAATAGTGGGCGTGGGCTTTTACTACTGGCCGATGCAAAGCTAATCACTTTAAAACCAAATGTAGATGATAAAGCAACGGTGTACGATATTATCGATAACCCTAAACATCTTAAATTTATTGAAATGGATGCTGCTCAATTACCACGTACGTTAGATGATGTGGCCGCTTCTGTAATCACCATGAATTATGTAATGTCATCGGGCCTTGATCCTAAGAAGGAAGGTATTTATCTTGAACCTAAAGATACGAAACTTGCCATAATGGTTATTGCCACCCGTGTCGCCGATAAAGACAAAGAATCGTATAAAAAGTTTGTTGAGATTTACCACTCACAGCCTATCCGCGACTTTATACAAAAAACGTTTAAAGGCACGATTGAACCTGCATTTTAGAACATTTTTAAATTCTAATATTGGGTATAAAGAAAAACGGCCATCTATAATAATAGCTGGCCGTTTTTTTCATGATTAATCCGTAGTAATGAAGACGTTGTTATTGGTCTTAGTTATTCAAGACAGCATTATAAGCGGCAAACCCGCGCTCTAAATCTTCAATTAAGTCTTCTACATTTTCTAAGCCAATATGCACTCGAAAGAGAGTCCCGGTAAAGTGAGGGTTGGCGACAGTACGCATGTTATCGAAGCTGCTTGGTTCATTGGCTAGGATTAGGCTTTCATAGCCACCCCATGAATAACCCATACTGAAATGTTCAACCGTATCTAAGAAAGCAGTGGTGGCTTCTTTATTACTGCTTGTTAATACAAATGAAAACAGGCCATTGCCACCAGTGAAATCTCGCTTATAAAATTCATGGCCAGGGCAAGACTCAAAAGCAGGGTGGCGAATATGATCGACTTCAGAGCGAGCTTCAAGCCATTTTGCAATCGCTAGGCTGCTTTGTTCGTGTTGCTTTAACCGGACACTCAAGGTACGTAATCCACGTAATCCAGTATAAGCATCATCAGGGGAGACACACTGGCCGAGTAAATAACTTTGCTCGCGCAATTGTGGCCAGTGTTTTTCGTTAGCAACTGCAGTGCCGAGCATGACATCAGAATGACCAACAATGTATTTAGTCGCCGCTTGAATAGACACATCAACACCATGCTTAAATGGTGAGAAGTTCACACCTGCCGCCCAAGTGTTATCAAGCATGACGATGATATCTTGCTCATGCGCAATACGAGAAAGGGTTGGAATATCTTGAATCTCCATGGTGTAAGAACCAGGAGATTCCGTAAATAAAATTTTTGTATTCGGGCGAATTAACCCACGAATGCCTTCACCTATTGTTGGATCATAATAGGTGGTTTCAATCCCCATTTTTTTGAGGATAATATTACAAAAATCGCGGGTAGGTTCGTAACAGGTATCCACCATTAGAATATGGTCACCGTGCTCAACAAAAGATAAAATAGAATTCGTGATTGCCGCCGCGCCACAAGGATAAAGGGCACAACCCGCGCCACCTTCAATTTCGACCATCGCTTCTTGAAATGCAAAGTGGGTTTCAGTACCACGACGGCCATAAAATAAGGTATGACCTTGTCGTTTCATTGTGGCCGCATTTTTTTCTGCAACAGTATTAAAAACAATTGTTGATGCACGTTGAATTGGTGGGTTAACCACGCCATGAGTCCATTTTTTATTGCGTCCTGCGGTGACTAGTCTAGTTTCATACTTCTTGGTCATCTTACGTCCTTTTAATTCTGTTGTTTGATACTAAGTACTGGTGAAGATCTCATTAAAGCAATGGGTTAAATAGGTAAAACAATCGTTCTAACATTCGATGGAAAAGACTACGATTTTGCCATTCAATTGGATCTATACTGCGTGATTGTTCGATATAGGTTTCTTGTACCCAATATAACTCTTTGGTGAATTCATCATCATCGACCGCGAGTGTTAATTCAAAGTTTAACCACAAGCTTCGCATATCAAGATTAACGCTACCAATTAGGCAGTTTTGTTGATCAATAACAACGGATTTAGTATGTAATAAGCCGCCGTCAAATTGATAAATTTTCACTCCGGCTTCAAGTAATTCGGCAAAAAATGATTTAGAAGCCCAGTTGACTAAGAAGGAGTCATTTTTTTTCGGTAATATCAATTCAACGGTCACGCCACGATAAGCCGTTGTTTTGATCACTTGAAGTAGATTATCACTAGGAACAAAGTATGGTGTGGTGATCCGTACGGATTCTTTAGCTTGGCTAATAGCGATCGTTAATACTTGCTGAATCAGGTTTTCAGGCATGCCAGGGCCAGAAGGGACGACTTGAATCGGGTGCAATGCGCCATTAGTTTCAATGTTGCATACCGGAATACTTGGTAAATGACGCTCTCCTGTTTCAACTTCCCAATCCCAAGCATGTATTGCAGCCAGAACATTAACCGTCGGGCCTGTCACTCTTACCATCACATCAATCCATTGGCCATAACCAGCATCTTGTTTGAAATATAAAGGGTCAACCATGTTCATTGAACCGGTGTAGGCGATTTCATCGTCAATGGTGATGATTTTTCGATGCAAGCGCAAATCAAGACGACGAAAGAACATCCGAAAAGCATTCACTTCTAATGCTTGAAGGATATGGATACCCGATTCTTTCATTAAACGGTGCCAGTGGCTGCGAAAGAATTTAGGGCTTCCCGCGGAGTCAATTAATATTTGGATTTTGATACCGCGATTTGCTGCTTGAATTAATGCAGCATTAACTAAGTCGATGAGCCCACCATTTTCCCAAATGTAAAACTCAATCCGAATATTTTCTTGAGCATTTTCGATATCCCTAATAATGGAATATAAAATTTTCTCTGGTGTATCTTGCAGTGAAAGTGTGTTGCCACACAGCGCTGGGATAGCTGTGCGATAAGTGCATAAATCATGGATTTGTGATAATTGGAGATTGAGTAGTTTAGGTTGGTGTGCTTGGCATTCATGTAATTGAGTAAACCATTCACCGTAAGGCTCAAACATCTTTTGTGAGCGTTCTGCTCGTTTTCGACCAAGATTTAGCTCACCAAACAGGAAGTAACAAATTACTCCAACAAAAGGAATGATATAGATGATCATCAGCCAAGCTAGAGAGACACTAACGGCTCTACGTTTCACAACGACGCGTATTGTTACGGCTGCGACCAGTAACCAATAACCAATGACACCTGCTAAGGCGATAATTTGATAAAGTTTTTCCATGAACTCGCATTATTAAATAGAGTAGAAACAGACATCGATACTAGCATTAATTAGCATGGGATTTGAAAGCTTTCTGCTGCTGTAGCAAATAAATTGTCATTATTCATATTGATATTAAAAAAGAGAGCTTAAATGGCATTTACAATCAATAATCAAGCCAAATTTGTAGCTAAATGATTATCCCATTAATGGTTCAACTGTTTGATGGTGTTTTACTCTATTTATATCGATTGATTTATCTCGAAATAGCTACACCTTAAAAAGAAAGTAATTAAATATGCTGCTTTGACTTTAAATTCATTGCGTAACCTGCTTTACTTACGCTCTTTTTTTCGTTTTCATGACTATTTTTCCTATGATGATTGTAAATTCATAGCTGTGATGACGGTAACTTTTTGATAATAAACTATAAATAGAGCTGATGAGTCTTCATTACGCTTTTATATAATGCTCTAAAGGAACAATGTTGTGAATATGAAGTTATTCGGTAGTTCTTTAATTCTAGCGGGAACCGCGTTAGGGGCTGGTATGTTGGCTATTCCTATGGTGTTGGCGCAATTTGGCTTCTTATGGAGTTTAGCGTTAATGGTTTTTATTTTCCTAGGAACTACTTATGCTTCTTTATTACTTGCAGAAGCATGCACCAAAACCGAAGACAATGGCGGCCTTAGTACGGTAGCGTTTGCCACTCTTGGGGCGAAAGGCAAGTATGCAATGAATCTCTGTTTCTACTTGTTACTACTTTGCCTTATTGTTGCTTATCTTTTGGGGCTAGGTGATCTATTTCATAAGCTTTTGTTATCTTTTGGGTTTGATGTGCCACAACCTATTTGTTATTCAGTTTTTAGCATATTGATGGGAATTATTGTTGTATCAGGTAAAAGCCACATTGATAAACTGAATCGTATTCTATTTATTCTCATGGTCGTGATGTTATTTATCGTCATTATTAGTTTATTCTCTGATCTTCATTTTGATTATTTATTGCAATCGGCAGATGTTTCGATGCGAGATGTAGTCAAGTACAGTACAGTTATTTTTACCAGTTTTGCTTCTATGGTTGTGATCCCATCACTGGTTTCATATAACCATGAAGCTTCAGCTAAACAAATTCGTAATATGGTTTGGTTAGGTTCGATTATTCCGCTTATCTGCTATTTGACCTGGTTGGCCGCTATTATTGGTAACTTGGGAACTGACCAAATTAGCCAATTCAATAATATCTCTGAGTTGATTAAGGCATTCAGTGGGCATTCATCTATATTGCAAATGGTGATTTCGATTTTTTCTGCATTAGCTTTGATTACCTCGTTTTTGGGTGTCTCGATGGCGTTGTTTGATCAAAATAAAGATGCGATTTCGAATAGTAATGCTGTGAGTTTTAGTTTGACGTTTATTCTGCCACTCTTTTTTGTTGCAGTATTTTCAGATCAATTTATTAGCATGTTAGATTACGCAGGAATGGTTTTGGTTTTCTTGGCTCTTTGGGGTCCATTAGCAATGGCTATGAGTACGCGTAGGTCGACGTTTAAACTTGTCGATGGTGTAGATACTTATACCGCAGAGGGCGGGCGATTTATGTTGGTCGTGACCTTCTTATTTGGTGCCTTTATTTTTATTTCGTGGTTTATACAGTAAGTAAGATACAAAGTTACTTGATATCGCCTGAAGCAGCGCTGAATAATTTTTAGTGCTGCTTTTTTATTTATGCCCGATGCATCATTATCATCAATATGTGAAGATGCGGTATACTTCGGCCAAAATCAGAATGAATATATTTGGAAGTGTATGTTTGATGTTGTTATGGATAGGCCTGACTTTTTAATTATCAATAAACATCCCAATGTGAGTGTGCATAAAGATGACGGCGAAACATCGCTACTTATTGAAGTTGCTAAAAAAACCGGTTTTGAGACACTGTTTCTCGTCCATCGGCTAGACAAAATGACGTCGGGCTTATTATTGCTTGCTAAAAATCAGTCTGCTGCGAGTGAATTATCCCAGCAATTTGCTCACCGTAAAGTGACGAAGTTTTATCTCGCCATTGGCGTTAAAAAACCGAAGAAGAAGCAAGGGTTAGTCTCTGGTGATATGGAGCGTTCACGACGTTCTAGTTGGAAATTGACGACAGGGCAAACGAATCCAGCTCAAACACAGTTTTTCTCTGTCGCGGGTGAGCAAGGTGAACGTATTTTTCTTTGTAAACCTAGAACCGGTAAAACACACCAAATCCGCGTAGCATTGAATTCTATCGGTTCTTCTATTGTCGGTGATTCGATTTATACGCCCTCAAGTATTGCTGATAGAGGCTATTTACATGCTTATGTTTTACAGTTTCAGTATCACGATGAAATGATTAGTGCACGTTGTGACCCTTCCGATTTACGATGGAATCAACAGAAAAATATGGGCGAAAAATGGCAAAGTGATGCGGTAAAGCAAGCGTTGTTAAGCTGGCAAAAACCTTGTGAGTTAAATTGGCCCGTTATAAAAATCAGTAATTAAACTTATGTACAGTAATCAAGAAAAAGTGAACTTAACTATGCAAGCCACAGCGTTACCTAAATTTTTTTTCGAACTCGATAAAACTCTTTCTGATTGTAAAACGGAAGTACGCCGTTTATTTCATGGTCGTGGTCAGTGCTGGGCAGGGTTGGAACAGTTAACGGCAGATTGGCTTGGACAGCAATTAATTGTCAGCTTATTTAAGCCGGTAGATGATGCGTTTCTAAAAGAACTGAAACAAGGATTGGTAGATTTTACTCAGTCAACTATTTGGCAGCAGTCGGAAGGAAAAGCCATTGGGTTGCAGCACCGATATGAGCATGGGGCACCGTTCGAGCTTCTATTTGGTGAGCTTGATGTACATCCTATCGGTGTCGAAAATGGCTTAAAGTATCAACTTGATGTCGGTAGGAATCAAAATTCTGGTTTATTTTTAGATATGCGTTTAGGCCGTGAATGGGTACGAAACGAATCTCAAGGGAAATCGGTCTTAAATTTATTTTCGTATACGTGTGCTTTTTCTGTTGTTGCCATTGAAGGCGGCGCAACCAATGTGGTAAATGTCGATATGGCGAAAGGGGCGTTAAGTCGAGGTCGGGATAATCATCGATTGAACGGACATGATCTATCTAATATTAGTTTTTTAGGGCACGATATTTTGCGCTCATTTGGCAAGATAACAAAATATGGGCCTTATGATCTGATTGTGATTGATCCACCGAGCTTTCAAAAAGGCAGCTTCGCTTTAACCAAAGATTATAAAAAAGTCCTACGTCGTTTACCTAGCTTGTTGAAGGAGAAAGGTACCGTACTGGCTTGTGTTAATTCTCCAGCAGTAACATCGGATTTTTTAATTGATTCTATGGCGGAGGAAGCACCAGAGCTTATTTACCAACAGCGTTTGGAAAATCCAGCTGAGTTTGCTGATATTGATGAACAGGCAAGTTTGAAGGCGTTAATTTTCATACGGTAATCATTTCACGCTAGCTAATAGTATGATATCTCAAGTTCAACGTTAGATATGAAAACGGCCAATTTAGTCTCTGTATAGCAGAGGTTACATTGGCCGTTTCTACGATTATTTTTAGATGCCTCTGTTTTTCTACTCTTCTTTCTCTAGTGCTTCACAAGCTTCTTTGGAGGCGACTTCTTGGCTGATCAATTTACCGCGTTCACTGCGTAGTATTAATTTATAAACTACGCCTTGATCTAATACGGTACGGACTTCTTTATCGCTGCAATAATAACGAATACTGGCATCAATCAAGGCGCTTGGTGCGATTTTACCGGTATCGTTGTAGATCATTAACAATTCAACGGTGTGATCTTTTGCTTGGGCGCTCATGATGTGTAATGGGCCAGATTTATAAGGAAGGCTGGACTCTAAAACGGCTGCTCGGTGGTCAGCCATAATGGAAACCTGATCGGTTGAGCTACAACCAAATAAAATTGATGTAGTGAGTATAGTCAGTAATACCGCTTTAATTTTCATAAAAACTCTTTATGGAAGGACTTTTTTGAATGGTTTCACTGTGACATGAGCATAAACACCCGCAGCAATATAAGGGTCATTATCTGCCCATGTTTTCGCATCGGTTAAAGAATTGAACTCAGCAATAACAGTTGAACCAGTAAAGCCTGCATCGCCTGGGTTTTCTGAGTCTATAGCAGGCATCGGGCCAGCAACAAGCAGGCGGCCTTCATCTTTTAGTGTATTTAATCGCTCTAAGTGTTTATCTCTAACACTCATGCGTTTTTCGAGAGAGTTTTCAACGTCTTGAGAAAAAATGACATACCACATTGATAATAGTCCTTTATTGTATTGAAACTAACAATAGTTTTTAGATTATTGCTGTATTGAATGAATAACTTAATATACGCTGCAAAAAAAAATAAGGCTACCATTTGACCGTAAAAGCCAGATTGGTAGCCTATTTTATGCGCTTGGAAACACACCTTAGAATTGGTTACTTTGCTTGTACCTGAGGACGAACTGCACAAGGGCGACCATTGGCATCAATAGAAACATAATTAAACGTGGCTTCACAAACTTTATTTTTTGCGCCTACACCTTCAAGGCTTACTGATTTAACCCAAACCTCTAAAGTAATCGACATTGAAGTATTGCCGACTTTAATGCAATCGCCATAACAGCAGACGACATCGCCAACCGCAACGGGTTGTTTGAAGGTGATGCTAGAAACGGAAACCGTCACCACACGACTGTTGGCTATTTCTTTAGCTAGAATCGCACCAGCTAGATCGAGTTGAGACATGATCCAGCCACCAAAAATATCACCATTAGCATTGGTGTCTGCAGGCATGGCTAAAGTACGAAGGATCATTGAGCCTTTAGGTGTGTCTAATTCAGTGTTCATTGTTTCTTCCTAAACATGACTTCTTCCTAAACATGACTTAGGAAGAATATTGAATCGCCACAGTTAAGTGGCGATTCATGATGGAGTAGAGATCCAGTTATAGATACCGGGGGTTATTTTTCTTTAGTTTCTTTTGGCATGTATTTATAGATATAAACACCAGTTAATAACGTATAGGCAAAAGTGGCGATTAATAAACCAAAGACTTTAAAATTAACCCAGGCATCCAACGGTAATTTATAAGCTACATAAATATTGATAACCGCGCATAGTGCAAAAAATATCACCCATGCAATATTGACGCGTTTCCAAATGGTGTCGGGTAAAGTGATTTCTTTACCAAGCATGCCTTTAATAACAGGCTTACCAATATAATCTGAGACTAATAGACCAATAGAGAATAATGAATAGATAATGGTTACTTTCCATTTAATGAAGTTATCATCGTGGAAAAATAGTGTCATACCACCAAAAATAGCCACCATTAAAAAAGTAATAATTTGCATTTTTTCTACTTTCTTATAAAGGAAGTAGGTCACAGTCACTTGGACGGCGGTAGCCGCAATTAATGCACCTGTGGCGACATAAATGTCATAACTTTTGTAGAGAAAGAAAAAAATAACCAGTGGAATAAAATCAATAAATTGCTTCATGCTGTCTTTTGTCTGTTATCAATGATGGGCTCAGTCTAACCAATTTCATTCAAATGAAAACCATTTAGAGATGCTTTGCTACAAAAAAGGAGCAAATCTGCTCCTTTTGTTTGTCTAATAGACAGTATTTCGTCTTATTCACATTACTTTTGCGTTGCCGTTTTCATTCCTGAAACAAAGGTGGCAAGTTTTTCTAGCATGATTTTTGGGTTATTCTCATTTTTTTCAATAATTTTGACTATCGCTGAACCAGAAATTGCACCTGCAGCGCCTGCAATAATGGCTTCATGGACTTGTGATGGATCTGAAATACCAAATCCAAGTAGTGCAGGAGGGGCGTTAAATTGGCTTAATCTATCGAGCAAGGCGTGAACTGGCATATTAGCTTTGGTTTCTGCGCCAGTGACACCTGAACGAGAAAGCAAATAAGTATAGCCACCACCTAAACTTGATACTTGTTCTAAGGTTTTATCATCGGCTGTAGGTGGCGCGATAAAAATAGGATGAATACCATGAGCCTTGGCTGCTTGATTAAATGGTGCACTTTCACCGGTTGGTACATCCGCGATTAAGACAGAATCAACGCCAGCTTGTTGGCAACGAGAATAAAAATCATCAATACCACGAGAAAAGACTAAATTAGCATAAACGAGTAAACCAATTGGCATATCTGGATATTCACGGCGAATTTGCGTGATAATCTCAAAGCAGGTGTCTGGTGTTGTTCCTGCATCTAATGCACGAATATTTGCGCCTTGAATCGTTGGCCCATCAGCAAGTGGATCGGAGAATGGGAAACCAAGCTCTAATGCATCGGCACCGGATTTAATTAAGGTATGAATGATCTCTAATGATAGTTCTGGATTTGGATCGCCAATCGTAACAAAGGGAACAAATGCACCTTGTTTTTTCTCTTTGAGAGAGCTGAATAGAGATTCATAGCGTTGTATTAATACTGTCATTATAAAGCTCCTCCTTTTTCTTCTAATAACCTGTCTTCCAATAACTTATGTACCGTGAAAATATCTTTATCGCCACGACCAGAAAGGTTGACCACTAATAGTTGTTCTTTTTCCGGATCTTCGTAAGCCATCTTTAAGGCATAAGCAAGGGCATGAGAAGACTCAAGTGCAGGAATAATGCCTTCATGTAATGCAAGGTTTTGGAATGCATCCAGTGCTTCATCATCGGTGATAGAAACATATTGTGCGCGACCAGTAGCATTTAGGTGTGCGTGTTGTGGGCCAACCGATGGGAAATCTAACCCTGCGGAAACAGAATAAGATTCTTCAATTTGACCAAAGTTGTCTTGCATTAACGGTGATTTCATACCAAAGAAAATCCCAGTTTTACCATGTTTAAGTGGTGCACCATGTTGGTTCGTATCGATACCTAAACCCGCCGGTTCAACACCGATTAAACCAACTTCTGTATCCGGAATGAAATCAGCAAACATACCGATGGCATTAGAACCGCCACCAACACAAGCAATGACAGCATCTGGCAGACGGCCTTCACGTGCAAGAATTTGATTTTTGGTTTCTTCACCGATCATGCGCTGGAATTCACGCACTATGGTTGGGAATGGATGAGGACCTGCGGCTGTACCTAAAAGGTAATGGGCATCTTCATAAGTGGCGGACCAGTCACGCAACGCTTCATTGCATGCATCTTTTAAGGTGGCTGAACCTGAATGGACTGGAATAACTTCCGCACCCATTAATTTCATGCGGAAGACGTTAGGGCTTTGACGTTCAACATCTTTTGCTCCCATGTAGACGCGACATTTTAAATCGAGTAATGCACAAGCTAATGCAGTTGCAACGCCATGCTGCCCAGCGCCAGTTTCCGCTATGATTTCTTTTTTACCCATACGTTTAGCGAGAAGGGCTTGACCTAATACTTGGTTGGTTTTGTGTGCACCGCCATGAAGTAAATCTTCACGTTTCAAGTACAATTTCGTTTTTGTACCTTTTGTCATATTACGGCATAAAGTCAATGCAGTCGGGCGACCTGCATATTCTTGTAATAATCCCATGAACTCGGCTTGGAACTCATCATCTTCTTGTGCGTCAATAAACGCTTGCTCAAGTTGATCAAGTGCTGGCACTAAAATTTGAGGTACATATTGACCACCAAACTCACCAAAATACGGGTCTAACTTAGGCATACAATAATCCTTTCTGTTGGCGATTAACGATGACATCAATCGCTAAATAATCTAATAATTTCTTAATGCTTTAAACGCAGCGTCTAATTTGGCTGGATCTTTCTTGCCCGGTTCGAATTCGACTCCTGAGTTCAAATCCAACCCAATACAGCCGAGTTGCCCGGCTTCTACGATATTATCTGGGGACAAACCGCCAGCGAGCATAATGCGGGCGCGGTGACTGGTGGATGTTTCACCTGTACCAGTACGTGAATATTCTTCTAATAAATTCCAATCAAAACTCATTCCGGTTCCTCCTGATTGATTTCCTACTTGAGCATCGAGCAAATGTTTGTCGACATGTTTTTCAAGTAGGGTGGGTAGCGTATTACTCACGCCATAAGCTTTCCAGATTTTGATGCTTTTTGGCAACAAAGAACGCAATTTAGTTATGTCGGCTTGTGTTTCATTACCGTGTAATTGCACTGCTGCCAAACCTAACTGATTCGCAATTTGAGCAATTTCATCGAGAGAGTGACTTTGCAATGATTTATTTTTAACCAGCTGATTTTTCAACGAGCCAAGATTTTGAAATACACCAACATAATGAAGAGGTGCACCGCTCATGATTAAACGTGCCGTTTCAATATCGACACAACGTTTAGAGTGCTTAACAAAAATAAGCCCACCATACACACTACCAGCTTGATAAGCGTGGTTGGCATCGTCAGGGTGAGTGAGACCACAGACCTTATTTTCACCCAACAACACGCGGCGTACCGCCAGTTCTAAATTGTCTTCTGACATTAACGAACTACCAATTAAAAATCCATTAGCATAATGTGATAATTCTTTTACTTGTTGGTGGTTATGAATGCCTGATTCTGAAATAACAATAGTGCCTTTTGGCAAGCGCGGAGCTAATTCTTTGGTTCGTTTAAGTGTTATGGATAAATCACGCAAGTTACGATTATTAATTCCAACGACGGGTGCTTTTAATTCGATGGCTCGCTCAAGCTCTTCTTCATTACTGATTTCGGTCAGGTAACCAAGGTTTAAGCTGGTGGCAACGTTGGCAAGGTGTCGATATTCATCATCATTGAGCACGGAAAGCATCAGTAAAATTGCATCAGCTTGATAATGACGAGCTAAATACACTTGGTATTCGTCAATCATGAAATCTTTGCAGATCACAGGCTGTGTCACTTGATTACGTACTTGAGGGATGAATTCAAAATCCCCTTGGAAATATTTACTGTCTGTAAGCACAGAGATGGCGCTGGCATGATTTGCATATACTGAGGCAATGTAATCGAGGTCAAAGTCATCACGGATCAAACCTTTAGAGGGTGAGGCCTTCTTACACTCTAAAATAAACTCAGTTTTACCTGTGTTTAAGGCATCGAAAAAGCTGCGATCGCTGGGTGTTAATTGTTGTTTAAAGCTTTCAAGAGGTTGTTGTATTTTACGCTCTTCGACCCAGAGTCGCTTGTCGGCCACTATTTGTGCTAATACGGTTTCCATTATTAATCCTTTTAAATCTGCTAACCGCGAGCGGCGAGTTGGGTCACAAGTTGATACGCTTTACCTGAGTTCATTGCCTCAATCGCTTGTTGAGTATTGGCTTTTAAATCTTCTTGACCAAATAAACGCAATAATAAGGCTACGTTAACCGCGACGGCAGAAACTTGTGCTTCAGTGCCTTTTCCATTCAATATTTTGGTGATGATGTCGCGATTTTCAGCTGGTTCTCCACCTTTAATTGCTTCTAGCGGGTGAATTTGTACGCCAAAATCCTCAGGCGTTAAAGTGTATTCAATGATTTCACCGTTGATGATCTCATTAACTAACGTTGAACCATGAATCGCCACTTCATCTAAACCACTGCCGTGAACGACGGCTGCGCGTTTTAACCCCATGAGTGCTAATGTTTTCGCAATAGGGTGAACCAATGACTCATCATAAACACCCATTAATTGTATATTAGGGCGAGCTGGATTAATTAAAGGGCCAAGTAGATTAAATATGGTGCGAGTCTTCATTGCTTGACGAACCGGCATTGCGTGACGAACACCACCGTGATATTGCGGTGCGAATAAGAATGCGACGCCAATTTCATCGATTGCCGTTTTGGTGTCTGCTGGGCTCATCGCGAGATTAATGCCAAATGAATCAAGAAGATCGGACGAACCAGATTTGCTGGATACACCACGGTTGCCATGTTTTGCTATTCTTACCCCACAAGCGGCAGCAACAAATGCTGCGGTGGTTGAAATATTAATGGTATTCGAGCCATCGCCGCCAGTACCGACGATATCGGCAAAGTCACCTTCAATGACTGGGAAGGAAGATGCATTTGCTAATAGCGCATTGGCAGCGCCTGTAATTTCTTCCGAGGTTTCACCTTTAATTTTTAATGCCGTTAATACCGAACCGAGTAAAATAGGGTCCATTTCACCTTTAATGATGGTATCGAATAATTGATGGCTTTCGTTTTCAGTTAAATTAGTTTGTGCGTATAACTTATTAATGATGTCTTGCATAAAATTGTGTCCTTGAAATTTTTTATTCGGTGCTCATTGATTATTATTTTTAGTTTTATTTTTCGAGCGCCCAGTTGATGGTGTTCTCTAGCAAGGTGGCTCCATAAGTTGTCATTATGGATTCTGGATGAAATTGAAAACCACACACTTTATGCTTTTCTTCGACCACGGACATGACCAAACCATTCACTTCTGATGTAACGGTTAATTGTTCACTGACATGTGTTGCAACTAATGAATGGTAGCGTGCGATAGCAAAAGGAGATGGCAAGCCTTGGTACGTTGGATGATTGTCATGCACCATCATTGATACTTTCCCATGAATGATTTCACCCGCGCCTGCGACCGTACCGCCATAAGCTTCAACAATGGCTTGATGCCCTAAGCAAATACCAATCATTGGCACTTTACCTTTTAAACGCTGGATGAGATCGGGCATACAACCAGCTTTACTTGGCTCACCAGGGCCAGGGGATAACACCACAATAGGGTTCTCAAGCTCGTTTATTGCTATTTCAATGATTTGAGCGGCGATGTTGTTTCTATAAATAGTGACACTGTGACCTAAGCTGCGGAATTGATCTACGAGGTTGTAGGTGAATGAGTCAAAATTATCGACAAATACGATATTAGCCATTTTAGTCACCTTATCCTTGGTTGATTTTATTAAGAGGAGATTGATGCGCAGATTGGATTGCACTGATACAGGCTTGCGCTTTACCACGAGTTTCATCGGCTTCTGATTGTGGATCAGAATCAAAGACCACGCCTGCGCCTGCTTGAACGGTAGCAATACCATTTTCAACATAAGCTGAACGGATCACGATACAAGTATCTAAGTCGCCTTCGCCCGTTAAGTAACCGACAGCACCGCCATAAGTACCACGTCGCTGTTGCTCAACATCTCTAATCAATTGCATTGCACGAATCTTAGGAGCGCCAGTTAATGTGCCCATATTCATTGTGGCCTGATAAGCGTGTAGAGCATCTAAATCGTGACGTAATTCACCCACAACACGAGACACCAAGTGCATAACGTGGCTATAGCGATCAACTTTCAGTAAATCTGCAACATGACGAGATCCTGCTGTGGATATTCTTGCGACATCATTACGAGCTAAATCGACAAGCATCATGTGCTCTGCATTTTCTTTTGTGTCGCTGCGAAGCTCTAATTCAATGCGGCTGTCTAAATCAAAGTTGATACTGCCATCGATATTTTTTCCTCGGCGGCGCGTTCCTGCAATCGGGTAAATTTCGACCTGCTCGGTTTGGGCATCATATTTAAGTGCGCTTTCCGGTGATGCGCCAAATAATGTAAACAATTCATCTTTCATGTAAAACATGTATGGGCTTGGATTACTGTATTTGAGTGCTTTATACGCGGCTAAAGGTGATGGGCACGGAAGCGTAAAGCGTCGAGAGGGAACCACTTGGAAAACATCGCCTTTGATGACGTTTTGTTTCAAATTTTGGACAATTTGGCAAAAATCTTCGTCGTTGATGTTGGTGTTAACCGACATATCTTCGACAACCGTAGCGGCTGGAAGTGGTGCGACATCAGTACAATGCTCACGGATATCGTGTAATCGTTGTTGCAATTGTTCTTTCGTCGCTTGGTTTGCATTAAAAGCACTGGCTTGTACATGACATTGTTTTGTTTGATGATCAAACACCATCAGTGTTTCTGCGACATAAAATACATAGTCTGGACAGTTATCAATGCTTTTCACATCACCTAGTGATTCAAAATTTGCGACTAAATCGTAGGCAAATAATCCACCGATGAAAATGGCATGCTTATCTTTACCTTCGATATCAAAGCTATGCTGGATCAGACGAAGGGCATCAAAGCTAGACGCTTCACGTAAACGGCTGTCTTCATCTAATAATTCATTGGGCGCTAAAAATGTCAGCTCAATTTGGTTATCACTTATTTGCGTTAATATTTGTGAGTTAATATTACTTTTGACGGCCTGCAGAAGTTGTTGACCATTATGAGTTTTGGCTGTCAGAGTGACTTGGTGTCCACAACACTCAATACGAACGGCGGCATCAACTAATAGTAAACTTTTTAAATTTTCTTTTGAGCTGATTTCTGCACTTTCAAGTAATAGGCTGTTTTGATCATCTTGTTCTTGATGTGCATTGACACACAACGCATTAAATACTTGAGTGGGATCGTCAAGATAAGGGGCTTCTAGCTGAAAGACATCAATTGGATGCTTTTTTTCTATCATTGAATTGTGGATTTGTGCTGCCTTATTCATAAGACGTCCTTTAAACTTAAATTATCATTCCATTTGTTTTCATTCTGTTATAAAGCGATGCGTATAAAAATGAAAACGTTTAATTGGGGTTGCTTATATGCAGATATTAAAAAACCCGCATGAAGAGCGGGCTTTACATCCTAATGATGAAAATCACACTCTCGTTATGATGAGATCAAGTGCCAAGTAAGCCAACGAGTGAGTAAAGTCGATAAGGAAACCACATAAAGCGGTTTTTTGTGGTAACGATGAATGTTAGAATCTTGTGATAATGATGAAAACATAAATCAAACCTCCGAAATTGACCTTAAGAACTTGTGTACTAGTAAACTAGTTTATTGTTTTTAGGTCAAGCCTTTTTTCGATTAAATTGAGTACCTCTGATGCGAATAGATTTGCATAGCCATACAACTTGTTCTGATGGGCGTTTTTCTACTGTGCAATTACTGGATCGCGCCGTCGAGTTCAAGATTGATGTGTTGGCGATCACCGATCATGACAGTGTAGATGCGATTAATGATGCTAAGGAATATATAAAAGCAGAATCATTACCGGTTCATCTAATCAATGGGATTGAGTTTTCGACGGTTTGGCAAAATAAAGATATTCATATTGTCGGATTAAATATTGATATCGAAAATACAGATCTACAACAATTAATTAAAGAACAAAAACAGCGCCGAATTGCACGTTCAGAGTTGATGGCTGAGCGTTTGGCTAAGCATACGCGTGAAGGTGTTTTAGATGAAGTAAAAGCGATTGCCGGTGATGCCTCTATTACGCGAGCCCATTTTGCTAAATGGTTAGTCGATAATGGTTATGCAAAAACGATGCAGATGGTTTTTAAAAAATACCTTACTCGCAATAACCCTGGTTATGTACCGCCTTCATGGTGCTCAATGAGTGATGCAGTCAATGCTATTCATGCTGCGGGAGGCAAAGCCGTTTTGGCGCACCCAGCTCGTTATCAATTGACAGCAAAATGGTTAAAGCGTTTACTTGCTGCATTCGTAGAAGCTGGTGGCGATGCAATGGAAGTTGCTCAACCGCAGCAAGCTCCGCAAGAGCGCCGTACTTTGGCCGATTATGCAATAGAATATAATTTATTAGCCTCACAAGGTTCGGATTTTCACTATCCTTCTCCATGGATGGAGTTAGGTCGAAATTTATGGTTGCCTGCAGGTGTAGAGCCTGTTTGGAAGGATTGGCAATCAATCGCACATATACCCATTTCTGGTGGTTATTCGATAGAAGAAATCTCTCTTTAGAGTAAAGGTCAATTCGATTGGAACTCAGATAAATTGCTGTTATAGCTATGCGATAAACATAATAAACAACGCTATAATTCAATTAAACAGGGTAGGTCAATCATAGACTCAGTTAGGAGTAGTAATGAGCCAATTTTTTTATTTACACCCAGATAATCCTCAAGCCCGCTTAATCAATCAAGCAGTCGCCATTATTCGTAATGGTGGCGTTATCGTTTATCCAACCGATTCAGGTTATGCGCTAGGTTGTCAGCTAGAAAATAAAAATGCTTTAGAGCGTATTTGCCATATTCGTAAGCTGGATGATAAGCACAACTTCACTTTGTTGTGTCGCGATTTGTCTGAGCTTTCTTTGTATGCCCGAATTGACAATACTGCCTTTCGCTTATTGAAAAATAATACACCAGGGGCCTACACCTTTATATTTAAAGGAACTAAGGAAGTGCCGCGTCGTTTGATGAATGCAAAGCGAAAAACCATTGGTATCCGTGTTCCGGATAATAAAATCGCATTGGATTTACTCGAAGCGTTGGGCGAGCCTTTAATGTCAACGACCTTAATATTGCCGGGTAATGATTATGCAGAATCCGATCCAGAAGATATTCGCGATAAATTAGAATATTCAGTTGATTTGATCATGAACGGCGGTTTCTTAGGTGAGCAACCCACGACCGTTATTGATTTTAGTGATGATGAGATGGTGATCGTTCGTAGAGGCGCTGGTGATCCAACCCCGTTTGAGTAATCAGTCCTAGATTTCTTATTGAAAGTAGTAAATCAAACCCATCATAAATTACTTGGTATAAGTAATTTATGATGGGTTTTTATATTGTATATCGAGAGATAGCGTTAAAGCACCTGATTATCACCACAACTAAAAGCAATAATTTGGCTTATTTCCGATTGGCTGCGTCCAGATTGTTGTTGCCAATAATTAAACGCTTTTTGCGCAGCTTGCATAGCTCGTTTTGTACCTCGGCCGCTATCTATTATACCTATATTTCGTAAATGTGACTCGACATCAGACGATAAAATAAAGGTATCAACACCCATTTGACGTAAGGAATAAGGTCCAGTATTACCGCCTAATCGATTGCCGTTTTTTTTCAGGTATTCCCACAAGCCGATTATATTATCGGTCGGCCAATTCGCTACCATGTGTGAGAAAGATGGGTAATCAAATTGAGCTGAGTGGATCATCTGAGCATTAGTTGGAATCGACTTCACTTTGGTCAAATGTCTGATAATGCTTGGATCTTGTGCTTTTTGTTCCCAAATTTCTTCCGGTAACATCATTAGTGGTTCAAGCTTGAAATTGAAAAATAGCTGTTCGAAATTAGGCCATTTCTTTCTCACTACCTGCCAAGAAATCCCACACTGAAACACTTTCATGGTAAATGCGGCTAACCAACGATCGTCAGTAATTTGTTGTAATTCTGATGAGGAGAGCGGTTTACTGAGAAGTAATTCTAAATGTTGCTTTCCGCCTTTCCGCTCAGCGGCTCGTTGATAAATAGCATTAAAATGTTCAATGGTCATAAATAGCATATGGTTAGGAGTTGAACCTTGAGAATAACAAAATAAAGTAGCTAAAGGTAATGTGGCCTGATTTTATGTCGTAAAATTAATGTCAGTATGGCTCAAGTTTTTCAACTATATTGAATTATCAGACTCGCGAGTATTTGGTGGGAAATCATTCTATCTATGAGAGGTTTGATGTATACTCTGCTGCCTTTTCTTCAAGCTGAAGTATTATATTTTTGTGCTTAGGTAATAAAGAAGAGAAAAATTATTTTTAATTTATTGTTTTTATAAGATTAATGTCTTTTATTAAACAATAAAGACGGCTGTGAAGTCGACAAACAAAAGGTCAATCAATGAACGAAAAGTTACAGAAAATTTTAGCCCGTGCCGGGCATGGCTCTCGTCGTGAATTAGAAACGATGATCCAAGCTGGTCGAGTGAGCTTAAATGGTCAAGTTGCAAAATTAGGTGATCGCCTAGAAGATGAAAATGCACTTGTTCGTATTGATGGTCATAAGGTTTCAATAAAAGACTCTGAAGACGTTATTTGCCGCGTATTAGCTTACAACAAACCTGAAGGTGAGTTGTGTACACGTCACGATCCTGAAGGTCGCCGCACGGTATTTGACCGCCTACCCAAAATTAAAGATTCTCGTTGGGTGTCTGTTGGTCGTTTGGATGCAAATACTGGCGGTTTATTACTCTTTACGACAGATGGTGAGTTAGCCAACCGTTTGATGCACCCAAGCCGTGAGGTTGAACGTGAATACCTCGTTCGTGTTTTTGGTGAAGTAAACGAAGATATGATCCGCAATGTCACTAGCGGCGTAGAGCTTGAAGATGGCATGGCACGTTTTGAAGATGTTGTTTACGCCGGTGGTGAAGGAATGAACCATACCTTTTATGTGATGATCACAGAAGGTCGTAACCGTGAAGTTCGTCGTTTATGGGAATCACAAGGTGTTACCGTTAGCCGACTAAAACGTGTTCGTTATGGGGATATCTTCTTAGAAAAAGCATTACCTCGTGGCGGTTGGGTGGAGCTTGAACTGAAAGAAGTTAACTATTTGCGTGAAATGGTTGAATTAAAACCTGAACGCGAAACGTTGATAGATCCAGATCTTCATTCTCGTAAACGCGATCGCTCTCGTGGACAGAAAATTCGTCGTGCCGTTAAACGTCATGAAGAAAGAGTATCTACACCAAAAGGCCGTACTCGTTCTGCGACTCGTGGTAATGTTGCGACTAAAGGCACCACGACCAATAAAGTCAACAATGGTGAAGCTGTTGGTGGTCGCGATGGTAAACAAAAACAACGTCGTGTTAATACTGGTTTACCTAAACCAAAATCAAGAACAAGAATCTAGACGATTACGTTAAGCTTCTAAAGTTAATAAAATGCCGAATTCAGTGAATGAATTCGGCATTTTTCGTTTGAGTTTGGTTCAAAAAACCATCCGTTTATTTATATGAAGACGATTAATCACGTTTCCATAAAATATGACAGAATTTATTGTCAGGATCTCGACTAATTAACATACGAGCAAATACATCATCGAGTGCATCATCTGCTTCATTAACTAAGCCAATTTTGACTTCAGCATAAGCTTCTTTATCAACATCAAAGCCAACATGTTGTGACCAATCATCACCAGTTTCTACTGCTTCTGCGGCACCGCGGTCTTCAAACTGAGCGGTGAATAAAATCACATCTACTGCTTCTAGGTTATCCGGTGCCATTTCAAGGAAAATGTCATACGCGACATCGATAGCATCATCGAGAGAGATTAAATTGGTCATAATGTCCTAATGTTTTTAAAAATGAAGGATTAGTCTGCACGGCTCATGAACTTGCGTTCAACTGTGTTAACTTTAACTTTATCACCATTGGCGATGTATTCAGGTACTTGTACAACTAGCCCTGTTGTTAATGTGGCCGGCTTAGTACGTGCACTGGCTGAAGCGCCTTTGATAGAAGGTGACGTTTCAACAATCACAAGATCTACGCTGGTTGGTAATTCAATGGCGATTGGCTTGTCATTTACAATTAAAACGCTAAGACCTTGAGTATCTTCGTTAAAAAATAACGTTTCATCTTCAATGGTTTCTTTATTGAAGTGGTATGGCGTGTAGTCTTCATTGTCCATGAAAATGTACTCGTTACCATCAATGTAAGAGAACATAACACTGCGGCGACTAAAGTCAGCTAATGTTAGTATCTCATCGGCTTTAAAACTCTCATCGGCTTTAGCGCCTGTTGCGACATTGTACATGCGCATACGGTACAAGCTTGCACCAGCACGACCACTTGGTGTTAATTTGCTTACTTCACGAACGGAATACACTTGACCATTCATTTCAACAACAGCATTTTTCTTAATTTCACTAGCTTTAGGCATGATTGCTTCCTAATAAATTTTTAATCACAGCGGTTTTATAATGAAAGCGCTATGAGGTGTTAAATAACGAGCTGAAAATATCACGATCTGAACAGAACGACAAAGAAAAGTAATGACTAGAATCGAAGTGTTTATCGGTTTACTCAAAATAATCCAATTTGTGGGGCTATGATCGATTCAAAGTCCAATCCAATGAACGGTAAAATAGCATCAGCAATGGGCTTTAACTGCTTATCTATATAATGTTGATAATCAATAGGACTGGATAGGTAATCTTTTGGTTCCGGTCCATTTACGGTAAATAAATACTGGATTCGACCTTTGTTTTGATACTGCAAGGGTCTCCCTTTGCGAGCATTGTGTTCATCGGCTAGTCTAGCGGCTCGAACTTGTGGTGGAATATTCTTTTGGTATTCATTTAACTTGCGACGTAAACGTTTTTGATACACAAGATTCTCGTCAAAATTCCCCGCCCAAGTATCTTCAACATATTGACGAATATAGGCTTGAGGATCTTGGTCATGAAAAACCATGTGGTACAATTTTTGTTGAAAATGATGGGAGAGCGGAGTCCAGTCGGTGCGGGCACTTTCTAGGCCTTTAAACACCATTTTTTCTACGCCGTGTTTATGAATTAAGCCGCAATAACGTTTTTTAGAACCGGTTTCAGATCCGCGAATTGTAGGCATTAGAAAACGTTGATAATGAGTTTCATATTCAAGTTCTAATGCAGAGGTTAAATTGAATTCTTTTTGAATATGCTGCTGCCACCAAACATTTATTTTTACGATCAAATCTTGACCAATGCTGTCGGCTTGCATTTGGTTATGCGGCTCAATTAAAGAAACAAATAAGGAATCAGTATCCCCATATATAACTTGATAACCTTGCTCTTCAATTAATCGGCGGGTTTGCTTCATGATTTCATGCCCGCGCATTGTGATGGATGAAGCAAGGCGAGTATCAAAAAAGCGACAGCCAGATGATCCCAGTACGCCATAAAATGAATTCATTATAATTTTTATAGCTTGAGAAAAAGCGGCTTCATTATTTTTCTTGGCGACATCTCTTGCTTGCCATAACTGCTCAATCATTTTAGGCAGAAAGTGTTTTTCACGATGAAATTGCCCACCGCGGAATCCTGCTACTGCTTCATTGTCATTTTTTCCTATGGATTGCTGTAAACCTTCGACTAAACCTAATGGATCAATAAGAAATGTCCGAATGATAGCGGGGTATAGAGATTTAAAATCAAGAACTAAAACCGAATGATATAAGCCAGGATCAGAATCCATCACATATCCACCAGGGCTAGCTAGCCAATTCTCCGATTGTAAATTAGGCGCAATATAACCAGCACGATGCAATTGTGGTAAATATAGGTTGGTAAACGCGGCGACAGAACCCCCAATACGGTCAAGCTCAACACCCGTGAGTTGGGTTCGCTCAATAGAAAATTGTAATAAATGCGTTTTTTCAAAGATACGAGTGACTAACTTACAATCTTGTAAGTTGTATCGAGCTAGAGATATTTTATCTTCACGAAACTGACGATTAATTTCATCCATTCGATTAAATGGATCATGAATAATTTTGCCTTCACCGAGTAGTTCTTGGGCTACTGACTCTAATGCCCAAGAGTTAAAATGATAAGTGGCCGTTTTTAAAGTATCAATGCCATCTAATACCACTCGGCCAGGAATGGAGACAAAACCTTGTTGGGTATTTTTGGATTGACGGAAATACAGGTTTTGTCCACCACGAGCGATTGATAATGGAGTTTTATGCCATTGAGCTCGTTTATCGAGCAGACGAAAATCAAAATCAATGACATTCCAACCAATAATAATGTCCGGGTCAAAAGTGTTAAACCAATGTATTAAAGCTTTTAACAAACCGAGTTCGTTATCCACCCATTCAATATACAGTGATTTTTCAACCTCGGGTGTTAAGGCTTGGGGCTCTCCAATCATGATCACGCGGCTGTCGAGGACAGAATCTAATCCTATAGAATAAAGAATACCTTTTTCTGAACATTCAATATCTAACGACACGATGCTCAAATTTGGTTTGTAATCGCTTGGTTTACATTTTGCTTGAACTATACTTTGGTAATGTGGTTTTTGTGTTACTTGGCCAATAAATTGTACGCCGCCACGAATAAAACGTTCCATTAAATAGCGGTCGCTAAGCCGAATATCATCTTCAAGAGTTACAATGTCACGTTTATTTAAGCATTGTTTTGCTAGGAACGAAGAGTGGTTATTTTCGCTATAACAAGCCAAAATTTGGCATTGTTCAAATGTTTTCAAATTAACAGGTTTTATTTGCAGTGATAACTGATGAGTATGGTTGAGCTGAGCTGCTATCTTTTTGTCTTGTTCGTGAATAAAAAAAACGGGTTGCTCACCATTTATCAATAGTTGTACTGGGCCAGAATCTGTAGATACCCATAATTCGATAAGAGATGACCCTGATTTTATATGAGAAAATTTTGATTGTGTATTGCTAGCGCTTGATGGCACATAATTAGACCTCGAATGCGTATCTCTGGCTTGTCTGGTTAAAATAAAACCATGTTGTATAGGAGAATGCACAGAATGTTCCGAAACGAGAAAGTTGGTGACAGGATATCAAATTAAAACGTTAATGAGAAAATATGCGTCATATCATAATTCACACGGATGATAGATCTCGTGCTTGACGTATTATCAAAATTATTAATAATATAGATGTTCATGTTTTTTATTATTAATAACCATTTGAATTTTAAATGTATTAGTGTCTAAAATGGTGTTTTTGACTATTAGTTAGCCTCTGAGGTTAAATAGAAAAGAACGGAGTTCAAATTTTTCTTTTAATCTAGACATTAGTAGTCATTTTTTAATGCCGAGTAGGATAGAATGATTTTGTGTTCAATGAAGAGTTCGGCTCAGGAACATAATAAAATTTAACAACGATGCTTAATAAACCGATGGTTAATAAATAACTAAGGTTAATAAAGTATGCTGGCGATAATCCAAGTGTGGAGATACAAGAGTGATAAATGTTTTCCTTGTAGATGATCACGAACTGGTTCGCACAGGGATTCGACGTATTATTGAAGACGTCCGTGGAATGAAAGTAGTAGGGGAAGCTGACAGTGGTGAAGATTCTGTAAAATGGTGCCGTGCTAATTACGCGGATGTTATTTTAATGGATATGAATATGCCGGGTATTGGAGGCTTGGAAGCCACCAAAAAAATCCTACGATTTAATCCGGACATTAAAATTATTGTGTTAACTATTCATACCGAAAATCCTTTTCCAACCAAAGTTATGCAAGCAGGAGCTTCTGGTTACCTAACCAAAGGGGCCGCGCCTGATGAGATGGTTAATGCGATTCGTATGGTTAACAGCGGACAGCGTTATATTTCACCAGAAATCGCGCAACAAATGGCACTAAGCCAATTTTCAGCATCATCAGATAACCCTTTTAAAGAGCTGTCTGAACGTGAATTACAAATCATGCTGATGATCACGAAAGGACAAAAAGTAACGGATATTTCTGAGCAACTGAATCTAAGCCCGAAAACGGTAAACAGCTATCGTTATCGCTTATTCAGTAAGCTAGATATTGGTGGCGATGTTGAACTGACACACCTTGCGATCCGTTACGGAATGATCACTACCGAGACTTTATAGTGTCGGTAGATTTTGATTCCGCCTCTTTTTTATCAACTGTTTCTGAACAGCCTGGCGTTTATCGTATGTATAACGCCATGGATGACGTTATTTATGTTGGTAAAGCTAAAAATTTAAACAAACGTCTTGCGAGTTATTTTCGTAGAAACGTTGATAATGAAAAAACGAAAGCGCTGGTTAGTCATATCCAAAAAATTGATGTTACGGTCACTCATACTGAAACGGAAGCATTGATTCTCGAACATAATTATATCAAGCAATATTTACCCAAATACAATGTCTTACTACGAGACGATAAATCTTACCCCTACGTTTTAATATCTAAACACAAGCACCCAAGACTTGCTTATCATCGTGGTGTAAAACGCCGAAAGGGTGAATATTTTGGCCCCTATCCTGAAGCGGGGGCGGTACGGGAAACGTTGCACTTATTGCAAAAAATTATTCCCGTACGTCAATGTGAAGACAGCGTTTATGCCAATCGAACAAGGCCTTGTTTGATGTATCAAATTGATCGTTGTTCGGGGCCTTGTGTTGAAGGCTTAGTAAGCGATGAAGAATATGCCGAAAGTGTTCATTATGTTCGTCTTTTCTTACAGGGCAAAGATGACCAAGTGCTTAATGCTTTGATCGCTAAAATGGAACAAGCCAGCCAAGCTTTACAATTTGAACAAGCCGCTAAATATCGCGATCAAATTCAAGCAATTCGTCGTGTGCAAGAACAGCAATCTGTTTCAGACGATTCACTTGAAGATATGGATGTTATTGGATTTGCTAAAGAAAATGGTCTTGCCTGTGTTCATCTATTAATGATAAGGCAAGGTAAGATTCTGGGTAGCCGTAGTCATTTTCCTAAAATTCCGGCGAATACTGATGATAAAGAAGTGTTTTCGAGTTTTTTAAGTCAGTATTATTTAAGCCATAATGAAGCATCTACCATCCCAAATCGTATTACGATGAGTGGTGAATTGTTTGATAACACCTTATTTGATGAGACTTCTAGCTTACAAGAGGCCCTTGTCCAGTTGTCGGGTCACAAGGTTCAGTTTCATACCAATCCTCGCGGAATACGTGAGCGTTATCTTAAACTTTCCAATACTAATGCCTTAAGTGCTTTAACGGCGAAAATTAGCCATAAAATGACGGTTAATCAACGAGTGAAAGCATTAGAGAAAGAGTTTAAGTTACAACGTATTGAGCGTATGGAATGTTTTGATATTAGTCATACAATGGGAGAAAGCACGATTGCGTCTTGTGTCGTGTTCAACCGAGAAGGGCCTGTTAAGCAAGATTATCGCCGTTATAATATTGAAGGTATTACAGGTGGTGATGATTACGCGGCTATGGCTCAGGTGCTAGATAGACGATATTCGAAACAGCAATATACTGATGTACATCAAATTGAAAAAATTCCTGATATTATTTTTATTGATGGTGGTAAAGGGCAGCTAAATCGAGCCCATGATATCCTTCAACAATATTGGTCTGATTGGCCTAAAAAGCCAGAGTTAATTGGTATTGCTAAAGGTGTGACTAGAAAACCGGGTTTAGAAACCTTGATAAAAGTAAATGGCGAAGAGTTTAATTTACCGAGTGACGCACCTGCGCTGCATTTAATCCAGCACATTCGAGATGAAAGTCATAATCATGCCATTAGTGGTCACCGAGCTAAACGAGGTAAAACCCGTAGAACCAGTAGTTTAGAAGGTATTGACGGCGTTGGGCCTAAACGTCGGCAAGCCTTGTTAAAATACATGGGTGGTATACAAGAATTAAAACGTGCAACTGTAGAAGAAATAAGCAAAGTCCCTAGGATCAGCAAATCTTTAGCAGAAATCATACATCAGGCATTGAAACCATAATGCTTTTAAAGCAACATTAACTTGTCCCCACCAAGAGTCAGTAATTATGCGATTTACCATACCCAATATTTTAACTTTGCTTAGACTGGCCTTGATTCCAGTATTCGTAGTTATTTTTTATCTTCCATTTACTTGGGCACCTTTTGCAGCCGCCATGGTTTTTTGGGTGGCTGGTTTTACAGATTGGTTAGATGGAGTATTAGCTCGTAAGCTGGGGCAAACTTCTCGTTTTGGCGCTTTTCTCGATCCGGTGGCTGATAAAGTCATGGTGGCGGTAGCACTCCTCCTAATTGCTGAGCATTACCATACTATTTGGATAACGATTCCCGCAGCCACTATGATTGCTCGAGAAATTATCATTTCAGCATTACGAGAGTGGATGGCTGAAATAGGTAAACGAGCGAGTGTTGCCGTGTCTTGGATTGGTAAATGGAAGACGTTGAGCCAAATGTTTGCGCTATGGGTATTAATATGGCGCTATGATGATTGGATGGTATGGGTTGGTTATGCCGCGCTTTATATTGCAACAGCCTTAACATATTGGTCTATGATCCAATATCTTAAAGCAGCGAAGGGCGATTTACTCGCTGGTGAGCAAGACGAGAAAGAATAAGTTGTCTAAAAATACATTTTTAATAAACGAGCCTTACCATTGTGAAGTGACCCCCAATGTTGGTTGTCCAACTATTGGGGGTCACTTCATTGTGTAAGGCTTTTTTATTTAAGGTCTTTTAATCTATAACATCACGTTTTTGCTAGAAATTTGACCAAATCAACGGTTTTTGATTATAAAGCATCCAAACGATTTAAAAATTTAAAAATAGTGTTGACGTAGTTGTCGGAATCCGTAAAATGCCACCCCGTACTCAAGAGGAACTCAACGCAAGTTTATATAGCAGTGTTGATGATTTTTCTTCAAGGTAAGGCGCCTTGGCAGAGTGGCTATGCAGCGGATTGCAAATCCGTGTACCTCGGTTCGACTCCGGGAGGCGCCTCCAATTATCTTGTGATTACATTGCGACACTAGCTCAGCTGGTAGAGCGCGACCTTGCCAAGGTCGAGGTCACGAGTTCGAGCCTCGTGTGTCGCTCCAAAATTTGCGATATTAAATTTATTTTTAGGAATGATTTGGTATCAGATGGTGTTCTAACTTTTCGGTTAGGTGCATCGCAATAAAGAATTGCGTGCCCTGGTGGTGGAATTGGTAGACACAAGGGATTTAAAATCCCTCGGCGTTCGCGCTGTGCCGGTTCAAGTCCGGCCCGGGGCACCATCTATTAAAGTCTGTAGCAATACAGCATCGCGACACTAGCTCAGCTGGTAGAGCGCAACCTTGCCAAGGTTGAGGTCACGAGTTCGAGCCTCGTGTGTCGCTCCAAATTAGAAGCCCTAACAGTAGTGTTAGGGTTTTTTATTTCATAATGTATAAACTACAGTATATTTTCAATTGAATGGCGCCTTGGCAGAGTGGCTATGCAGCGGATTGCAAATCCGTGTACCTCGGTTCGACTCCGGGAGGCGCCTCCATTCAGTTTTCCTCCTTATGTTTTCATCTCCCAAAATAGCATTGCATTTCTTTATTAGATCTAAATTTCTTGAACCGGTTATGAAGTAAATTAATCCATTGGTATCAATAATCATTGTTCAGACTTACCGATCCGGATTATCTATTATTTTCATCCCTATGATTGGCTTTACGTTCTATCAAATTTAATTATGTTAATGGTTAATGTGAATAGCTGCTAGTGCACTGAAAAAGAGTATAAATCGAGCTTAAAAAGGGAAAGAGAATAACAATTAAAGAAAGTGAAGAAATAAAGCCCTATTTACGGTGATTTCAATTTGGCTTTAGGTGCGTGTTTTATTACTATATACCGCTATTTTGGTAGGTTTTTATCATGCCAAGCTTTTTATCATGCCAGATTTATTAACATGATGAGTAAGGTTGCCATTTTGCATAACTTTTTGACGTGATTTGTCTCGCTAAGACGTTGAGCAAAATGGCAGTATAAATGGCCTTATTTTAGGAATTACCCACAAAACTACCTACGGTAGGTGAGGAAACGATGCAATTAGAACAAATTATTGCCAATGCAACGGCAGCGATCAATAACGCTGATTCTGTTGTCGCGCTTGAAGATGTGCGAGTACAGATATTAGGTAAAAAGGGCGATTTAACCCTACAACTTCAAAGCTTAGGTAAGTTACCACCAGAAGAACGTCGTGCTGCTGGTCAAGAGATCAATAAAGCGAAAGGTGTTGTTCAGCAAGCGATAGCAGCACGTAAAGATGCTTTGCAGCGCGCCGAACTTGAAGCCAAATTGGCGGCTGAAACGATTGATGTTTCATTGCCTGGTCGTCGTATTGAAAATGGTGGGTTACACCCAGTTACTCGTACTATC
Source organism: Vibrio hibernica (assembly GCF_015223435.1). Classification (GTDB taxonomy): domain Bacteria; phylum Pseudomonadota; class Gammaproteobacteria; order Enterobacterales; family Vibrionaceae; genus Vibrio; species Vibrio hibernica. Next base: position 90,127 of record NZ_VHKO01000002.1, read on the forward strand.
GATCGTATTGAGCAATTTTTTGGCGAACTTGGTTTCAATGTACAAGCGGGCCCAGAAATTGAAGATGCATTCCATAACTTTGATGCATTGAATATCGCACAAGATCATCCTGCTCGTACTGACCACGATACTTTCTTCTTTAATCCAGACCTTATGCTGCGTACTCATACGTCTGGTGTTCAGATCCGCACTATGGAAAACGGCAAACCACCGTTTCGTTTCATTGCGCCGGGTCGTGTATATCGTAATGACTATGACCAAACTCACACTCCAATGTTCCACCAAGTGGAAGGGATGTTAGTGGATGAAAACGTCAACTTTGCTCAGCTAAAAGGTATCTTGAACGATTTCTTATGCAATTTCTTTGAAGAAGAAGTGGAAGTGCGTTTCCGTCCTTCTTATTTCCCATTCACAGAACCTTCGGCAGAAGTGGATGTAATGGGAAAAAATGGCAAATGGTTAGAAGTATTAGGTTGTGGCATGGTTCACCCGAATGTACTTCGCAGTGTTGGCATTGATCCAGAAAAATACTCGGGCTTTGCATTTGGTATGGGCGTAGAACGCTTAACCATGCTTCGTTATGGCGTAAACGATTTACGTGCGTTCTTCGAAAACGATCTTCGTTTCCTAAAACAATTTAAGTAACCGAGAAGGATTAATTACAATGAAATTCAACGAATCATGGCTTCGTGAGTGGGTTAACCCTGCGGTTACAACCGAAGAGCTAGCTCATCAAATTACTATGGCTGGCCTAGAGGTCGATGATGTACTTCCTGTTGCTGGTAGCTTCACTGGCGTAAAAGTCGGTCAAGTGGTTGAGTGCGGTCAACACCCTGATGCCGATAAACTGCGCGTGACCAAAGTGGATATTGGCGCTGAGGAATTATTAGATATCGTCTGTGGCGCATCAAACTGCCGTTTAGGGATCAAGGTTGCCGTTGCAACGGTTGGCGCAGTTTTACCTGGCGATTTTAAAATTAAAAAAGCCAAACTACGCGGCCAGCCTTCACACGGTATGTTGTGTTCATTTAGCGAGCTAGGTATTGATATCGAATCTGACGGTATTATGGAATTAGCTGAAAGTGCGGTTTTAGGTACTGATTTCCGTGAATTTCTTGGTTTAGATGACGTGACGATTGATGTTGATTTAACGGCTAACCGCGCGGATTGTTTCAGTCTTCGTGGTATGGCACGTGAAGTGGGTGTTTTAAACCGCGCAGATATCACAGAGCCAAGTTCAGGGAACGTTACTGCAAGTATTGATGATATAGTTTCCATTGAAGTCAAAGCACCAGCGGCATGTCCTCGTTACCTTGGGCGTGTGGTTAAGAACGTTAACGTGAATGCTGAAACACCACTTTGGATGCAAGAAAAATTACGCCGTTGTGGTATTCGTTCTATCGATCCAGTGGTTGATATCACTAATTTTGTTTTACTTGAACAAGGCCAACCGATGCATGCGTTTGATCTATCTAAGATCGACGGTGGTATTGTGGTGCGTATGGCAGAGCAAGATGAAAAGCTCACTCTGCTTGATGGCACAGAAGCGAAATTGAATTCTGATACGCTTGTGGTTGCCGATCATTCTAAAGCACTGGCAATTGCTGGTATTTTTGGCGGTCAAGATTCTGGCGTGAGCACAGAATCAGGAAGTGAAACCAAAGACGTATTATTGGAGTGTGCATTCTTTGCTCCTGATCATATTCGTGGTCGCGCACGTAGTTACGGTCTACACACTGATTCTTCTATGCGTTTTGAGCGTGGTGTGGACTACGCACTACAAGCGAGCGCAATGGAACGTGCAACAGCCTTATTAGTTGAAATTTGTGGTGGTGATGTTGCGCCAGTGATTGCAGTTGAATCTGATTCGGATTTACCAACGCCAAATAAAGTAGCATTACGCCGGACTAAACTCGACAGCCTTCTAGGCCACCATATCGAAGATAAAGAGGTTGCTGAAATCTTAGAGCGTCTTGGTATGAGTGTAGAAACAACCGTTGATGGTTGGGCTGCTATTGCGCCAACGTGGCGTTTTGATATTGCTATTGAGCAAGATTTGATTGAAGAAGTTGGCCGTATTTACGGTTACAACAATATTCCAAATCAAGCGCCAGTGGCTGCATTGAATATGAACGATCATAAAGAAGCCGTTCTGCCACTTAAACGTGTTCGTAACTTGTTGGTTGACCGTGGTTTCCATGAAGCGATTACTTATAGCTTTGTTGAACCTGAGCAACAAAAGCTGATTGTTCCTGATGTTGAGGCACTTATTCTGCCATTCCCGATTTCAGTTGAAATGTCAGCAATGCGTCTAGGCTTAATTCAGGGTTTGCTTAACACCGTGGTTCACAACCAAAAACGCCAGCAACCACGCGTTCGTTTATTTGAATACGGTTTACGTTTTATTCCATGTGAATCGGCTGAAAATGGCATGCTTCAAGAACCAATGTTAGCTGGTGTTATTTCAGGTGCTCGTGGTGAAGAGCATTGGGGTATGGAAACCAACACGGTCGATTTCTTTGATCTTAAAGGCGATTTAGAAGCCGTTTTAGAATTATCAGCTAATGATAATGCTTACAGCTTTGTTGCGCTTCAGCACCCAGCCCTGCATCCTGGTCAATCAGCGGCAATCATTGTTGATGCTGATCTTGAAACTGAGAAAGTTGTGGGTGTTATTGGTACTGTTCATCCTGAACTTGAGCGTAAGTTTGGTCTGAATGGTCGTACGGTTGTTTTTGAGATCGAATTGTCTGCAATTGATACTCGCGTGATCCCAGAAGCCGTTGGTTTATCAAAATTCCCTGCAAACCGTCGTGATATTGCTGTAGTTGTAGATGACTCTGTAGCAAGTGGCGATGTCGTTAATGCTTGTCTTACTCATGGTGGCGAGCTATTAACTGGCGCAAAATTATTTGATGTTTACCAAGGTAAAGGCGTTGAAGAAGGTAAGAAGAGTCTTGCTATCGCATTAAGTTTACAATCGGTTGAACGTACACTAGAAGATGCTGATATTGCTACATCTGTTGATGCGATTGTATCTGCGTTAAGTGAGCAATTTGGTGCTTCATTACGAGATTAATTAACTCGTACAGAAATTATTTCTGACAATATAAAATCCGCTTTTGTATATTCAAAAGCGGATTTTTTGTTTGAAAATAAAGCCATTATTGATAATTAACCTGAATTCTGAATAAAAGTCTATAACCTATTGATTGCATAGTCTTTTATTCACTTAAAAACAACGCAAGGTGTTAATAGCACAACCAACCCTTCACACAATCGTTATACTCGTGATCTATATGTAATGGAGGAATAATCCATACTTCTAAGTGTAGTGTCAGTTGGTTTTTTAGTCGTTAAAACTTGAAGGTGAGCGTATATACTTTTTATCAGTAATAAGTTTTATTTCGACTAATTTCCACACTAAAATCGTATACAAGAAAGAGGGAAAAATGATAAGGTTTATTCATATTATTGGTTTAAGCTAATGTAATAACAGCAATTATCCTACTGATTTAGTGTTTGAAGGTCTATTTTATTGTTAGATCTCTTAATTAAAAATACAGAGTTTAATAACAGAAGATTTGAATACTCTAGTATTATATGTTGGTATTCTATCATTATTAGCTTAATTTTCTGATTGTTAACATTGTTTCCACCTGACTTCTGGTTAAGGTTACTTTTTCGCTTCATATTAAATTAAAAAAATTTGGCGAAAATCATAAGCTTGGCATACACTTTCGAAGTTACAGTTAGCTTTTTTGCTTGTTGAAATGTAAATGCAATATTAAGCCACAAATATGTGGTGACACATGAGGGATAGTTTTATGGCGCTCACTAAGGCCGATTTGGCTGAAAACCTGTTTGAAAAACTTGGCTACAGTAAGCGTGATGCCAAGGATACAGTGGAAGTGTTTTTTGAAGAGATTCGTAAAGCACTAGAAAATGGCGAACAAGTTAAATTGTCTGGTTTTGGTAACTTTGATCTGCGTGATAAAAGTGAGAGACCAGGACGCAACCCTAAAACGGGTGAAGACATTCCAATTTCTGCACGTCGAGTCGTAACATTTCGACCAGGTCAGAAACTTAAAGCCCGTGTTGAAAATATTAAGATAGAAAAATAACATTGGTTATAAGTGAAGAAAGGTCACCTTAGGTGGCCTTTTTGCTATTTGATCAATCAATAATACATAAGGTTAAATATGCAAGATCAAGAGTTTTGGCATAATAAGTGGGCAGAAAATAAAATTGGTTTTCACCTTGTTGATGTCAATCCACTATTACCTCAGTTTTGGCCTCAAGTTCAGCCCACTCAAGATCAAAGTGTACTGGTTCCATTATGTGGTAAAAGTGAAGATTTAATATGGCTTGCCACTAAGCATCAATCGGTGACGGGTGTTGAGTTGAGTAATATTGCGGTGCGATCATTTTTTGCAGAGCACTTATATACACCGATGGTGACTTCGTTAAGTAGTCAACATGAACTATATCAATTTGATGAGCTATCGATTTATACAGGTGATTTTTTTACGGCACCGCTCGAAAGTTATGACCTTATTTATGACCGTGCGGCAATGATTGCTCTACCACAATCTTTACGTGCTCAATATGTTGAACGACTTAAATCGTTAATGAAGCCCAATGGAAAAATATTGCTGATTGGTTTAGATTATGAGCAAAGTGAGATGCAAGGTCCGCCCTTTAATGTGTCAGAATCTGAAATTTGCCAATTGTATTCAGAAATGAAAGTCACACGTTTACATCGTAATGAAGCTGATGCCACGCATCCTAAAATTCAAAATGGTTTGTCACGTTTTGCAGAAGAAGTGTGGTTGATTGAGAAATAAAGATATCAAAAAAGTGATAAAGGGATGTTTAATATTAAACTCTTCTGCGGCTAAACAACGGATGCTTTCACGATATACATATACAAAAAATAGCCCATTTAACGACTTGTATTATCAATACGCCGTTAAATGGGTTAGGGAATTAGAAAGTAGCTATTACCAAAAACGTTATAAGGATAGGTAATCTAATGTGATATCAGGATTGATAGCTTCTAATGTCGATTGAGTCTCAGCTAAATGGCTAATTACTCCAGTTGATAGTTCGGTTAAACATGCTGATGTAATTGTATCGAGCGAATGTCCTGCTAATAACAACATATTAAGCGCGACTTGAAGTGGAGGTAGGCTGGGATTAAATGCCGCATTTTCAGCATAACTACCACTGAAAATACTACCTTCTTGGACTTGAATAGAGACACCACTGTAATTCTTACTATAAGGTGCGTGGCTCATGTTTAAGGCTGATACTGCCGCAGAGATTAAAGCGGTATTGTCTGGGCTTGTGAGAGCTTGTTGGTTTTGATCCATTAAACGGCTTGATTCATTTAGATCTGCAGGGCCAAAAGATTCTGGCAATAATTCATTTAATGACATCGCCGCCCTTTGAGGCAATTGAATACTTAGCTCATTAGCTGTGGTGAGTTCATTCATAAATTGGCGGCAGTGGCCACAGGGTGTGTGGTTGATGGTGATACTTTTGATCCCAGCTTCACCTTTCATCCACGCATGACTAATCGCGGATTGTTCAGCATGAACAGTTTGTCCCATCTGCGTACCTGCAAACTCTAAATTGGCACCCAAATAAATAGCGCCAGACAGACCTTCTGTAATAGCACCAACGTGAAAATTAGAAATGGAACAGTAAGAGAGTGAAGCGGCAAGTGGTAATAAAGCTAGCTTTAGTTCGGTATCAGATAAGCCCGAATCGTTTAAGAGATCTTGGTATTGTTCACAAGTAAAGTGACCTGTAAAGTTCGCATGGTTCAAATATTCAATCACTTTGGTTTGAGTGTTATTAGGCAATAACTCAAGGTGTACTGCGTCGTGTTGAATTGTCATTCTATATTCCCTTTAAATTTGTAGTTTTTGATCACGCTTTATCGAAGTATATACATTATATTTTCATTTAATCGTTACATTGATCAACTTTTAACGGCAGATTAGCTATTTTAAATTTTGATAAGTGATAAAGATCGCATTTTGGTAGAGACAAAAACAGGAAGCATTAGTTGCTTCCTGTTTGTCGGTACATATTACTTATATCGCTGTGTGATTTTTAGTGTTTTAGCCGATGAAGCCACCAACCCATAAACAAAAAGTAAAAAAGAGTGGTGCAAGGATTGAAGTAATGATCCCACAGCAGACCAAAGCTAAAGAGCTAAATGCAGCATCTTCAGAGTTTTTAGCTGCGCAGGTCGCCGTACCTAAAGCATGAGAAACTGTTCCCATCGTTAAACCACGAGCAATAGGGTGCGTTACGCCTAAAAATGTATAGATTGGATAAGCAAATACAGAACCAAACACACCAACAATTAATACTAAAATCGCTGCAATCGCCGGCTCTCCCCCGAGACTTTTCGCTATTTCCATAGCAATAGGCGTCGTGACTGACTTTCCCATTAAGCTTGCCACTAATGTTGGGTCGGTATGTAAAGAAACCGAAATTAACCCTGCCGAAAGCATCGACATGCAACTTCCTACTCCACAAGCAAGGAGAATAATTTTCCAATTTTGCCTTATTTGTGGAAGTTGTTCATAAAGTGGATAGGCGAGTGCGACAACAGCGGGCTGTAATAGATACGTCATCCAATCATTTTGGGCATAGTAGATTTTATACGGTACATCCAATGCCATTAAGGCTGGAATGATAATGATAATACTTAATAGCAAAGGGTTGGCAAGCGGGCTATTAACTTTACTGGTAAACCAACGGACGGAAAAGAAAACCACAAAAGTAAGTAACAACCACATGTTTAGGATTCCTTTTTCGTTTTAGATATATTGGGTTTAGAGGACAGGATTTTTTGTAACCCTAAAGCTAATAAGATTAAAACTAAGGTGGTAGCACCAACACTACTAGCAAAAATAGAAAGAGCATTATCAATAAGCAAGGGGAAGTAATCCATTAAGCCGACACTAATTGGGATAAATAGAATAATCATATAGCGGATAAAGGCATGTGAACTTGGTTTTACCCAATCTACTTTTATTAACCCTGAGACTAAAAGTCCGAATAAAATTAACATGCCGAAAATACTTCCGGGAATAGAAAGTGACAATAATGCCTGAATACCATTTCCGAGCCATAAGCAAGCCATGATGATGCCCAAAGAGATGATATACCCCATGATTTTCTTAAACACTAATAATTCCTATGAAATGGGTTGTAAGTAATTGAATTTGTATAAATGGCCTACTTAAGAAGCGATGGATTCTACATATTGATAGACTGCTTTTAGCACATCCATTTTAGCACTATCACTCTCATGTTCATGAGCAAGGTTCTCAAGATTCAATATATAGTCTTCAATATTGGCCTCAAAGTATTCACGACAATGTGCACGCCATTTTTCTTGTTCTTGCTCTGTTAGTGTCCAAGGGAAGTTTCTAGCGCGGTAGCGAAATAGTAACGGTGCAATGCGAGGATCCTTTACGGATAACTCTAAACCGGCTAATTTTTCTGGTTCGGTTTCACGGATAATATCCATGGTCGATTTATCAGCAGGTGAAAAAAATCCAGAATAAAGCTGAGTATCGACGTTGTCATCTTGTGGATAGTTTCGTTCAATACTATATAAACCGATTAATTTTTCACGGATCTCAGGATTGGCTTTCAATGTGGCTAAATTAGTTAGGCACTGAGTACGGTCGATACCTATGGTTGCAGCATTTTCAGCGGTTAAGGTTTTCGCTGGCGCTAGAATAGGACACTTATTTAGATGGACAAGTTTGATTGGAATAGGGAGTTCATCTGGCGCTAAATCATCGCGTTTGGTATATAAACGTTTTTGCAGTTGCTCAACGTCTAATTCTAATAATGGTGTAGGGTCTTTGGCTAGATCCACCACAATAACGGCATTAGCATTGCTAGGGTGCCAAGCCATTGGAACAATCCAACTGGTATTCGATCGTTGTACGCCAAACATACCAGACACATGCATCAAAGGCGTCATATTGACAATATCGATTAGCTCTTTAAGTTTATTTTTGTGGCGCATATTCAGCAAGTAACTAAATAACTTAGGTTGCGCCGTTTTAAGTTTTTTTGCCAGTTCAATGGTCGCAATCACATCTGCCATCGCATCGTGCGCGTTACTGTGCTCTATACCGTTAGCGATGGATAGGCGGTCAAGTTTAAAGCTAGGTAATCCGTCTTCATTTTCTGGCCAGTTGATGCCATCAGGGCGTAGGGCATAGCAAGTTCGCATTACATCCAATAAATCCCAGCGCGAGTTACCATTTTGCCATGACCAAGCATACGGGTCATAAAAATTACGATATAGGGTGTAGCGGGTAATTTCATCATCAAAACGCACATTGTTATAACCTAAAGAGGTGGTATTAGGCTTGGCAAACTCTTGATGGATTTGTCTAATGAATTCAGGTTCTGGCAGACCTTTTTGTACAGTTAATTGAGGCTTAATACCAGTGATTAAAGCTGCTTCTGGAGACGGTAGATAATCTGCTGGTGGTTGGCAGTAAATAACTAACGGTTCACCAATGATATTGAAATCTGCATCTGTGCGCACCCCAGCAAACTGACTTGGTCGGTCTTTAGCTGGACTCACGCCCCATGTTTCATAATCAAAAAAGAAAAAGGTTGGGGCATGTTGGTTGCTCATGAAGTGTCCTAGATATTCAATAGTATCAATGGCGTAATACTACCTCTTTTGATGGAAGACGAAAACTAACGACTGCATTGTGAGCAAGATTATTTTATTTCTACGAGTACGCTTGCTTACAAAAATTGAGTTATTTCTCTACAACCGACAATTTGGCTCGTATAAACTCATTATGATTGACATAAAGTAGTTCAGCGACTTTTCGGATTACAGCTTCTTCGATTGGATCAAGGTAGCCATCGGCGTAGGCGACGTTCCACATAGCTTGAATTAATTCAAAACGTTCTTTTTGCTCTAATTCTCGTAACTGGTCGGTAAATTCGTATACGGAAGCGGAGTTTTCAGAGCGAATATTAGCTTGGCTTAGTAGTTCTTTAGCTTCACTTTCTGTGATATTGACTAGCTTCATCAGCATATTGGTCTGAGCGATTTGTTCTTGCTCATCGATAGAGTGGTCGGCTTGAGATACTTGGCAAAGTAATGCGGCAATAGCCAGATCCGGAGTACCTGCCGTATTAGAGGCATTTTCAGCGCCTTCCGTGAGCTGACTTAATAAGCTTTTAAGGGATTGGATCATAGGTGCCTTCAATTTTACGAGTTAGTGATAACTATAGTCATTTTTTTAACGATAAAATTCAAGTATAGAAATAGTTTTCATTATATTTCTCATAAAATTTATTTACCCACAAATGTGTATATGCTTTTTACTCTGGTTTATGATGAACCTTTCTACATTACTTTTTGAGTATTCATGTTTGAGTTCAATCACACAGTATTAATGGCGATGGGATTAATATTTTTAGGTTCTTTCGTACAAAGTGCCATTGGGTTCGGTTTGGCGGTTGTGGCTGCACCCTTATTATTTATTGTCTCGCCTGAATATATCCCTGCGCCTATTGTTATGGTGGCGTTGTTTAATTCACTTTTTAATGCTTATAAGTATAGAAACAACATCGCGATTGGTGGCCTAAAAATGGCTATTTATGGGCGAGTCCCAGGGTCAATTGCAGGTGGTATATTGCTACTATTTGTATCGAGTTCTATTTTATCATTATGGCTCGGGGGAATGGTGTTATTGGCAGTATTGATTAGCTTGTTGCCTGTACGTTTTGAACCTACACCTAAACGTATGGCTATTGCTGGATTCTTTTCTGGTTTTATGGGCACAAGCTCTAGTATTGGTGGCCCTCCAATGGCATTGATTTTACAACACCAAGATGCCTCTTCGTTACGGGGTAACCTAGCGGCGTTCTTTGTATTTAGCTCTACTATGTCTTTGATTGTCCTATACTTCATTGATTATCTTACTTGGCAGCATTTCATCATGACGCTGCCATTATTACCAATGGGGTGGCTGGGATATGTCACAGCACAAATAGTGGTAAAGTATGTATCTAAACAGTGGATACGTATTTTTACGTTGGTACTTTGCTCAGCTAGTGGGCTAGCCGCGATTATCCGCGCTTTTTCTTAACTTTCTTCCCTATTTGGGGCTGTGCTATCATAGCCCCAATTTTCCGTTATCTTACCCACTGGTCTTGATGTCATAGCATATTGACTTATCCCATAGTGCTGATACAAGCATATTGTTGATAAAGAAAGGTAACGTGCATTCAAACATTAAATTCAATAGGAATTGCTTTGACCCAGTCTCAGCCTAATCAACCAAACTCTCCCTCTCAAGATACGTCATCCAGTCAAGGGAACAGTGCTCATAGCCTTCGCTTAGCCTTAAAAGACTGCATGATCCGTGATCGTTTTCGTTTAAGTAAACGCATTCATGGTGCGAGTAAGATTAAAAACCCAGATGCGAAAGCCAAAGTGTTTGATGAAATCGCCATGGATATTGCAAAATCGATGATGGTGGTACAAAACCGACGCCTACAACAACCGCATATCGAATACCCAGATATCCTGCCAGTAAGCCAGAAACGCGATGATATTGCTGAGGCGATAGCGAATAACCAAGTGGTGATCATTGCAGGGGAAACCGGCTCGGGTAAAACCACCCAGATACCCAAAATTTGCAGTGAGCTTGGGCGAGGTCGTACAGGTTTAATTGGCCATACTCAACCTCGACGACTGGCAGCGCGCTCTGTTGCTAATCGGATAGCTGAAGAAATGCAAACGCCACTGGGGGAATACGTTGGCTATAAAGTTAGATTTAACGATCAGATATCCGATAATACTCAGATCAAATTAATGACCGATGGTATTTTACTGGCGGAAATTCAGCACGATCGATTTTTAAATCAATACGACACCATCATTATCGATGAAGCTCACGAACGTAGCCTTAACATAGATTTTATTATGGGTTATTTGAAAGAGCTATTGCCTAAACGCCCTGATCTTAAAATCATTATTACGTCTGCAACCATCGATCCTGAACGCTTTTCTAATCATTTTGATAAAGCACCGATCATTGAAGTGTCTGGTCGAACTTATCCGGTGGATGTGCGGTATCGTCCGCTTAATCCAGATGAAGCCGATCAAGACCATGATCAGCTCGAAGGTATCTTTCAAGCGGTCGATGAGCTATGTGATGAGCCTGGTCTAGGCGACATTCTGATCTTTATGAATGGTGAGCGTGAAATCCGTGATACCGCCGACGCTTTAATTAAACGCGCCTTTGGTAATCGCAGCATGCGAGATACAGAAGTGGTGCCGCTGTATGCGCGTTTATCTTCAGCGGAACAAAATAAGATTTTTCAATCACACACTGGTCGGCGAATTGTACTGGCGACCAATGTAGCCGAAACGTCGCTTACCGTACCGGGCATTAAATATGTCATTGATCCCGGTACAGCGCGTATTAGCCGTTATAGCTATCGCACTAAAGTTCAACGTTTGCCAATTGAAGCAATTTCACAAGCCAGTGCCAATCAGCGTAAAGGACGTTGTGGACGTGTTAGTGATGGTATTTGTATTCGTTTGTATTCAGAAGAAGATTTCAACTCACGAGATGAATTTACTGATCCTGAAATTACCCGCACCAACTTAGCTTCCGTTATTCTGCAAATGACGGCTCTGGGGCTAGGGGATATTGATGCCTTCCCATTTGTTGAAGCGCCGGACAAGCGTAATATCCAAGATGGGGTGCGATTACTGGAAGAGTTAGGAGCGATTAACCCTAACTCTACCGATCCGAAAAAGCGTTTAACAGCCACAGGTCAAAAATTGGCGAAGCTGCCGATCGATCCTCGTTTAGCTCGAATGGTATTGGAATCGGTTAAGTATAATTGTTTGAAAGAAGTGATGATTATTGCTGCGGCATTGTCTATTCAAGATCCGCGCGAACGTCCATCAGATAAACAACAAGCCTCAGATGAAAAACATAAACGCTTCTTCCATGAAGATTCAGACTTCTTAACGTTTGTGAATATATGGGATTACGTTAAAGAGCAGCAACAAGCATTATCGAGCAACCAATTTCGTAACCTGTGTAAGAAAGATTACTTAAATTATTTACGCGTGCGTGAGTGGCAAGATGTGTATTTTCAAATTCATCAAGCGATGCGTGAAATGAACACAAAGCTCAATTCGGATCCAGCTAATTACGAAGCTGTTCATAGTGCGCTTTTAGTTGGTTTACTCTCACATATTGGTATGAAAGATGCGGAGAAGAGCGAGTATCAAGGCGCGCGTAATGCTCGCTTTCATATCTTTCCAGCTTCTGGCTTATTTAAAAAACAGCCTAAATGGATTATGTCGGCAGAGTTGGTGGAAACCTCCAAGCTTTGGGGGCGTATTATTGCCAAAATTCAACCTGAATGGATTGAGCCGCTAGCACCGCATTTAATCAAACGTAGTTATAGCGAGCCGCATTGGTCGAAGAAACAAGCTGCGGTTATGGCGCATGAAAAAGTGATGTTATATGGCATTCCGATTGTACCTAAACGCACCATTAATTATGGCTCGATTGACCCTACTATCTGCCGTGAAATTTTTATTCGTAGCGCATTGGTTGAAGGCGATTGGGAAACCAAACACCATTTCTTTAAACAGAATCGTCAGCTATTAAAAGAAGTAGAAGAGCTTGAGCATAAGTCTCGTCGTCGCGATATTTTAGTTGATAATGATGAGCTGTTCGAGTTCTACGATCAACGAGTGAACACGGAAGTAGTGTCTGGCCGTCATTTTGATGCATGGTGGAAAAAGGCACGTCAAGCTGAACCTGAATTGCTGAACTTTGAAAAAGCCATGTTGTTTAGAAGTGACGCTAGCCATGTCACTGATCTTGATTATCCTAACTTTTGGCATCAAAACGGTTTGAAATTAAAGCTGAGCTATCAATTTGAGCCAGGACAAACGGCGATTGATCAAGATCGAGATGGTGTGACCGTTCATATTCCATTACCGATTTTAAATCAAATCAGCCAAGACGGTTTTGACTGGCAAATTCCAGGTTTACGCCATGAGTTGGTGGTGAGCTTGATTAAATCTTTACCTAAAACGCTACGCCGTAACTTCGTTCCAGCGCCAAACTATGCCGATGCTTTTCTATCAAGAGTGACGGCAATGGAATTACCATTACTGGACGCTTTAGAGAAAGAGTTGCGCCGTATAACAGGGGTTGAAATTAAGCGAGAAGATTGGCAGCTTGAACAAATTCCTGATCATTTAAAAGTCACATTCCGCGCGGTGGATCATAGAAAACGTAAGCTCAAAGAACATTATGATTTGTATGAACTGAAAGAAAGCTTAAAAGATAAAGTGCAAGAAACGTTATCCCAAGTAGCGGATGATGATATTGAACAGCAAGGTTTACATACGTGGAGTTTTGGTGAGCTTCCAACAGTGTATCAACAAAAACGCGGCGGTTTTGAAGTTAAAGCATACCCTGCGCTGGTGGACACTAAAGATAGCGTTAAAATTAAATTGTTTGAAACCGAGCAAGAGCAACAACAAGCGATGAAAGCCGGGCAACGTCGTTTAATCTTGTTGAATGTGCCATCGCCAATCAAATATTTACACAGCAATTTACCGAACAAATCCAAGTTGGGTTTATACTTTAATCCATACGGAAGAGTGCTTGATCTTATTGATGATTGTATAGCCTGTGGCATTGATAAACTGATTGAACAAAAAGGCGGTTTAGTTTGGCAGCCAGAACAATTTGAAGTATTAAAAGAGCATGTTCGTGCTGAGTTGGATGACACGGTTGTTAATATCGCCCAGCAAGTTGAAACTATTTTAACGACTGCATTTAGCATTAATAAAAAGCTTAAAGGCAAAGTTGATTTCACCATGGCGTTTGCACTATCTGATATTAAAGCGCAAGTAGAAGGGCTGATATTTAAAGGCTTCGCAACCGAATGTGGATGGAAACGCCTGCCGGATATTTTACGTTATATGAAAGCAATCGAGCGTCGTATGGAAAAATTACCCATTGATCCAAATCGCGATCGCTTACATATGTTAAAAGTAGAATCGGCAGTTAAGGATTATAAGGAGTTACTAAATAAGCTCCCTAAAGGTGTTGAAATTCCCGATAACGTAAAAGAAATTCGCTGGATGATTGAGGAGTTACGTGTGAGTTTCTTTGCTCAGCAGCTAGGAACGCCTTATCCCGTTTCTGATAAGCGGATAAAAAATGCTATTGATGCTTGTTAGTCTTATAAAAACAGAAAAGTGACAAAAATGTTAGGTTTTGTGCTTGATTTCAATAGGCAACTACTGAATCATAGCTGAAAATTACAAAGTGCGAGATAACTCGCATCAATCTCGAAGGAATCGATATGAAAAGAACATTGTTAGCTTTAGCACTAGCAACGGTTGCGACTTCAGCTTCTGCTGACTCATGGTTATATGCTGGTGCAAACTATGGCGTTGCGGATTACACTGAAAATGGTACAGATAGCCATAGCGTATATGGCTTAAATGTTGGTACCGGTATTCTTCCGTTTATCGGTGTTGAAGCGGGTTACTGGGATTTAGGTAGTTCAGAAGGCTCAGATCTAACGGCTTTATATTTAGGTATTAAACCAAGTATTAATGTTGGTCCACTTGAGTTTTATGGCAAGTTGGGCGCAAATAAATATGATGTTACTTCAGGTTCTACTAAAGAAAGTGATGATGGCTACGACGTAATGTACGGCGCAGGTGTTGAATACACAGTTTTTGATAGTTTACCTGGTGGTTCATTATCTTTAGGTTTGGCTTACAACAGTTTTGGTTTTGATAAATTTAAAGCGAATACCTATACCGTTAGTGCTACATTCCATTTCTTATAACAGTGATTTTATTATAAGATTTAAACCCAGTATGTAAGGTGCAGCCTTTTAGGTCAGCAATTTATTACTGGTAGTAAACAGCTCGTTATCTTCAAAAGATACGAGCTGTTTTTATTTATCCTGATATCGCTATAAAGCGCTTAATAATTCAGGTGTAATATCGTTTAGTGAATTCAAGTTGTGATCAGCAATTACAAAGTGGGGTTGTTCACGGACGGAAGCCTCAGGTATCACGATAGTTTTCATTTGTGCAGATTTTGCAGCAAGTAAACCGGTAAAAGAGTCTTCTAAAGCGACACAATCAAGAGGCGATACTTCTAACGCAGTCGCTGCATTTAAATAGACCTCAGGATGTGGTTTTCCATAGGGCAATCCTTCTGCCGATAAAACCGCTTCAAAAACACCATCTAACTCTAGAGCATCTAAAGCTGCTTGTATTAAAACCATTGGTGAAGAAGAGGCTAGAGCAATTTTTAAGTTGTGTTGCTGACAAACTTCCAATGCATGAAATAATCCCGGCATCATAGGTTTGTGCTCTTTAACGAGTTCAATAACACGAGATAAAACCATATCACATACTTCTTGGCAGCTTTTTCCTTCCCAAGGTTGTTCACGGTAATATATTTCAACTATTTGGTCGATACGGATGCCCGTTGTGTTGATGGTATCTTGCAATGTAATTTCTACCCCAACGAGAGGGAATACTTCAAGTTGAGCTTGTTGCCAAAACGGTTCCGAATCAATCATCAAACCATCCATATCAAACACAGCCGCTTTAATCATGTCATGTACTCTTACTTATTAGATTTATTTCAGTCTAGCATCATGATTATGGACTTCCTACCGACCTTGGAAAAAACAGAATTGACAGCGTGCTTTTTAATCGAACGGCAGAAGTGTAATTAGCATGATTATCAATAAATCATTATTTTTATTTGCGTCACAAGTTAATATTAAAGCTCAGGTTGGGGATGTAAACATGCTTAATATGGACTTCTTTTTCATAAAATAAGGTCGATTGATCTTAAGGAATTATGTTGAAGCCCACTTATATTAATCCATATGGTTTCGCTCTCTCAGCAGTATGTTTGACGGTGTCATTTCCGATTTTTGCTGATACTGATATTAACGTTCTTAATAATTTAGAGGTTAAAAGACAAGATATATCAGTGCCTTTAGCGAATGATTTCTATGAAGGCGCTGATATTGAACAATATTGGTACAGTGAAAAGTTAGATGGAATTAGAGCCTTTTGGAATGGAGAGCAGTTATTTACCCGGACAGGCAAGCCCATTATTGCGCCTGAATGGTTTACTCAAGGACTCCCTAAAGAGAAATTAGATGGAGAGTTATGGGCTGGTCGAGGTCACTTTTCACAAGTTCAACGAACGGTTCTAGATCAAAAGCCGGATGAGGACGATTGGAAAAACATTCAATATATGGCTTTTGATTTGGTCGAATCAGGTACATATGATCAGAGGTATCAACACCTTCAACGTATTGTTAGCCGTTCAAATAATCAATATCTAGCATTGGTAAAGCAATCTCCAATAGACTCAACCGCATTCCTATATCAAAACCTGCAAAGTGTAGAAACTAAAATGGGTGAAGGTATTATGCTGAGAAAAATAAAGAGCCATTATCAAGGTGGACGCACTGATGATTTATTAAAATTGAAATCTTTTCAAGATGATGAAGCCACCGTTATTGGTTATAAGCCAGGAAAGGGCAAGAATTTAAATAGGACAGGCTCACTCTATGTTGAATGGAAGGATGGAAAGCGCTTCTATATAGGGAGTGGTTTGACGAATGAGTTGCGTAACACGCCACCTGCATTGGGTGAGAAGGTAACGTTTAGATTTAATGGTTATACTCGCTCTGGGCTACCTCGCTTTGCAAGGTTTATTCATGTTCGGTCAGAAAGTCTTTAGCAATAAAAAATGAAGCAACAAGGCAAGGGTTTAGCCTTGCTGCTTCAGATTATTTTGTCACGTAGTATTCGCTAAAGAATCAGCGTCCGGAGAACCTAAGCTGAGTTTCATCCGATTGTTTGTGCAGCCAATGTAGACGGTGGGAAAGCAATAGCGCAGCAGTCGATAACCCTATGATAATACCAATCCAAAATCCCGTAATGCCAAGAGGTTCACTGCTTAACCAATCGGTCATGCCCAGGATGTAACCTAAAGGCATACCAATGCCCCAGTAAGAGAGCAGAGTACGACTAAAGATCGCGCTCATATCTTTATAGCCACGTAGTGCCCCTGCAGCGACCACTTGAATTGCATCGGTACACTGATAAATAGCTGCCATGGCAAGAAGATGCATTGCAACTACTGCAACATTATTATTATCAGTATATAAACTAATGATTTGTTCACTATATACCACAGTTAATACTGCGGTTATTATTGCAGTAAACAATCCAAATAATAAGCCTACATGAGAAGATATTCTTGCACCTTCAACGCTTTGCTCACCAAGTTGATGCCCAACTCGAATACTGACCGCAGCACCAATACTCATTGGTAGCATAAAAATCAAAGATGAAAAGTTAATAGCCACTTGGTGCGCTGCAACGGTTATTGGTCCCAAAGGCGCAACCATTAATGCCACTACTGCAAAAAGCGTTACTTCAAAAAATAGAGCGGCAGCAATTGGAAACCCTAGGCTGAATAATCGTTTCAGTGAATGAAGGTTCGGTTTATGGAACTCTGTAAAAAGATGAATGTTTTTAAAACGTTTCGCTTTAATAATATACAACAACATTGCCACGAACATAAACCAGTAAACGATAGCGGTGGCAACACCACAACCTACGGCGCCAAGTTCAGGTGCCCCAAATTTTCCGTAAACAAAAATCCAGTTCAAAGGAATGTTTAATAATAGCCCGAGGAAACCCAATATCATGGCGGGTTTAGTCAGCGATAAACCATCAGATAAACTACGCAAAGTTTGAAAAAGCAAAAAAGCAGGTACAGCAAAAATCATAGCAAACATATAGCCATTAGTTTTTTCTGCCATGACCGTTTCGATATCCATCGCAAATAAAATATGACGGGTTTGAGATAAAACTAAAATGATTGGAATTGCGACGAGAAACGATAGGTAGGCCCCTTGCTGCACTTCATGTGCAATTCGAGTTTGGCGCCCTGAACCATTTAATTGTGCAATAACAGGCACTAAAGCTAACAGTAATCCAATACCAAATAAGATTGAAGGTAGCCAAATGCTAGAAGCTACGGCCACAGCAGCCATATCCGTTGCGCTAACGCCACCGGCCATAACTGTATCGACAAACCCCATTCCTGTTTGAGCGACTGAAGCAAATAATACTGGTGTTGCGAGTTTCACTAGTATTGACGCTTCTTTACGGTAACGATGCACAAAAACTCCTGATAAGCAAAATATTTGATGCTGATTATATAGTTAAGTCACTAATTTGCGACATAAATAATCATTTATTTTACAACAAAAAAGCCCCTAAGTAGGAGCGTCATAAAGAGTTTGAAGGTAACGAGCTATTATTAAAAAACGAATGGTCATCATCACCAATAGCGAGTTGCACCTTGTTTGTCTCAGTGTCTATTTTAATTGTTAAAAAGACAGCGTGATTACAAGTAGGGCAATCATCATAGAAGTTTTGACTTCCTGTCGATTTGTCTACGGTTAATCCAATATCATGACCACAATGTGGACAAGCGACTGTTTTTTCTGTGTATTTTATCATTGCTTTCCTCACTATACTTCCCGTGTTTATCGCGATGAACTGCAAAATAGAGCCAATATAAATCAAACAAATTCAGCGTAACTATAAAATACTGGTTAAACTAAACATGAGTGTAGTTAAGAGGTTAACGATCTAAGTTAGTTCATGTATCAAAAAAAGCCAAAAGATTGATTCTTACCAAATTAAATGTAGTTAAGATAAAAAAATAGTGACTAAACATCCAAAAAAGAAAGTTATATTATCGGTATAGCTGCCTCTACACAGTTAAATGACACAAGATAATGTAACTATAGAATGTCGTTACCATCTGATTACGATCGATATCTCAATCTGAATGAAAGATATTTATGAATAAAAATTAACAAATTATCGTTTACGTCTTGTTAGTCTATGTTCAAATATTGTGTGATTCTATGAATACATCGAGGAAGGTATTCACCACCATATTGATTACAAAGGCAAAGTAAATAGTAGAATTGATAGATGTCCTTTCGCTGTGAGTAATTGCTTTCAAGAGGGTAGATAGATTGATAACCTTCTAGGAAAGATGGACTCATTTCCCCATAATATTCGGCTATGGCTATATCATATTCTCGATCCCCCCAAAAGCTGGAAGGGTCATAACATAATGCCCCAATAGGAGATAAAGCAACGTTTTGTTGATTTAACGAACCATGTAAAAGTGAAGGTTTTGGTTGATGACTTGCTAATGTTTTCTTCACATATTGCACTAGCTCATTAATATCGCCTAAATCTATACCTTTCTCTTTCAATAACTGTAATTGCCATCCAATTCGGTGCTCCGCAAAAAATACGTGCCATTTTTTATGCCAAGCGTTCGGTTGCAAATTTAATCCAACATAAGTATCAGCATCATAACCAAACTCTTTTTGATCTCCCCACAAATGGAGTCGAGCAACTTGTTGGCCTAATGTGTAAAAATCAGAATCTTTATTAAGAGGTTTGGTTGGATAATAATTGAGAATTAAAAAGGAATGTTCTTTTGTCATACCACAAATAATGGGTTCAGGAACACAAAGTGTGGAAGTTGTATTCAAGGCAGATAAATTTTCAAATTCAGCTTCAAATTTTGAGAGACAAGACCGATCATTTAGTTTTATAAAATAACGTTGTTCGCCATCACCAATTAAATAACAGTCATTAGTTTCACCACCGTTGAGGTTTTCTTTTTCTCTAAGAATAAATTCAAAGGCGGTTGCATCTGAAAGTTGCTGTGAGATAGCTTGCCACATAAGACCTCCTGAACGGAAATAATCTGGTACTACCTTAGCTTAGCTTATCTTTACGTTTAGAGAACTGTTCCGCAAAAATAACATTAACTTATCTGCTAAAAATACTTTTTTTGTTTACGGTTAGACTTTTTATTAATATTTCTATTTCGCTAATTTGAGCGTGAGTAATTACGATATTTCTTCATGAATAGATTGAAAATTATCCTTTAATCACTGGAGTGATTCGTCGAAATTGCCAGAAGGCACTAGCCCAGTAAGGATTGTCCGTTCGTGAAATAATGACGCCCTGTGAAGATGAAGCGTGCATGAATTGTTTATTACCTAAATAAAACCCGACGTGGCGTTGATTCCAGCCGGTTTTAAAAAAGATGAGATCACCAAAAGCGGCCTGATTTTCTGGAATGTACCGACCTTTCTTACTTTGTTGCTCGGTTGTACGTGGAAGTTCTAATTGATATAACGACATAACGGTAACCTGCATAAAAGCAGAACAATCAATGCCTGAACGATTTTGACCACCAAATTGGTAAGGAACACCAACCCAACTTTGATAAAGCGAATCTATTTCTTCTTTTTCGGTATTGGTATAAGGCAATGGTTGAGGCGGTGTTGATGAACATCCTGCAATGGAAAAAAGAATAAAACAAATAAAATAGCGGATAGAAAGTGGCATGAAAGTATCCGTAATGTGGATCAAATTAATACCGTACTTTATAGGGAATTAAACCGATCAACAACAATTTGGCTATTTATAACGAGATAAATGCAGTATTTATGAGCAATCAGTTTCTTATCATTTTCAAAGTGGTAATTAATCACGGTTTGCACCAAGACTTTGTGGATAATAATCAACAAGTTCAATTTTAAAATAATATAAGACTTTGGGAGAAACAGGATGTATTACGGTTTTGATGTAGGAGGCACTAAAATTGAATTTGGTGCTTTTGATCATGAATTAAAACGCATGGCGACGGAACGAGTTCCAACTCCTGGTAATGATTATCAAGCTTTGTTAGTGATATTATCTGACTTAGTTAAGAAATATGATTTTGAGTTTGGGGTTGAGGGGTCAATAGGGATCGGAATTCCTGGTATGGAGAGTGTTGATGATGGTGCGCTCCTTACATCAAACGTTCCGGCAGCCAAAGGACAGTTTTTACGTAAGGACCTTGAAGCTTTAGTACAACGTCCGGTAAAAATAGCGAATGATGCTAACTGTTTTGCTCTATCTGAAGCATGGGATCAAGAACACCAAGGCGAAGAAAGTGTGCTTGGGTTAATTTTAGGTACAGGGTTTGGTGGTGGTATTGTCATCAATGGTCATGTCGTTGCGGGGCGAAGTCATGTTGCTGGCGAAATTGGTCATACTCGTATGCCATTAGATGGTTGGTTGCATTTACAAAATAGCTCACTAGATAAAGAGGCGCCATTATTTGGTTGTGGTTGTGATAAACAAGGTTGTATCGATAATTATTTGTCTGGCCGTGGCTTTGAGCAACTTTATGAGCATTATTATGGTGAACGAGTAAAAGCAATAGAATTGATTCAACGACAAGCGGAAGGGGAAGCAAAAGCGGTTGAACATGTTGAGCGTTTTATGGAGTTGCTTGCTATTTGTTTAGGGAATATTTTTACTGCTTTCGATCCTAACGTAGTAGTACTTGGCGGTGGTTTATCTAACTACGATTTAATTTATCAGGAAATGCCAAAACGTATCCCTAAATATTTACTGCCTATTGGAAAAGTGCCTAAAATATTAAAAGCAAAATATGGTGATTCAGGTGGTGTGCGTGGCGCTGCATTTTTAAACATTAGTTAATTTTTTTACGTTAGTTTTAATATAAAAAAGAGGTCTACTGACCTCTTTTTTATGATTTTTTCTTGTGACCAATTCCCATGTTTTCTTTTGGTAGCAAGGTAATACGACCAAAGCCTAGCTTGGCAAAATGAGCATCACGGTAGCTTCTAACTGCTTTAGTGTCGGAAACCGCTTCAATGGATTGCTCCATCTTTAAATACTCTTTGATATCAATCCCTTCATTCGCGGCTACTGCTTCGTGAATACTGTGATATTCACGATAGCTAAAAGGTAAGGTCTTTTCTTCATTTTTGTAGGTGTAAGCAATAATACGAGACATAAGAACTCATTTGATTAGATGCATGTTGAGTCGGAGTATAAAGCTATCCTAAACACGAATCTAATTTTGTTTACTAATCAGTGTAAAAAAGCCCAAAATGTTCACCTTGGACTTGTCTATGTTCACGCAATAGCACTAAATTTGGTTTGTACGTACCGCGATCTGAGGTGGCTGGATATTATGTTGCCTAAACTCTTTCATTACTCTTAATGTGATATCGGTTTCAAATAATTTTTCATAAAACGTATCTACCACATAAGCTTTACATGTTAGTTTGATTGCTAAGTAATTATCGGCCATTTCTTGGTTAACTAACACAACAACTGGCTTAGGTAAGTGAATGTAACGGCTAGAGGAGGCTGCTTCTTGAATTAAATCACGCGCAAGAAGAATGTCTTGATCCATACCGATGTAAAAAGGGATCACACATTGCATATCTAGTGCACCATAGTTTCCGCTCATGGTGACCTCACTTAAAAACTTATTATTGGGTATGGTAATGATGTCATCCGTTAATGTACGCATACGAACAGATCGCAAACCGATAGTAATGATATCACCATAATTACCTTCGAATGTGACGCGGTCACCGACCTGAAAAGGACGATCAATCATAACCGTAAGACCTGCAATAAAAGAAGCAGCAAGATCTTTTAGGGCGAAGCCTATCGATACTGCCAGAGTGCCGCCAATGAGTGTCAGTATTTGTTCATTGATGCGAAAACTCATCATAAACACGGTAATGCCCGCGGTCATATATACAAAGAACTGGAAAAAGGATTGAAGCTTTTGCAGTACCATTCTGTATTGTACAAATTGAGTACTAAAGGTATCAACTAGCTTATTGGTAAAGCGTAATAAAATCCATGCAGCAATCACGATAATAAAAGAAAATACAACGCCACCCCAGCGAACAAGGTTTGTAAACTGCGCAATATTTTCTAAGTGGCTATCTATGCTTTCACCTTCCGCAAAAGCCACACTATTAATTGAAAATAAAATAATAAAAAGAAGAGTTTTTTTCATGCTATTTCACCAATAAGTGCTGACGATGTAGGGCATTTGTTATATATCGATACCAATGGTCAGAAATTTTTGCTTTGTCACCAGACCATTCAATATAGTTACGACTTTCAAAGTAGCGTAATGTCCCGATAACTTCAGGAATGGTTAACTGAGTGCATTCAGATAGTTCCTCTGGTGTTGATACTTCCAATTGAACGATGGAACGTAAAATGGCGAGCATAGGTTTTGGCATTTTCTCTAATTCTTCCGATTCAGGTGCTTGGAAAAGCCGAACAACGACTTTGCCTGTCTTTTGGTCTTGGCGTAGCGATAACCTAAAGAAACGTAGGGCAACCGTTGGGTTACCATCCGAATAATGCCAAAGAATACGATAAAATCCCTGCCTTGCACGTTCTTCTTCAGATATATCATCTTGATCCCACTGCTTAGGAAGATTGAGATCATCAAATGATACCGGATTTTCGATATCGTGATTTAGACGAGAGTCGAGTAGTTCGGATATCTGAGACTCAGTCCAACGGGGCATAAATGTTACTAAGTCGAATAGGAGTCTCTCTCCTCGAGCTCGATCAACAAAACGCCAACTTGATTTTTCAATCGCCATCATAATTCGATGATTTTTCTTAGAGCGACGCATTAAGTTTGTGAACTTCATTAGCCCTACTAAACCACCGACCATCGGTTTTACAAGGCGTTGAGCGTTATCAACTGCGATAAGGTAAGAGGTCTCACTTTTTCTTAAGTAAGCCAAAATTTGAATGTCAGAAGATTCCTTGTCCAAACCAAGTTGTTCAGCTAACTCAGACATTAACTCATTATAACCAGCATTAGGACAGTTTAAATAAATTGGTTGAGCGTTATTTACTCTATAGAGTATTTGTTTTAATAAAGTGGTCGTTCCTATCCCTCGCTCACCTGAAATGACACACATAGCAGGACTATCGGATAGGATATATTTTGATAGTTGCTTAATCTCATCAGAAGCATAGCCAATGAGCTTGCTGTCTTCTTTTCCTGGTAAAATATAGTTAAATATATCATCACCTTTCAGCTGGACTAAGTTAGTATTCTGCCCACCATTATCACCCTGTTTTGCGACTTCAATTCTAAATAAATAGGCTAAAGCTTGACTAAAAAAGGCGTATTGGGAAAGGATTGCAATGACAAATTGCTTTAGGTTTCGTGAAATTAACCAAAACGTCATAATAAAAACGGAGATGGTTGATAGTCCAAAACTATCTTTTTTATTTATTGCCCACTGAGCCCATACAGGATGATCCATATTTTGGTTAGTTTCACTAAAAACATAAGGTTTCCATTTACGAAGTACAACCACAGTAATTAATAAAAACCAGAGTGATAACAAGCTCGAAACCCAGTGATATATAGTGCCTTCACCAATGGTTGTTTTTGTCATTTGCAGTATCACGCCAGCACCGATTGCGCTCCAAACATAGTAACGGATACTAGATAAACGAATAGCGGTCATTTCTTTTGTAGTACTACGACTATTACGATAAGCAAATTCTAAAATAAACTTAACAGCAATAGAGCCACCCAACACCCACCAAGTAAATATGCCCAAGAATTTCACATGCTGCAGGCTCTGAAGTGTCGCTAAAATATCTAAAGAGACGGTAATCGCAATTAACCATGCGATAGGGCGATTCGCTTTACTGATATACCAAATGAAACGAATGAGAAGTGATGGTGGTGTAGTGGTTTCAAGTTTTGCTTTACGAAATTGTTTAATGATATCGCTACTATTTCTTAACCACCAAGATAAGCCTAGATAGACTAAAAATAGCTTTACCAACATTACAATCACAGGAACAGGGGAAATGGTTAAATCAATTAAAAATGCTTTAAAACTTTGATATTGAAAAAAAATGAGATATTGAGCATTCAATTGGGTTAGGTGCAATTCAGATTTGAATTGAGTTACGCCATAAGGTCCAAATCCTGTCAGTTTATGAAAAATATTACTATTCGCTAGTTTAAGAAGTTGTTGTTTAGACTCACTAAAACTGTGTAGTGATAAATAATATTCTTGAGTTTCAAACCAGACGGCTTTCCCTTCCATTCTCCTATATTTGGATAAAGATTGATCAAACTGGGTCGTACCGTGGTCTATTTGATATAACGTTGCAGAAAGTAATTCATCGACCTTACTACGATCATTGTCAGACATAAAAAGTGGATCAGGCAATGCGGATACATCTTCAGCAATACGTTGAGCCTCAGAAGAAATCTCTGGTTGCTTCTTCGCCGTAGGCATAGACTCCCATTCTGCTTGTGCAGTAAACGAGAATGTGATTAATAATATACATAATATTGGATGAATTCTGCCCATAAAAGCCACTTTTAACTATTTGATAGCACTGATAATTAGCGCGATATTACACTATAGATATTAATCATAGTTGTTATTTTTTAATAAACATCGATTTTATTTAATCGTTATTTAATTTATACGAAATTATATAGGTTTGATAAAATAAGAGAGTTAGCGCTCAATAATTAAAACCCTAATTTTATCCTTTTTCGAAAACAAGGTAAGTTAGAGTTAATATCCTGTCTGTAGCGAATATACTGTGTAGTTGTACTGTCACCAAAATTTAAAGGACTAAAAATGCATTTTCCTTATCAAAATATTGTCATATTAACTGGGGCAGGGATTTCAGCTGAGTCGGGTATTCAAACATTTCGATCCCAAGATGGTTTATGGGAAAACCATTGTATTGATGATGTTGCAACGCCTGAAGGTTATCAGGCAAACCCTGAGCTCGTACAAAATTTTTATAACCAACGCCGCCAGAGCTTACATGATATTAATATTCAGCCTAATTTGGCGCATTTAGCACTTGCCCAATTAGAAAGTGAACTAGATGGAAAAGTAACCGTTATCACTCAAAATATTGATAACTTACATGAAAAATCCGGGAGCCAGCAGATCATCCATATGCATGGGGAGTTGTTTAAAGCCCGGTGTCCTGAATCAAACCAAGTCATTGATCAAATTGGTGATTTAACGACAAATGACCTGTGTCATTGTTGCCAAATACCGAATCCATTACGGCCACATATTGTTTGGTTTGGAGAGATGCCACTACGTATGGCAGAAATTTATTCAGCAGTAGAACAAGCTGATCTATTCATTTCGATTGGAACATCGGGTGTGGTGTATCCTGCGGCCGGTTTTGTTCATGATGCTAAAATGCATGGGGCCTATACCATCGAGCTTAACTTAGAGCCAAGTGCAGTTGAAAGTGAATTTGCTGAAAAGCGCTATGGTAAAGCCAGTATTGAAGTCCCTAAATTGGTCAGAGAGCTATTGGGTAATATTTAATTGATTCTATAGATACCTCTCAGTAAAGCTAGAAAGTAAAAAAGCTTGCAATAATCTGCAAGCTTTTGATTTTAAGGTGACTCGTCCGAGATAAGGGACTCTGAACTACATATCAACTTTTAGCTTTTGAAAGTATTGCTCATATAAAACATTTGATTCACCAACATCGTTTTGCCACTCGCCACTGTCAAAGACTTTTTGAGGAGGGAATACATCTTGATCCTCAATAAAATCTTTCGGAAGAAGTGGATAAGCGGCCTTTACTGGTGTTGGGTAACCAATTTCTAAAGCAATTTTAGCAGCGTTATCAGGACGTAATAAGAAATTAATCATCTTATGTGCGGCATCAACATTTTTAGACCCAGCAGGAATAGCTAGGCTATCCATCCAGAATATTGTCCCTTTTTCTGGCCAAATAATATGAATAGGTGCTCCATCCTTACGAGCCGCGTAAGCAGAACCATTCCAAATCATCCCTAAAGAAGTTTCACCTGCCATATACGGATTCGCAGGGTTATCTGAATTAAAAACTAATACGTTAGGCATCAGTTTTTTTAACTCCTCATAAGCTTGTTTGATTTCTTCTGGATCAGTTGAATTAGCCGAATAGCCAAGTTTTGTTAATGCTACTTGGAATACTTCACGAGGATCATCCATCATCATTAATTGACCAATCCATTTTGAATCCCATAAATCAGCCCATTTATGGATGGATTTTGTGTCTAGCATATCGGTGTTTATGCCAATGCCCGTTGCGCCCCAAATATAAGGGATCGAGTAGTCATTATTTGGATCAAACGGTTTATTTAAATAGTTTGGGTCTAAACCATCAAAATTTGTTAGTTTCGATTTATCTATTGGCTGTAACATGCCTTCTTTTCTCATTTTTGCGACAAAATAAGTAGAAGGAACAACTAGGTCATAGCCTTTGCCTTGGGTTTTTAATTTGGCATACATGGATTCATTAGACTCATAAGTCGAATAAATAACCTTGATTCCCGTTTCTTTGGTGAATTCTTGTAAGATCTCACTAGGGATATACTCTGACCAATTATAAAAATAGAGTTCATTGTCATCTGCCAGCGCATAGTTTGCCGTTAATGAGCCAGCCAATGCTGCGCCTACAAGTAACTTAGACCATGGTTTCATTTGTATCCCCCAGTGTGAATCGTAGTTTTATGCATATTAAAAATAGTGTGAAGTATAGTTAGATTAAGGTTTTTTTAAAGCCTTATTCAGTATTTATGAAAAATGTTAACCATTACAAAATCATACTTATGATCGAGCCCTATCTCTGGCAATTAACTGAGAGCAAACGACTAGAATTAAAGACACTATCAGCATAACTGTTGCTAAAGCGTTCACTTCAGGTGAAATGCCGACTTTAACCATGGAATAGATTTTTAAAGGTAGTATTTCATAACTAGGCCCAGTCACAAATGAGCTAATGATGACATCGTCTAATGATAACGTAAAACTTAGTAGCCAGCCGGCGGCAACCGCAGGTTTAGCTAAAGGTAATAGGATTCGTTTTAAAATAACCCACTCACTGGCCCCAAGATCTTTTGCCGCTTCTAGCATCTTCACATCAAACCCTTTTAGTCGACTGTAAACGGTCACAACGACAAAAGGTAAGCAAAAAGTGATATGCGATATGAGTAATGTTAGTAACCCTAATTGAAAACCAACGACCAAAAATAAGGCTAACAAAGAAATAGCCATCACAATATCAGGTGACATCATTACAATGAATAACAATCCATTCACCGCACCTTTACCTTTAAACCGATAGCGGAATAAAGCAACAGCCGTCAGGCTACCGATGATAGTTGCAGCCGTTGAGGAAATTACAGCAATGGTAATCGAATGCCCAGCGGCTTGAATAAGGCTATCATTATGCAATAAATCGCCATACCATTTTGTGGTAAAGCCATCCCAACGAATGCCAAATCGACTCGTATTAAAGGAATTAGCAATTAAAACTAAAATAGGTAAATATAAAAATAGGTAGACCAAGCTCATAAAACTGGACTTAATAACCTTAGCGCCGACTTTGTTGGCCATTAGTCTAACTCCACTTTTCTGTTGAGCAATTTTCCTGCGCGATAATAGGCATAAAGCATGAATGCCATAACAAGAGTGAGCGCGATGCTGGTTGCGGCGCCAAACGGCCAATCACGAGCGTTGAGTACTTGGCTTTTAATGACATTCCCGATCAATAGGTTTTTAGCACCACCTAATAAATCAGAAACATAAAACATCCCTAAAGCGGGCAATAATACTAATAAACAGCCACCAATAATACCGGGCATAGTGAGAGGTAGTATGACTTTAAGAAGGGTTTGAATTTTATTAGCACCAAGATCTCTTGCCGCCTCGATATAAGTTCGATCCAGTTTTTCAATGGCAGAGTAGAGCGGCAGAATCATAAACGGAAGTAATATATAAACTAATCCAACCATAACTGCGACTTCTGTATACATAATACGAATCGGGTGCTCAATGAGCCCAATCGCGATTAGGCTTTTATTTAAAATTCCTTGTGTTCCCAGCACAACTTTTAATCCATAAGTACGGATAAGGGAATTAGTCCAAAAGGGTACGATGACGAGAAATAACATAATTGGACGCATTTTCTCTGGCATTTTTGCCACAATATAAGCAAAAGGGTACCCAATGAACAAGCATAATCCGGTTGCTATGACTGCCATGTATAGCGAGTGAAGCATGACTTTTGCATAAAGCGGATCAAGCAGGCGTGCATAGTTGTGTAAAGTGAATGTTAGATCGATTAAGTTGGCATCATCACGCGTTAAAAAGCTAGTGATGATGATCATAATGTTTGGAATAAAAACAAACAACATTAACCATGACACAATCAAGAATATAATGCTGTTTTGAAGATTGATTTTCTTCATCATGCTATTCAGTGCCCGCGATAGATTGGAGTGTTTCAGATTCATCAGGAAGCACAACTTCCCAGCTTTCGACCCAAGTAATTGATACTTTTTGGCCAATCGAGTGATCAACATCGGGGTCATCTTCATTGAAAAACTCACTGACCATCACTCGCATGCCAGACTCTTCAAGTTCTACAACAGAATCTAAAGTCACGCCCTTATAGGTTCGTTCTGTGACATGCCCTACAATGCCGTTACCTTCAGATTCTTGAATTTCTTCAATACGAATATCTTCAGGTCGAAGTAGGACTTTCAACTCTTGCCCTTGTCGTACTGATTTTTTGAAATGCACAACAGATTCACAGCCTTCAATGGAAGCAAGAATCGTATTTTCATCAAGCCTACGAATGACGGTCGCATTGAAAACGTTTATCTCACCGATAAAACTTGCCACAAATAAGTTTCGAGGTTCTTCATAAATTTCACGTGGAGAGCCATCTTGTTCTATTACGCCATCTCGCATTACGATAATACGATCTGACATAGAGAGAGCTTCTTCTTGATCATGAGTAACAAAAATAAAGGTGATCCCAAGTTGGCGTTGCAGTCGCTTTAATTCGAGCTGCATTTGTTTTCGCAATTTATAATCTAGTGCAGAGAGGGATTCATCTAGTAGGAGTACTTTGGGTTTATTCACAACAGCGCGCGCGATCGCAATGCGTTGTTGTTGTCCACCTGAGAGTTGGTGAGGCTGTCTTTGTGCCATGTTCTCAAGTCGAACCATTTTTAAAGCATCAATGACACGAGTCTCAATTTCCAAATCCGCTACTTTTTGCATACGCAAACCAAAAGCTACATTTTCATAGACGGACATATGTGGAAATAAAGCATAGCTCTGAAATACAGTGTTGACATGTCGTTGTTCTGGGGGAAGTTGCGTCACATCTTCATTTGCCAGTAATATTTTGCCGCAATCAACGGTTTCAAATCCTGCAATCATTCGTAAAACTGTAGTTTTCCCACAGCCAGATGGACCAAGTATGGTTAAAAATTCACCATGATTGACGTTTAGATCTAAGTTTTCAATGATAGTTTTGTCATCAAAAGACTTACTTATGCCAGTTAGTGTAATAACTGTAGATCTATGTAACTGTTCAACATTCAATTTCGGTATTTCTCCCTAGAAAGAAAAGTATTGCTCAACACAAAAATTTGAGGGCGCATCATAGTCGCCATTGCAGACATTTTCTAGCGGTTTACAGTTAAATAATGGCTAGGACGGAATGTTTACAAGTAAGCCGGGCATTATCCTCTATTGTTTTGATGATTTCAAAAAAGTTGACATTAAATTCCTATTTATTGTTTTATTGTTTAATTTTTCATCATACTTACAAAATGAAATGGATTAAAAATGCTGGAAACTCGCATCTTGAGTTGGCATGGGTATAATGTGCGCCATAAGCTTATTTGACGCTGTTTGGACAACTAATACATGAATGATGAACTAGAAAAAGAATTCAATGTCGGAGGTGATCTGACGACAGCCTTAAACGGCCAATATGAATTAAAAGCGAGCCAGGTAATAAAAGAGGCTTGGCAGTTAACGATGAAGTATTTTTTATCATTCTCACCTACCATTTTCCTTTTATTGATTTTACAGATTGCTATCTTCGCCGTGGCGCTGAAACTTCAGCTTGGCGACCCTAGTGTGATCTTACAATTGTTTCAAGATGCCTCGGATATCTCTCAGCATCAAAATATTATTCAATCGATATTCGTTGCTAATTTTAGTTATGAAATTATCAGTGCACCTTTATATGCGGGTGTCTGCCTTATGGCTATGAGTCATACCACCGGTTTTAAAACACAACCTCGTCATATGCTGAAAGGTTTGCAGTTTACCGTTCCTCTTATGGTAATGACCTTGATTGCTTTAACCTTGCAAGGTATTGCTGGGATGGTGTTGCCGTTTTTATCACTATATTTGACTATGGCCTTTAGTCATGCACCATTATTGATTTGTGAGAAACGACTCACTCCCTTGAAGTCTTTGTTGCTGTCACTAAGAGCAGTCAATAAAAAAATCCTGCCATTAACTGCCATTTATTTATTAGTTATAATGATGTTTTTTGCAGCGGCACTCTTTTATGGCATTGGCCTTATTTTTGTTTTGCCATTTTATTTTCATGTTAAGGGCGTTCTTTATCGCGATATGTTCGGCATTCGTTTAAAAGTTGTCTCAGGTGGGGGGAATCCTCCTAATAATGGTAGTAAACAATCTCAGGTATTTAACGCATGATTAAAAAACTCATAATGGCTGTCATCATTTTGGCATTTTGGGCTGTGTATTATTTTCAAAATCATTACTCATCAGATACCACTAAACCTGTTGAAAAAAGCAAAACAGAAAACGTTGATATCAATGCTAAAAAAATGAATTTTTTCGAACAATTACGTCCTGGCTTTGAAAAGGAAAATCAACGTGTTGAAAGTGAGCGTAGTCAATTACTTGAATTACAATCAGCGCTTGCAGAAAAAAATGTCAGCTCTGGTCTGCTAAAAAAGGCTTCAACGCTTGCTCAAATGTATGATGTTTCTTTACCTGAAGAGGGTGTCACAAAAGACTGGTTAAGTGATATGTTTATACGAGTTAATATTTTACCTGAGGCTCTCGTATTAACTCAGGCGGCAAATGAATCCGCCTGGGGAACATCTCGTTTTGCTCGGGACGCCAATAACTTCTTTGGCCAATGGTGCTATAGCGAAGGGTGCGGTCTTGTTCCATCGCAACGTGTTGAAGGTGCGACTCATGAAGTGGCAAAGTTTGATAATCCTCAGGCGTCAATTCATGCTTATTTCATGAATGTAAACCGTAATGATGCTTATAAAGAGTTACGTAATATTCGTCAAAGTTTGGCTGAGAAAAAAGTGAGTTTATCTTCAACAGCCGCCGCATTAGAATTAACGAATGGGCTATTAAGTTATTCAGAAAGAGGTCAAGACTATATAAATGACCTTCAAAGTATGATTAAGCAGAATAAGAATTATTGGAAAAATTAATAATGAAACGATGGAGATACTCGATATTACTGATGGCACTAACTTGTGTATTGTCTACACCTGTTTATGCACAGCAATATAGGTTTAATTATTCTAAGCTATACACACAAATGAAGAATAATATAACGGAAGGACACCCTGATATTAAAGTGGGATTTTTCTTCCAACAGCATGATTCCCCGGATCTCTGTCGTATTGATAAAGCTTGGATGGAAAAAGAAAAACACTATGAAGAGTTTCATATTCCGGGTAACCAAGAACTGATTGTTCCTCTAGATGATAACTTACGCCAAGTAGGCCCTTTGGTTTATATTAATACTGAAGAGGGAAAACAGTGTGATTTCTCGATGGTAGTGATGACTAAGCAGCCTTTATCTGGTGATGTCAATTACGATAAAGTAAAAAGCTTAGTACCTCAAATGGATAAGATGCTTGATGATTTAGGTGGTATGTTTTCTCGTTGGTTTTCGCCAGATGTTGTTGGCTTGACGCTTGAGTTTTCTAATTTAAATAATGGGTGGATTACTGTTACGAATGGCCAGGATATCGAAATACGAAGTGGCAAAGCTTTAATAAAGCTAGCTGATTTAAAGTCAGACTCAATTCTACATCTTCCTAAAGCGACATTCAGAACAATGCCATTATTAGAAAAATAAAATATCTTCGTTTTCAGTTCATCAAATACGAATATAAAAACACCGAAGGTACATAAATAACCCCCAATGTTGGTTGTCCAATTATTTGGGGTCACTTCAAAACTACCTTCGGTGTTTTTTATTTCTATATAGCGCTAGATATTACTGACATCTAACTGCATCTTAGGATCAAAGCGGATAACATCTTCATCTGCCATAGAAGCTTGTGGTATTTCTTCTTTATCAAAACCAATATCACCCCCATTGATTACTCCAGAGTCACGGTCTATGGATTTAAAATCAAACAGTTCGTAATCAGCTAAATGGCTTGGCACTACATTTTGTACCGCTTTAAACATAGTTTCAATTCGGCCAGGGAAACGCTTATCCCACTCATTGAGCATTTGTTTAATGTTTTGGCGCTGTAAATTTGGTTGAGATCCACATAAATTACACGGAATGATAGGGTATTCGCGTAAGTCGGAATACTTGATAATATCTTTTTCACGGCAATAAGCTAATGGACGAATGACAACGTGCTCACCATTATCTGAAACCAACTTGGGTGGCATCGCTTTTAATTTACCGCCATGAAACATGTTCAGGAATAATGTCTCTAAGATATCATCACGATGGTGGCCTAAGGCAATTTTTGTCGCGCCAATCTCTTTAGCTGTACGGTATAAAATACCACGGCGTAAACGTGAACATAGAGAACATGTTGTTTTACCTTCAGGCACTTTATCTTGAACAATTGAATAAGTATCTTCAGTGACGATTTTGTACTCAACACCTAATTCATCAAGGTAAGCTGGAAGAATATGATCAGGAAAGCCCGGTTGTTTTTGATCTAGGTTTACAGCAATGAGTTCAAAATGAATAGGAGCACTTTTCTTTAAGCTCATTAAGATATCTAACATGGTGAAACTATCTTTCCCACCAGATAAACACACCATAATGCGATCACCATCTTCAATCATATTGTAATCAGCAATGGCTTGACCAGTATTACGACGAATACGTTTTTGTAGCTTATTGAAATCATATTGTTTAGCTTTATCAGCAGACTCGGTTTCTGGTGTGATATTTTGATTTGAACTCATGGTGATAGACCTTAACTTACCAAAACGCTTATGTAGTACATATGTTCAATACATAAATGAAGGCCGTATCATACCCACAAATAATAAAAGAGCAATACGATGTAATTGCTCTTTTAGAATAGTGGATAGCTGTAATGACAACTTAATTATTAGGATCGAGTGGGCTTATATAGCCATGAGGCTTAAGGGCAAGAATATCACAGTTAATTTTATCAATAACGTTTTCAGCAGTGTTACCAATAAAGACCGCAGATAATCCCGTCCTTCCTGTTGTTCCTATAATCACAAGTCCTGCTCTGACTTCTGTAGCGACTTTAGGAATTACATCTTCAGGAAGCCCTTCGAGAACTCGAGTATGATCTTCATCAATCGTATATTTTTGTCGTAGTGCTTTCATTGACGTTAAATGAAAACCGCGAACTGCATCAGTATAAGAGGTTGGATCAAATTCAGGTAGCTCAACTGTTACGTTTGCTGGCGTCACAGGGTAAGAGTTTGCTAAATAAACCTCTGCATTAAGCGGTTTCGAAAACTTAATAGCTTGCTCTGTCATATAGTGATTTAGTGATACATGTGTTTCGCTTTCAGATCCAACATGAACAGAGGCCACAATACTTCCATTGAGAGGCCAATCATGATTTTTGACCAATAAAACAGGGCAAGGGCATTTACGCAACAAATGCCAATCAGTAGGCGTGAAAAACACAGTCTCTAAGGTATCGTGCTTTCTCGTCGCTTTCAGGAGTAAATCATGTTCCCCAGCAAAAATCTCACCAATAATGGCTTCGAATGGGCGATGATGCCAAATAACTTTAATTGTAAACTGAATACCCGCTTGAAGGTAAGGTGCAGCTACTTCTTTCATCCATTCTTCACGTTGTTGTATCACACCTCGGCGCATAGCATCACGTTCATCAGAAGATAACATTGATGTCATGTCATAGGAGAAATCATAGATTGAAAGAAAGAAAGTAATCGGTGTAGGGGTTGGGAAATCTCGAACAATTTGAAAAGCACGTGACAGTGCAGATTGTTCAGTGTTGTTGACGTCAGCTACGACTAAAATGCTTTTATATTCATCCATAACAGCTTCCTTAACTTTTCAATATAATCAATATACGAATTTGTCTCTCACTAACTGTAGCTGAATCTTATTTGTTTTTTAAGTACATAGATCAATCTTTAAAGAGAAAAAAGGCCGAATGCACATATATTCGACCTTTTAACTATTTGATTTGACGATTGTTAATCATTGACCACACCAGCTAACTTCTGTAATTCATCATGGTTATTAATCGTAATGTATTTGCCTTTAACTGCTAAAATATCGCTTTTTTGGAAACGACCTAATAAGCGACTGATAGTTTCCACAGTTAAACCAAGATAATTGCCAATGTCACCGCGAGTCATGGTTAAGCGAAACTCTCGAGGAGAGAAACCTCGCTGAGAGAAGCGTGTTGATAGGTTGTAAAGAAATGCAGCCAAACGTTCCTCTGCATTTTTCTTTGAAAGTAAAAGGATCATATTTTGATCGCCTTTGATTTCATTACTCATCAAACGCATGATTTGTTGGCGTAATTTAGGCATCTTTCCTGATAAGTCATCTAAGGTTTCATATGGAATTTCACATATCATCGAAGTTTCAAGTGCTTGTGCAAAACTTGGGTGTGAATTTTCATTAATTGCATCAAAACCAATCAAATCACCAGCAAGATGAAATGCAGTAATTTGCTCATCACCTTGTTCTGTAATTGTATAACTTTTGATCGTGCCAGAGCGAATTGCATACAAAGATTTAAGATCATCTCCAGCTTTAAAGATCTCTTGACCCTTTTGAATCGGCTTTTTTCGCTCGATAATTTCATCTAACTGATCAAGTTCAGAGTCATTTAATGTAAAAGGAATACATAGCTGACTGATACTACAATCCTGACAATGAATTGCACTACCGCCAGGTTGGATACGTTTCGTTTTCGAGTTATCAGAAGTCATAAATTACCAAGCGTTATAATTGATATGTATCAATATTTTAGCAGTATATGAAGCTAAAGGATAGGTGAAAGTGGTATGTGGTGAATGTAATAAATCACCATATAGGTTATTTAATTTTATATAATAAATTCAAATGATTACAAAAATTTCAATATGGATTGATAGAGTTGAAATAGTCCATAAATGAAGAGTAATGAGGCACCTAATCGTCGAATAAACAATCGTCGAATCCAAACTTTTAACTTTCCGGTACTGACGCCAACAGCAAGCATTAAAGGGAGGGTGCCCAAACCAAAGAACAGCATGACTAAAGCACCTTGCTCAGCGCTACCGGCTGCGGCAGACCAAGTCAGCATTGAATACACCATGCCACAAGGTAACCATCCCCAGATAAACCCAAAAGGAATGGCATAAATAGGGTGTTTAATAGGTAAAAGCTTCTGTCCTATTGGCGATATATACTTCCATATGTATTGACCAATTTTTTCTATATGGAGTAATCCTTGCCACCACTGCCCAATATAAAGAGCTAAAATAATCATAAATAGAGATGACATAACACGCAGCCATGCCAATGAATTATTAATACCTGAAAATTGTATGATGGTCGATAAAGACCCGCCAATGAGAGCGCCTATTAAGCTATAACTTGCGATTCGACCTAGATTATAGAAAAGAGGATTGAGCCAGCTAGATTTTGGTGAGGTTTGCCCTAAGTTCATTAACCCTGCAATACCACCACACATCCCCATACAATGACCAGCACCTAATACACCGATCAAAAACGCTGCGATCCAGTCTTGTGTCATGGTGCTTTTTTATCCGATTGACTATTTACTTTCGGTTTATCTTCGTTGTCATCAAAAAGAATGCTGTGTCCTTGACGATCGAGATCATCAAACTGATCACTTTTGACAGCCCAAATAAAAATCGCAACCGCAATGCATACAAAGATGATAGCAATGGGGATTAAAATATATAAACTTTCCATTATTTTAATAGCCTTAAAGAATTGGTAACCACAATAATAGAGCTGGTAGACATCCCTAAAACCGCAATATATGGCGCAACAAGTCCCATTACCGCAAGAGGTAAAATAATGAGATTATAGCCAAGCGCCCAAGCAAGATTTTGCCTGATAATACGACGAGTAAACAGAGCTAACTGTCTAGCCTCTAAAATTCGGTCTAGTCTATCTCCCAACAGCACCATATCGGCAGATGCTTTAGCAACATCTGAACCTCCGCCCATCGCTACAGATAAGTGAGAACCAGCCAACGTTGGGGCATCATTTATACCATCGCCAATCATTAACGTTATTTTAGTTTTATTCAGTTCTTTTAAATAATGCAGTTTATCTTCCGGTTTAGCTTGGAAAACATAATCTTTCACACCTAAATTATTCGCGACTTTACTGGCACTAGATTCAGTATCGCCCGTTAAGATGGTGATATCCAATCCTTTAGATTGTATTGCTTGAATAAAATCAGGCGTTTCAGGTCGAATCGGGTCACTGTATTCAAAGCTGGCAATCAATTGACCATTTGAGGTTAAATAAATAGCCGAAGTTTTTGATGATGGTTCTAATAATGTTTGCTCTGAATGCATTAAGGCAAATTCCAACGTTCCAATACGCCATTCTTCATCTTGGTAGAATCCAGACAAACCTGA
Organism: Vibrio hibernica; assembly: GCF_015223435.1. GTDB lineage: Bacteria > Pseudomonadota > Gammaproteobacteria > Enterobacterales > Vibrionaceae > Vibrio > Vibrio hibernica. The sequence continues at coordinate 127,906 of NZ_VHKO01000002.1, forward strand.
GCCTATAACATTATTCACCTGAGTAAATTCTATAGAAGTATCCAACTTATCACGAAATGCCTTTGCGATAGGGTGATTAGCATGTTGCTCTAAACCTGCTGCAATATTTAAGCATTGTAATGTGGAGAGTTCTCTTTCTATAGCAAATGGGCTTAATGTTGTTTGGTCGATATGAATATTACCAGTGGTGAGCGTGCCTGTTTTATCAAGAACAATATGATTCACTCTACATAAAGTCTCAAATACATGTCCTTTACGTAATAAAATGCCTAAGCTACCTAGACGGGATGTTGCACAGGTTACTGCTGTTGGTGTCGCCAGTGAAAGCGCACAAGGACAGGTTGCTACTAATACGGAAAGCATAATCCAAAATGCAGATTCTGGTTGATATTGATGCCAGTAGATCCAAGTAAATAATGCAATCACTAGAATGATAGCAACAAAATATTTAGCAATTCGATCCGCTATTTCAGCAACTTTTGGCTTTGAAAATTCAGCTTCATCTTGTAGGCGAACAATACTAGAAATAACAGAGTCAGCTTTATGGCGTGTCACTTCTAAATCAAAAGATTCATCAACATTTATGGTGCCGGCAAAGATAAAATCACCAACCGTTTTTAATACAGGAATTGATTCGCCGGTTAACATCGATTCATCAACTTGAGTTGTCGAGTTGATAATTTTGCCATCCGCGGGAATATGCTCACCAGGTAGAACCCGAACGACGTCACCAATCTGTAAACTTCTGACTGGAATTTGTGAACCATCAACTTTTCTTGCCATGGCAGGGATTAGTTTCAATAAATTGGCACTTGCTGTGGCGGCTTTTCGACGAGCCCGCATTTCTAAAAAACGGCCAATCAGTAAGAAGAAGGTAAACATTGAGATGGATTCAAAAAACACTTCACCTTTACCCGCGACCGTTGCCCATACACTAGCGAAGTATGCAAAGATAAGGGCAATTGATACGGGAACATCCATGCCTAAACTGCGAGCTTTTAAACTACGCCATGCGTTAAGGTAGAAGGGCTGAGCGGAATAAAGCAATACCGGGGTTGCGAAAATCAAACTAACGTAGCGCAAATATTGTTTGAATTCACTGTCGAGATCTGAAAATACTTCAAAATACAAAGCTACCGCTAGCATCATGACTTGCATTGTGGCCAGGCCTGCAACCCCGAGACGATAAAGATATTGCTTCATCATTTGATGGTAGCTTTCTTCTTGTTTATTTGGTTCAAAGGGGGCAGCTTTATAGCCTAATTGATGAATAGCGTTCAGAAGCTGGCTTAATTGCGTTTGAGTATCATCCCAACTTAAAATTGCGCGACTGGTTGTTATATTTACTCTTATTTGAATAACGCCAATTTGAGCGCTTAATTGTCTTTCAATTAACCAGGCACAGGCCGCGCATGATATACCATCTAGTGAGAGTGTTATTTCAGAAATGTCCTCACTAAAGCGAACAAACTCACTCTGTACTTCCTTATTATCGTAATGAATTAGCTCTTTAAGTTGCTCAGGGACTAGATCTGCTTTTTCAGCCGTAGCGGTGCGATACTGGTAATAAGAAACTAGTCCACTCTCTAAAATGGTCTGAGCGACCGATTGGCACCCAGGACAACACATTACCCTAAGTTCCCCTAGAATTTCGATGCTGAAACTGGCTTTGTCGGGAACAATATCACCGCAATGATAACATTCTTTTGGTGCCGAATTTTGTATCATGATAAGCCTTAATTCAGTAAAACGGTCGGTGATTCTGAAGGGAAAGTAACTTTGCCTTGGATTAACCATTCACTATCATGTGGTTGTAGTTTCATAAACCATGGGCCTTGAATGGGTGATGATAAATTAACGCGGTATCGTCCATTTGCATCTGATGTGATCGTTTGCTCGAAATCGCGATCTGGTAGTGTTCGATGAGTAAACGACACATTGAGAGCTGGGTAAAATGTTAATGAACCTTTATCTAAAGTAACTTCAACACCAGTTGCAGTTGAACTAACGGAAGCCTTTAATTTAAAAGCTTTTGCGACATGAATTTTAGTTAAGTCGACGTTAATACCTTTACCTTCTTTATAATAATCTTCAGAGACCAGATTAACGCTATTTTGAACAAATAAGCCTAAGGTCACGAAACTACCAATAACGGCTGACAGTGGAAGAAATAAAAGGAACCACGGCCAAAACTGCTTATACCAGGGTTTTTGCATAATATACTCGTAGGATAAATAAACAGCCCCAGAGCGGGGCTGTTGAACACACTATTATTTTTGTTGCTCAGTAGATTCGGAATTACTTAGACTCCAGACGTAAGCCGCAACTAATTGCACTTTATCTTCACCTAGAATATTTCCCCATGCTGGCATTACGCCTTGTCTACCGTACATAACGGTTTCAGTAACATCTGCCCGTGAATCACCGAATAACCAATCATTATCAGTTAGATCTGGCGCTCCGAATGCAGGGTTACCTTTACCATCGGTTCCGTGACAAGCAATGCATGAAGCAAAACGAATTTTACCGGCAGCGGCTTCACGAGCGTTGACTTTTCGTCCAGATAAACTTAAAACGTAACTCACAACATCACGTGTACCATCTTCGCCTAATAACTCCCCCCAAGCTGGCATTGCGCCATGGCGGCCATCTTTTATTGTCGTAAGAATGGCTTCAGGTTCACCACCATATAACCATGCACTATCGGTTAGATTAGGAAAGCCTTTTTGTCCACGAGCGTCTGAACCATGACATTGAGAACAGTTTTGTAAAAATAAATTCTGTCCCACTTTTAATGCTGCTGGGTCTGAGGCGATTTCAGCCGTTGGCTTATAATCAGTACCGGCTTCGTTATAGGCTAAACGCTTAAAGGATTCACCATAAAACTTATCGGCAGAATCTAATTCTCTGGCATATTGATCTAGCTGTTTATTATCTTGTGCGCTTTCAATGGCCGCATTCAATTCAGCTACCGTCCTCACCTGCTGAGGTGAACTTGTCCAACCAAGTAAACCTGGAAAATTGCCTAAACCAGGAAATAAGGCCAAATAGACGGCTGAAAAAAGAAAAGCGGAGAAAAATAGATAAGTCCACCATTTTGGTAGCGGATTATTAAGCTCACGAATACCATCGTATTCATGGCCCATATCTTCACCTTCCTCTGCGCCCATCTTGTCTTTTAAACACCAGATCAAAATCGCAGCAATCCCAAAGATGGTACCTAAAGTAATTACTGTTATCCAGACACTCCAGAATGTAGTCATCACTTCATTCCTCCTTGTTTTTTACTCTCTTGTGCCGCTGGTTCATCATCAAAAATCATGTTGGCAGCCTCATCAAAGCGAGATTGGCGCTTTTTACTTCCGTAAGCCCACCAAACTACACCACAAAAACTAATGAAAAGAACAACAGTCCAAATACTATGAATAACGATAATATCCATTTGATGCTGCTCCTTATTTCATTGCATGGCCAAGTGACTGAAGGTAAGCAATAAGAGCATCTAGCTCTGTTTTGCCTTCGACATCTTTTTGGGCATTAGCAATCTCTTCATCGGTATATGGGACACCAAATGAATCACGGAAAAGTCGTAATTTCTTTTCTGTTAATTCACCAGTAAGCTTATTTTCAGCCAGCCACGGATAACCCGGCATGATTGATTCAGGGACTACTTCTCGGGGATCCATCAAATGTACTCGATGCCATTCATCAGAATAGCGACCACCCACACGTGCTAAATCAGGCCCGGTACGTTTTGAACCCCATAAAAATGGATGCTCCCACACTGACTCACCGGCAACAGAGTAATGTCCATATCGCTCAGTTTCAGCTCTAAATGGACGGATCATCTGGCTATGACAAACATGACAGCCTTCTTTTATGTAAATATCGCGGCCTTCCATCTGAAGTGCTGTGTAAGGTTTTAAATCCTCGACAGGCTCCGTAGTTTGTTTTTGGAACATGAGGGGAGTAATTTCAACTAATGCCCCTAAACTGATGGCAAAGGCCATTAAAATTGCCAATAAACCGACGTTTTTCTCGACTATTGAATGGCGATTCTTATTAGAACTCATACGATAGCCTCCTTTACAAAGCCGGTTGTGGAATAGATTTCAAACTATTATCAGGTGCGCTAATGGTTTTGTATGTGTTGTAAGCCATTAACAACATACCCGATACGATAATGACACCACCGATAAAGCGGACTAGATAGAAAGGATGAGAAGCTTCAACAGTTTCAACAAAACTATAAGTTAATGTTCCATCGGCATTAACTGCACGCCACATTAGACCTTGCATCACGCCTGAAATCCACATTGCCACGATATAAAAAACAGTCCCGATGGTAGCAAGCCAGAAGTGAACGTTGATCAATTTAATTGAATACATACGCTCTTGAGCAAATAGCTTTGGAATCAAGTGATAAAGAGAACCAATCGTTACCATAGCAACCCAACCTAAAGCGCCAGAATGGACGTGACCAATGGTCCAGTCTGTATAATGGGATAGGGCATTGACTGTTTTAATTGCCATCATCGGGCCTTCGAAAGTCGACATACCGTAGAAAGATAATGAAACAATTAAGAAACGGAGGATTGGGTCATAGCGTAATTTATGCCACGCACCGGATAAAGTCATAATACCGTTAATCATCCCACCCCAAGATGGAACAAATAATAATATAGACATCACCATACCTAAAGATTGAGTCCAATCAGGCAGCGCGGTGTAGTGAAGGTGGTGAGGGCCAGCCCAAATATAAAGGGAAATCAGACCCCAGAAATGCACTATTGATAAGCGGTAAGAATAAACTGGGCGTTCTGCTTGCTTTGGCACGAAGTAATACATCATTCCTAAGAAACCAGCAGTTAACAAGAAACCAACGGCATTATGCCCATACCACCACTGAACCATGGCATCGACTGCACCTGAGTAAATGGAGTAAGACTTCCACAAGGAAACCGGAATTGCCATGCTATTTACAATATGAAGAACAGCAACGGTCAGAATAAAACCGCCAAAGAACCAGTTAGCCACATAAATATGTGATGTAGTTCTTTTAACTAAGGTTCCAAAAAAGACTATCGCATAAGATACCCAAACAATTGCAATTGCAATATCAATTGGCCATTCTAATTCTGCGTATTCTTTACTAGTTGTATACCCCAAAGGTAGGGAGATAACAGCGGCTAATATAATTGCCTGCCATCCCCAGAAAGTGAAGGGTACCAACAATCCACCAAAGAGGCGGGTTTTACATGTCCTTTGCACTACATAATAAGAAGATGCAAATAGGGCGCTAGTACCAAATGCAAATATAACTGCATTGGTATGTAGGGGACGTAAACGGCTGTACGTTAACCACGGCGTATCAAAGTTAAGCTGTGGCCAGACTAATTGAGCTGCAATTAAAACCCCAACGCTCATACCCACAATTCCCCAAAGTATTGTAACCAGGGCAAATTGACGTACAACCGTATAGTTATAATTGTGCTCAAGTTGATGTTCTTGGCTCATCTTGAATGCTTCCAATCTTATAATTAACTACATAGCATCAACACTAAAATAGTGTTGTAATGTTACCCAAATCATAACGGCAAGTTAAAATACCAACTAGCAACAATAATTTTAAATAAAAGCAACATTTTCATCGTTACTATACCTGAGATACCAATAGGTTAACCGTACTTCTTTTTAAAAGTTTGAACTAAGTTACACAGGAATATAGACATGGCAGCACAAAAACTGACAAAAGCAAGACTTGCACAAATCATCGCCATATTTATTGTATTGCTAGTCGCATTCTTTTGGCGTAGCTATCACTATGAAATAAAAGGCAAATCATCAGTTGAATGTCAAATAAATGAACCTTGTCCTATCCGAATAGAAAAAATGAAACTAGATGTAACATTTAGCGAATTTCCACCTTCTAAAGTAATGATTTCACTAGATTCAAAAGAAAAATCCAGGCAAAGCCTCGAAACAATAACAATTGAGTCAGCACGATTAAAGCCTAACAAGATGAACCTGAAGCTACGTGACTGGATAATAGACATAAATTTACCGATGCAATCAGAATGGTTACTATCAATTCCAGGTCGAGAATCTATTTTAATAAAACTGAATAAGAAGAGAGAATTTGACAGTTAAAATTTAATTAGGGAGTAGCGTAGGTTTACTAAGTAAGATTGATAGAATTGTAGATTCGACTAACTATATTTAACATAATATACATAATGCGCACTTGGTAATAGCCTCCGCATGGCTTGAAACCATGACCGCAATCGTTCCGCAAGCCATTGAAATCCCAGATAATCCCAAGCCATTATATTTTTTTGCGATGTTTTCCCACAGTGCTTTCACGTTAGGGTTTTCATTGCGATCTGCATGACAACCTAACAACGCAATTTCCGCGTCTATTCCTGCGCCTTCCGCTAGAAAAACTGCCTCATTATCAGATATATAGCGTCTATTGTTTCTCATTTCACTGATTCTAGACGGCTGTATATTCAAATCATGCGCAATTTGTTTGTCTTGTATGTAGTTTTTTGCCTTTTTATAGGCATTTAACAAGTCATTCTGGTACATGCTCATCTCCAATTTTCTTTCATTCTAGCCTACAAATTACGTTTTTTTGTATCTTGTGCATACGATTAAACGGAATTATGATTCCGAAATATCGTAATTTGACCGCCTTGAGGCTTTGACCTTGACGCTCAACCTCTTGGTGGTCAATCCCTCTAATCAGTCAAGGTGGTTTGTGTGTATCAATTAGTGAGAGACGAACAAACAGGTTTTGAAGAATGGATTGATTTCATTCCCGTCCAATCTTGGGCTACCGCTGACCGTATTTTTGACGACCAAACTATACGCACTAATTTTACCGACCACATCAAAGGCGATTACCCAAGCCGCATTGATATTCACGGTTATTCTGACAATTACATTCCCGTACGCGACCAATCTTTTTTGATTAAGCCGTCTTTCTCGAATCCTTGCGCGGCTGCGCTTTCTGCCAGTCACGGACACCGCGACTTTTCAAAACACATTCAACGTTCATTTTTAAACATCAACAAAAAGAAAGATTACTTCACCGCCCTTTCTACTGCGCAAGCAGCTTCCGAGCGTTTGTTTGCACACGGCTATACCAAGGCCATGAGCGACGACCAAATCAAAGATATGGCGCTTGAAAAATCCGACTTGCTTCGCTCTAAAATATTCCACATCAAACACGATGAACAATCATGCTTTGAATACACGGTGCAATTTCTTGCGCGTATGGGGCTTTCGTTCCGTGAAGATGAAATTAAAACAAAAACTGAATCGGGCGAATTGTTTGCACTGGTCAATCGTGCGTGTGATTCCATTTGGTTACGCCGTCAACTTCGTCGCAAATGCGCCTACGAGGTTGAGCAAGTCGCGCGCGACTTGCAATTAGTCGAACGCCATAAGCAAGTGTATTGCTCTGATTTTTCCGTAGAACGTATGCGCCACCGGATCAAATCTAATGAAATCGCCCTTAAAGAAACCATCGCTTACGATGAAAACGACACTAGCAATTTTTTCACACTTCATGAGCTTAGTGCTAAATCCGTGTCAAATCCAAGCATTAGACGCGCGGAAATGTTCACGCGCCTAAAGGGCTTTGAAGATTACGCAAAAGACAATTGTGATGAGGCGGTTTTTTTCACCGTGACCACGCCTAGCCGTTATCACGCGATTTCAAACTCTCAAGTAAATAAAAAATGGCTTGATGCCGGTTCGCCCGATGCCAAACAAGCGCATGATCATTTGCTTACCGTGTGGGCTGCGCTGCGTAAAATCATGGATAAGAAAAATATCAAAGTCTATGGCATGCGCATTGCTGAACCGCATCAAGACGGAACGCCACATCATCACCTTTTATTGTTCATCCAACCGCATGATAGAAAGTTTGTTACTGCTGAATTTCAACGCCTAGCGATGGCAGACACGCCAAACGAAAAAGGCGCAAGCAAACACCGTTTCAAAGCTGAATTGATTGATTTTGCTAAGGGGTCGGCTGTGGGTTATATCGCGAAATACTTAAGCAAAAATATTGATGGCCTACACATCGACAAAGATCGTGGTTCATCACTGCAAGGCATTGAAGCGGCTGAACGTGTGGTTACTTGGGCGCGTGTTAATCAAATCAGACAATTTCAATTTATAGGTGGTCCGCCTGTTTCGGTGTGGCGCGAACTTAGACGACTACGACAAGAATTCAAACAGGATGATGCCATGCTTACCGACTTAACCGAAGAAGAACATTTTCTATTAGAACGGGTTCGCAAGTCTGCCGATTTAGGTGACTGGAAAGCCTTTTGTATCGCAATGGGTGGCTTGCACGTTAAGCGTAAAGACTCGCCTTTAACCGTTCAATACTCGGTGCAAGATGCCGTTGAAAAACTGATTGAGTCAGGTGAATTCAGCGCGACCAAATACGGTGACGCGGCACAAGCTAAAGTTAGCGGCTTAATGTTTAAAGGTGTATTCCTTTGCACTCGCTTTACTAATTGGAAGATAGAGAACAAAGACCAATTCTTGAAAGCACAAAACAAGATGATGGAGGGTGCTGTTGATTGGTTTGATGCCCTAGAGCGTCAAGAAGAATACCAACGCATGGCCCAAGAACGCTATGACCAATTTTTAGACTTTATTGATTACAAAGACGAGCTACAAGCTTCGCTTTTTGATTCTGAGCTTTTCGAAACTGTTTTCACTCCCACCTGTTCGGCGCAGCCGGATAGGTGGGAGTGAAATCAGTTTCCTTGGACTCGTGTCAATAACTGTCGCTTTTGCTCTTACTAAATAAAAAAGGAAATAAACATGAAACTTGAAGGCTTAATTTTAGATGAATCCGATATCACCCAACAAACCAAAACCATTCGCGGCACTGGTGAGTCGCAGTTGGTCGGTTCAATTAATTTAATCACCACCGCCCCAACGGATACGATAAAGGTATCTATCCCTGCCGAACTTTGGGCCAATGGAAAAGCGGGTGAAGAATTAAAACGCTTTGTTGGCACTCGCACCATTTTCAATATTGAGTACCGCGATATGGCGTTTGGTAATGAAAAGGGTCAGCACGTTTCGATAAACGGCTTTCAACTTCATTCACTTCCTGCTGTAAACGCTAAGTAGGTTTTAACATGACCGATATTCAATTTGATGAACTGCTTGCCCATTTAGACAATTTTCAGTTAATGGTTTTTATCGGCTTTTGTTTCGTCCTAGTGGGTATCGGTTGGTTTGTCGGAGGGCAACGATAAATGTTGAGCATGGAATTTATGACACGTTCATTTTGCACTGTATTTATCCTTGGCTTCACGATTGGGAAACAAATTCTTGTTTTCAAACGTGCGGTTGAGATTTCAACTACTGGTTAACTATAAGGAATAATAACCATGAAAATTTTAAATACTGCTAAAAAATATGTAAACAGCAAAACGCTTGCAATCGCTTCTGTTGCTGCGCTTTCTTCTGTTGGTGCTCATGCGGAATTACCTGCCGAAGCTGCCGCAGCAATGACCGAAGTAAGTGGCATTGTAACGGATATGCTTTCTGCTGTTTGGCCTATCGTGGCAACTCTAACGGTTGGTTTCGTCGGTATTAAGCTATTCCAGAAAGCAGCAAACAAAGCTTCTTAATACCCTTTTTGATGTGACTGGATGGTCAAGGCATCCAGATTTATAAATGGACTTAATAAATGAGAAATTTACAATTTAAATTACTGTTTTTTATTTTATCTTTTTCATTTTCAATATTTTCTTTTGCATTTGATCAACTTGGCCCTTTTACATCTGGTTATTACTATTATAGTCCTAATGGTCAAGCTAGTGTTGGTGAAGAGCTGGCTGTTTTAAAAGCTGAATCATTACGTAAATTTAACTCACTTGATATTGTTTATCGTTTAGGTACTCAATATGCAAATGGCAATTTTACAGTTGATTATTACATATTGCATCCCCAACCAGATGGCACTAATAAAGAAATATTCTCTACTAGCAATACAATTTCTAGATCGCTTTGCACAAAGCAAACTCTTCATCTTCCATCTTGCGGCGCTTCTGAGTGTGGTGAAAATCAGCAATTTAATACTTTAACTAAAAGATGTGAAGATATTCCTTTTTGCGAACGTAAATCTACTTTAGATGATATACGTTCGCAAAGAAGAAGTTGTGAATTAACTAGTGGTACTTTTTATGTCAATTGTTCAGATGGTAATTCAATTGTTTCTGAGTCTTTAGAAACTAGCTGTTCTGCTCCTCCTGAAACATGCAAAGTTGGTTCTAGTATTTGGCCTGCATGTTTAGATCAAATTGATCCGTCTCATCTCCCTATAACGCCGCCTGATGATAAATTTACACCACCTAAGGGATCAATTATTCCTCCTGATGATCCTTATGAAAACACTCCGGTTCATCAAGTTACACCAACTGATTCAACAGATACCGCTGTTTTGGAATCGATAAAGAATTTAAATAGTGATCAGAACAAAGCTTTATCAAAAATTAGTTTAGATTTAAATAACTCATTTGCAAAAGTTAATAATAAATTAATGGATTTAAATGCAACTAATGATTTAATTGGTCAATCAATAGTAGATCAAATGAATCAAGATTATAAAATTGCTGAAGGACAAAGACGAGACAGTCTAAATCAAGTAAGTGCAATCACCGCTCTTGGTAATCGTTTAGATAAAATTGCTGATACTCAAACTGATGAGCTTGGATATAAATTAGATACAATTAATGAAACTTTAAAGGCAGCCAATGAAAATAATGGCACTCCCTCAGAAGATGGTAATTTAACTCTTCAAAAAATAGAAGATAAGATATGCGACCCTCGAACTGACGAATTTAATTGTGAGGGTGAAAACGGTAAAATATCATCTGAATATGTAGCCGGACTTGTAACTGATTTGACAGGCTCAGTAAGTCAAGCTGATAGTACATCAAAAGATGTCTTAATTGATTCCGTAAATGGTTTGATTGTTGATTCTGGAACTGGTCAGGTTCAAGGTGTTATAGAGGGAAATATTGATCTAATGTTTGGTGCATTACCTAATATCGGATCATGTTCACCGCTCTCTTTTCCAAGTTACTTTGGCCCTGTTGAATTAGGGTGTGATTTTTCCAGTCGTTTTAAAAGTATCGCCTCTTTTATTTTGTACATTTACACCGCTTGGACGCTTATTAGTATTATTTTGTCAGGTGTAACCCCAATCCCTGCGTCACCTAACGGAACGAGGAGCTAATCATGCCTGTCTTTTTATTGCCTATTATTTCGGGTATTGGAAACCTGTTAAGAATTCCCGCTTTAATTGCTTTTCTGGCCCAATTAGCCGCCACCGTTCTAGGTTGGTTTGCTTTAAGATTAACGCGCAATGTGGCGATAAACCTGACCGTTTTAACGATGGTGATAGGGCTTGCATTAACAACTGCCCTCGCCTTATCGGTGATTTTTTCGGGGCTTTCCTATGTTGTGCCGCCTAATTTATCGGAGGGTTTCTCTTTATTCATTCCTGACAATGCTATCCCTTGCCTCAGTGCTATTTTTTCCGCTCGCGTTATTCGTTGGGTGTGGCAATGGCAATTCTACGCCATTACGAAAGTCTCAAGTTAATGGCGGTATATTTTGTCACTGGCAAACTGGGCGCGGGCAAATCCTTAACCTCGGTTGGTCGAATTCGTGAAGCCTTTCTGCGTGGCGCGCCTGTTGCGACCAATTTAGACATTAACTTACGTTTCATGCTTGGTCGCAATAAGAAAAACACTCGATTGTTTCGCGTACCTGATAAGCCAAATTTACAGGACTTGGAAGCTTTAGGCCGTGGCAATCCTACCTATGATGAACGCAAAAATGGTTTATTGGTGCTTGATGAATGTGGTACGTGGTTTAACTCTAGAACATGGAATGACAAATCAAGACAGCACATTATCAACTGGTTTTTACACGCAAGGAAATTAGGGTGGGACATTATTTTCATCGTTCAAGATATTTCCATTGTCGATAAACAAGTGCGTTTAGCCTTGGCGGAACATACGGTTTTTTGTCGACGATTAGACCGTATGCAAGTGCCGATTATTTCAAGCCTCATTCGTATTTTATCGTTTGGCACGCTGCGGCTGCCTCTCCCCAAGCTCCATATCGGCATTGTGAAATATGGTGATAGCGTTCAATCGTTAACCGTGGATAAGTGGAATTTATGGGGGACGGATTTATACGCCACCTATGACACCAAGCAAGCGTTCTCTGATAATTACGACCGAGGCACATATTCAGTGCTGCCGCCCTACCTCACGCATGGTCGCTACACTGTCACCTATACAGCGAGAAACCTTATGAGAATTACCAAAATTTATGCACGTAAATACTCTCGATTAACCTGTTTAGCTGTGGGCGTCATTGCTTCATTTCTGGTGACTTATTTTGTCATTCCACATGAAAATATACAGGATAAAAAAGAGTCTGAACCTACTGTTATTACTAAGAAAATAGATTTTAAAAATTACAAGATTTCTAGCTTTATGCGCGCGCCAGGTGAACCCGTTTATTTCCAACTTGATAACGGTTCAAATCGCCTTACCAGTTCTGAATTAACCTCAACGGGTTATCAATTCGAAATCGTATCTAGTTGCCAAATTATCATTCGTCAAGGTGAGAAAAATGAGATTATTACCTGCCATTAAATTAAGCTCGATTTTCAGTATTAAACGGTTCTTTGGTTTAATGCTTAAAATGAGTAAGCAAGCGAAGCGCGGTAGTATTCTCGTGTTGCTGATACTTTCCCCTATTTGCTTTGCCGATGACAACGCCACTTTTGAAAGTACCAACACCCCAATTGCTGATTTTGTAGCATGGGGCGCAAGAAAATTAGACCGCCCCATTGTATTGGGTCAAGGCGTAATAGGTTCGGTGAGTTTTACCGCGCCCAATTTGCAGCCCTCCGAATATGCCGCCTTTTTTAATAACGTGCTTACCGCTCACGGTTATTGGATACAATACGAAAACAATCTTTATGTGGTGAAACCTAAAGGTCCAGAAGAAGAACACATCGAGCCGTCATTGATTAAGCTCTACCGCTTAAACCATGTTCGTAATACTAAAATTTTGACCTTGCTATCAACTACCCTTGCCGCCTCTCAAACCAAAAACAGCAAAGGCGAATCTGCCCGCAATTTTAATGTTGAGGCGCTCCCCACTACGAACGCGCTCATAGTCACAGGCAGCGCGGAACAATTTAAGAAAATAGACGCCCTCGTCTCAGGCATTGACCAGCCACAACGGCAAGTATTTATCGAGGCGGTAATCACTGAAACCTTGCTCGATAATTCAAAAGAAGTGGGCGTTAATATGAATGTGGCTTTAGGTAAAGCGGGATTTGTGACTAACACCACTGTACTTGATTTACTGACCGATAATGCCGCCATCTATAGCGGTGGTGATTTTAAGGCGTTGGTAAAAGCTGTCTCGACTGACCAAAACACAAAGCTACTTTCTCGGCCTAATATGTTAATCATGGATAGAGAGCGCGGATACATTACTGTAGGTCAAAACGTCCCTTTTCTGACTTCAACCGAAGTGACGGACGGCGGCAACGTAATTCAACAAATAGAACGTAAAGATGTGGGCGTGTCGTTGGAAGTTGTACCGCATATCATCGGGGGTGAAATCGTTCTCGATATTAATCAAGAGTCGCAATCTGTCAGTAATTCCTCTATTGCTTCGGATATCATCACCAACAAGCGAACACTAAAAACGGTGGTTAAGGTTAAGGACAAGCAAACCATCATGCTAGGTGGTCTTATCTCCAATGATGAACGAAAAACGGTAAGCGGTGTGCCTGTGTTGATGGACATCCCCTATCTAGGCGCGTTGTTTCGCTCAGATAAGATGGAAAAGACACAGCGAGAATTAAGAATAGTGATTAGAACGACAGTTTTATGACACACTTTTATTCATGTTATTGATAACACTTTGTTACTTATGATTATTATGTATAATTCCTGCTCATTGATATTGATAAAGGGATTAATTTTGAACAAATTTAAGCTAATAGGGTTAGTTTTAATTTTTGCAGGTACACTTAATGGCTGTGGATCATTAAATAATGCTCTTGCCGAAAAAAGCAAAACGGTGGAATACTATAGAATTTTTGACATCCAAACCGATAGTGATAGAGCTACAGTAATAAATGCTGCAAGCAATGGTCTTGGACAAAATATTAACTCTGCAAACGAATCGACACCAATCCCCAATTTTTCAACGCCTCCAGAGCAATCTGGTCGCTTTTTTTTAGTAAATCCCTTTGCAGGTTCTAATATGGCCTCTTTAGCCGCAGCAAACGGTGTCTCTTTAAAAGTAGCTACATGTGATGGTGCTGTTTGGGTTGCTCAGGCTACGCGTGAGATTGAAAATAGTAGTACATTAAAGTTAACTTCTTGCTTATGGCAATATAAAAATGGATATCATTTAGATGTTTATGCATCGTTTAATAAAAAGACGGGTGGAATAATGCAAATTAGCAGAAGCATGTCTGATGCGATGGTAGGAACTTCTGAGGAATGGACGGAGAAAACATTTTTAGATATTGTCAGGGAAATAAGAAAAGAGACTGATGCCAAAATTACTTATTTAGAAGGCTATCCCAAAATGCATGGTACGCCATGGTTAGATGCTGAAGACGGCGTTTAGCATCTCAGCTATAGAAACTTGCAGATCTGCAAGTTTCTATAGCAATATATTGATTATTGATTTAGTTTCTATCTGAGCTATGAATCCCAAGGATACTACTTAAAAGATGATCGTTAAATTCATTATCTTCGTTATCTACATCTTCATCCATATCTAATTCGTAGAATTCTCTTTGACAATTTTCAAAAAAAAGTCTGAATTTTTCTTTAAGTTGAAAATTTTCATCACAGTATTCTTCATCAAAATAAATATCCTGAATAGTGCCCCAGCATGGTTTTTCAAGTAAATGACTAAAATGAAAAAATAGATATAAACAAGAATATGTAACATGATAAATTTCTAGTTCTTTAGTTTTTACATGTTGGTATAAAACTGGGAATGTTATTATATAAGTCATAAATCACCTAAAATTAAAACTGCCATATTATTTTTTATTTGTCTTTATTAGACAATATAAAAATATAACAGTTTAAATTATGTTCCCATATTTTTTATTTTACTGATTGCCATTGAGATTTTTAATATATTTCTGATTACTCTTAAATCAGCCTCCGTACTGCATTCTAATAAGCTTAGACCTATTATTATTTGTTGTGGCGATGCCTTTTGACCAGTCGGGATAATTAAGCGGTCATGTACCATTTCAAAGCCATTCCATTGATCCCCATTACTTAATTCTCGTCCAGATACCATCCTCATTAGCCTTTTACATTCTGGGGGTATGGTTTTTCCTTTATCCCATGATTTGACCGTCGTCACACTTTTAAAACAAAGTTCTGCTGTTTGTTTAATTGATAGACCACACTTAAATTCCCTAAAATATAAGTTTTTGGTCATTTCGTTTCGATTCACAAATATAAATCCCTAAAGACTCATATTCTAAACTTATTGTATTTGACAGTACGTTTACCATAACCTTACATAATGCGCACTTAATTGAGGCTTCCAATACGTCTATAATTTGGCTGCCGATACGAACCTCAGCAGCCCTAAGATCTTTTATTTTAAGCTTTGATAATAAGCAGCAACATTTTTTATATCGTCATCCGATAGCATGCTGGCCATTGGTTTCATTACAGGGTCAACTCGATCACCAGATTTAAATGCTTTTAACTGCTTCTCTAAGTAAGCGGCATTCTGTCCGTGTAGGTTAGGATAAGTGGGTATCACTGCTTTACCATCTGGACCATGACAAGAAGCACATACGGCTGTTTTAGCCTTTCCTGCCGCAATATCAGCAGCCAATGCTGGTGTGGTGGCTAACGCCGCTAATACAATAAAAAATAGTTTTTTCATATTTTAGTACTCCAATGAGTTTAGCTTTACATATGATTTATGTACAAAGTACAAACAAGTTGACGAACAATTATGTATACAATCTAGCATTGAAATTAGAAGAGTCAAAAAGTTCATTGATAAAAATGTAACCTTCATCAAAGAAAAAGTTAAAAATAATGGTTTAAAAATCGAGTAACTTGCTTAAATCGGCTTTAAGATTAGATACTTTCTTACTGGCTTTTTCACTACGGGATGCCTCTGATACTAAGTATTCAATTGCATCCGATAATGTACAGCCAAGCTCTTGAGAACGTTCGGATAGTTTTTCCCATACTGCATAATCTAAATCAATGGACTTTTTCTTTGTATGCGTATGCTCTGCGTTAAAGTGACGTTTTCTTTTTGCTCTAATTGCTTGCTTCATTTTGTTATGAAGTTCGGGATTCATATGTTCATCCATCCAATTAAGCACTTGGTTTGGTTGGTGTTCAAGCTTCTTCAAACCTTCGATGGCTGCCATGGACTCACTTGTATCTTGATATCGAGTAATTAACTCCCCATCTTTCCACTTACGGACTAAATATTGCCACTTCCAACCACATTCTAAATTATCTAATTGCTGATATTTCATTACTAATCCTTTATCGTCACATTGATGGTGACAGCGTAACCATCCTTAGGTTTTTTCTCAACATGTATGATCACATAATGGTATGTTTTGAAAGATTATTTGTAAGTAAGGTTAAATTGGTTTCACTTTCCATTTAAATCCAGTTCATTGAATAACAAACCGCTATAAGGTTAGGCTATTTTTCTATATACTTCCTACCCTTTACAGACTTATTGAAATCAAATTACGAATGATAAAAGAGCCTTGGCAATCTGCAATACCTGACTTCTCTCAATACGAAGATATACTTTCGTCCTCTTCTCATGAGGAGGTAAGTTTTTTAACGATGCAACCGCGATTAAAAGCAGCATTCAATCAGTTTGAAAAGCTCAATGGTTTTACACGTTTTTTACTGGTTAACTCTCCTGATAACTTAGTGTATAGACAGTTTATTCAAAACTCATTACTTGAATTACAAGCTGATAATCAAATCGCTAAAGCCGCCCCCATTATTTGTACCGAAAGCATTGAGCCAGAAACTTTATTTGGTCAATATAAAGCCGTTGATGGCGTAATTAAGCAGAAATCGATAGGTCTATTGCAACAAGCAAACCATGGCTACCTTATAATTTCTTCCAATATCATTTTAGCAAACCCACGTATTTGGCCAATATTAAAAGCCGCCGTTTTAGGTTACCCGTGCTCACCAATATCATCTGATCCTAAACATATCCTGGCTGAACAACCAATCCAAACTTATGATATCAAGCTTGTGATTGTTGGTGACCGTATGCAGCTAGGTGATTTAGATATCTTTGATGCAGATATTCGAACTCAACTCTGTTTATTTGCTGAAATTGAAGAAGATTTAAAACTAGACCATTCTTCACTGGCTTTATATTTAAGTTACGTCTCAGGGTTAGCCACTCAAGCGAAACTACCTCTTCCTGTCGATTTAGCCGCTTGGCAAGAATTGCTAAATGAAGCCGCGAGACAAACTGAAGATCAACAGCGTATGCCGCTATGTCCAATCTGGCTTAGGAACATATTAGCCGAGTCTGCAATTGAGTCGAATCAAGAACCGATAGAGGCTTTACATATTCAGCAAGCCATTGAAAATAAAGAATACCGACAGTCATATTTACCACAGCGTGCGCTGGATGACATTCTGGATGGACAGGTGGTTATTGAAACTCAAGGTGAGCGCATTGGACAAGTAAACGGTTTAACGGTGATTGAAATACCTGGTCACCCTGTCACGTATGGAGAGCCGGCACGTATTACATGTGTAATCCATTTTGGCGATGGTGATATTTCTGATGTTGAAAGGAAAGCAGAGTTAGGTGGTAATTTACATGCAAAAGGCATGATGATAATGCAGGCTTTTTTAAGTAGTGAACTTAACCTTCAAGAAGCTCTACCTTTCGCAGCCTCAATTGTTTTTGAGCAGTCTTATAGTGAAGTTGATGGTGATAGTGCATCACTTGCTGAGCTTTGTTCTTTAGTTAGTGCCCTTTCTGAATACCCTATTAACCAACAAATTGCAGTTACTGGCGCGGTTGATCAATTTGGTCGAGTGCAAGCTGTTGGTGGTTTAAATGAAAAAATTGAAGGTTTCTTTCATGTATGTCAGCATCAAGGATTAACTGGAAACCAAGGTGTTGTACTGCCAAAAACGAATTTAAAACATCTTTCTTTACATAAAGATGTCGTTAGTGCCATTAAAAATGAACAATTTCATTTATGGTCCGTTGAGTCAGTTGATGAAGCTTTACCATTAATTTTTGGAAAGGCCTTTCGTGGTGAAGAAGAAGATACCATATTGAATAAAATATCTGAACGCATTGAGTTATTTGATAAGCCAGAGAACATGTCCTTTGGATTTTTGAATAAGATCAAAAATATTTTAGGTATTTACTGATCGGACTTGTTTAGCTTACACGTGTTCACTAAGATACACAGACTATTTTTGGAGTAATTTAATAATGCAAAATAAACGTAACTCATATAATCGTGACGACCTTCTCGCATCAAGCAAAGGTGAATTGTTTGGCCCGACAGGCCCACAACTTCCAGCACCAAACATGCTAATGATGGATCGCATCCCTACCATTACTGACGAAGCTGGTTCTGGCGATTTTGGTAAAGGTCTAATCATTGCTGAACTCGATATCACTCCAGATTTGTGGTTTTTTGATTGCCATTTCCCAGGTGATCCGGTTATGCCTGGTTGTCTTGGTCTCGATGCTATGTGGCAACTTGTTGGCTTCTTCCTAGGTTGGGTTGGCGGCGAAGGCAAAGGCCGCGCTTTAGGTGTAGGTGAAGTGAAGTTTACTGGACAAGTATTGCCAACAGCTAAAAAAGTGACTTACGAAATTCATATGAAGCGTGTTGTCAATCGTCGTTTAGTTATGGGCCTTGCTGATGGCCGTGTACTGGTTGATGGTAAAGAAATTTATGTCGCGAAAGATTTGAAAGTAGGATTATTTCAAGATACCTCTTCTTTCTAATTAAATCGTTGTTATGATTAAGTCAGCGTTTATCGCTGATTTATTTTTATACTCATATTTAGTTATAGTGCGTTAAAGGGGTAACATAAAGGCTCCATTAAAATGAACAAATGGAGCCGAAACGTTTAATCTCAAATTATTTAATCATGCCCGAATTCTTATCATCACGGGCATCGCGCCAACCACCTAGCCAATTAGATTTAGCATCCATTTGTTGATATGGGCAGTCATCCATCGAACGTCCATTTAAGCCAGCTTTATAACCTTGAGACTGGGCTCTGTCTAAACGATCGCGTTTCTGTCTCTTCATAGTACAATCCTCTTACTTTAAATTTAGAAAATAGCTATGAGCTGCTATTTATAACAGCACTTTTAAAGTGTCGGACAGTTTTGATCTTTTCTCAAGATCAAAAAAAATCGGACTATCTTTTTGTGATAGTCCGATAGATTTGACAATGTTTTACGCTTACATTATTTTTTCAGGGAACTTTTCCGTCTAAACCCAATAAAGCCTAATAAGCCTAATACCCAAACGCCTAGACTACCGGCACGTTCTACTTTAGGGTTATCCCCACTTCTAGCGGTAATATCAGCACTCGTTGTTCCTGCGATAGGAACCAGTTTTACAGCGACAACCTTTTCTTTGCTATTGCCATCCCCACAATATGAATTATGGGTTGTATTGTCATAACCACCTTCACATTTGATAGCAGTCGCTGAAATAACGCCATCATCATTAATTCCAGTGGCATTAATGATGCGGTACTGATTATTTTTAGGGTCGGCATTATCACCGTTAGTTAAATTATCTAACCACCATGATTTGCCTTGGAAAATAGCTAGGCGATCAGGGTTTGTTCCTGTTAAGTTCAATGGGTCAATGAACCCACGGCGACGACGTTGTTTACCACCTGACTCTCGATCTTTTTCAGCATCGATAGAGCCAACAACTTCATTAAAGTTATTGATGTCATTCGCTTCACCGCCGGCACTCGAGAAAAATATATCACCAGTTAAGTAAACTGCATTAGGTGATTTACTTGCTGAACCTGTCGCTGCATCGGTATAAAATAGACGATTATTAGCCGCGCCACTATCTGAATAACGCCCACTACGTTTCGTCTCACCAATAGCAATTAAATTGCGGTTCATCGCTTTAACTAAGCTGTTGCTGTAAATGTAGTCACTGCCATCTTTAACTCTGGCGCCATTAATGAACACACTGCTCCAGGCATTATCACCAACAGAAAATCCAGCTGATTTAGTAGGATAGAAAATAGCCGCTTCCATTAATAAATTTTTATCATCACTACGCGTATTAAACCCACCTAATACCGGTAAAGTATCATATTGATTACCAGGAATTTGAGCAATAGCAGCAGTACGTGCACTACCTTGAGCCGCTGCTTTCTTGTGGTTTGGTGACGTTGTAGCTTGGCCTACCCAACCAGAAACAGCCACTCCAGATGCAGTAGCTGGTGCCACAGCGCCTAAATTCCAAGTATAAGCTTGAGTAGCAAATGCAAAGTTTTGGCAATCCGATGACGCAGCAGGATCAGCATCGGTTTTACAGTGCCCTAAGCTACCGTTGTTATATTCTTTATTATCATCTCCGGTGTCAAAGGCAGCAATGGAAGCCGAACCAACCGCATATGTTGACCCATTATATTCAAATGAATCATATGCAAAAGTACGTCCCATTTTTTCTACTATTGCACCATCTTGTTTCGGCAGTAGCTGAGTCGTATCATAAAAACCACGCTGGCGAAATGCCAATGCATAACTTCTATTAACATCATAATATCCACTGCTGGTAATACCGATAACAGCGGTAGGCGTTGCTTTGCCAAAGTTGGTTACAACAACATTTTTTGTACTATCAACCGGTGATGCTATTCCACCTGGTTTATAAACGGAGTCGCTAGGAATATTAGTTAAAATACCGTTCTTAGAGTTAAATGCCGACGCATTGCTCTTATAGTTTGCTTGAGAAAATGCATCACGCTCACGCTCTAATCCGCCAGCTGATTTGTTACCACCTCCATACCATTGATCATCAGCCCAACCTTCACATGTGTCATAGCCCAGTTGGTTATAACAATAACGCTTCAAATCATCACGATCTAAATAGGTAAACGTATTATCTACTTTAAAAGGTACTTCATCTTTATATGGAATCCCTTCGGTACCATTACGAGTGTCACCGGCAAGTACATAATCTTTCTCATCACATTGATTAGTACCAAAACAGCCCAGCTGTGTGGGATCTTTAGGATCAGTAGTCGCATCAATTTCTTTAGATTCAATCGCACTGCCATAATATTGATTGGCAGTAATCTTTGGCGTTACTTCAACTACATTATAGATAGCAGCAGAAGCGGACTGAGCCGCCAATAATGAGGCGGCAATAAATGTTAATTTAAATGTTGTTTTTGACATCATTAATAGCTTAGTTCCATAATAGTGCTAATAATTATTAGCACTGCATCGATTCCAGTTCTTCCCATCGCTCAAATGCAGTTTCTAATTCTTGTTCAGCAGCGTGTAAACGATCCAACGTTGATTGTGTTTTATCGCTACTCTGGGCAAAGAAATCAGGTTGATTGACCTGTACTTGCAATTGTTCTATTTCGGCTTCAAGAGCTTCCAATACTTTAGGTAAAGCTTCGAGTTCTCGTTGCAGCTTATAGGATAACTTCTTCGATTTCGTCTCTATCGGTTGAGGTTTGGGACTTTCTTCAACTGCTATGCTTTCTTTTGCTGCTTCTTTAGCCGATGAACTGTTAACTACAGTGTCACCTCTAGTGGCTAAAACTTGTAAGCGTTGAGCTTGAGCATCGTGATACCCACCGACAAATTCTTCAATCTTACCTTCACCTTCAAAAATCCAGCTGGTTGTCACTGTATTATCAACAAATTGACGATCGTGACTAACAAGAAGCAAAGTACCCTGATAGTTGGCAAGCAAATCTTCTAAAAGTTCCAATGTTTCTATATCTAAATCATTGGTTGGTTCATCGAGTATTAATAAATTGTTCGATTTGAGGAATAATTTTGCTAATAGTAAACGGTTTTTCTCACCACCAGAGAGCGCTTTTA
Organism: Vibrio hibernica; assembly: GCF_015223435.1. Lineage (GTDB taxonomy): Bacteria > Pseudomonadota > Gammaproteobacteria > Enterobacterales > Vibrionaceae > Vibrio > Vibrio hibernica. The sequence continues at coordinate 150,121 of NZ_VHKO01000002.1, forward strand.
CTGGTGTTCGAGCTCGTTTAGGCGCAAATAGGAAGTCTTGTAAATACCCTAGAGCATGACGAGTACGACCACCGACAGTGACTTCTTGTTTTCCGTCGGCTAAGTTATCCATAACCGTTTTTTCAGGATCTAGAATTTCACGATATTGGTCGAAATACGCCACTTCTAATTTAGTACCGCAATGTAAACGGCCAGAATCTGGTTTTAATTGATCCAGTAAAAGCTTCAATAAGGTACTTTTACCGCAACCATTTGGGCCAATAAGCGCGATACGGTCACCACGCATGATGTTAAAGCTAAAGTCTTTAACAATGGTCTTGCCATCAATCTGGTAATTGATATTTTCAGCTTCAAATATAATTTTGCCAGAGCGGTTCGACTCATCGATTTGGATGTTGGCTTTACCCACGACTTCACGGCGATCAGAGCGCTCTTCTCGCAATTGTTTTAAAGCACGTACACGCCCTTCATTACGAGTACGTCGAGCTTTAATACCTTGACGGATCCAGACTTCTTCTTGCGCGAGTTTCTTATCAAATTCCGCATTTTGCATTTCTTCAACGCGTAATGCCTCTTCTTTATCAATAAGGTATTGAGAGTAATTCCCAGGGAAAGAACTCAAGTTACCACGATCCAAATCAATAATACGTGTCGCCATTGATTGGATAAATGCACGGTCATGCGAGATAAAGATAATAGAGCCACGGAAGTCTTTTAGAAATGCTTCTAACCATTCAATCGTAGTCACATCTAAGTGGTTGGTTGGTTCATCTAGTAGCAATACATCAGGGTCGCATACTAATGCTCTGGCCAAAGCGGCTTTACGCTGCCAACCACCTGATAAGCTAGTCAGTAAAGCATTCTCATCTAAAGATAAAGAGGCAAGGATATTTTTGATGCGATCTTCCAAGCGCCAACCATCATTATGGTCAAGCTGCTCTTGAACCTTAGCAAGGCGGTTGATGTTTTTTTCAGAAGGATCTTCCATCATTATATCGAGTTGATGATGGTATTCTTTCAGCAACGCTCCAACTTCGGCAACACCTTCAGCAACATAATCATAAACCGTGCCTTCAGCATTTCGTGGCGGATCTTGTTCTAAACGCGATACAACTACATCTTGTGTAATTTGAATTTTCCCATCATCCATAATGATTTCGCCAGATAGCACTTTCATCATGGTGGACTTGCCTGCCCCATTACGACCAACCAAACACACTCTTTCGTTTTGTTGTAATGAAAAGTCAGCCTTATCTAATAAAGGATGATCGCCAAAGGCCAATTGGCCATTATGGATACTAATTAATGCCATTTTGTTTTAACCACACTTGTAATTCTTCAATATTAAAAGGCCAAAATAACTCAATTGGTTGAAGAGTTTCTTTTGGGTTAGCTGTTCTTTCGGATGCAACAGCTTGATAATCCATGTTTTGAATCTTTGTTTTTTCAACATACTCTTTGGTAAAAGCTAGAACAGGAATGGTGACACCGTAACTAGAAAATAATTCATCGTCAAAGGCAATATCAACAACATCAACTTTATCACCGAGATTAAGCTGCTGTAGTTGGCTAAATGCCATTTCGCATAAATGACAGCCTGATGTTGAGTAAAGCGTTAACACATCTACTTCCTGTTCTATTTAAAATATAGCTTTCGAGTAGGAATATTATTTTTGATGGGTAATAATCCAACAATTATGAATATGTTTATTACGCTCGAAATCTAAAGGCCTAGTCTTTTCTGATATATTCTCAGCTTGTAAACCTAGCTCAGCTAGCCCCTCTAAATCCATCTTGAATTGACGTTTATTATTAGAGAACACTACGATGCCATCTTGACGCATGAGGCGTTTTAGGTCTTCCATTAAATTTAAATGGTCACGTTGAACATCAAAGGTATCTTCCATACGCTTTGAGTTTGAAAATGTCGGTGGATCGATGAAAATCAAGTCAAATTGACGATCTTCATGTTTAAGCCATTGCAAACAATCAGCCTGTTCAAATTGGTGTGCATCGCCAGTGAAACCGTTAAGTTCCATATTGCGCTGAGCCCACTGTAAATAGGTATTCGACATATCAACGGTTGTGGTAGATTTAGCACCGCCTGCCGCAGCATGTACGCTCGCACTTCCCGTATAAGCGAACAAATTTAAAAAATCTTTACCTGCTGACATTTGCCCTAAGCGACGGCGAGTTAACTTATGATCTAAAAATAAACCGGTATCTAAATAATCTTGTAGATTAACCAGCAATTTCACACCGTATTCATTAACTTGTAAGTATTCAGAATCTTGAGAAAGCTTTTGGTATTGACGCTTACCTTTTTGTTTCTCACGAGTTTTTAAAACAACCTTATTCGCATCCACACCTAATACTTGGATTGTGGCTCGAATAATATCAGTGAGACGGCGTTTTGCCACATCTTCAGGAATGGTTTTGGGTGCTGAATATTCTTGAATGACGACTTGATCGAGATACAAATCAATGGCGACATTATAATTAGGCAGATCAGCGTCGTAGGCTCGGTAGCAATCTAATTGCTCTCGTTTTGCCCACTTACCAATTTTAGCGATGTTCTTTTTCAAGCGATTGGCAAATTCTGGAGCAACTTGAGCTTCTTCTCGCTCGGCTTGACGTGGAGTTTCACCGTCTGGATTAACTCGACCCGTAATAGAATAGTTTTTTTGGTGACACGGTAACGCGCCATTACTCAACTTATATTGCTTATCAGCACGCATGCGTAAACAGCTTAATAGTTCATCACTCGCCGAAAATATAGAAGCTTGGCTACCTGAAAATTCACTTTTTAAACGAGCACCTAATTCAGTATAGAGCGCTATCAAGCCAGGCTCTGTACCTAAACGCTCGCCATATGGTGGGTTACAAATAACAACACCAGTATCAAAATCAGCTGGCTTTTCTAGCTTCGCCGCATCACCTAATTGAAATTGAATGATATCGCCTAAACCTGCTCGCTTAGCATTATCTTTTGCCGCTTGCATAACACGGCGATCATTATCAATACCAAAGAACTGAGTATTAGTTAGTGCTTTAAGACCTTTTCTACCCTGAACACTGGCTTCGGCTTTAATTTCTGTCCATGTTTCAGGTTCAAAATCATTTAATGATTCAAATGACCACTTAGGACGTTGCATACCCGGTGCCATATTCGCAGCCATCAATGCAGCTTCAATTAATAGTGTTCCTGAACCACACATAGGATCGAGTAATGGCAGCGTACTGTCCCATCCACTGCGTAAAATGACCGCACACGCTAGAGTTTCACGTAAAGGTGCAGCCCCTGCTTCTGTACGATAACCACGTTGATGTAATCCTAGGCCAACCATATCGATTCCCAAGATAGCGCGATCGCGATGCAAACGGACATGAATTCGAAGATCCGGCTGTTCCTTACTAATATCAGGGCGACCTAAATCTTTCTTAGTGAAACTATCAACGATGGCATCTTTAACTTTCATCGCTCCGTATTGGCTATTGCGGATCTCACGGTTAGTCCCGTTAAAATCAACAATAAGGCGCTTATCAACCGAGAAATGGCTCGACCAATTTATTGCTGAAGCCGAGAGATATAAATCCATATCATCATTGCAATAAAACTCGGAAAGGACCTTCACAAAACGAGATGCTAAACGGCTCCATAGGCAGCAACGATAAATTTGAGCATTGCTTGCAGTAAAGCGTACCCCAGCTTGAACTGGTTTCGCATCGGTAATGCCTAACTGTGTAAGTTCGTCAGCAAGAAGGTTTTCAAGGCCGTTAGATGTGATAGCTAAAAATTGATTCATTATCTCGGTCAGTAACTTGGTAAATGGACCGCGATTATATACTGAAATGCCATACAGATGCGAACATCTCTCACCCGTTCGTACTTTTAACTCTTTCCCTCAATTTCTAGTTTTATTTTTAGCTAAAATATCCCCCCTTAAATCTATGCAATTTTCACATACACAAACCAAGAGCCAGCATTGATAGTGAGCACTAATTTGCATCTTTATTCACCTCAAATCTGGACTATACCAGTAGTGAGTATTTAGTGTTTTTTTATTACAGAATGTCGATAAATGAGGAACTTAGGTCGTGATAGGTGCTATTTTGAGCACAAAAATAGGCTTAAAATAATTTAAAATAATTGAGGTTTGACCAAAATAAATGGCTCAGAAATCAGTATAACTACAATTGATCCAAAGTTTATCCCCCTGCCATATGCAAAAGAACGTTATTAATATGAAGTGTCGTGACCAAGTGGCTAGAATAAACAGAATAGAATTAGCTAAAAAATGATAATCCGGAAATATATCACTGATATTTTAGGCAAAAAAAAGTCGGCAAAGAAAGCCGACAGAAAAACAACAAGGAACAAAATAAGATAAGTAGGTAAACGTTTAGCCAACCATTGCGTAAGTATTGGCTTGGTGCTGTCGATAAGCTTTAGCAAATCTATCGTGCATAACCTTAATAGGCTCACCAAATTGCATTACTTTTGACTCTGTTAAGCTAAAGTCTCTTAATGAAACCGATACGCATATACTGGCTGTTTCACCTACTTCTACTACCATAAACAACCCTTCATCATAGCAGTTACGTAAATGAACAATTTCGCCTTCTTCAGGCACAAAGTCCCCGCCTTGAGAAGAAAAGAACCAGCTCTTAGGTTGTACTGGCTTATGGAATCGACGTGCAGCTACGCTATTTAATGCTAGTTCAGCTTTGCGAGGCTCAGACAAAGGAAGAGTATCAACTTGTTCTCTAAACGTATGAAAACTATTCGCATCATCAATAGAGAATTCATTAGATTCAAATGCATTATTAACGAGCATTTTGGTCTGAATATTTACGCTGAAAACCATGTCCTGCCCTAGATCCAACATGAGGGCCTTGGTAGTTTCATTGTAATACCATTTCCATGTATCACTTGGTTTAAGCATTGTCCTCTGCCTCTTTAAAATAAAGTGAAAATAGACACTCTACTTCTTTCGTCTATCCCTTAGGTATTAATTCATTCTACAAACGGTTGGACAAAAAAAAAGAGGAAAACAAATTTCCTCTTTTATACTAAAACCATATAAATATTGTATTATTTAAATGTTTTTCACTATTTCTTTTACTAATTCTGGCCCTCTGTAAATAAAGCCAGAATAAACTTGGACCAATTTTGCTCCTGCTTGCATTTTTTCTTTTGCTGCAATATAAGAATCAATACCACCGACCCCAATAATTGGGATCTCATCACCTAATTCTTTATATAATTGACGAATAACTTCGGTGCTGCGAGATTGCAATGGTTTACCACTCAACCCACCCATTTCATCCGCATTCTTCATGCCATCGACTAAACTACGATCTAAAGTAGTATTGGTTGCAATCACACCATCAATTTTATGCTTTTTCAAAGAGTCACAAATTTGCACTAATTCATCATCACTAAGATCCGGTGCAATTTTCAATGCAACTGGAACATATTTGCCATGCTGTTTCTCAAGCTCAGCTTGCTTTTTCTTTAAGGCCGACAATAGTTCATCTAATGCTTCACCATATTGCAGAGAGCGCAACCCTGGCGTATTTGGCGATGAAATATTTGCAGCAATGTAACCAGCATGCGGATACACTTTTTCCATGCAAATTAAATAATCTTCCGTCCCTTTTTCAATTGGAGTGTCTTTGTTTTTCCCAATATTAATGCCAATCACACCTTTATATTGGGATTTTTTAACATTTTCAACTAGCTTATCGACACCTTCATTATTAAAGCCCATACGGTTAACAATGCCTTCAGCTTCAATAATGCGAAAACAACGAGGTTTATCATTACCAGCTTGAGCGCGCGGTGTTACTGTTCCAACTTCAACAAACCCAAATCCCATCGCGCCAAAACCATCAATGGCTTCACCGTTTTTGTCCATACCAGCGGCTAATCCAACCGGATTTTTAAATGTAATTCCCATCACCTCAACACTACGAGTTGGTAAATTTTGACGAAAAAACACATCAAGTGGTGTTCCATTTAAGCGACGGATATTTTTGATCGCAAATTCATGTGCCGTTTCAGCACTGAATTGAAATAAACCAGCTCTGGCAATACGATAAAGCATGTTTGGTCCCCAAAAGATTCATTCAAAAGAAAAAGCCCCTAAAATTAGGGGCAAAGTATACCTTTGACACTTAAAATATACTAGCCATAATCATTTGCGATAACGGCTAGTGAGTTTTATATAGTCTTTAAAATCAACAAATTAAATTATTATCAATAAATATTATGCATTTGCTGCGCAATTTAAGTTCAGTAACATCAACTCTCTTAACGCTACTGAGAACTTAGCAAACTCATGAGCATTTCCTACTTTAAACTCATTCAGAATGCTTTCCCACCTTCCCAGTGATCCTTTATTAGTATCAATCCACGAATTAAGTGACAGTGTGACATCTTTTATTTGTATATTTTGACCAGTCCTAACCAAAACTTGTAAGGTTAGTTGGCGCTGTTGCCAATCAAGATCTTCTCTAAAAGTAGCACGCGCTAAAGCCTGCCAATGGTTATCAATTGGCTGATTATTAATCTGCTCTAAGAACCAATGTAAAGACAAACGGTCGCCTAAAACAAAATATATGGAGGCTGTTTTCTCAACATCCACACCCACCTCATTAGATACAGTAATAATATCTAATGCTGAATATAGGCTACTTAATCGTGAAACATTGATTGCTAAAGCTTTAGATACTCCAGCTTCAATCCATACTTTTGCTAATTCATCATGTTCTTTAATTTCTAAAGGAACTAAAAATTGAGCTAATCCTTGTTCAACGCTATCAATACCTGATTGATATTTATCGACAATTTCACCAACTGTTAATTTTGTCATTTGATTACGAATCAACCAACGTGAGGAGCGTCTTAAATGACGACGTACTAGCATTAATAGTTCATATTGAATATTGGCCGTTGTTTTATTATCCAACGATCTAATAGCATTAAACATTTGTGCGGCATTAAAAATAACGCGTGAAGCAACATAAGCATTGGTAATATCTACAACCGTTGCTCCTGTTTCATCTTGCAGACGACTAACAAAATTACAGCCCATCTCATTAACCATTTGATTTGCAAGAGACGTTGCAATTATTTCTTTACGTAATGGGTGTGTTGGCATTTGCGCTTCATAGTTACGGCGTAACTCTTTAGGGAAATAGTTAACCAACAACTGAGCATTATATGCTTCATTTGCTATCTCATCACACGCTAGATTTTCTTTTAATACCATTTTAGAGTACGAAATAAGCACTGAAATCTCAGGTCGAGTTAGTCCCTTTCCATGTTTCTCTCGTTCTAATAACGTTTCATCATCTGGTAAAGACTCCAGGTTACGATCAAGCTTACCCATTTTTTCTAAAGTATGGATGAAGCGAATGAGTTCTTTAACTTGTGCTGTCCCTTGGCGTTCCAGTACTGAGATAGATTCGGATTGACAATAAGCATCATCAAGCACGATTTCACTGATCTCATCTTCCATGCTATCTAAAATAACATTTCGCTGTTTAAAGGTGAGATCACCATTTGCTACAAGTCCATTTAAGAAAATCTTAATATTCACTTCATTGTCAGAACAATCCACGCCACCAACATTATCAACAAAGTCAGTATTAACACGACCTCCAGTTAAGGCAAATTCAATACGACCTAATTGAGTCATACCTAAGTTACCACCTTCACCAATGACTTTTGCTTTTATCTCCTTGCCATCAACTCGTAATGAATCATTAGCTCTGTCACCGACATTTGTATGACTTTCTTTTGATGATTTAACATATGTTCCAATTCCTCCATTCCATAACAGATCAACCTTCATTTTGAGGATCATGCTGATCAATTCAGTTGGAGTTAACGACTGTTTTTGTGTGCCAATCATCTTTTGGATTTCAGGTGTCAATGTAATAGATTTCGCTCGTCTTGAGAAAACCCCACCACCTTGAGAGATCAACTTAGATTCATAGTCTTCCCAGCTTGATCTTGGTAGGTTAAATAATCGTTCTCTTTCTGGCCAGCTTGTTGCCGCATCAGGATTTGGATCAATAAAAATATGCATATGGTTAAAGGCTGCTTGTAAACGGATATGCTTAGATAACAACATCCCGTTCCCAAACACATCTCCGGCCATATCACCAATACCAATACAGGTAAAATCGGTCGTTTGTATATCAATATTCATTTCGCGGAAGTGACGTTTAACCGACTCCCAGCCACCTCTTGCAGTGATCCCCATTGCTTTATGGTCGTAACCATTTGAACCACCGGAGGCAAAAGCATCATCAAGCCAGAAGTTATACTCAGCAGCCACGGAGTTGGCAAGATCACTAAAAGTCGCCGTTCCTTTATCCGCCGCCACGACTAAATAGGGATCATCAATATCATGACGTACGACATTAACTGGTGGGACAATTTCCCCTTCAATAATGTTATCGGAGACATCGAGTAATGCTCGAATGAAGCGTTTATAGCAACGTTGTCCTTCAGCAAAAATTTCATCGCGTGTTGTAAAGTTTTGCTGACGTTTACAAACAAACCCTCCTTTAGCGCCAACAGGAACGATCACGGTATTTTTAACTTGCTGTGCTTTTACTAAACCAAGCACTTCGGTTCTGAAATCTTCCTGGCGGTCTGACCAACGCAATCCACCACGAGCAACTTTTCCTGCTCGTAAATGCACGCCTTCTACATCAGGTGCATATACAAATATCTCAAACTCTGGAACAGGTGCTGGAATTTCAGGGATCTTACGAGGCGTTAATTTCAGAGCCAACCATGGTTTGGGTTCACCATTTTGATCAACTTGATAATAGTTGGTGCGAATGGTTGCCAACATCATTTCCATATAACGACGAATAATTCGGTCATCATCTAAGCTATCAACTTTATCCAGTTTAGCTTTGATTAATGTGATCAATTTATCTTCGGCTTTAGAACGTGATTTCACTTTAGGATCAAAGCGTTTTTCAAATAAATCGACTAGTATTTGTGCTAATTCAGGATGGTTGGATAATGTATCTTCAATATATTGCTGGCTAAATGGAAAACCGACTTGACGCATATAGCGCGCATAGCTGCGTAGAATAGTGATTTCTCGGCCCGTTAAATTGGCTGATAAGACTAAACGGTTAAAACCATCGCTTTCTAAATTACCATTCCATATAGAAGCAAAGGCTTGTTGGAATCGCTCCCTTGCCTCTCTAAGATCCACTTGATCTTTGCTTTGGTGCAACATAGAGAAATCTAAGATCCAATATATTGTGCCGTCTGCTTTTTCGATCTCATAAGGAGACTCTCCGATCACTCGCAAACCTAAATTTTCTAACATAGGCATAACATCGGATAAATGGATCGGTTCATCTCTATGATAAAGCTTTAAACGAACAGCTTTTGAATCTTTCGTCGCTTCTTGAGGACGATAAAAAAGCATGCCAAGTTTATTCGTTTCATTTAATGCTTCTAGCTGTTCAACATCAGCAACCGCTGTTCCTCCAGCTAATGTCGCTTCTTTATAAGATCGAGGAAAAGCATCCTGATAAGCTTTCGATAATGCCGTTCCTTTATTCTCGCCAAAATTAACAATGACAGCTTGTGTCAATCGGTCATCCCAAGATGAAGAAGCTTCCATTAAATTCCTCTCTATCAATTTTACATCTATATCTTGATTATTATTATCGACTCGTACGATGTATTGCGTTCGAGCTAATGGGCTTTCAGAAAAGTATGTCGTAAACTCAACATCTTGATCACTACCAAAGTAGTCTTGGAAAATACTTTGAGTTTTCGTTCGAAGTTCTGTGTTGTACCGGTCTTTAGTCACATAAACCATACAGCTATAAAAACGTCCAAATGGGTCTTTACGAACAAATAATCGCAGGAGATCCCTGTCTTGCATTTGGACTACGCCCATTCCAACTTCTAGTAATTCGTCTTCTTTTGCTTGAAGCAGTTCATCTCTTGGGTAATTTTCTAAAATATTATGTAAAGCCTTCCAGGAATACGACCCTTTAAGATAACCACTGGAATAGAGGATACGCGCCACTTTGTCGCGAATAAGAGGAATATTTTCAACACTTTGGTTATACACAGCAGAAGTGTAGAGACCAATAAATCGATGTTCACCGACCACTTTGCCATTTTCATCAAATTTCTTAATACCAACATAATCGGTGTAAGCAGGTCGATGAATAGTTGAAGCATGGCTGCCTTTGGTTAACATCAGTAAATCTGGTTTTTTTGCTTCTAACTTGGCTAAATCAGATAACGTAGAAAGACGAACACTACTTTGCACTCGTTGTTCTTGCTTTAATAAACCTAACGCCTCACCGCTAGACGGGACAAGTTCATAATCTCCGTCTATCGGTAATAAGTCATATTCCTTATACCCCATAAACGTAAAGTTATGCTCTCCAAGCCAACGTAAGAAAGCAAAACCAGCATCTAAACGATCAGCCTCCACTGGGATATGTTTTCTTTGTTTTTCTGTCAACTCAATCACAGAATTTAACTGGGAGCTCATCGATTGCCAATCAGAAACGACAAGTTTAACATCTTGAATAACAGACAATAATTCGGCTTTTAAATCTGCCATGCATTGCTTATCGGTAAGGCGATCTATTTCGATATGAAATAAAGATTGCATCCCACCGTTGCCATTATTGATACCGCAAACCTGCCCATTGTTATATTCAATTTGAGTTGGGCCATTGGCCATAAGGTGACTAGTAAGATCGAATCGTGATAATACCATTTTGATTGAATCGACTAAAAAAGCAGTATCCGGCACTACAATTTCAATAATAGTATGTGTTGACTGCCAACCTTGTCGACTAAGAGTTGGATTAAATACGTGGACAGAAACTTGTTCTTCCTTTTTACCAGACACATGTTGCCAAAGGCTCATAACTGCGCCGTATAGATCTGATTCATTCCTTTGAAAGAGATCATCTTGTGAAATATTACTATAAATATGTTCAGCTAAATGGGTCACTAATTCTTGTGAAGGTGACTCTAATTTATCCTTAATGAGCTGATATACTTTTTCGAGTAACACTGGAACAATTTTTTCACTAGATGGCATCTTTTTACTCCAATCATTGGATAGACAATTAACTTTAGGATCGCATAAAGCTCGGTGTTTATATTTTGCAATCTACTCTCTTATTGTAAGAGGTATATTGCTATAAAGTTAATTGTTTTAGTGCCTAATCTATGGAATAAAAATTGGTTTTGTGAGATTGACTCACCTTCATACCTCTAAGTAATTAGAATAATCCATTGTTAATCACTAAAAAATAAATCTTACTCAATTTTTTATTCTTAAAGAAAAATGTAATAAAAAAAGTGGCGGCCCAATTGGATCGCCACTTTTTAATTCTATGAGTAAAAATCGTAATCTTTATGCATCAAGAGCTTTATTGATTTTTTCAAACAGATCTTTCGCTAAGTTCTCTAATTTAGATAATTTCTCAAGTTCTAAACGAATCAACTTTTGACGAGCGTCATCGTACTGACGGTATTTCAATAATGGATCAATCATACGTGATGCCACTTGAGGATTGCTTGTGTTTAAAAATTCTAAAATCTCACCAGCGAAGCGATAACCTGAACCATCAATAGCGTGGAAGTTAACAGGATTACTATTAAAGAAAGCACCGACTAAGCTACGAGTACGGTTTGGATTTCTCAAACTAAATGCAGAATGATCCATTGTCGCTTTAATGACTTCTAAAGCATCTTCTGCTGGATTGGTTCCTTGTAACATAAACCATTTATCCATCACTAATCCATCATGGCTCCATCTATCACTAAACGTTGTCATTAACTTTTCACGACATTCGAGCTGAGCTTGGTTTGCAGCTCCCATTGCTGCCATTGTGTCAGTCATATTGTTTGCTAATTCAAACTGCTGGCTAACTAACTTTTCACCTAACTCTGTTGTCGCAAGGTAAGATAAACAAACATTGCGAAGTGAACGTTGGCCAATTGCAGTATGTTCAATGCTATAGTCATCTTGTTTCAAGCTATGGTATGTTGCAGTTAATTCATCAATCAACTCAGCCGCTAAAGTTTTCTTCATAAACCCAAGAGCTTCATTAATCGCATCAACATCAATTGGCTTGAACCAACCCGCCACTTCGTTTTGACTTGGCAGAGTAAGCATTTCAGCAATAAAAGCATACTCTAGCTCTTCACTTAAAATCACACCTCTAAATGCATCAATAACATTACTATTAAGTTCAAATACTTGATTCGTTTGGTAGGCGGTAATATTGCTACGTAAATATTTAGCAATTAAATTTTGACCGGCATCCCAACGAGCGAATTCATTTTGAGCATTCACCATTAAGAACATTAAATCTTGGTCTGAATAATCGTATTCTAACTTCACCGGCGCAGAGAACTCTCTCAACAACGAAATAATGGGTTGCTCTTCCACATTTTCAAACTTGAAGATTTGTTTTTCTTGTTTAAAATCCAATACGTTATCAATAACTTTACCGTCAATTTGAAGTGGGATGACCTGGCCATTAGGCTGATATAGTTCGATATTCATTGGAATATGGAGTGCTTGTTTTTCTGGTTGATCTTGTGTCGCAGGCGTTTTTTGCTCAAGCTGTAATGTAAATACTTTTGTATCGGCATTATATTCAGTTGATACTTTTACTGTTGGTGTACCGGATTGGCTATACCATAGTCGGAATTGCGTCAAATCCACCCCAGAGGCATCTTCCATTGCAGCCACAAAATCATCGCATGTCGCAGCAGTACCATCATGGCGCTCAACGTAAAGTTTTATACCTTTTTGAAAGCTCTCTTCGCCAAGTAATGTATGGATCATTCGGATCACTTCACAGCCCTTTTCATACACAGTCAAAGTATAGAAGTTATTCATTTCTATCACTTTATCAGGACGAATTGGATGTGACATTGGACTTGAGTCTTCGGCAAATTGTGGTCCACGAATAATACGAACATTGTTAATTCGATTAACTGCACGCGAGCCTAAATCTGATGAAAATTCCTGATCACGAAAAACGGTCAAACCTTCTTTTAAGCTTAACTGGAACCAGTCACGACATGTAATCCGATTTCCTGTCCAGTTATGAAAGTATTCATGACCGATCACCGCTTCAATGCCTAAATAATCTGTATCGGTTGCCGTTTGAGCATTGGCGAGGACATATTTTGAATTAAATACGTTTAAACCTTTATTTTCCATTGCGCCCATATTAAAGAAATCAACGGCAACAATCATATAAATATCAAGGTCATACTCTAAACCAAAGCGTTCCTCATCCCACTTCATAGCATTAATTAAAGATGTCATCGCATGAGGCGCTCTATCTAGGTTGCCTTTATCAACAAAGATCTCAAGATCTACTTTTCGACCTGATTGAGTTGTGAACACATCGCGTAAAACATCAAACTCACCTGCTACCAATGCAAATAAATAAGATGGTTTAGGATGTGGGTCCTGCCATTTAACCCAATGACGACCATTCTCTAAATCACCACTATCAATGCGATTTCCATTACTCAATAAATATGGATTTTCGGCTTTATCTGCAATGACTGTTGTGGTGTATTTAGCTAAAACATCGGGGCGATCTAGAAAGTAAGTAATACGCCTAAAACCTTCCGCTTCACACTGAGTACAGAATGCCCCGCCAGATTTGTACAAGCCTTCAAGTGCAGTATTTGAAGAAGGATTTAATCTCGTTTCAATCGTTAATATAAATTTATTTGGTAAGCTATTAATTATCAGCTGAGTATCCTTTAACTGATAATCTTCCCAGTGAGTTTCATCAATTTTAATACTGACAAGTTCTATATGCTCTCCATCTAGGATCAAGCTATTTGATGTCCCTTGCTTGAATACTTTAGATACCGCAGTCACCGTTGTATTCTCATCATAGAGATCAAAGGTGAGATCGAGTTCGGTGATAGTAAATTCAGGAGAAGTATAATCTTTGCGATATTTTGCTTGAGGCATTTGGCTCATTATTATTCCCTTTTAATGGTATCAATTGATCTAAAATAACAATCTAGGCCATCGATACTATGACTAGATTTAGTCTTCCATTCTTACATAATTGTTTAAAATTTCCCATATCACAAAGAGAAAAAGCTTAATTAGACCAGAATATTGAAATATTAAATTAACGTCATTCTAGTGCTAAGGTTTATCTTTCTGAAAAGCGATATACATGTCATCGTCTGTGCTTGATAACACAAGTTGCTTGGGTTGAATCGAAAATTGGGAGGTTTGTTCACCATCTTTATAGATAAAATAAATATTATTATCCTCAATATAATAGACGCCTTCTCGGTACTTAATTTTACCATTACCAGTAATCGTATGTATGGCGAAATAAAAATTAGGATCGAGATTTAGATCAATATCAACCAGTTGACTTGGAGTAACGTCTTTACCTGTAATATGAGTACTATGCCATTTTCCAGCTAAGTGAGTTGGCATGGTTTTTATGAATATGACACCATTAAGCATTAGTTGACTTGGATTTACATCATAAGAATAAATTTGTGGGGCTTGGGAATTTGAACCCAAAGTTAAAGTACCATTATCAGCAGTGAAATCTCCTTTCCAGGTATCTGTTGATAAATCTTTCCTCTTAATTGCTATTGTAAATCGATAATTAGACTCAAGCTGTAAATGAATATACAAAAAGTCATCCGCTAATTCTTGCGCTGATGGGTTGAACACATACCAGCTGCCAATTAAAAATGGATTTTCAAATAAAAACATATCCATTTTTTTAGGGATTTCAACCGTAGTTGCACCGACAGTCAAAGAACACAATAGAATTAATGTACTTTTCCACATAAGCAAAGCACCTTCATCGATATCATTATATCTAAAGCTTAGGTGATGTGACTTAACTCGCAAATATGTTTTGGCAACAATTTAATTATTAGCTATAAAAAAATGAAGCCATTAGCAATATACTAATGACTTCATAGATTTTTATTATTTCTCAGAGAATGAACTAACGACTCATATCTGCAGTAATTGAGACAGCTTCGTCAAGATAAGCATCGGGTGCTTCATAATCTTTAGGAATATCATCTAACTTTTTAAACGCTGGTTTTCCCGACGCTTTTTGACGCATATTGATGCGTTCAAGTTTCAGTTGATCTTCTTTCTCAGATTCTTGTTCGCGGAATTTTTCATTAAGGGAAATCGTTGTATCATCTTTTTCAGCTTGATACTTCGCAATATCTTCATTAATGAATTTAAACTCTAAATTACTCGCAATACGTGTTTTATGCTGCTCAGTAAGTTTGGTAACTAAGGCTTGCTCATCTGGTACTTTAACGACTGGTTCATAATTTGCTTTTGCGATTTGATCCCAAGGTAATGCATTATCTTCAACACTTTCACCCGTATCTTTAGGTGCGATGGCTGCTGGGAATGTAATATCTGGAGCTACACCTTTACGTTGAGTACTACCACCACTAATCCGGTAGAATTTTTGGATTGTATATTGTACAAAACCTAATGGCTTATCAAAGTTATCGTAAATGTGCGTTAGTGAACGATGCTGTTGAACCGTTCCTTTACCATAAGAATTTTCACCCACAATGACAGCGCGATCATAATCTTGCATTGCTGCGGCAAAGATTTCAGAAGCAGAAGCACTATAGCGATTTATTAAGACCGTCATAGGACCTTCGTAGTTTTCGATACCATCAGTATCACTATCTACATTCACTCGATCATAACTATCACGAACTTGAACCACTGGCCCTTTCGTGATGAATAAGCCTGATAGATCAATAGCCTCTGTCAGTGCGCCACCACCATTGTTGCGTAAATCGACAACAATACCATCGACTTTCTGTTTATTCAGATCGACCAATAGTTTTGCAGTATCTTTCGATAAACCAACATAAAAGCTTGGTACTTCAAGTACACCAATTTTTTTACCGTTTTGTTTAATAATTTTCGATTTTACCGCACGATCTTCTAAACGAATCTTATCTCTAACAATTGTGACAACGTGACTTTTTGCATTCTTACCCGCTGGTAATACCTGTAATTTAACCTTAGTTCCTTTTGGTCCTTTGATTAATTGCACAACATCATCTAAACGCATGCCAATAATATCAACCAGTTTCTTACCATCTTGCCCTACAGCGATAATTTTATCACCTTCGGCTAATTGCTTAGAACCTGCCGCTGGCCCACCAGTGACTAATGAACGAATAGTCGTGTAATCATCATCAGATTGAAGGACTGCGCCAATACCTTCAAGTGATAGGCTCATTTCCGCTTGAAATTCATCTGCAGATCGTGGAGATAAATAGCTAGTATGTGGATCCACTTGACGAGCAAATGCATTCATATAAATTTGGAATACATCTTCACTGTGTGCCTGAGTTATGCGTTTAATGGCATTATTATAGCGTTTAGTGAGTAATTCTTTTATTTCAGGCCACTTCTTACCTGTTAACTTTAAATTTAGTGCATCGTATTTTACACGTTGTCGCCAAAGTTCATCAACTTCAGCCTCACTCTTTGGCCATTCAGCTTTCGAGCGATCCAATTCCATTCTTTCATCGGTATCAAACTTGATCTCATGATCAAGTAGTGTCAATGCATAAGAGAACCGCTCGTACCGACGCTTCATTGATAAATTAAACATATCAAAAGCAGCCGTTGTATCACCAGACTTTAGCTGATCATCAATTTCTGTTTCAAATGGTTTAAAGTTATCAATATCAGATTGCGTAAAAACATTACGGCTGTAATCAATGGATTCAAGATAGCGATCAAAAATGCCTTTTGAAAAAGCATCATCAAGTTTGAAATGTTTGTAATGAGAACGAGTAAAGCGAGAAGCAACTCGTTGACTGGCAATAGCATGCTGAGCTTCAGGAGTAAGAACCGGAATTTGAGACTCTTTAATCTTAGCTTCGGCTGCCAATGTTGAGTTTGCTGCTAGCACAAGGCTAACAGCAAGTAATGACACTTTTAATCGGAAATTCATGCGTAGGATTATCCCCTTTATACGCGTAAGTGCTCCGCTTTCACGACCATTTGCAAGCCGTTAGCAAGGCGAACACGTACATCATCCTTGTTAATTTCGACAATAGTTGCTGCCATATTGCCTTGACCCATATTCACATTAATATCTTTACCAAGAACAATTTCATCAGATTTCAATTCACGAGTTTCAACTACTGCCGGCTTTGCCGTTTTAGGTTTAGAATCGACGTTTGGTTTTGAATCTGTTTTCGGTTTACGTGGCGCTTTAGATTTTACTTTAGCCGCTCTTTCTTCACGGTTTTTATCCGCTTGCTCTTTACGACGAGCTTGAACGCGAGCCTTACTTTCTGCTAATGCTGTTTTTGCATGCTCAACATGCTCAGCTTCTAATTCACCACACGTATTACCATCAAGGTCAACACGTTCTGCACCTAGTTTTACACCATGAAGATAACGCCAAGATGATGTGTATTGACGTAATGCTGCACGTAATTGAGTTTTGCTAACTTTTTCATCGTCACTCAAACGCTCAGCAAGATCTTGGAAGATACCAATTTTAAGAGGCTTAGCTTCTCCTTCAAGGGTAAAGCATAGTGGGAAACGTTCAGCAATATATACAATTACTTCTTTGCTGTTTTTTAACTTTTCAGTGTTTTCCATGGGGGGTCCTGATTAATGCGGGAAATTTTCCGCACGGGTGTTCATAAAAATATTTTAGCTATTATAGAGAGATGGAAATGAAAAACCACCAACACATGCAAATTATAGTGGTGAAATATGTGTTTGGAGGACAATTTCTACTTCTTTCATCAATTCCAACAGCCCTTTTTCGTCCTCCTCATCAAATCGGTTAAATTCTGGGCTATCAATATCTAACACACCAATGATTTGATTGTTTACAGAAAACGGTATCACGATCTCAGAATTACTATTTGCATCACAAGCGATATGTCCTGAAAATTCATGAACATCTGACACTCTTTGTACTCTGTTTTCTGATACAGCAGTACCACAGACTCCACGGCCAACAGGAATACGAACACATGCTGGGTTACCTTGGAAAGGTCCTAATACTAATTCATCTCCTTTTAGTAAGTAGAAACCAACCCAATTGATAGATTCCAGCTCCATATTCAATATAGAGCTAATATTAGCTAAATTCGCGATAAGATCCGTTTCTGACTCAATCAACGCGACAACCTGTGCAGTTAAACGCGAGTACAACTTATTCGACATGCTCTACTTCCATATTTTGGTTAATTACGTACAATGCAAACTTCGCAAATGGGAATCATTATCACTCATGAATAATAATTATCAATCTATGATTAACCAGTCTTGGCTTATTACTCAAGTAAAAAATCATAAACGTAAACTCATTGCTGCAAATGTAGTCGCCGTTATCGCCACCATGCTCAGTGTCCCTATTCCATTATTAATGCCTTTAATGGTCGATGAGGTCTTACTCAACAAGCCATCAACTGGCATTGAAGTAATGAATCATGTTCTTCCTCAATCATTACACTCGCCTGCTGGCTATATTGGTTTGGCTTTTTTAATGATTGTCTTAATGCGCACTGCCAGTCAGTTATTAAATATTTTACAAAACCGTCAATTTACATTGGTATCAAAAACCGTTACTTATCAAATTCGAAGCAAAATGATTGATAAGCTTGGTTTGATCAGCATCCAACAATACGAGACTCGCGGTAGTGGCAGTATTAATTCCCACCTAGTTACAGATATTGAAACCATCGATAAGTTTATTGGCACCACATTAAGTAAATTCGTTATCAGTTTTCTTACCGTATTTGGTACCGCGGGTGTCTTACTATGGTTAGACTGGCGCTTGGGTTTATTCATCTTATTGGTCAATCCGTTAGTTATTTATTTATCTCGAAAGCTCGGCGGTAAAGTTAAACATTTAAAACAAAAAGAAAATAAATCATTTGAACGTTTTCAAAATCGATTAATTGAAGTTTTAGACGGTATTTATCAATTACGAGCGGCAAATAAAGAATCCTTATATTTACAAGAACTCAAACAGCAGGCCAATCAGATCCGCGAAGATGCAGATAAATTTGCATGGCAATCAGAAGCTGCAGGCCGACTTTCTTTTCTATTATTCTTATTAGGTTTTGAGCTATTTAGAGCCATTGCCATGTTAATGGTTGTCTTCAGCGATCTTACTATTGGTCAAATTTTTGCTGTATTTGGGTATTTATGGTTTATGCTCGGCCCAGTACAAGAATTGTTATCAGTCCAATTTTCTTGGTATAGCGCCAAAGCAGCGCTTCAACGGATTAACGATTTGCTTTTACTAGAAGAAGAATATCGACCTGTCGCAAAGATAAATCCATTTAACGAATATTCCTCTTTAGACATTCATATTCAAGATGTAGAATTTTCTTATAATCACGAACAAAAAATATTAGATAAGCTAACGTTAACCATCCCAGCAGGAAAAAAAGTTGCATTGGTTGGCGCTAGTGGCAGTGGTAAATCCACACTTATACAATTACTTATTGGTGTTTATCGTGCTCAAAGTGGTATGATTTTGTTCAATAAAACTAATTGCGACGATATTGGCTTTAAAGAAATTCGAGACCAAATTTCAGTAGTATTGCAAAATCCTGTTTTATTTAACGATACTTTAAGGCAGAATTTAACGCTTGGAAGTGAATATACTGATCATGATCTGTGGCAAGCGCTTAACATGGCGCAGTTGGATGATGTGATTAATCAGTTGTCAGATGGTTTAAACACTCTAATAGGTAGACAAGGAGTTCGTTTATCTGGCGGTCAACGACAACGACTTTCAATTGCTCGTATGTTACTAACCAATCCGAAATTTGTTATTTTAGACGAAGCCACATCAGCATTAGATACAGCCACTGAATCTAGACTTCACATGGCAATGGACACTTTTTTAACCGGACGGACAACTCTAATTGTAGCTCATCGACTCTCCGCGATTAAGCAAGCTGATCTCATTTATGTATTAGAAGATGGTCAGGTAACACAAGCAGGAACTCATGGTGAACTGCTACATCAACAAGGGCTATATCAAACACTCTATGGCGCAGCAACTATTGAACGCAATCAACCAACAAAATCTACGACAGCAGAACTATCACATTCTGGGTCAAGCTATTTCCGCTGAGATTCTGGCTTGAATACCGAACAACGTCATAATCTGCATCCTTCATCAAAAGATGATGAAGCAACTCGGCTTCTTCAAGCAAAGCAGGCTCAAATAATTTGTCCAACCTGCGAAATAAAAATCACAACTTGTGAGGTACCTAATAATAAAAATGCCCACTGCCCAAGGTGTAATACTCAACTTTATTGTGGCAATCAAAGTCATTTAAAAAGTAACTTATTCCTCGCGGTTAGTGGTTTATTATTTTTCATTCCATGCCTGTTTTTTCCATTTGTAACCATTCGTCTTTTCAACATTAATTTTTCAGCTAACTTATTCAGTGGCTCATATGTATTGATGAAAGAAACATCCATCGTTTTAGGCTTTGTAGTTTTATTCTGCAGTATTCTCACTCCTCTTATCGTGTTCTGCTCTGTCATTACCGCTCATTGGGGATTAAGACATCAACATTTTTTAGTATTCAAGTATTCTTTAGTTATATTTCAACGGTTAAAACATTGGATGATGCTAGATGTATTTTTATTGGGTATCGCCATCGCCTTCTTTAAATTAAGCGAATACGCAACTATCAATCCACAGCTGGGGTTAGCTTGTATTTTTCTTACTCAAATTGTTATTATCTTTTTATTATCTCGAATGAGTGTGCGTCGTTATTGGCAACAATGGAAACCAGCGAACCACTTTCAATTTAAAAAAGTTGATAGCCACTGTCGCCATTGTCATTTATCCCA
The DNA here is from genome assembly GCF_015223435.1 of Vibrio hibernica. Taxonomy (GTDB): domain Bacteria; phylum Pseudomonadota; class Gammaproteobacteria; order Enterobacterales; family Vibrionaceae; genus Vibrio; species Vibrio hibernica. Next base: position 171,069 of record NZ_VHKO01000002.1, read on the forward strand.
ACCAGAAGCAGATTCATGTCAGCGCTGCGGCTTTAAAATGCGCAAGAGAAAACCTAATTCGATACAGAAAACATGGGTATATTTAATTACTGCGAGTATTTTAATCTTCCCTGCAAATATGCTCCTTATCTCTATTTTTTATAGTAATGGTAAGCGCTTTGAAGACACTATATTTTCTGGCGTTATTTCATTCATTGATGGTGGTATGCCATTAATTGGATTAATTATTTTCATCGCCAGTATTGCCGTTCCGATTGCAAAAATAGTTGGGCTTATTTACATACTGATCAGTATTCAAGTAAAATCGCTCACTCACTATACTCGTAGAATGAAAATCTACTTATTTGTAAAATGGATAGGAAAATGGTCCATACTAGATTTATACGTTATTGCGATTACTATAGCTTTAGTGGATCGGGATCAACTCCTTGATTTCTCACCGGGTCCAGCAGCTATTGCCTTTGCCGGTGTCGTTGTGCTTACCATGCTGGCAGCAGAAAGTTTAGATCCGAGGCTAATCTGGGACAACTACCCTACTAATAAAGAGAAGAATGAACTTACCGATGAATAATGAGCAAACGCCAATAGATAAAATCACAATAAAAAGTGAACCTAAAATTTCACCATTATGGATTCTTCCGTTGATCGCTCTTTGCCTTGCCGGTTGGTTAGGTTATAAAACGTATTCAAAAATGGGTGAGCGGATTCAGATTCACTTCTCTGATGCACAAGGATTAGTTGAAGGAAGAACAACGATACGCTATCAAGGATTAGAGGTCGGCATTGTCAAAAAGATAAGTCTCTCCGATGATTTAAAAGATATTTATGTCACGGCTGATATTTACCCTAAGGCAAGTAAATTATTATCTAAGCATACTCGTTTTTGGTTAGTTAAACCTCAGGCAAGCTTGAGTGGAATCACGGGGCTTGATGCCTTAGTATCTGGTAACTATATTGCAATTGATCCAAATAATCATGAACTAAGAGACTCCTCTAAGCATTTTTCAACTAATTACACCGCGTTTAAAGAAGAACCGATGGATCTTCGTAGCCAAAATGGCCTTAACCTCACTCTCACTTCAAAGGATTTAGGTTCTATCACGGTCGGATCTAAAATTATGTACCGTAAGATCCCGATAGGAGAAGTGACAAACTTCACACTCGCTAAAGATTCAAACTCAGTCAAAATTCAAATTTCTATCCAAAAGCAATACTCTCATATCATCAATTCAGACAGCCGGTTTTGGAATGTAAGTGGTATCAGTGCCAATATAGGTTTTAATGGTGTTGATGTTCAGTTAGAAAGTTTAAATGCGTTATTGATTGGTGGTATTGCCGTTGACTCCCCACAAGATGGCAGCACAATAGAACCCGATACTAACTTTAATTTATATTCAAACATTAAAACGGCAGGACGCGGAACTCGTATAACAATGGTATTACCTGATGACAGTAAAGTATCAGCCAATTCCCCTATCATGTATAAAGGCATCGAAATAGGTCAAATTACGGATGTAAAACTATCTGAAGATAAAAAATCAGTTATCGCTTCAGCGGCAATTCAACCTGCGTTTAATGATGTATTAAATCAAGGCTCTCAGTTTGTCTTAGAAGAAATTAAACTCTCGTTAACCAAATTGGAAAATGTATCTAACCTTGTGACTGGTAATTTTCTAACTTTGGTTCCCGGCATTGGTATAAAAACGCGTCAGTTCAGTGTTATTCGTAAAAATGATTTACTACGCACTAAGCGTCTTACAACAGCAATAACATTGATTTCAGATGACACATACGGATTAGAAACTGGAACCCAAATTCTTTATAAAGGGATTCCTGTAGGTACAGTCAGTAATATATCTTTACGTAACGATAAAGTAGTTTTTGATGCCCAAGTTAGTTCTAAATATGCTCAACTAGTAAAATCTCAAAGCCGCTTTTTTGTGAGTGGTAGCGTTGATGCTCAGATTAGTGGAATGGGGCTTAGTGTCACCATGCCTCCGGTTAAACGACTGTTAGCTGGCTCAATTAGTTTTGATAGCCGTGGCGATGAAAAAATCAATAGTAAATATCAACTCTATGCGAGCGAGTCCTTAGCTGAACTAGCAAAATATGAAACATTCGGTTCAACAAGCTTAACCTTGTTTGCCCCTTCACTACCACCCGTATCCAAAGGCAGTCCTATTCTATACCGCAATCTTCAAGTTGGTAAGGTATCAAGCTTTAAGCTCGTTGATGGTGGTGTAAAAATATTTATTCGCATCGAAAACCGTTACCAGCACCTACTCACGGCAAATACCGTATTTTGGAATTATTCAGGTATTAAGGTCGATGCAAGTTTAAGCGGTATAAATGTGACCGCGTCACCTTTAGCGTCATTAATAAAAGGTGGCATCGCTTTCGATTCAATAAACGGAGTAGAAAACAAGCTAAATAAAAATTGGATACTCTACGAAGACTATAAATCTGCTCGTCAATTTGGTCGTCAAATTACTTTAATAGCAAAAGAAAATAGCAGTGTAAAACCAGGCATGCCGATCAAATATCAAGGTGTACCTGTAGGCGAAATCACCCTCGTTCGCCCCGACTTTAGGCTTAATAATGTGGATATTACAGCACGAATCTTCCCTCAATATGTATCAAACATTGCTAGACAAGGGAGTCAATTTTGGGTGGTTAGCCCTGAAATAAGTCTCAACGGAGCGAAAAATATAGACTCATTGTTAACGCCTTACTTGCAAGTAATGCCCTCAACAAATACCACTGCAAACTACAAATTTACTTTAGATCAGCAACGACAAATGCAATCAGGGACAACTTTTTATCTACAAAGCTTAACGAAAAATTCAGTGAAGGCAGGCACCCCTATTTTATATCGTGATTTTGAAGTCGGTCGAGTTACTCATGTCGAGCTTGGTGATTTGGCGGATAGGGTCATCACAACAATCGAGATCAATCAAAAATACGCTTATTTAATTCGTAAAAACTCCATCTTCTGGGATGTATCTGGTGTGAATGTTAGCATTGGATTAACGGGGGCAAATGTCAAAGCAGGGACTGTAGATAATATCTTACGTGGAGGAATTACCTTTGCTACACCTGAAGGGGAAGATTTAGAGCCTAAAGCTGAGCCTAAAACAACTTTTCTGCTTAATAAAGAATCTCAACCAGAATGGTTAACTTGGCAAAAAGCGATTCCACGATCATAGTGGGATATTTACTAATAACGTAACCTGTAAAATACAGCTTAAATGAGCTGTATTTTCTTTTAATACAAAATAACATTCATTCTTCTTAGACTAAATATTGAGGCTACTTTGCATCCTAACGTTAAACTTCCACCTGAATTTTTATCTTTAATCGAATCGACTATGCCACCTCATTTAAGCATGGATGAGTTTACCTCCGCATGTCAACGACCTTTACGTCGTAGTATTAGAGTTAACACACTCAAAATTTCAGTATCCGATTTCTTAATATTGGCAAAAAAAAAGCTATGGTCATTAGAAGTTATTCCTTGGTGTAATCAAGGATTTTGGCTCGAGCGTGAGGATGACACCGTTCCTCTAGGCAATACCGCAGAGCACCTATCTGGTTTGTTTTACATTCAAGAAGCCAGTTCAATGCTTCCTGTTACCGCCCTATTAGAAAATAATGATAACTTTAATACTGTTCTAGATATGGCTGCTGCACCAGGTTCAAAAACCACTCAAATTGCTGCGGCAATGCAAAATAATGGCGCCCTCGTTGCAAATGAATATTCAGCGAGTAGAGTGAAAATCCTTAGTGCTAACCTACAACGTTGCGGCATTCATAATACTGCACTCACTAACTTCGATGCTCGCGTATTCGGCGCATGGTTACCAGAACAATTCGATACGATTTTACTCGATGCCCCATGCTCAGGCGAAGGTTCGGTACGTAAAGATGCCGATGCCATGAGTAATTGGAGTTTATCTTCCATTATTGAAATAGCCCAAACACAAAAAGATCTCATTGAGAGTGCTTTTCATGCGTTAAAACATAATGGTGTTTTAGTCTATTCTACTTGTACCTTGAATCTGCAAGAAAACCAAGACGTTTGTCATCATCTGAAAAACACTTTCGGTGATGCTGTTGAGTTTCAATCTCTTGGACATTTATTTGAACACGCAGAGAAAGCAATAACAGCAGAAGGGTTCCTTCACGTCTACCCTCAAATATTTGATAGTGAAGGTTTTTTTGTCGCTAGAATAAAGAAGGTCGCTTCAGTTCCTCCTTTAGAAGTACATAAACGTTTAGGCAAATTCCCGTTTGAAAAAGCCTCAGCGAAACTCATCGAACAAATTAAATATTCATTAGCGGAAACGCTATCTCTATCGATCCCAGACAGCAGTGACATATGGATCAGAGATAAAGAGGTATGGTTATTTCCAAGTGCTATGACGCACATGATTGGAGAACTCCGCTTCAGTAGGATCGGAATAAAACTGGCTGAAATATTAAAAGCAGCCAAGAAATCATCTCAACTATTTCGTTGGCAGCATGAGGCTGTCATGGCTCTTGCCAAACCAGATAATAATTTGCTAGTTGAACTAACAATCGAAGAGGCTCGAGAGTGGTTTATGGGGCGTGATGTTCGTCCTATTCAAATTGGAACAGGAGAAGTGATCGTCAGCTTTGAAAATAAAATTATTGGCCTAGGAAAATGGGTTGGAAATAGAATTAAAAATGGTTTACCTCGAGAATTAGTTCGAGATAATAATTTATTTTAAGATCGAATATCAAGGACGTTCCTATACTTAAAAGTGAACGCAACTCGCCACTGCTTGTTTCGGGACACTCTTTTCATAAAAGCCTCTATCGAGGCTTTATCTTCTAATAGGTTTATTAATCAATAAGGTAAATGCCATCTTTTTCGATGCGAATTCTTCCTTCTTTATACAAGCCGCCGATAGTCTTCTTAAACGTCCCTTTACTTGTTCGAAATACCGTAAAAATAGCTTCAGGAGTTGACTTATCACTTAATGGTAAAAATCCACCTTTAGTTTCCAATACATGGAGCACTTTTTCACTCAAGTCATCCATTTTTGCTATTCCAATCTTTTGCAGTGATAAATTAACTCGTCCATCTTCACGTATTTCTTTGATGTAACCTTTCAAGCGCTTACCAACAAATAGCTTTCCAAATACATCTGATTTAAAGATCACTCCCCAATGCTTTTCGTGAATGATCGCTTTAAAGCCAAGATCAGTACGTTCAGCGATCAATAAGTCGACCTGATCATTAATTGCATAAGTTACAGGGGTTTTATCTAATAATTTATTAAATTTGGTTGTACCAACAATACGGCCAGATGCAGAGTCAGAATAAACATAAACTAAAATACTTTGCCCTTCAGATAAAGGAACACGTTGATTACTAAAAGGAATCAGCAAGTCTTTTTTATCGATACCCCAATCAACAAAAGCCCCGATATTATTTACGCCAACAACATGCATCATTCCCCACTGCCCAACTTGAGCTATTGGTGTTTCTGTTGTCGCAGAAAGTTGATTATCAGAGTCAAAATACAGCATCACATCTATATCACTACCAACAACGATATTATCTGATGCAAATTTATTAGGTAACAGCACAGAGCCAAAATCATCAGCATCAAGGAAATATCCAAAATCTGTTTGTTTGGTAACAGTAAGTGTATTGATTTGACCAATATTAATCATGAAAACTCTTTTATTAACGTAAATGACAAGTTAATTATACGTGATAGCCTACTATCTTGTCTTTGTAATTCATTAAAATGAAATCGGAATACTAGACATCAGTATTTTTAATACTAAATAATGAACCTAATTAAAGCTATTGATAATAAACAGTAATAAAAAAAGAGAGCCGAGGCTCTCTTTTTCATAATTCTAAAACTGATTCTAGTTAAAGAGCAGCTTTCGCTTTTTCAACTAATACTGCAAATGTAGATTTGTCGAATACAGCGATATCAGCAAGGATCTTACGATCGATCTCAATAGATGCTTTCTTAAGGCCATTAATGAAACGGCTGTAAGATAGACCATTTTGACGAGAAGCAGCGTTAATACGAGCGATCCATAGTTGACGGAACGTACGCTTTTTATTGCGACGGTCACGGTATGCATATTGACCAGCTTTTGTAACTGCTTGGAAAGCTACACGGTAAACACGTGAACGTGCTCCGTAGTAACCTTTAGCTTGCTTTAGAACTTTCTTATGACGTGCACGAGCTTGTACACCACGTTTTACGCGAGGCATTATGTCTCTCCTAAACTATTAAATAAACTAACAAAAAATTAAGCGTATGGAAGCATACGTACAACACCAGCTACTTCACATTTAGGAAGAATGGAGTTTGGACGAAGCTGACGCTTGTTTTTAGTAGTACGTTTAGTCAGGATATGACGTTTTGTCGCGTGCTTAAATTTAAAGCCGCCACCAGTTTTTTTGAAACGCTTCGCAGCGCCTCGGTTTGTTTTCATCTTAGGCATGGATGAATAACTCCGCATTGTATGTATTAATCGTTCTACGTGCTAAAAATAGCTTAAAAAACGCAGTGTTAATAAACATATCGGTTAATAATATGTAATTAGGGCGAATAAAACCTCTTTACCTTGCCAATTATGGCAGGTAACGAGGTTTAATTACTTGTAAGGCCGTTAATTACTTCTTTTTAGGGGCCAACACCATGATCATTTGGCGACCTTCTATACGCGTTGGGAAAGATTCAACCACTGCTAACTCTTCAGTGTCCACTCTCAAACGCCTAAGAACGTCTACGCCAATCTCTTGGTGAGCCATTTCACGACCACGGAAGCGAATAGTTACTTTCACTTTGTTGCCGTCTTCAAGGAAACCAGTCAGGTTGCGTAGTTTTACCTGATAGTCTCCGATATCAGTCCCAGGACGGAATTTAATTTCCTTAGTCTGGACCTGTTTTTGCTTCTTCTTCTGCTCTTTAGCAGCTTTGCTCTTTTCAAAGAGGAATTTACCATAGTCCATCACACGACAGACTGGTGGTTCAGCGTTTGGACTGATTTCTACCAGATCCATACCAGCTTCAACCGCTGCTTCAAGTGCTTCTTCAGTTGTGACAACACCTACTGGCTCGCCATCTGCACCGGTTAAGCGTACTTCTTTGACGCCACGTATTTCATCGTTTAAACGATGCTGGTTTTGCTTGGCCGGTTGTTGGCCTTTTCTTCCGCCTTTAATAGGTTATTCCTCCAGATTGAGCTTACGGCTTGAGACATCGGCGTGAAGATATGAAATTAAATCTTCAACTTTGAATTTACCAAGGTCTGTGCCTTTTCGTGTACGTACTGCAACTTCTCCAGCTTCCATTTCTTGGTCACCACAAACGAGGATGTAAGGTACACGCTTTAATGTGTGTTCGCGGATTTTAAAGCCTATCTTCTCATTTCTCAAGTCCGCTTTTACTTTAAAGCCAGATTTTTGCAATTTTTGTGCAACTTGTTGCACATAATCAGCCTGTTTATCTGTAATTCCGGTGATGATAGCTTGCTCTGGTGCCAACCAAGTAGGAAAGAAACCAGCATATTCTTCAATCAAAATACCGATAAAGCGTTCAAGAGAGCCTAAAATCGCACGGTGAATCATAACAGGAACAAGACGTTCGTTACTTTCACCAACGTATGTAGCCCCTAAACGACCCGGTAAATTAAAATCAAGTTGAACAGTACCACATTGCCATGCACGATCTAAACAATCGTGTAATGTAAACTCGATTTTAGGACCGTAGAATGCCCCTTCTCCTTCTTGAATTTCATATGGGATTTCCATCGACTCTAAAGCAAGTTTTAAATCATTCTCTGATTTATCCCAAATTTCATCACTACCGACTCGTTGTTCAGGACGAGTCGATAGTTTAACAACAATGTTATCAAAACCGAACGTATTGTAGACGTCATAGACCATTTTAATACATTGGATCACTTCATCTTGAATCTGTTCTTCAGTACAGAAGATATGGGCATCATCTTGGGTAAAACCACGCACACGCATAATGCCGTGTAACGCGCCTGAAGGTTCATTACGATGGCAAGAGCCGAACTCTGCCATTCGTAGTGGCAAATCACGATAAGACTTCAAACCTTGGTTGAAGATCTGAACATGACCTGGGCAATTCATTGGTTTAATTGCATATTCACGATTTTCTGAAGACGTTGTGAACATGGCATCGGCGTATTTATCCCAGTGACCAGAACGTTCCCAAAGTACACGATCCATCATTAATGGACCTTTTACTTCTTGATAATCGTATTCGGTCAGTTTTTCACGTACAAATACTTCTAGTTCACGGAAAATTGACCAGCCATTATGATGCCAGAAGACCATACCCGGGGCTTCTTGCTGCATATGGAATAAATCTAAATGCTTACCAATTTTACGATGATCACGCTTAGCCGCTTCTTCTAAACGAACAAGATGCTCTTTAAGTTGTTTTTTATCCGCAAACGCTGTGCCGTAAATACGTTGCAGCATTTTATTATCACTATTACCACGCCAATATGCACCCGCTACATTAAGTAGAGTGAAGTTTTGGCAGAAGCTCATATTCGGCACATGCGGACCACGACACATGTCGATATATTCTTCATGGTGATATAAACCTGGATGATCATCACGAGAGACATTTTCATCCAAAATTGCAATTTTGTATTCTTCCCCACGAGACTCAAACGTATCACGTGCTTCTTGCCAATTGACGTTCTTTTTCACAACTTGATACTTGGTTTTCGCTAACGCTTTCATACGTTTTTCGATAGCATCAAGATCGTCTTGAGTTAATGAATGTTCAAGATCGATATCGTAATAAAAGCCACGATCGATAGTTGGACCAATTGCCATTTTAGCTTGAGGAAACAATTGCTTAATCGCATGTCCAAGCAAGTGAGCACAAGAGTGACGAATGATTTCTAAACCATCCTCATCTTTAGCAGTAATAATTTCTAAGCTCGCATCATTTTCAATCAAATCACACGCATCAACACGATTGCCATCTACACGGCCAGCAATAGTAGCCTTTGCAAGACCAGGGCCGATAGAAAATGCTACATCCATAGTTGAAACTGCGTTATCGAATTGGCGAGTACTGCCATCAGGGAGAGTAATTACAGGCATGAATATATCCTATTACAGTGGTGCCACATACCAAGTAGCACTTGAGTTTAAAATAGTTGACCAAAAATTTAATTACATAAATCATTCAGTCATAGAAAATTTATCTTCTTTATAGTCTGTCGTTCAGCTTTAGACTTTGGTACAAATCAAAATTGACAATAACGAGAAGTAAGCATCGACTTCAATTAAAAGAAGCCGGTCATTATAGCGATTTTCATAATAATTTATACCTTCATCATTGATTTAATTTCACCTTATTTCGTGCATTTTTTAGAGCCATTTGAACTTTATTGTATTTTTTTTAACTGGACTGACCAATTTACTCACTTTGTCATATATAATCGCGGCTGTTTTTATTACCAGTAGTGACTTATGTTCTTAGCCCCTTATTTTTCCACAGAAGACAACACCTTCAAATTCACTCGTGAACAAGCGAGTCATTTTGCTAAAAAAGTAGCGGGTGACTTTAATCCTATCCATGATGAAGACAGTAAACGTTTCTGTGTGCCGGGTGATTTATTATTTGCCATGCTACTTCAACAAAAAGGCATCAGCGAAAAAATGAGCTTTCGTTTTTCAGGCATGGTTGCTGATGGTGTACCACTACATATTGAAGAAACCAATGAAAACGACATTGCCCTATTAGACAGTAAAGGCAAAGCTTATCTACATATGCATCATGAAGGTGATGTTTGTACCAATAATGTGTTCATTGAACATGTTGTCACTAATTACGTTCAATTTTCTGGCATGAATTTCCCACACATCATGGTGCCATTAATGGAAGAGCAGCAACAGATGTTCAATTGCCAACGTCCATTAGTTATATATGAAAGTATGGACATTGAATTTTCTCGCTTAGATCTCACTCACCCTGAAGTAGAATTCTCCGGAGCAACTTTCGATGTGAATGGTAAGCGTGGTGTGGTCACACTCAACTTTGCCTTTAAAGAACAAGGTGAGATTGTCGGCCGCGGAGCCAAACGTATGATCGCCACAGGTTTAAAACCATATTGTAGTGAAGAAATTAATTATTTTGTTGATATTTTCAATACGCGTAAAGATGCCTTTTTAGCAAGTAAGTAGTTAAAGCATCTCGATTTGAAAGCTAAAGAATTCATCTTCTTTAGCTTTTTTATTTTCTAACATATCCCCTATTTAACCTTATGTTTGACTTACATCCCAACTACCAACATTTCATTAACAAACAAGTACTCGGCTAACAAATTATCGTCTATTATTTAAGCCGATTTGGAGTATTCCTCTCGGTTCTTAATTTTAAATAATTTTTTCTTGCATAATATGATGTACTGATTAGTATATCCGGCTAGTGAAAATTAATGCAGTATGGAAGCATGACTATTCAAATTAGCGCGATTAATAAATTCTACGGCTCAACACAAGTTCTCCATGATGTGAGCTTTGAATGCCAATCAGGTGATACTTTAGTTTTGCTTGGGCCGAGTGGCGCCGGTAAAAGCTCGCTACTCCGTATACTTAATCTATTAGAGCTACCTGATAGTGGTTCACTTCAGGTTGCAGGCACCTCATACGATTTTAATCACAATATTTCAGAAAAAGATGGTTTGAGCTTACGCAAAAAAGTCGGCATGGTTTTTCAACAATATAATCTATGGCCACATATGAGCGTACTAGATAATTTAATTGAAGCTCCAGTAAAAGTACTAGGCATATCAAAAGAGTCTGCTAAACAAGAAGCGACGTCAATACTCACCCGCCTCCAACTTGCCGATAAAATAAATACTTGGCCATTACAATTATCAGGTGGTCAACAACAACGCGTTGCGATTGCTCGAGCATTAATGATGAAGCCTGATGTATTGCTATTTGATGAGCCAACCGCTGCATTAGATCCTGAAATAACAACTCAAATTGTTAATATTATTAAAGATTTAAGCAATACAGGCATAACCCAAGTCGTCGTCACCCACGAGGTAGACTTCGCCCGAAAAATAGCCTCCCACCTACTTTATCTAGAAAAAGGATATGTTGTAGAATACGGTGATAAATCCAGTTTTACACACCCTAAAACTGAAGCTTTTAAACAATATTTACAACATTAAATCGACGTTCCCTTTCCTTAAATAAAGGTGAGAAATTAATATAATACTCACTAAGTAATAAGCGATATTTTTTAAAGAAAATCACAGATATAAATGGAGTTATACAATGAAAAAAATTTTGTTAGCCAGTGTTATCGCTTTAGCATCAACGCATGCTTTTGCACAACAAGAATTAAAATTTGCTACTGAAGCGACTTATGCACCATTTGAATATATGGATGATAATAATCAGATTCAAGGTTTTGATATCGATTTAGCGAAAGCAATTTGTACAGAAATTAAAGCAACATGTACTTTCCATAACCAAGCTTTTGATAGTCTAATCCCTGCATTAAAATTCAAACGTTATGACGCTGCTATTTCTGCAATGGATATTACTGATGCACGCCTAAAGCAAGTCAGTTTTTCTGATGCCTACTACGATAACGCTGCTGCTTTTGTTTCAAATAAAGGCAAAATTACCGATCAAGCGGCACTAAAAGGTAAGCGTGTTGGCGTTCAAAATGGTTCTACACACCAAAGCTATTTAGTTGATCAGATGCCAGATGTTACTTCTGTTCCATACGCAAGTTATCAAGATGCCTTTATCGATATGCAAAATGGACGTATTGATAGTGTATTTGGTGATACAGCAGTTGTAGCGGAATGGTTTAAAAATAATGATAAGCTAACTTACGTTGGTGACCCGGTAACTAATAAGCAGTACTTTGGTAATGGTTTTGGTATTGCCGTTAATAAAGATAATCAAGATCTTGTTAAGCAACTCAATACAGCATTGAAAACGTTGAAAGAAAATGGTCAATACAAGAAAATTTTTGACCAATATTTTGGCAAGTAATTGTTAAATAAACCACTAAACGATCGGAAAAAATAATGCTTTCAGGTTACTCTCTTGCTCTGGTAGATGCGAGTTTATTAACAATTGAACTCGCGTTCAGTAGTCTTGCAGTCGGCCTAATCTTATCCGTAATATTTGCGGGTGGTGAGATGTCTCGTTTACGCGTGATTTCTTGGCCGACTACTGCTCTTGTGACTATCATCAGAGGGTTACCTGAATTATTAGTCGTTTTGTTTATTTTCTTTGGTTCCAGCCAAATCTTATTTTATGTCACTGGCGAGTATATTGATGTTAGCCCATTCTTATCCGGTGTTATTGCCCTTTCCCTTATTTTCGCATCCTATGCTGCTCAAACATTACGTGGCGCTTTAAAAGCAGTCCCAAAAGGGCAAAGGGAAGCGGCTAATGCTCTTGGACTAAGTAAAAAACGTGCCTTTATTCGTATCGTCTTACCACAGGCTATTCGTCATGCTCTACCCGGCTTAACGAACCAATGGCTTGTACTGCTAAAAGATACAGCATTGGTTTCTTTAATTGGTGTCACCGATCTTTTAAAGCAAGCACAACTAACTTCTGCCGCTACCCACCAAAGCTTTACTTGGTACGCCACCGCTGCCATGGTTTATCTTGTGATCACATTAATAACCCAACGCATCGTGAAGTTAATTAATAAAAAATACCAACTACAAGAAAATACCATCACGATCAATAAGAAGAAAACCGGAGCCAAAGCATGAATGAACAACATATTTGGCAATTGTTAAACGGGTTACAAACAAGCCTCGAACTCACCGCTGTAGCCTTACTGGTTGGTTGTATTCTTTCTCTTTTAATGACGGTGAGCTTAATTACTCAAACACCAATAATTCATTGGTTGAGCCGAGGATTAATAACAGTATTCACTGGTACGCCGTTATTAGTACAAATTTTTCTAATTTATTACGGTCCAGGACAGTTTGAAGCAATAAAAGAAAGTATTGCGTGGAACTGGTTAAGTCAGCCTTGGTTTTGCGCTATGATCGCCTTAGCACTAAATACGGCAGCTTATAGCACTCAATTATTTAAAGGCGCCTTTGATGCGATTCCTTCAGGGCAATGGCAAGCTTGTCGCGCTTTAGGTATGAGCACTAAAACCACGTTAGGCGTTTTGCTTCCTTATGCGATTCGCCGTGCTATTCCAGCTTACTCGAATGAAGTAATTTTAGTGTTTAAAGGCACCTCTCTTGCGAGCACGATTACTATTATGGATTTGATGGGCTATGCACAACGTATCAATGCTCAAACCTATGATACATTGACCGTATTTGGTATTGCTGGCGCATTTTATCTCATCGTAAATGGTTCACTCTCACTCATATTTAGACAAATTGAGAAAAAAGTGCTCGCGTTTGAAAATAATGGTCATTAATAG